>CAMYLC010000099.1 GCA_947259195.1 Thermoanaerobaculia bacterium | reverse complement strand
AGACCGGACGATCGCTCTGGCGACACCGATTGGGAGGCAAGGGCGGTTACCATTCCTCTTTGCTGGCCGGTGACGACAAGGTCTACATTGGTAATCGAGGCGGATCGGTTCTGGTAATTGAAGCCGGCGAAGGGTATCGCCAGATCGCCACCAATCAACTGGAGAGGGGCGTCAGCGCTACGCCGGCCTTCGCCGGGCAGAGTCTTCTGATTCGAACAGTTTCGAGTCTCTACCGTATCTCTGGTCGCGGCGACCGCCCAGACGCCTGATCAGTTCTTCGAGTGCGGACGACGACCAGCCTATTCCTTGCCGTCCAGGAATAGCTCCAGCTGGGTCAGATCGTTGGTTGGCAGTCGACAAGCGAAGTCCTCGCAAACGTAGGCAGTGGCCTTGCTGTCCAGTCTCTCGAGCGAGCCGAAGAAGTCGCTGGCCTTGCCGGGCAACGGGGCGTCGCCATCCACCACGAGAAGTACGATCTTTCTGGGCAGGAACCGGCGGTAGATGGCCTGGACCATTTTCTGCGTGTCCGCCGAATCAACGGTGCCGACTACGACGATCTGCTGTGGAGGTTCCAGAGCGAAATCCACCGCGGCGAGCATTTGGGGCATCGCTACGGGACTCGTCTCGAGAAGCCCGCTGACGGCTCGGATCGTGCGCTCGGCCAGCTCCCGCCATTCCGGTCGATCGAGAATCCAGCCTAGGCGCAACAGATTGCCGGCGGCAACGGAGTTGCCAGAGGGCTCGGCTCCATCGTGCACCTCGCGAGTTCGGAAGATGATCGAGTCGTCGTCGCCCGAGGTGTCATAGAAGCCACCACCCTCGCCGTCCCAGAATTTCTCGTTTTGACTCTCGGTCAAGCGTATCGCCAGCTCCAGCCAACGACTCTCGAAACCTGCCTCGTAGAGGTCGAGAAGGCCCTGGGCCAGGTACGCGTAGTCCTCGAGGTGGGCCGGATGGCGGGCCTCCCCATCTCGAAAGCGCCGCAGCAGGGTTCGAGTCGCGCTCGATGAATTCCGCTGCCCGTGTTGCGGCGGTGAGAAACCTGGGCTCTTCGAGGACCCGGCTGGCGCGGGCGAAGGCAGAGATCATCAGACCATTCCAGGCCGTGATGATCTTGTCGTCGAGATGGGGTCGGGGGCGTTTGGCGCGGGCCTCGAGAAGAACCCTCTTGCCATGTTCGAGAGCCACGGCGATCTCGGGTCCTGGCCGATCCAGCTGCTTGGCCGTCTGCTCGGCGGTCAGCGCCTGGTACAGGACGTTGCGATTCCCCAATTCGCCGGTGGGATCACTGATGCTGTTGCCGATCTCGGAGACTCCGAAGGCGTCGACGATTGCCGAAGCCGTCTCTGCGTCCAAGATCTCGGCGATCTCCTCCAGCGTCCACATGTAGAAGGCGCCTTCTTCCTTCTCATGGGGGTGCGCCGGATCGATCGCGCTGTCCGCGTCCTCGGCGGAATAGAAACCGCCGGCCGGGTCGGTCATGTCCCGCAGTACGTATTCGAGTACATCGGTGGCCACGTCGGCGAAGAAGCGATCCTCGGTGATCTGGAAAGCCTCGAGGTACGAGACGACAAGCTGCGCCTGGTCGTAGAGCATCTTTTCGAAATGCGGCACCCGCCAGAAAGCGTCCACGGAGTAGCGGTGGAAGCCGCCGCCCAGGTGGTCGTACATGCCGCCGGCCCACATCTTGCGCAGCGTGTCGAGGGTCATTCTCAGGGCCGGATCCTTGTCGGTCCGCGCCCAGTAGCGCAGCAGGAAGTTGAAGGTCGAGGGACGGGGAAATTTCGGCGCGCCGCTGAAACCACCCTGATCCACATCGTAGCTGCCGCCGAACTGGGCGTAGCCTCTGTCCGAAGCGGCCATCAGGGCTGCGCTCTGACTCTCAACGGCAACCTCCTCTCTGACGCCAGTGGCGTTTCCCTGCTCAGCCAGGGCCTGGAAGATCTTCTCGCTGGAGTCTTCGACTTGCTGGCGTCGTTGGTTCCAGGTTTCGCTAATGCTTTGCAGAATCTCTTGAAAACCGGGCCGACCATGGTGGGATACGGGTGGGAAATACGTGCCCCCATAGAACGGCTTGAGATCGGGCGTGAGCCACACGGACATGGGCCAACCACCGTGACCCGTGAGAGCCTGGACGGTGGTCATGTAGACCCGGTCGACGTCGGGTCGCTCCTCGCGATCGACCTTGATATTCACGTACAGCTTGTTCATGAGCGCCGCAATCTCTTCGTTCTCGAAGGACTCGCGCTCCATCACGTGACACCAATGGCAGGTGGAGTAGCCGATGGACAAGAAGATCGGCTTGCCTTCTTCTCGGGCCTTCTCGAAAGCCTCGTCCCCCCACGGATACCAGTCGACCGGGTTGTAGGCGTGCTGGAGGAGGTAGGGGCTTTTCTCGTGAATCAGCCGATTGGCTTGCGAGTTGTCTTTTTGACCGTCGTTCATGGGTACACCCTTCCTGTCAGTTGCCGCGGCACTCGAGTAGTGTGCGCGATACTAGCAGTGGCACGAACAAGCTCTCTTCGCCCTCGAGATGACATAGAGCGATCTGCAGCAGGAGTGGGCGGCAGCCAGCCGACGGGCTACAGAAAAGCCACCGACTCCAGGCAAGGCGCTGCGGCACGGGCGGATGCCTCGAGCCAGACCCGGTTGGTACCCATCGGCACCTCGGCTTCGAAGTGGTTCCACCTGCCTTCTGAGATCATCACGTCTCGAGCCTCGTTCCCGAGACCGGCTCCAGTCAACCCGAATCTGACGATCGAGTCCTGACCGGCCAGGGGTGCGAGGACCACTCGTATCGAGGTGATTTCGGGTGGAACCGCAATCTCTATTCTCTTGGCGATGGGCCTGCAACCTTGCAACTGCTGACGCCCGTCGGCTCCCGGTAGCTCGAGGGCAAAGCTCGCAAGATACGGGTCGGGAGCAGGTTGCCAGCGGAGATCCGCCCTGCCCTCGCTCTCGAGATGAGCGAAGTCGATGCCCTCTGAAGCCAGCACGGTGTTGTCGAGAAGAGCGAGGTCGATCTCCGTGACGACGGTCTGATCTCGCGGGTCCAGGCCTTCGATGAGCGGCCTGGAGAGCAACTCGTCGAGCCGGAACACGTCCAGGTTGGCCGCCGCGATGCTGGGCAGCGGGCGTCGTCTGGCCACCGCTTCGACCATAGAGCCCGCTCCGTGTCGATAGGCCTTGGCCATTCCGGGTGTCCCCAGACCCATCACATCGATGGCCGGGCCGTCGTGAGCCAGGGAGAGGATTCCGGCATCGTTGAGCAGCAGGACCGAGTCTTGTGAGTGCTCCTCGAGCCAGGTGACGGCTGGACCGTGACGGTGATGGATCTCGATGGCTTTCTGGGCGTAGAGCCCTCCCCACGTCGGGATGAACGCGAGCAGGAGGATGGCCGGCGCGAACGAGAACAGCTGGATCACGCGAGCTGGAGATGCGTGGTCCCTCGTGAGTCGGTCAAGCAGGACTCCCGCTCCTGCAAAGGCCAAGACCCAGGCGCAAACGAGCCCGGAGTGATGGTGTCGCATGCCCTGCCACGTCGGCATGCTGGACATGGGGGCCAGGGCCAGGAGAACGATCCAGACCAGGGCCAGGGGACGGAGATTCCGTAGCGCAGAGGAGACGCGCTCCCTCGAGCGATCGCGAGTCAGGATCTCTCGAGGAAGCCCCCACAGCGCCGCGATGGCGGTACCCAGAGCCAGCAGGCCCACGGGTGGCCACAGAAGGAATCCGCGAGCGCCGAGATACACGGGCCCGATCTCAGTCCAGATACCGAGCAGATACAACTTGATGAGGGTCAGCAGATCCGGGAAAGCGATGCCCAGCCATGACTTGGTCACCACCGCGGTCGGTTGAGCGAGACCCGTTGAGGCAAAATTGAGAAGGGCCACCCCGAGACCAGGAAGAACGAGCAGCGGAGCCGTCCATTTCGGCAGGGGAGCCCAGGGAAGGACCAGGATCGCCGTGGCTCCGATCAGGGTCAGCAGAAGGTTCTCTGGTCGCAGAAGCGGTAGGAACGAGACCAGAAGGAAGAACAGAGTGGCCGTGACCGCGTGGCGCTTTCTCGACAGTTTGCTCCACAGCGTCAGTGCAAGCAGCAAGGCGGCGGCGTTGAGAGCGCTCTCCATTCCGGTCATGGCACCGAAGCCAACAGGACCGGACCACAGCACCGCCAGTCCCGTGGCGAGCGGCCACGGTCCGGCCAAGCCGAGAGTTCTCATCAGAAATACCGCAACCACCCCCAACATCCATAGCCCAGCAAAACCGACAGCGCGAGACCACCACGACCAGCCCTGGATGTCGTCGTACAACCACTGTCCTGGCAGAAGGATCCAGGGATAGAAGCCCTGGATGTCGTCGTACAACCACTGTCCTGGCAGAAGGATCCAGGGATAGAGAAAGGAAGAAGCGCCGGAAGAGGCTTCCCCTGTATTCCATTGGAAAGCGTGCCCTCGATGAGCCTGTTGAGAGTAGCGAATGAAGATGTAGGAATCGTCGAAAGGCAGGATCCAGGGTGGCGGCGGCACTTCATTCGGTGCCAAGCCGAACTCGGATTGCAGCGCCTGGTTGCCCTGCATCGACTTCAACGGAGCGATGCAGAAAATGGAGAAGACGAAAGTCGCAACCAGTAGAGCTGCTGCCTCGACAAGGAGGATTCGCCAGTTCGGAATCGTCACTGCGAAGGCCCTCGGAAGTCGATCACGGTGCCGACTGTCAAAATCTGACCGTGTCTCTGGTAGTCATCACACTCTCTTGGAGGTCTTGCTCATCGGTTCTCTTGACGGAGAAGCATAGTCATTCCAGGAGAGGTATTCCAGCATCGCTGGGGATGGTGAGGATGGGCAAGAGGTAGGATTCTGCGGTATCCTCCCCCCCTCCAGGGCTATTTGAGGCGCTGGAATTCCAGTCAACATTCCATTTGAATCTACAGAAGTGGATGGATAGAGGAGGTTTTCGTATGAAACGGACTTTGATGGGTCTGATGTTGTGTGCAGCAATCCTGGTAGGTGCTGTGGCACCGATCATGGCGGATTCGCCGGTGCTCAGCCGAATTGTCGAGAACAACGAGCTGCGTGTCGGCACGTCGGGTGCTCAGCCGCCGTTCTCGGTCAAGTCGAAGGATGGCAGCCTGATCGGCTACGAGGTCGATCTGGCCAAACTGCTGGCCAACGCCATGGGCGTCGAGCTCAAATTGGTGGAAATGCCATTCGGCGACCTGCTGCCGGCGCTCGAGAAGGGCGAGGTGGATGTCGTGATGTCGGGTATGACCATGACCCCGTCGCGCAATCTCAAGGCCGCTTTTGTGGGTCCCTACATCATCTCGGGCAAGTCGATTCTCACCAAGGACAAGACCATTGCCCAGGCAGAAGAGACGGGTGATATCAACCAAGCGGATCTGACCATCGTCGCCCTGGCCAACTCCACGAGTCAGAAGTTCGTCGAGACTCTGATGCCCAAAGCCACTCTGGTAACAACCAAGAACTACGACGAAGGTGTCAACATGATCTTGGAAGACAAGGCCACCGCCATGGTTGCCGATTTTCCGATCTGTGCGCTGTCGGCGATGCGCTTTGGTGACCAGGGCCTGGTCACGCTGGCCGAGCCCTTGACCATCGAGCCCATCGGCATTGCCATCAGCCCCGGCGACTCCCTGATGCTCAACATGGTGCAGAACTATCTGGTCGCGCTGGAGGGCGTGGGCATTCTGGAGGAGCTCGAGGCCAAGTGGTTCAAGGACGGAGGATGGCTGATCCATCTTCCGTGATCCGGAGCTCCGGAAGCACCGAGTCGGCCTGATCGACTTGTCGAGGGCGGTGGCGGATGCCACCGCCCTTTCTGTTCGTGTACCGGCAGGGTTTTCGACGCTCAGCTAGTTCTTGACCAGCTCGATCCGAAGGGCCTCCAGACGGCGACCTTCGCGGATGGTGCCGGCGATCTCGCCTTCGGGCATCCAGTCCATCCAGCCGGAACCCTCCACATGGGCTTGGTAGCGCACGCTCATACCCTTGGGCGGATCGATGAGTCGAATCCTGACGGCGTCCAAAGCTATTTGCTCACCGGTGGTGCCGAGGGTTACTCCGTTCTCGACCCAGTCGGTCCACCCTTCGCCCCGTAGGCGGGCCTGGTAGGTAACGCCGGTCTTGCCCTTGGGGTCGACGATCTCGATCTTGAGGGCTTCGATCTGCAGTGCCTGGCCCATCGTGCCCGAGATCTCGCCGTTTTCGAACCATCCCGTCCAGCCAGCCCCGGCAGAATGGGTTTCATAGCGGACGCTGAGACCCTTGACCCCGGGTGCCGTCGGTTCGTCCCCTTTGGCGAGCTCCAGGCGCAGGGCCTCCAAGCGCAGATGTCTACCCGTCGTGCCGGAGGTCTCGCCATCCGCGACCCAGCCCATCCAGCCAATCCCCTGCACATGCCCTTGATAGCGAATGTGGTAGCCCTGGCCATTGTCAGAGAGCTTGATCTCGACGGCTTCGATGGCGGCGCCGACGCCGGTGGATCCCGAGGGTTGACCGTCGAAGACCCAAGGCTGCCATCCCTGGCCACCGAGATGGGTTCTGTAGGTGATCTCCATCCCCCCCGGCGCATTGACGAGCTCGATCCGGATGGCCTCCATTCTGCGGCCCTGGCCGGTGGTACCAAGAATTTCTCCTGGCTCGATCCACCCCTGCCAGCCGAGATCTTCGAGATGCACCTGGGCTCGGAACGAAACCTCTGCCGCCACGGGAGAGCTCCACGCGGCTCCCAGAACCAGAGCCACTGTTAGCACGATCATCACTAATGAACTGACGCGTTGCATAGTTTCTCCCTTGTTTATGACTTCAGGTCGAAGCAACAGTAGCAATCGGCATCGGCAGCTGCAAATAGGTCCCGTGGCGTCTCTCAAGGCGAGATCGAGTCGGCCATTTCCGTCTCTATGTCTAGCGGGACCGGGAATTCTCTCGTCGGTGGCAGAGTTGTGTATTAAGAAGCTGTATGCGCATGATTTATACACAACATCGGGAGCCGACATGGTCCGCGTTCAGGTGCTGATGCAGGAGAAGGAGCGGGAAGAGTTCAGAAGCTTGGCCGAGAGCAGTGGCATGTCGCTCAGTGCCTGGCTTCGTCGCGCCGGTGTCGCGCAGGCCGACCGGCAGAATCAGGCCCGCCGTCTGGGTTCTCCGGAAGCTCTGCGCGAGTTCTTCAACAAGTGCGATGAGCGAGAGCAGGGTCACGAGCCCGATTGGCAGGAACACGAGACTGTCATTCAAGCCTCTCAGCGTTCAGGTGACAGCGGGACATGATGACCTTTGTGGACACCAATGTGATCATGTATGCAGTGGGCAGGTCACATCCGTTGCGGCAAGAAGCGAGGGCGTTCTTTGAAGAGAGCGCTTCGACAGGGCGCGCCCTGGTGACTTCGGCGGAAGTTCTGCAGGAGCTGCTGCACGCCTATATCCCGGTTGGGAGAACCCAGACCCTGCAAGCGGCTCTCGATCTTGCCGCCTCCAGTTTTCAGACCACGTGGTCGCTCGAAGTCGAAGACGTGCAGCACGCCCACAGATTGATCGGAGCCATCGGAGCGGCTGGCTCGAGTCGCGACGGCCTCTTCGGCGACACTCAGCGCCCTTTCTACTCGATGCCGAGGATCTTGATCTCGAAGTTCAGCGCTTCTCCCGCCAACGGATGGTTGAAGTCCAAGATGATGGTCTCTTCCCGTACCTCGTGGACCTTGATGGGCTGTTGTTGGCCTTCGGGGTCGGTGGCGACGAGCATCATGCCGACGGTCCGGGCATCCTCGGGGACCATATTGAGCTCGACTTCCTGGTAGGCCTCGATTTTGACCGGGCCGTAGCCCTCTTGAGCGGTCAGCTTGACCTCTTTGGTGTCGCCGACAGCGTGTCCGACCAGCGCCGCCTCGAGGGCCGGCAGGATCTCGCTGCTGCCTTGGGTGTAAGTGAGAGGGTCCTCGCCGACGTTGGTGTCGACGGTGGTACCGTCATCCAGTTTCAGGGTGTATTCGATGGAAATGGACTGGCCGTTCTCAATCACGATGGACTCCTCCACTGCGGCTCGGGGCATGGTACCACCTGTCGAGGTCACGGTCTTGTCGACCTGTCTAGATGTAGAGTAGCCGCGATGTCATCCCGTGACCGCGGCGCGATGATCCGAGTTGTCTCGATGATCGTCGGCCTTGTCATCGCTCGCCCAGCTTTGGGAAGCGAGCTTTCGCGTCATCTTACTGGCGAGGGATCCCGATCTCTGAGACAGATGGCTCTCGAGGCTGTGATCGCTATCGGAGATCCGCCGATGC
>CAMYLC010000098.1 GCA_947259195.1 Thermoanaerobaculia bacterium | reverse complement strand
GGTAGACCTCTAGATCTGGGAGCTCAGGCATCCTCCGCTGCCACCCGAATTCGCACGTCGAGGGCCTTGGCGCTCGCCCGGTCGGCGGCGGCGACGAAGGGATTGACGTCCAACTCCTGGATTTTGGGGTGGCGCTCGGCGAGCTGGGCGATTCGCAGCAGGATCTCTTCGAGCAGCTCGAGGTCGGCGCCGGACTCGCCACGCACTCCCTCCAGCAACGGGAAGCCCTGAATACCGCGGATCATCTCGCGGGCTTCCTGGGGTGTCAGGGGCGGCACACCGAAGCGCACGTCGCGCAGTACCTCCACGTACTTGCCCCCCAGGCCGAACATGAGGAGTGGACCGAATCGGGGGTCGGTTGTGATGCCGAAAATTACCTCGTGGCCACCACGCCCCAGCTCTTGGAGCAGGAACCCTTCGCTCTCGACCTGCGCTCCTTTGAGTGAGGTGCGGATCTCGTGCATGGCCTTCTCGAGCTCGCTGGAGCTGCGCAGGTCGATCTTCACCGCACCCAGGTCGCTCTTGTGCACGAGCTCGGGCCCGATAGCCTTGACGACCACCGGATAGCCGATCCCTTCTGCTGCGACAGAGGCGTCGACGCTGCCGGTAACCTCGCGCCATTTGGCAACCGGAATGCCGTAGAGCTCGAGGACTCTGAACGCAAGTCCGTCGGGCAGGTACCCTTCGCCTTGCTGCGCCAGGATGTCGGCCACCGCCTGGTCGTCGACCTCGAACTCCGGAATTGGCTTATCTGCCGGACGTGCCCGGAAGGCCGAGTAGCGATAGAGCTGGGCCAGCGCCCGAGCGGCCGATTCGGGAAACTCGTAGACCGGTGGCAGATCGGTACGCTTCCGGACCTCGTCGTGAAACTCCTCGGTGGCCATCATTACGGCGACTACCGGCTTCTTTTGTCCCTTTATCGCTTCACCAACCTCCCGCATGACGTCGATGGGGTTAGTGAGCAGTGGCCGGACGTTGATGACCATCACCATGTCGACCCGCTCGTCCGCCAGAATGGCGTGCAGCGCCTTGGAGTAGCCCTCGGGAGTTGCGGAAGCGATCATGTCGATCGGGTTGACGATGCTCGCCTCGGGTGGCAGGAAGGCCGCCAGGGCCTCGAGCGTCGGCGGGCTCAGCTCGGCGATCTCTAGCCCCAAGTTGACGCAGGCATCGGTCGCCATGATGGCCGGGCCGCCGGCGTTGGTCAGGATGGCCACTCGCTTGCCCGGCGACAGCGGGCAGCGGTCGAGGGCCTTGGCAATGGCGAAGAGCTCCTCGATGGTGTTGGCGCGCAGCACCCCACATTGCTCGAGGAAGGCTGACACGGGCACGTCGGCCCCGGCGATGGCCCCGGTGTGGCTGGAGGCGGCACGTGCTCCCTCGGCAGTGCGACCCGACTTGACGATCAGGATGGGCTTCTTGCGGCTGACCCGCTTGGCGATCTGGGGAAAGCGACGCGGATTCCCGAACGACTCCAGGTACATACAGATGACCTTCGTGTCAGGGTCGTCCTCCCAGTATTCCACCAGGTCATTGCCCGAGACATCGGCTTTGTTTCCCATGGAGACAAACTGGGTGAGCCCCAGCCCCAGGTCGGCGGCGGCGTTGAGAATCGCCACGCCCAGCGCGCCCGACTGGCTGACGAAACCGATGGAGCCTCGACGGGCCGGGGTGGGCGAAAAGGTGGCGTCGAGCCGGATTTCCGGATCGGTGTTGATGACGCCCATGCAGTTGGGGCCGATCATGCGGGCTCCACCCTCGCGCACCCGGGCCCGAAGCTCGCGTTCGAGCGCGAGGCCTTCCGCCCCTGTCTCTGAGTAGCCGGCGGTAATGACCACCAGACCCTTGATCTCCTTCTCGAGGCACTCCTCGACCACCCCCATGACCAGCGCCCTGGGGACCATGACGACCGCCAGGTCCACCGGGTCGGGGATGTCGCCCACGCTTTTGTAGGCCTTGAGTGAGTGAATGTTGCCGGCGTGGGGATTGACGGGGAAGATGGCGCCATTGAACTGGCCGAAGACCAGGTTGTGCACTAGGGCGAAACCGAGGGAATTGCGATTCCGCGATGCCCCGATGACGGCCACCGAGCGGGGCGAAAAGATGGGCTTGAGCGACTGGACGGTTTCGATTGGCTTCATGGCTGAAAAGCTCTCCAATTCGTCAGCATCATAACGCTGTGAGCGGTTTGGGCATCGATGGGAATTCACTCAGCCGGCCGCGCCCGGAAGCGCCAGGACGCGAAGCCGCTCCTCGGCCAGACGAACGGTCATGGGCAGCGCCGAGCTCATCGCATCGCCGTCCAGCTGCAGGGCGAGGCCGGGTGGAGCCTTCAACTCGACCTCCTGGACGGGGATGACCTCTACGTCGCCCCTTGCCTCGTGCTTGCCGAGAGCCAGATCGCGGGCGAACCCCAGGGTCTCCGCCTGGCCCCGACCGTGAAAGAGAACCAGGTGCAGCTGGTGGTCGTCGAGTCGAGCGGCTGGCGCCAGACGAAAGCGACCCCCGTAGTAGGGAAGGTTGCAGATAGCGAAAAAGGAGGCGAACTGGGTGCGGCCGTCGGCCACCAACTCGAGATCGGGATAGTCGTACTTGCGCCACTGGGAGAGGCCGGCCAAGGCGACGGCGATTTTGCCGAGGTAGCGCTTCTGGACGGGGTCGAGATGGTGCAACGCCCGGGCATCCAGGCCGCCGGAGGCCTGCATGAGGAAGATCTCCGTGCCGCACCGCCCGACGTCCATCTCGATGGGCATCGCCTCTCGGAGCCGCCTGGCGGCCGCGACGGGTCGCGGCGGTAGTCCGAGTGCGAGAGGGATGACGTTGGCTGTGCCACCGGGGATGGTGCCCAGGGTCGCCTCCGAGCCCAACAGGCCGGCAGCGGCTTCTCGCAGGGTTCCGTCACCCCCGAACGCATAGACAGTCTCTGCGCCGGCCTCCACTACCTGCCTGGCCAGGCGAGTCGCGTCCCCGGGCGAACGAGTAGGCCAAGCTTCGATGCTTTGACCCGGTCGCTGCAATGCCCTCAGGATGCGGTCCACCAATTGGGGTGTGCGCCAACGGCCAGCTCGTGGGTTGAAGATCAAAGAGGCTGTACTCACGGCGCCACCGAAGCGAGGCTAGAAAAGGCGGGCGGTCGAGTCGGGCGGCGGCGGCTGGCCGAGGTGCTCATAGGCCCGGGAGGTGACGATCCGGCCCTGTTTGGTGCGCTGCAGAAAGCCCTGTTGGATGAGATAGGGCTCGTAGAGGTCCTCGATCGTGCCCCGGTCCTCGCCGACCGCTGCCGCGATGGCTCCGATGCCGGCGGGCCCACCCTGGTAGTGCTCGATCAACGTGGTGAGGATCTTGCGGTCTACCTCGTCGAAGCCGAGCTCATCGACCTCCAGCATCTCGAGTGCTCGGGCAGCAGTCTCGTAGTTGATGACCCCATCACCCTTGACCTGGGCGAAATCGCGCACCCTGCGCAGCAGGCGGTTGGCGATCCTGGGAGTGCCTCGGCTGCGCCGTGCGATCTCTTCGGCGCCGTCGTCCTCGAGATGAATATCGAGCAGGAGTGCCGATCTCCGCGCGATCTCTACCAGCTCGGGCGGTTCGTAGAAGTCGAGACGATGTACGATGCCGAAGCGTGCCCTCAGGGGACCGGTAATGAGGCCGGCCCGGGTCGTAGCTCCCACCAGGGTGAAGGGTCGCAGGTCGATCTGCATCGTCCGAGCCGCCGGACCCTGACCGATCACCAGGTCGAGTCGATAGTCCTCCAGGGCCGGGTAGAGGATCTCCTCGATCGTCGGGCCCAGGCGGTGCATCTCATCGATGAACAGCACCTGACCGGGCTCGAGATTCGTCAGGATGGCAGCGAGATCGCCGGGTCGCTCGAGGACCGGACCCGAAGTGCTGCGAAGAGAGGTACCCATCTCCCGAGCGACGATGTGTGCCAGGGTGGTCTTGCCGAGGCCGGGTGGTCCGAAGAGCAGCACGTGGTCCAATGCCTCTCGGCGTTCCAGGGCCGCCTGCATGAAGACCCGCAACTTGCTGACGATCCGCTCCTGGCCGACATAGTCACTGAGCCTTTCGGGTCGCAGAGACTGCTCGATGCCGAGCTCTTCGGATTCGGGCGCTCCGGAGAGGATGTTTCGCTCGCTGGGCACGGTGCCATTGTAGCCGCCCCGGGCGTGAGGGCGCGAAAAGGAGAAGAGGCGTTAGACGCGAGACAGCTTTTGCAGGCTGGCGCGCAGTAGCTCGGGAGACTCGGCGTCGGGTAGCTCGCTTCTCGCCTGCGCCACGGCCCGCTGGGCTTCGCCCTCGCGATAGCCCAGGTTCACTAGCGCCAGGACGAGATCCTCCCCGAGCGGTGCCGTGGCCGCGATTTCCGGCAGCTCGGCAGCCAGTTCCTGAACTCGGTCCTTGAGATCCACGATCATCCGTTGGGCGGTCTTCTTGCCAATGCCGGGAATTGTCGCCAACCGTGCGGTGTCTCCCGCCGCCAGGGAGGCGAGCAATTCGTCGGGTGCCATGCCCGAGAGAATGACGCGTGCGAGGCGGGGACCGATGCCGCTGACCGCGATCAGCTTCTCGAACAGCAGCTTCTCCCGCTCGCTCCAGAAGCCGAAAAGCTCGATGGCATCTTCACGGACATGAGTGTGGATGAACAAGCCAACCGCCGAATCGGCGCCGAGCTTCTCGATCTCGTAATAAGTAGAGAGCGGAATGTGGACGTCGTAGCCGACCCCCCCCACGTCCAGGATCATCCGCTCCGGGGTCGAGCGCCGAACCTTGCCGTGAAGGAAGCCGATCATTTTGGGGGCTTAGGGGCGTAGGGGCTTAGGGGTGTAAGGAGTCCTAGCCATCAGGTGTCAGCCCTCGATACCGGGAACCAGTTCCCAGTTGCGGAGCAGTTGCTCGTCGTAGGTCACACCCATCTCCTCGCGCCGTTGGGTCACGAGAGAGGCCAGCAATTCGTTCAGCATCTCGGAGCGCACTGTCTCTCGGGCTCCTTGTTTCTGGATCTCGAACTCCTGGGGGTCGAAGCGCTGGCGCTCGACGACCTCGAGGAGCAGGACCTGATTCTGGTGAGTCAGGGGACCGGCAAAACTGCCCACATCCAGGGCCAGAGCTGCGGAGGCCACATCCGGGTTGCTGCCCAGGCCGGCGATCGAGCCACCGCGTCCGAACTGGCCACTCTCGCGGACTGCCAACCCCAACTCTTCGGCCACCTCATCCAGGCTGGTTCCAGCGTCGAGCTTCTGACGGGCCTCTACCATTCGCTCGGTCGCCATCTGCAACTGCTTTTCCTGGCGTACCAAGCTGCCTACCTCGTCGCGGACCTCGTCGAGCTCCGGAAGGCGGGGTTCCTGGACCTCGGCCAGACGTAGGATGACCCACCCCGCCGCCGCCTGCACAGGTTCGGAGACCTCGTCCTGGTTCAGCTCGAAGGCGGTCACCGAGAAACCGGTCCCGCGTCCAATCCCTGGCACGTTGTCTTCGCGGCCGAAGGTGGGGGTGGTGAGGAAGGTCACGCCCGTTTCGGTCTCGGCCAGCTGTTGCAGCGCCTCCCGGGTGGTGAGCTCTTCTTTGTCGATGCGCTCGGCCAGATCGCTGGCCGTGGATGCGGCGAGGTCCTGGACGCGCTGGTTGAGCAGCCGGCTGCGAATCTGCTCCTGGGTGTCGGCAAAGCTCGACCGACCGGCATCGCGTCTCTCTTCGACCAGGATCAGGTGATAGCCGAAGTTCGTCTTGACCGGTCCGACCACCTCACCGGGTTGGGCGGTGAAGGCGGCATCTTCGAATTCGCCGATCATCTGCCCGCGCCCGAAAAAGCCCAGGTCGCCACCCTGTGCCTTGCTGCCCGGGTCGTCCGAAAACTCGGTGGCGAGGGTGGCAAAGTCCTCGCCGCCGGCAAGGCGATCTCGGATGGCCACCATCTGATCTTCCGCCTGTTCCTCGGTGCGGTCACTGCCAACCTGCAAGAGGATGTGTCGTGCACGAACCTGTTCCTCCTGGGTGAACTCCTCTGGGTTGGCTTCGTAGTAGTCGAAGATCTCTTCGTCGGTCAGCTCGATTGTGGCTCGTAAAGCATTTTGGTCCAGTAGGAGATAGTCGACGACCCGCCGTTCGGGAATCCTCAGATCCTCCTTGTGCTTATCGAAGTAGACCGCGATCTCTTCGGGAGAGGCGATCACCTCGCTGGCCATGCTCGAGGAGGGCAGCTGGACAAAGCGGATCTTGGCCTGCTCGATTTGGTCCTTGTAGGAGGCCAGCACATCCTGGTCTGAGACGAAGAGGTTGGCCGACAGCACGTCCCGCACCATCTGGCCAAGCAACTGCGAGCGGATCATCTGCTCGAAGCTGTCCACGGTATAGCCGCTGGAGCGCAGGATCTGACGGTACCGCTCCTCGCCGACGAAGCCTCCGGTAGTGGCCTGGAAGGCCGGGAACTCGAGGATTGCCTGCCGGACCTCTTCGTCGGTCGCCCTCAGGCCCATTCGATCGGCTTCCTGAAGCAAGATCTTGTCGGCTACGAGGCTGTCGAGCACCTGCATGGGAAGCCCCATTTGCTGGGCCAACTCGCGATTGAACTGGTCACCGTAGGCTTGGCGGTAGACATCCTCCGCCTGGCGGTAGGAGCGTTCGAATTCGCCATAGGTGATGTCGATGTTCCCGACGGTGGCGGCCGCATCGGTCGGAATGGTGCTACCCGTGGGCACCGTGGCACCGAAGTCCACGAATACGAAGAGCACGAAGACGACGATGACGAGCCACAGAACCCAACTCAGATACTTCAGATTGTCACGAAACACTTTGAGCATAGAAGACCCCTTTTCTTCGCAGGTCGCGAAGAATTCCGAACTCTAGCAGGCGACAGGGGTCCGGGCAAGATAGTTGCAGCAGCCACAACTCCAAAAGCTGGAATGCCTTATGCTATATTCGCTCGTTCGACGTAAGAGCGACCTCGCAACCGAAATTACGGCACAAAGACCATGGCATTTGCCTCGTTTCTAAGATATTTCTCCAACGATCTGGCGATCGATCTGGGAACCGCGAACACTCTGGTGTACGCGCGCAACAAGGGTATCGTCGTGCGCGAGCCCTCGGTCGTGGTGGTCAACAAGCTGACCAACCGGATCGAAGCTGTCGGCGGTGAGGCCAAGCAGATGCTCGGACGGACGCCGGGCAACATCCAGTCCATTCGCCCCATGAAGGACGGCGTGATTGCCGACTTCGAGGTCACCGAGAGGATGTTGGAGTACTTCATCAAGAAGGCCCACGGCCGCAAGATGTACGTCCATCCCCGCATCGTCATCGGCGTACCCTCGGAGATCACCCAGGTCGAGAAGCGGGCCGTCAGGGACTCGGCGACCCGTGCCGGAGCTTCGGAGGTCTTCCTCGTCGAGCAGGCGATGATGGCGGCCATCGGTGCGGGACTGCCGATTACCGAGCCATCTGGCAACATGATCGTCGATATCGGAGGTGGCACGACGGACGTCGCTGTCATCTCGCTGGCCGGCACCGTCTACAGTCGCTCGGTGCGCATTGCCGGCAACGAGATGGACGACGCGATCATCCAGTATCTGAAACGCAAGTACAACCTGCTGATCGGAGAACGGTCCGCAGAGCAGCTCAAGATGGATCTGGGCTCCGCCTTTCCCTTGAAGGAGGAGATCAAGGTCGAGATCAAGGGACGCGATTTGATCGAAGGTATCCCCCGGAATCTCACCATCACCGACGCAGAGATCCGCGAGGCGCTTGCCGAGCCGGTAGTCACAATTGTCGAGGCGGTCCGCATGGCATTGGAGCGGACTCCTCCCGAGCTGTCTGCCGACATCATGGACAAAGGGATCGTCCTCTCCGGTGGCGGCTCGCTGCTTAGAGGTCTCGACCAGCGGCTGCGGAACGAAACTGGCCTGCCGGTGGTGCTGGCCGAAGATCCTCTCTCCTCCGTGGTGCTGGGAACGGGGCGGGTCCTCGAAGACATCGATCTGCTGCGAAAGGTCTCTATCCGCTGAGCGAACGTCAGGCGCGCTGGCTACTCATAGTCCTGCTCGTCGGGCAGCTGATCCTGCTGACCGCCCAGATCCGCGACCCGGAGGGCAAGAGCAGCTACCTCGAGGCGGGCATAGTCCGCCTGGTGGCGCCGGTAGCCGGCTTCGTCACCTGGGTGGGCAGTAGCGTCACCGGCTTCAGCGAAGACATGGCGCTTCGGCGCACTCTTCTGGCGGAGAATCTCCGCCTCCGCGAGGAGGTTGGAGAGCTTCGCGAGCAATCCATCCGAAACTTCGGCCTGGCGGAAGACCTGGACCACCTAGCTCGTGCTCTGACCTACACTCGAGCCTTCGAAGCCGAGCTACAGGCGGCAGATCTGGTGTACGTCGATTACGCCTCGTGGTTGCAGACCGCGGTGCTGAGGACCGCTGCCGACACCGTACGGGTCAATCAACCAGTGGTTTCAGGCAAGGGTCTAGTGGGCCGAATCGTGCTTGTCACAGGACCCTTCGCCAAGGTGCAGCTCATCACGGACCGGGCGGCGAGTGTCGGCGTCATGATCGAGCGCACCCACAGGCAGGGCGTGATCAAGGGTGGCGGCCGCGGCAATCTCGAGCTCGACTATGTATCGCTGCAGGCCGACGTCAGGGTCGGCGACGCAGTGACTACCGCCGGTATCGATGGGATCTACCCGCGGGGCATCCCCGTGGGGACCGTCGCAGCAGTCATCCCGGGCGACGAGCTGTTCTACGAGATCCGCGTCATCCCGCAGGTCGACTTCGGACTGTTGGACCAGGTCTACGTCCTCAAAGAGGAGACAATTCCGGAAGCCGTCAGGGAGGCAGTGCCTGATGCGCAGCCTTAGGTTCGCCATGGCGCTGGCGGTGGCGACGCTGCTGCAAGTAGCGGGAGTCAGCCTCTTTCCACAGTTCTTCCTGACCGTGGATTTGTTCCTCGTCATCGTCGTCTTCAACGCCATGGATGGCAACAGTGCAGCCGGTATGTTTGGCGGCACGGTGGCGGGGCTGGTCACGGACGGTCTGACAGGGGGCTATTTTGGTCTCTTTGGCATCGCCAACACGGTCGTCGGATACGGCACCGCGATTACGGCCCAGCGTCTGGTGATTCAGCGCCCCGCCAGCTCGCTGTTGGTTTTCGCGGTCGCTGCGGCAGCCCAGCAGTTGATCCTGCTTGGCATATCGCTGTTGTTTGTCGCGGACGCCGAGCTACCACAGTATTCTTGGATACTGGTAAAGGTCGGCACGACGGGAGTGCTGGGAGGTGTACTGTACCTGGCGAATCGACGGATGCGCTCGCGAGTCGAGATGTGGCGCCGGACGCGCAAGACCAGAATCCGTTTCGAAGGATGAGGAGCACCTGACGTCATGAGACAGGTTCGTGAGCACAAGGAGGATCTTCTACAGCGGCTGCCGAGGCTGCAGCTGGTGCTCTTCGGCCTCTTCCTTCTGATCGCCGCCCGCTTCTGGTTCGTGCAGGTGGTTTCCGGCGACTACTATCTGGAGCTCGCCGAGAACAACAGGGTAAGGGAGCTGCCATTGAAGGCTCCTCGGGGGTTGATCTATGGGCGGCAGGGTCGGCTGTTGGCGGAGAACGTGCCTTCGTACAACTTGAAGCTCGATCCCTCTCGCAGCCAGGATCTAGAAAAGGCTCTGAGCTTCGCCGAGCACTGCCTGAACCAGCCGGCGACCGAGCTCAGGCAGGCTCTCGACGAAGGTGGTGGCGCCGGTTCCTTCCGTCCCATCCTGATCGCTGAAGCCCTGTCACTTTCCGAGGTGGCGGCAATCGAGGCGGCGGCTCTGGAGTTCCCGGAGTTCGCGATCGAGGTCGGTCATCTGCGCCTGTATCGAAACGGACCGATTACCGCTCACACGCTCGGCTACCTCGGCGAGGTCAACGAGCGCGAGCTGGCGAGCGAGGTTAACCTCCTCAAGCCGGGTGATCTGATCGGCCGTAAGGGTGTCGAGCTGGCTTTCGACGACAGGCTGCGGGGCGTCGATGGCCAACGCGCCGTCATCGTGGACTCCCGGGGTCGATTCAAGGAGGAGTACGGGCGAGATCCAGCGCAGTCGGGTCAAAGCCTGAATCTCGGCCTGGATCTCGAACTGCAACAGGAGGCGGCTCGCTACCTCGAAGGCAAGGCGGGAGCAGCGGTGGCACTCGACCCGGCGACGGGGGAGATCCGGGCGATGGTCTCGGCCCCCTCCTACAACCCCAACATCTTCTCCCGACGGTTGGACCGAGATGCCTGGCGCAATTTGATCGAGGCGCCCGAGGATCCGCTACAGAATCGCGTCATCCAGAACACCTATTCCCCGGGGTCGGTGTTCAAGATCGTGATGGCAGCAGCCGGCCTCAGCGAGGGTGTCACAGACCCGAAGCAGACGGTCTGGTGTGGCGGCTCGACGAGGATCTACAATCGTCGCTGGCGGTGCTGGAAACAGGCGGGCCACGGCCACATTTCGTTGCATCGGGCCATCAAGGAATCCTGCGACGTCTACTTCTACCACCTGGGCCAGGAGCTCGGTATCGAGCGCATCGCCAAGTACTCCCGACAGCTGGGTCTCGGACGCCCGACCGGCATCGACCTGCTCGGTGAACGCGAGGGCCTGGTGCCCGATCCCGAGTGGAGCGCCCGACGGCGAGGCACACCCTGGTATCCGGGCGAGACCATCTCGGTGGCCATAGGACAGGGGCCAATTCTGGTGACACCGCTGCAGATCGCCTCGCTAATGGCGGCGGTCGCCAACAGTGGCTACCAGGTGAGACCACAAGTCGTGGAGTCTCCATCTGTCGAGAAAGAGCAGCTAACGGTGGAGCCCTGGGTCTTCGAGCGCATCGGGGCGGCCTTGTGGTCGGTAGTCAACGACCAGCGGGGTACGGGATCGGCGGCCCGGGTGCCGGGAATCGATGTGGCGGGCAAGACCGGCACGGTCCAAGTCGTGCAGCAGAAGACCTGGATCAAGAGCGAAGACCTGCCCTACGAGCAAAGGGACCACGGCTGGTTCGCCTCCTACGCGACAGCCGGAGACAAACAGTTGGTTGTGGTCGTATTGGTGGAGCACGGTGGGCACGGCTCCACATCAGCGGCACCATTGGCGAAACGGCTCTATGAGATCTACTTCCGGGACTATCTCGACGACGGCCAGTCTTCCTGACGAGCGGCCGTTTCTGAGGCAGCTGGCCACCGTCCGGTGGGCTCTGTTGATCTCGGCTCTGCTGATCTCGCTAATTGGCCTGGTGACGGTTCACAGCGCCAGCTCCGAGCTGTCGATCGACTACCTGCCGCGCCAAGCCGTTTGGCTGGGATTGGGCCTGCTGGTCTTCGTCGTGGCCTTTACCCTGGACTATCAGTTCCTGACGAAGTTCTCTCTGCCGATCTATACAGTCGCGATGCTGCTGCTGTTGCTGGTCCTCCTGGTGGGCAAGGAGGCGGGTGGGGCGCGCAGCTGGTTGGGTGTCGGTGCCTACCGTCTGCAACCCTCAGAGTTTGCCAAGATCGCCACTGCGCTGCTGTTGGCTCGCTACCTGGCGGGGATCAATCGACGGTTCTTGAGCTTCGGGCAGATCATGGCCGCCTCGTCCATGGTTGCCCTGCCCATGGTGCTCGTGGCTCTCGAGTCGGACCTCGGTGGAGCGGCGATGTTCGTGCCCATGTTGGCTGGCATGTTGGTAGTGGCAGGTGTGCCGTGGAGGTATTTTGCTGTCGGCGCCGCAGTCGCACTCGTCCTGGCGGCGGTCGGATGGAATCTGGTCATGCTCGACTATCAAAAAGACCGGGTGCGGACCTTCATCTCGCCAGGCAGTGACCCCCAGGGTAGCGGCTATCAACTACGTCAGAGCAAGATCGCCGTCGGTTCCGGCCAGCTCTACGGCCGGGGCTATCAGCAGGGCACCCAGAGTCAATTGCGCTTCCTTCCCGCGCGCCACACCGACTTCATCTTTGCGGTGCTGGCTGAAGAATGGGGATTCATCGGAGTGGCTGCGGTGTTGCTGCTCTACGCCTTTTACATTCTCAATGGGACGAAGGTAGCCCTACGCGCCCGTGACCGCGTCGGTATCCTGTTGATCGTCGGACTCTTGTCGGGGTTCGCATTCCACGTTCTCTACAACACGGCCATGGTGGTCGGCCTGGTGCCGATCACCGGCATTCCCCTGCCGTTCTTGTCCTATGGCGGTTCCTTCACCCTGGCCAACTTCATCGCCGCAGGTCTCATCCTGGGAGTAGACTTCAGGCGACACGTGAATCGGTAGTACCCCGTGAGCCATCAACTGCTCATCGAAAGTGACGCCCATCAGAGCCGGATTTCTGTTCTGGAGGACGGGCGTTTGATGGAGGTTCGCATCGAGCGGCGTCGCGAAGAGAGACTGGTCGGAGCGGTCTTCAAGGGCCGAGTGACTCGCGTCTTGCCTGGCATCGAGGCTGCCTTCGTCGACATCGGTCTGGAAAGGGATGCCTTTCTCTACGCCGGAGATATCCAGGACCAGTTGCAGGGAGTCGAGGAGGCCGAGCTCGAGCAGGACGTCGAGGAAGGGGTCTTGAGTCGGTCTATCAACCAGCTGATCGCCGAGGGACAGGAGGTTCTGGTGCAGGTGGTCAAGGAGCCGCTACCCAACAAGGGGGCGCGGATCACCACCTTCATCACCCTGGCCGGTCGCTATCTGGTGTTGCTTCCTGCCAGTACGGATCTCGGCATCTCGCGCCGCATCGAGGACAGCGAGGAGCGCCAGCGCCTGGAAGACCTGCTGGCTGAGATCCGTCCTCCCAGAATGGGTCTGATTGTCCGGACGGTAGCAGAAGGCTCCGACCCGAGCGCTCTCGAAGCGGACTTGGGGCGCCTTGCCCAACTATGGAACGAGATCGACGAGCGCTCCCAACGGGTCAAGGCACCGGCTCTTCTACACCGTGACGTCGAGCTTCCGATGAGAGCGGTACGGGATTTCTTCGATGAGAGCTTCGAGATCCTATGGCTCAGCGGGGCCGAGATCTATGAGCAGGTAGTGGGCTATCTGAGGCAGGTGGCCCCCGAACTTGTCGGCAAGGTCCAGCTGCATGTTCCCGAGGGCACCTTGTTCGAGCGCTTTGGTGTGGAGTCAGAGCTGGAGAGAGCTCTGGGTAGCAGGGTGTGGCTGCCGTCGGGGGGCTATCTCGTGGTGAGCCCGACGGAGGCCCTGGTGGCCATCGACGTCAACACGGGCCGCTACGTCGGTGAAGTGGATCTGAAGGAGACGGCTCTGAAGACCAACCTGGAGGCGACCCGGGAGATTGCCCGGCAACTTCGACTTCGGGATCTGGGCGGCATCGTGGTCGCCGATTTCATCGACATGGAGAATCCCGATCACCAGGCCCAGGTCATGGCGGCGCTCGAGGCTGAGCTGGCCAACGACCGGGCGCGTATCCGCATCGGGGGTCTGTCCGACTTCGGGCTGGTCCAGATCACCCGCAAGCGGAGCCGCGGCGATCTGGTGAGCCAGTTGACCCGGCCCTGTCCCACCTGCCGGGGCCTCGGGAGGGTGAAAAGCGAGATCACGGTGCTGCTCGAGCTCCGCCGGAAGGTGTTGGAGAGAATCGCCGAACTGGGTGGCCGTCCCCTGCGGCTCCGGGTCAGACCCGAGGTCTCGACCTCTCTCGAAGGCGAGCAGCGCGCGATTCTCGTCGAGCTCGAGGAGCGCCTCGGGACCCGTATACGAGTCGAAGCCGATACCGGTCTGCGCGCCGAGGAGTACGAGATCCTTGGCGGGTAGCGGAACGTCACCGGCAGACGAAGCTGCAGGCCAGGAGAGGAGCTTCGAGGGCTTTTCGTTGGCGGGGCTCCACGGGGAGGTCTCAGCGGCCCATCGCCCCGTCGACCTGTCCGATGCGATCGAGTTGTTGGTCGATCCAGGCAGGGGCGGTGAGACGCTGCACTGGGGGAGGAACTACCTGTACTCCTCCGAGTTGGAGACTCTCACCGGCCCGATTGCTGTAGTCGTCAAGCAGTTCCGAAATCAGGGCTTTCGCGCTCGGTTGTCGCGACGCCTGAAGGGCAGCAAGGCGAAAAAGTCCTGGCGAGCGGCGCAGGCCGTCGTCGACGCCGGGGTACCCACGCCGGCACCCGTCCTGCTGATCGAGTCGGAGGCCGCGAATGGCCCCTCCTTCTTCGTCAGCGAGAAGATCCCGGACTCCATCGAGGCGAGGTATTTCTTCCGAGCCCTGCAGGAGGGCAACGAGAGGCAGACGTTTCCACAGATCAGGGCCGAGATCCTGGTCGGCAGCGTCGGCCGAATGCTGCGTCGTTTGCACGATGCCGGCATCTGGCATCGGGATGTTTCGGTAGGCAATCTGTTGGTCGTTGCGGGCAGCAAGGCGTCGGATGCACCGACTGTCTATCTGATCGATCTGAATCGAGCGCGGCTCGATCGACCGCTGACGACAAGCCGTCGGACCCGGGACCTGTGCCGATTGCGAATCTTCGACCTCCATCTTCAGGAGGTGCTGCTGCGCTCCTATTGGGGAAAGGGAGATGCCGACTCCCCCTTCAAGAGAGGGCTCTATCGACTCTTCTTCCATGGTTTCCTGGCCAAGAACAGGATCAAAGATGCCCTGCGCAGCCCTTTTCGATGGGTCAAGTGGCTGTTCGTATCCAGAGGGCACCATGCTCACATCCCTCCCCCGCCAGAGGGTGCTTCGAGGCGGGACCTGGTGGTCTGGGATCACCTCTCCGACCAACCCCATCAGCACGCAGGCCGCTGGCAGCGCCTGGGTGTGAGGCTGGGGGATGCCGGGCATCACGCGCGAGAGTATGGTGCCGCCTTGACAGCGCTGCCCAGGGCACGGCGCCGCTATCGAGAGCTGAAAGAGGGGCTCTACCGGGAACCCGTGCGATGGGATGGACTCGGAGTCGGAATGAGACCGATGGCAAAGCACCCCGAGGCAGCGCTGGTGGCCCTCGAAGCGCTCGGAGTGAAGCGGGTTCTCCTGCGGTTGCATCCCTGGCAGGAGGCTCACGACGCAGAGGAACTCCTGGCGCGCGAGCTTTATGGGCGGGGTATCGAGCTCGGCTTCGCTCTGCCTCAGAATCGGGATCTGGTCCGGGATCGAGGTCGATGGCAGGCCGCGGTGAGCCAGTTGGCCGAGCGCTTCACTCCTTTTGGCAAGGACTTCCAGGTCGGTCAGGCGATCAACCGCAGTAAGTGGGGCGTGTGGAACTACGCCGAGTACCTGGAGTTGGTTGCCGATGCCAGCCGTATCCTACGACGGCACGAGGGGGTACGGATCCTGGGCCCGGCGGTGATCGACTACGAGTTTCATCGCTTGGCGGGGGTACTCAACGTCCCCTGGGAGGGCGTGCACTTCGACATCGTCTCGAGCCTGTTGTATGTGGATCGGCGTGGGGCGCCGGAGAGCCGACAACTGGGCTTCGACACCGTCGACAAGGCGGTGCAACTCAGGGCCCTGGCCGATACTGGTCGAAATAGCAGCCCGAAGGCCTGGGTCACCGAGTTCAATTGGCCGCTGTGGGAGGGTCCCCACTCTCCGGCCGGTCGCGACGTATCGGTCGAGGAAGAGGCCCAGGCCAACTACCTGGTCCGTTACTGCCTCCTGGTTCTGGGAACCGGGTTGGTGGAGAGGGTGTACTGGTGGCGGCTGGTAGCCAAGGGGTATGGCCTGACCTTCGTCGACGCAGAGAGCTCGTTTCAAATGCGCCCCTCCTTTCACGCCCTGGCTACTCTCCAGGAGCAACTGGCGGGGAGCAGTTTCCTCGGTCCGTTGAAGACCGAGGTGCCAGCGCGGCTCTACCATTTTCAGCCTGACTCGGGAGACGACGTGATCGTAGGTTGGAGTACCTCCGGGACTGTCAAGGCCACTCTCCCTCGCCCGGCCGGGAGAGTCGTCGGCCGCGACGGCGAGCACCTCGGTGGTGCCACCAGCCCGACCGTCGAGGTCGGCCCCTCCCCCCGATACTTCTTTCTTGAGTCGTAGGTGAGTGGAGGCCCGTCCGGGTGGTCCGCAGGCGGACGGCGGCTAGGGTCTCAGGGGATGACCACGATCTTGTGAGGTCAGCCCGGGGGGCAGGATCCCAGTGGGCTATCCTCCCTTCCGCTGCAAGAACCCCCTGGAATCCTGCCCCCCGGACCGACCTCTTGCCCGATCTGGACCGAGAGTGAGCATGGAGCACTCACTAGACTCTCGTCAGGGAATCTCCCTCTGCGCCCCTACGCCCTTAAGCCCCTACTGCCGCAAGGGCCGGCCGGCACGAAGTGCGGCCGGTTCAACCCCCTTTGCCCAGGACGGGCGGGGGGTGCGCGGCAAAGGGGCTAGACTACGGATCCGACAACGGAGAGTCGGGGTCCTGATCGAGCATGGTTTCCGAGAAGACAAGCGCAGCATTGGGCGTCTTTCATCCGATCGTGGCCGGCTGGTTCCAGCGCCAGGTCGGGGAGCCGACACCGGTGCAGGCCCAGGTCTGGCCGCGCATCGCGGCAGGCGAGCACGTCCTGGTCACCGCTCCAACCGGTAGTGGCAAGACGCTAGCGGCGTTCCTCTGGTCCTTGAATCAGCTGCTGACCGGCGAGTGGCGCGGTGGACAGACGAAGGTGCTCTACGTCTCTCCCCTGCGGGCGCTCAACTACGACATCCAACGCAATCTGCTGGGCCCCCTGGCCCAGTTGACGGTAGAGCTCGAAGGCGCTGGCGAGCAGCCCGTGGCGGTACGAGTGCAGACCCGCAGCGGCGACACGCCATCCGCCGAACGACAGAAGATGCTGCGACACCCTCCCGAGGTGCTCATCACCACTCCGGAGAGCCTCAACATCCTGCTGACATCGAAGGGTGGCAGGTCCATTCTCGGATCCGTTGAGTGCGTCATCCTGGACGAGATCCACGCTGTCGCCGGCGGCAAGCGCGGCACCCATCTGATCACTGCCGTGGAGCGACTCGGCCTACTGGCGGGAGAGTTTCAGCGCATCGCCCTTTCGGCGACGGTCCGCCCAGCCGAGCGCATCGCTCGTTTCGTAGGTGGGTTTCAGCCAGGACCTCTGGGGGCAGACGGGGAGCCCGTCGGGCGATCTCGGTTGGTAACAGTCATATCCTCGTCCGAGGAGAAGCACTACGATCTGAAGGTCGTGGCGCGGGGGCAAAACGCATCGCGCCAGCTGGAGAACGATCCACGGATGGTGAGGACCGAGCCCTCTCCATCGGAGGTCTGGGAACCACTGATCGAGGGGATACTAGAGCGTATCCAAAGCAACCGCTCTACCTTGATCTTCGCCAATTCCCGTCGCTTGACCGAGAAGCTCACCCGGTTGCTCAACGAGTCCGAGGCGGCTGATCTGGCCTACTCCCATCACGGATCCCTCTCACGAGAGATCCGCGCTGTCGTCGAAGATCGTTTGAAGGAGGGCCGGCTTGCCGCCCTGGTTGCTACCAACTCCTTGGAGCTGGGCATCGACATCGGGGCCCTGGACGAGGTACTACTGGTGCAGACCCCGGCGACCGTCGCCTCGACCGTACAGCGGTTGGGTCGAGCTGGACACCAGGTCAGAGCGCCCAGCCGGGGCCGGCTCTATGCCCTCTTCGACCGGGATCTCCTGGACGCCGCGGTGATGGTCCGATGTGTCCTGAGACAGGAGATCGAAGAGAGCCGTCCAGTCACCGGAGCCCTCGATGTGCTCGCCCAGGTGATGCTCTCCATGGTGGTGGCTGAGACCTGGGAGGCGGAGAAGCTCTTCGCGTTCCTGCGATCCACCTACCCTTATCGGGAACTGAAGCGACGCCAGTTCGACCTGGTTCTCGAAATGCTGGCCGGCCGCTACGCCGACAGCCGAATCCGGGAGCTACGTCCGCGAGTCACCGTCGATCGGGTGGAGGGCACGATCCGTGCGCGGCCGGGCGCGGCACGCCTCATCTATCAGTCAGGTGGCACGATTCCGGACCGTGGCTACTTTCACCTTCGCCTGCAGGACTCGATGGCCAAGATTGGCGAGCTGGACGAAGAGTTCGTCTGGGAGCGGTCGGTGGGCGACACCTTCACCCTTGGGGCTCAGAACTGGCAGATCCGGGGTATTACCCACAACGACGTCCTGGTCGTACCGGCGCGGAGATCTTCCGCCATGGCGCCCTTCTGGCGAGCCGAGGAGCGCAATCGCAGCTTCCACCTGGCTTCCAGGACCGGCGAATTTCTGGAACGGGCTGACAGTCTCCTGGAGAGCAAAGACGGCCGTGCCAAGCTGCTGCTCCAGCTTGAAAGAGAGCACGCCGTCGAGGCGTCGCCTGCCGAAGATCTGGTACGACTCCTCGAGCATCAGCGAGCGGTGACCGGCTGTGGCCTGCCGCACCGCAAACACCTCGTGGTGGAGCGGGTGACGGACCCCGATCTACGGCAAGGCCGAAGCGGAATGGTCTTGCACAGCCTCTGGGGTGGGCAGGTCAATCGACCCTGGGCTCTGGCGCTGGCGGCGGCCTGGGAACGGGAGGAGGGCCGTTCGCTCTGCATCGAGCAGGACAACGACTGCCTCCTGCTCTCGGCCGACGAGCGCCTCGATGTCGATCGTCTCCTGGGACTGGTGGGTCCCGACAACGTGGAAGAGCTCCTGCGCCACAGCCTGGAGAAGAGTGGCTTCTTTGGCGCACGCTTCCGCGAGAACGCAGGCAGAGCGCTGCTGCTGCCACGGGCCAGCTTCCGACGTCGCGTACCCCTATGGATAAACCGTCAACGGGCCAAGAAAATGCTCGCTTCGGTCTCCCGCTACGAGGATTTCCCAGTCCTGATGGAGACCTGGCGAACCTGCCTGCAGGACGAGTTCGATCTGGAGAGCCTGAAGCTCGTTCTCGGGGAGCTTGAGCGAGGAGAGATCCAATGGAGCGAAGTCTCCACCTCCGAGGCTTCGCCCCTGGCGGCCAACGTGCTCTGGAAGCAGACCAACCGCCTGATGTACGAGGACGATATTCCCGAGGAGACACACCCCCCAGGCCTCCGCCGTGACTTGCTTCAGGAGTTGGTCTACAGCTCTCAATTGCGGCCGCGGCTTCCCTCTGCCCTCATCGATCGGTTCCAGCGCAAGCTGCAGAGGGTCTACCCGGGCTATGCGCCGCAGACCGCACGGGATCTCGTTGATTGGACCCGGGAACGAGTGGTCCTGCCCATCGAGGAGTGGCAAGGGCTTCTCGTCGCGATGAGCCGGGATCTGGCTGGGGAGGAAGACGCCGTCGATGCCATCCTGCAGAAGGCTTCTGAACGACTCGTGATAGTCCAGGGGCGCGACTCTCGGGACGGCCTCGAGGTAGTAGCGCACGTCGAGGACCTGCCGAGGCTCTGCCGCGGACTGGATTGGCACCAGGAAGTCGTCGAGCTCCGACCGCTGGCGGCCGGAGACGAGGCTTCAGGAGTAGCCATGGAGTGGGCAAGGCGGCGTCTCCTGGAATTCTCGAGACAGACCGACCGCAAGAGCGACGCCGAAGAGGGTGGCGCGACCCTGGTGGCTCTGGTATCGGAGTGGATCCGGTTCTATGGTCCTTTCCCCGAGCAACTCCTGGCGGAGACCTTTGCCCTTGGCGAAGCCGAGACCAGGGAGGCGGTGGAGGCCCTGCTCGAAGAAGAGCGCGTCGTTATCGATCGCTTCCGCAGTGGGGACGACCAACGACTCGAGATCTGCGACAGCGACAATCTCGAACGTCTCCTGAGGCTACTGAGGGCCGAGGCTCGACCTTCGTTCGAGGCCCTATCGCTCGATCAGCTACCCCTGTTTCTAGCTACCCAGCAGGAGCTGGGCAGCGTAGGAGGCGACCCGGAGCGCCTGAAGTCCGCCCTGGAAGGGCTGTTCGGCTACCCGGTACCGGCACGGCTCTGGGAGTCCGAGTTGCTGCCGGCCCGACTGGACCCCTACTACACGGCCTGGCTGGATGCCCTCATGCAGGAGACCGACCTGATCTGGCTCGGCTGCGGCAGGGAGCGGTTGACTTTCGCGCTGCGAACGGAGCTCGAGCTGTTTCCGGTGCCAGGCTCTACCGACGAGGATCATCCCGCCGAGGAGCCGCAGAAACGGCTTTTCACCGGAGGCGAAGGGCGCTTTAGGCTCGAAGAGCTGCTCCATGATTCGGGGCTCGATGCAGCCCAATTGACGGACCTACTGTGGTCCCAGGCCTGGGAAGGCAGGGTGTCGAACTCGACCTTCCTGGCGGTGCGGCAGGCAGCGCTCAATCAGTTTCGTGGAGTGGAGTCGCAAAGCCCGACTGACGCGAAATCGGCCGATGGCCCCGTCCGCCCTCGTCGCTCCAGGCCCGAACGCTGGCGGGCGGCCAGGACAGTCCCGGGCGACTGGTATCGCCTCGAGGACCCCGACAAACTCGAGGCAGAGCGCGACGCGCTGGAGGTCGAGGAGCTCAACAGAGAGAGGGTCCGTCAACTACTGCAGCGGTACGGAATCCTCTTCAGGGAGCTCTTGGCCCGTGAGCTTCCGGCACTGCGTTGGTCCAACCTGTTTCGAACCCTTCGCATCATGGAACTCTCCGGCGAAGTGTTGGCAGGTCACTTCTTCCAGGGTCTGCAAGGTCTCCAGTTCATCTCTCCTGCGGCCTATCGTCGACTGCGAGAGGGGCTGCCTGCGGACAGTATCTTCTGGATGGGAGCGCTGGATCCGGCCTCTCCCTGTGGCTTGTCTCTCGAAGAGCTCAAAGGGCGCCTACCACCCAGGCGGGTAGGGACGTATCTCGTCTACCACGGCTCTGAAATGGTCGTGGTGGCTCGGCGACAGGGCCGAGATCTCCAGATCGAAGTCGAGCCCGACCACCCGTTCCTGCGGCACTATCTTGGCTTCTTGAAAGTGCTGCTGACCCGGCAGTTCGATCCGATGCATGGCATTGCCATCGAGTCGATCAACGGCGAGCCTGCACCGGACAGCCCCTACGCCCTGCCGCTGGCCGAGATGTTCGGCGTCTCCCGTGAGCCCGGGGCCCTGAAGTTGCGCCGGCGGTATTGAGACGCCCCACTCCCAGAGTGGTAGCGGTAGTCACATTCGTGGCTCGATGGTTTGGGGCGACCAGCCACCCCCCCTCCCACGGGAGCCCGGAAGGGCTCCCCTACAAGGCCGATGCCGTCCGCCTTCGGACCACCCGAACGATCCTCTACGAGAAGGTGGTCATCTGTTCAGGACCCAGGACCCAAGCCACAGGGCCGCCTATCTGCCCGCGGCGATCTCCCGGGCCACAGGGTAGACACGCCAGCGCTCGTCGAAGAACGGGCTGCGCTCGTAGAACCACTCCAAGCGCTGTCGGGGATCGGCGGCGAATGCTGGATCCTCCTTCAGCCGAAGGCTGAACGCGGCCTTCACAGCAGGGTCGGCTAGCATCTGCTCTGCCAGCGGCTCGAGGACGTAGCTCTCCCCGTACTCGGTGCGTTGGAAGATCGACACAAAGAGACCCCACTGAAAAAAGGAATCCGATGAAGCGGGTTCCAGCAGCAGCACGGCCAGGGTGCCCAGCGGTTGATCGACCCGTACCCGGACCGAGCCAGCGGGAAAGAGCATCCGGCGCCGTTCCAGGCTCGCTTCGGCTTTGACCGTGAGCCTCCCTTCGTAGGGCTCTTCACCGTATTCCGGCTCGCCGAGTCGATAGACCTCGACGTCGATAGCCCGGGGCTCGGAGAGGGCCTCGACAATCAAGCCGTGGAGCTTCAAGCGGTCGATGACCTCGACCCAGGCGGCGGGAATCCAGTAGGCCGGAGGGGGCCCGACTGTCTCCAGTGGGCGGGTCATCTCGAAGACAGGCACCTCGAGGTCCACCTTCTTGCCGGTCCACTCGATTCGCTCGCTGCCGGAGATCTCTGACGGCGAGACCCGCACCTCGACACCCGGGAACTCCATGGGCTCGAGGTTGGGCTCTTCGCTCTTACCCCACCCGAGGGTAATCTCGGCGGGCCGACGCCCCTGGTCGGCCCGGACTGCGGCGCGCAGCTCGGTACCGAACTCACCCAGGGTGCGCAGGGAGGTGGCCAGCAGCACGTAGGTTCCCAGAACCCTCTGCTCGTAGGGTTTGAGCGAGTGGTTCTCGACCAGAACCGTAGGCAGGTGACGGGCGGCACCGTAGCCATCCGAGTAGCGTGCTCCACCGATCCACTTCAGGATTCCGTGGGTCGGATCCCTGCGATCCAGAGAAAAGATGTGTGGCCCGGGAATGTGCCCTGCAGCTTCGAGCTCTCGCACCAGGGCTACATCGAGGCGCTCCGCCAGCCAGGTTCCGCCCCCTGGAGACCAGGAGTGGGGTCCATGGAATCCCCACGTCACGTCGTGCTGCTTGTCCATTCCATCGGTGACATGGAGGTCGAGATAGAGATCGGGTTGCCAGCGATCGATCGCTCGCACCAGGGCGCGGATCTCAGGGGTATCAAGCTTGGCGTAGTCCCGATTGAGATTGAGATTAGCAGCGTTCGTCCGCCACCCCATCTCGCCGGGTCCGCGCTGGTTCATGCGGTTGTAGGCGGAGCGCCGTTCGTGACCGTCGACATTCAGAATCGGTACGAACAAGAAGCTGGCGCCCTCGAGAAGGTCGGTCTGAACGCCGCCGTCTATGAGGTCCCGCAGCAGCATGAGGCCGGCGTCCTTGCCGTCGATCTCTCCCGAGTGGATACCGGCCTGGGCGAGCAGAATCGGTCGACCGCTGGAATGGAGCTCCTCAGGAGACCTTGCACCGTCAGCCGAGGCGATCACCATCCAGATCGGGCGGCCCTCCAGACTCTCACCCAGAGAGGTCAAGTGCAGTCGTGGGGAGATCTCTACCAGACGCTCGAGCCAGGAAACCGTGGTGGCGTAGTCGGGGGTCGTTCGAAAACCGCTTTTCTCGGCTGGAGTCCGCCAGGGGTCTTGCGCTCCAGCGATTCGGCTTCGGCTGGCCCCGTCCCAGGTCAGCGTCGGTGGCAGCAGGGACTCGGGATCGATCGCGGGCCCGGGCTGCTCGGCTGCGATCATCACCGCCGGCCAGACAGCGAAGCAGAGAGCCAGAGAGAGTCTTCGTGATCGGCTCATTGCGGGTAGCCTTTCGTGTTGTCTGGATCAGGCGTCCGAACCGGCAATCTGCACCTCGAAATCGGGAGGATTCACGATATGCCGCTTGACCGCGCATTGGTCGATGGCTCGAAGGACGGCAGCATGGTACTTCGCCGGAAAGCCCTGCGGCAGGTGGACCGCGATCCGGATGGTGGCGAGCCGCTTGTCCTCCGGGTTCCGAACCGGCTCCAGGGTTACGGCGAGCTCCTCGGCAGGGAAGCCTCTCTTCTCACAGAAACGCAGAGCGTAGAGGCCAGCGCAGGTGGCAATCGAGGCCAAGAAGAGATCGAATGGGGCCGGACCGGTGTCACCGCCACCGTTCTTCTCGGGTTGATCGGTGTGAATGGAATGGCCCTTGAAATGAGCATCCACGGCTAGTCCGCCCGGAAAGGTCACTTTCATCATCGTTGCTTCTCCCTCCCAGAATCGAGATCGATGGGGCCCTCAGATGCCAGATCCGGCGAATCCTCGGGTTCATCGTCCGACCGCCTTGCCATGGCAAGGCGACTCAAATCCCTGTCGACAGCCAAGGCGGTCACCGCCAACAGCTGATCTCCTTCCTGAAACCGTGTATCCCCGCGGGGCACCACCAGATCTCCTTCGCGCAGCACCGCGACCGCGGTCACTCCCTCGAGCTTGCCGTGCGTCTCCACGACGGTTCGGTCGGCCGGCTCAGAGCCTTTGCCGACGATCACTGCCACCAACTGACCTTCGCTGACCGCTATGGGGATCGACTCTCCAAAACGCAGCAGGTTCACCAGGCGGGGCAGCCGAAACTGACTGGTCTCGACACCATCCTTGTCGAGCAACTCCAACGTTCGCCGGACAAATACGCCGCGACGCAGTGGAGAATCCTCGCGCGTCGGGACCTGTGAATGGTAGAGCGTCGGGTATCGGCTGCCGGCGGTCAGGGATCGTTGGACCATGAAGGCCAGGAGCAGAGATCGGCGCTCCTGGCCCCGCAGCCCGGCCCAGCAGGCCAACGAGGTTCCCAACCCCACGGCGATTTGTGCTGTGGGTGCCTCTCGCCCCGCGACTCCTCCGGATCCGATCGTCAACGCGTAGGCTACTGCCTTGATGAATGGGATGCGTCCACGGACCTCACCCCCGCGGCGGTGGTAGGCGGCGATAGCGGCGTCGGTGCCATGTCCCTCGGCCTCGGGTGCCCAGCGATAGACCCGCCAGCCGCCGAGTAGGCCACCGAGCGTGGTTGCCACGGGCAACCTGAGCCTCGGAACCTCTCGCGGAACGGAGATCCGCATCTCCGTCGCGGTGATCTCTGGACTCGGGTAGTGGCCGATTTCACCGAGAAGAAGCTTCTGGGCCCAGTTGACAAGGAGATCGAAGGCCAGAGCAGCCAGCGCTCCAGGCAGACCGATCAGGACGCAGTACATCACCAGACGGCAGGTCGGCCGGAAGAGGGCTTGGGAGTCCGTGATACGCAAGGATACATCTCAAACGTCGCGGTTGCCGACACCGCGCGGAAGAGGAGGAAGTCGAGTTCGATGGGCGGCCGGGCGCTACTTCACTTCTTCTTCTTGCCCTCTTCTTCGTGATTCGTCAGGGGCGCAAGACCCCGCTCCGTGACCAGATAGGTGGCGAAGCTACCCAGCCAGTGTCCACCCTCGTAGTGCTCGCCGGTGACCGCACGCAGGCCATCCTGCCGGTGACGATCGGCCACGGCGCGGATCGAAGCCAACCTGGGATCGCCTGCGGGCAGGCCAGAGGCGATGCCGTCCAGCATCCAGGCTCGACTCAGGTTGAGGCCATCGAGATGGGCGAGCTTCGGGTCCCCGGGGTCGGTGACCACCGCGGGTTCGAGCCACCCACTGGTGCCATCGAATGGAATCTCCGGCAGAAAGGCACCCAGCCAGGCCGCAAACTCGGTTGGCAGCAGGACGCGACGCACCAGGTCGGCCTCGGCCAGGCAGGGCGAGAGAAAGTCCTGGCCGGAAGGCTCGTAGGACAGGGGACAGTTGCGGTCCCCCAGGTAGAAATCCCGGATCCGCGAGACCATCAACCGCGTCATCTCCTGGTCGTCAGCAACACGGGCCCAGTCGAGAATCAGGCCGAAGGCGAAGGCGGTCTGCGAGTGCTCTCCAACCCGAATGGGATCGGTCAGCTTCGGCAACCACTCGGCCAGCCGCTCGACGGCGACTCTTTCGAGGGGGCCGAGCGTAAAGGCCCACCACTGGGCCCGAGGATCGTCCCACTCGCGAAACTCGGCAGCCAGCTGCAGGAGCCAGGCCAGGCCGTAGGGGCGCTCGAAGGAAACCCTGCCGGCGCCTTCGAGGTAGGCCGCTTCGCTCTGTACGTTCTGCGGAATGAAGCTTCTGTCCAGTGCTTCGCGTGCCTGTCGATCCAATTCCGTGCCGGGGAACGAGCGGGCCAGTCGCGCCAGCAGCCAGTGTCCATGCACCGCGGAGTGCCAGTCGTAGCAGCCATAGAAGACGGGCGTCAGCTGTCTCGGCGGCTGGACGTCCGCATCACTGCCGAGAACGTGTGCGATCTTGTTCGGATACTCCCGATGCACGCAGTCGAGGGCGAGGCCAGCGAAGCGCCCCGCGGCGTTGGGGTCGAGATCGGCACCCGATGCGACTCCGAGCCCGGCAATGAGCACAGTCAAGAAGAGGGCCGTGATACGAGTCTGTTTCATAGAGATCGAGCCTCCCAGGACCTGTCAGTCCACCAGTGCTGCATTGTGCCACGAACCGGCACGAAGCGAGTGTCGGAAGGTCCACTCAGAATCGAAACCCCAGCATGTTCCAGCTGTGGAGAAACGGCAGAAAGAGCAACAGAAAGGCGAGAGTGAGAGTCAAGCGAAGACGGAGGCCGAAGGTCCAGGACCTCATCTGCCAGGCGCGCGCGACTCCCAGCAGGGTTGGAAGGGTCAACGCCGCTCCTACAAGGGGCAGGCAGAGGACGAGGCGAACGGGGAGGGGGACGCCGAAGGCCAGGCTCTGTGCGCCCTCTCCCAGGGTCCATGCCAGGGTTGCGGCCAGGGTGACGAGAAAGAGCAGGTGGAAAACGGCTGCGACCGTGGCGCAGTAGAGGGGCCAGCGGGGGTGGAAGGCGTCTGTTGGGGTCAGAATGGGTTGACCCTGTGGGAATCGACTGGTCGGCCAGGAGGCGGCGGCCAGGAAGATGGCGGCGAACAGGATCCAGAGGGCCAGTTGTACCGGTTGGCTGTCGAGCCAGGACACCCTCTCCATGAGTCCCCAGGAAGACGCGATGTACCATGTCTTGGTCTCACCGGTCATCAGAGCTAGAGGTTCGCCAGAGTCCACGTCCCGGTACAGTAGTGGTTCCTCGGCAGGGCGGAATCTGCGAGACCGCCAGACAAGATCCCCATCGGGGATCTCGATGAGACGATCTTGCCGGATGAGTGTTGCCAACTTCTCGATGCTGCTCTGCGAGATAGCGGCCTCGCGATAGAACCCGGCCACTCCGGAGATGCCGTTGCTGCGGGACGCGGGCTTTGGCGGCTCGGGGACAGGAGCTGTGCCCACGAATGGCTGGAGAAGAGCGTCGATCAGGCCCCACACCGAGACTCGACTGTTGGCCGCGACGAAGAGTCCGAGGCGTCGCTTGGGGAGTAGGACGACGGCCGAGGAGAACCCGGAGCTGCTTCCCACCTGGAAGAACTCGACCGTCTCGTATCGGTCGCCTTCCCGCAGGCCAAGGCTCCTGCCGGCCATGGAGGGATGGTGGGTGAATTGCCGAGAGAGCATCAGAGACGTGCTCTGGCTGCCGAGAATGCGATGCCCTTCGAAGGCGCCTTCGTTGAGCAGGGCCAACATCCAGCGGGCGGCATCCGAGGCGGTTGTTGCCAGCATGGAGGCTGGAACCGTCTGCCGCAGGTCCCGCGGCGCTGGGGCGAGAGTGGTTCCTGCCAGCCCGTAGCCGATTGCCACGGAACTTTCGAGCTCCCGGGTCCAGGCGAAGGAGCTGCGGCGCATGCCGAGTGGTAGAAAGATGTTCTGGTGCATGTAGGCGTCGAAGGGAGATCCGGAGACCTCCTCGATTAATAGCCCGGCTAGGGCGTAGCCGTGCTCGGAGTAGATGCTGACGTCATCGGGTGGCCGGATCCTGGGCGGCATCCTGGCCGCCAGGTAGTCCCTCAACGGCAAGAGCTCCTCTGGGAAGTGAACCTGCCGACCGATGATTCGACTGTCGAACCCGGCGGTGTGAGCCAGTAGATGCCTGGCGGTCACCGGTTCGGGAAATGTTGGCGCGATTCGCCGGGGCTCGAGGTACGAGTCGATGTCGGCTGCCAGGTCCAGCAGCTCGGCATCGACTAGCTGCAGGACGGCGGTGGCCGTCAAGGGAGCAGCGAGAGAGGAAGCATGGACGAGGGTACGCTCGGGATCCATCGGCACCCCGGAGGCAAGGTCGGCGACGCCGTAGCCCCTGACGTGTACGGGACGGCGACCTTGGACCAGTGCCACTACCAGGCCGGGCACGCCCTGGGTCTGCCGCCAGTCGGTAGCCAATCGATCGATATAGAGACGCACCAGTTTTGACTGGGTGTCCGCAAACCCCGGCGACTCTTGCGCGCTGATCGAGTCCGCAAGGAAGCCCGAGAGCACGACAAGCAGCAAAGCCATCCAGCGAGCGGGTCCGAGGGACTCGTACATGGACTCCCAATCTACTACGGGCGGCCATGGAAGTCGGTATGCAGGCTCTCTCGGTCAGCGGGGTGAAGCAACCCGAACTCGACAGACGTCGTCTTCGATGGAGAGACAAGGGAGGAAGTTCGCGCATGAGAAATCACGTGCTGGGTCTTTCAGCGGGCCTCTCAGCCGTGGTTGTGGACTTGGGTTCACCGGTTTCGGCTGAGAAGACCGATCGTCGGTTCCATCAGGACTTCGATGTCCAGGAGGGCGTCAAGTTGGTCCTTCACCACGGTGATGGGGAGGTGTCGATCGTTCCCTGGGAGAAGACTACGATCGATGTGGAGGTGGTCTATCGGGCCTCGATGAGGCAGGCGCGGTCGGGCAAGACTTCAGATTTCGAAGTCGAGTTCGACCAGAGCGGCGACGGAGACGTTCGGATGTCGGGGATCGAAGTCGCAGACGTCCAAAGGGACGGGCGGCGCACCTCAGGCCGCATCGGTGACGGCCGGGGCAGGATGAAGATCTCCACCGGCGATGGTGACGTGGTTTTGCGTCAGGAGTAGCCAAGGCACCGTCACGCAGCTCGGCGCAGTGTGCAATCCACCAACGCCTGGCGAAGTAGCTTTGCGTTACGCTTGCTTCTGGCTATGAGCAGGGAAAGTAGGATCGCTCGACTACGGGCATTCGTGAGGAGCCTCACGCCGCGGCTGGCGTGGGACTTCTTGATGGTCTATCTGGCCATCGTGAATCTCGGCCTCATCCTGTTCGATTTGACCTACCTTTGGCTGCGGCCGTTTTACTTCCAACGCTTTCCGGCGATCACGCGGATCTATGATCCGGTCAAGGGAATCGAGCCCGAACCGCTCACCTCGGAAGCCCTCGCGCTCGTCGATCGCCTGACCAAGCAGATGGCGGCGGCTGCCCCGCCTGTCGACCTCGAACCGACTCTTGCGGAGATACGGACTCTCGCCGTGACCATAGTGGAAGACAACCCATTCGAGCGCTCGGGACTGAGTCAGAGCTTGATTCGCGTGCTCAAAGAGATGCAGCTGTACCTCCGGGGCGAGCCTGGAGGAATGGCGGTCATGCAGGGTATGACCGGCGAGGAGGGGTTGCAGTACTTCTGGTCGTTGCAACCGGTACCCGAAAGGCTTCCCGGGAGGGTTCAGTTCTTTCAGGACGTAGTGGCGCCCTTGATGGAGGTCAACTTCTACCGGACCTACGACCTGAGTGGGAATCTCACCGACAACTTCTGGAAGATTGATCTTCCCTTCCTGTTGATCTTCGCGGCGGATTTCTTCATTGGTTGGTTTCTCTCCATTCGCCGAGGGACCTACGCCACCTGGTTTCTGTACCCGATATTCCACTGGTACGACCTGCTGGGGATCATCCCACTCAGACAGTTCCGGCTCTTCCGCCTGTTTCGCGTCGCTTCCATCTACATTCGCCTGCACCAGAGCGAGTACTCGAAAGTGGGCGACGACGTCATCAGCCGTGCGGTCAAGTACTTTGCCAACATCATCAGCGAAGAGATCTCGGACATGGTGTCCCTGCGCATCCTCAACGAGACCCAGTCCGAGATCCGTGACGGGACCCATCAGAAGATCATCCACTCTGTGGCCGCGACTCACCGCGAGGCACTGAGCCACCAGCTGGCCACTCAGGTACGGGAGGCGCTGACCAGCGAGGCGGTCAGGGAGCAGGCGCGGGGCTTCCTGAACACCAACCTCGAGCAGGCCGTGGAAAGTGCCGATGCCCTGCGGCTCGTGCCGTTGCCGGATGCTGTACTCAAGCCCCTCGTGGTTACCGTCGGGCAGGTCGTCTTCAACGCCTTCGCTGATACCCTGGCGGCGACGCTGTCGAGCGAGGAGGGCCACGCCACCGTGGAAGCGATGATCGGTGACGCCGTCGACGGTCTTATTATGGAGTTGACCGAAGGAGAGTTGGAACAGATCGTGACCGAGATCTCGCTGCAGATCATCGACCATGTCAAGGAGGCCGTCGCGGTGCGCAAGTGGGCCTACCCGAACGCCCCTCCCCGCTCGGTCTTCACGAAGGATCTGGGCAGTTGAAGCTCACACCCTACCCCTTTGCCGCGCTGGCGCGACGCATGTTCCGGGAGCTCGAGGAGCGCGGCTCGATCTTCGACCTGCCGCAGAGTCGGTTCTTCGCACCGACGCAGAGCCAGGACTTCTCGGTGAGCTTCCACCGGCACCGGGTACCCAGTCCGTTGGGACCGGCCGCTGGTCCGCAGACGCAAATGGCACAGAACCTCGTCCTGGCCTGGCTGGGCGGCGCCCGCATACTGGAGCTCAAGACGGTGCAGGCTCTGGACGAGCTGCAGATCCCGCGGCCCTGCATCGACATGCGGACCGTCGGCTTCAACGCCGAGTGGTCGCAGGAGCTCAAGCTGGAGGAGTCCCTCGACGAGTACGTCAAGGGCTCGATGCTGATCGAGATGCTCGCAGCCAGTGGCCAGCTTGGCGCGAGTCGAGAGTCTCGAGACGTTGTCTACGACCTGAGCGTGGGATACGACCTGAGTGGCATCCGTTCGGCCAGGGTGCGCGCGTTCATCGAAGGGATGATGCGGTCCGGAGAGACCGTCGAGCGGCTTCGAGGAAAGATTCCCACCGAGCTGGGCACTTTGCGTGACCTGGACTTTTCCGTCGCCCTGGCGGACACGGTGACCTTGAGCACCTTTCACGGCTGCCCCCCGGAGGAGATCGAGAGCATCATCTTGTTTCTGATGGAGGAGTATCGGCTCCACTGCGTCGTCAAATTCAACCCCATGCTTCTGGGCAGTGAAGAGACCGCACATCTGCTGCACGACAGCCTCGGCTACCACGAGATTCGGGTGCCGGAGAGCGCTTTCGAGCGGGATACGACCTGGGAGCAGGCCGTTGCGATGATGGAGCGACTGGAGCAGAGGGCGCTGGCGCTCGACCTTGGCCTGGGGGCCAAGTTCACCAACACCCTTATCGTTGAGAACAATCAGGGGTTCCTGCCTGAAAGCGAAGAGGAGGTCTACTTGTCGGGACCGCCGCTTCATGTCCTGGCCATGCATCTGGTGAGGCGTTTTCGGCGGCACTTCGGCGACCGGATCCCGGTGTCCTTCTCGGCCGGCATCGACAGCATCAATTTCCCGGACGCAGTAGCGTTGGGACTCGTGCCGGTGACGGTCTGCACCGATCTGCTGAAGAAGGGCGGGTATGGCCGGATGCAGGCCTACCACTCCCAACTCTCGCGACGCATGGAGGAGGTGGGTGCACGGAGCGTAGACGACTACATCCTCAGAGCCCACGGCGTGGCCGCAGACGCCCTCGATAAGGTGGAGGACTCGCCGGAGAATCCACAACGAAAGGCCTGCCTCGAGGCCCTGCCGGTTGGGGGTGCCCTCAGACGGGCCGCTGGGCACGAGCTCTTCAACCGGTGGGTCTCTGCCGCCAAGCTGTTGAATACGGAGCGCTATGTCGAGGCCGTGGCTCGAGATCCCCGATATGGCCGGGAGCACAACTCCAACCCGCCGCGCAAGATCGGCCGCCACCTGCAACTGTTCGACTGCATCACCTGTGACCTCTGCGTACCGGTCTGCCCGAACGATGCCAACTTCACTTACCGTGTCGGAGAAGAGGAGATTCCCGTCATCAAAGTGCAACGGCGAGCTGAGGGGTGGGACTGGACGCAGACGGGCACCCTGAAACTCCAGGAGCGGCACCAGATCGGCACTTTTGCCGATTTCTGCAACGAGTGTGGCAACTGCGACGTCTTCTGCCCCGAAGATGGCGGACCCTATGTCGTCAAGCCGCGCTTCTTCCGTCGAGCCGAGGACTGGACCAGATCGAGCGAGCTCGATGGATTCCAGATGGAGAGGCAGGCAGATCTCGACCAGGTGCGAGGTCGCTTCCAAGGACAGGAGTTCGAGCTGCGGGTCGAAGCCAGCGAGATCGCGTTCACAGGCCCCGGTTTCCAGGTACGATTCGATCGCCGCGATCCGAAGGGAACCCTCGAGGGGGCGGCCGAGGCCGAGGTAGACCTGACGTACTGCTTCATCATGGAAGCCCTTCGCCACGCGATCCTCGACGGGAATCGGGTCAACTACATCAACAGCCTTAGTGATCAGAAGTGAGGGAGTACTGGATGACGGAACGGATTCGCCAACTCACGGAAGAGCTCGGCCGGACGCAGACGAATCTGCACCATCGGGATTGTCTTCTCACCTGGGAGCAGTCGGACTCCGACCTGAGGGCGCTCCTGCTGGCCACCGAGATCTTCGAGGAGCTTTACCGGATCAATTGCGATGCGCGCCTGTTTCGCGGCGGGCTGGCAGTCTCCCTCTTCCGCGACAAGTCGACCCGGACCCGCTTCTCGTTCGCCAGCGCCGCCAGCCTGCTGGGCCTGTCCCTGATGGATCTGGACGAGACGAAGACTCAGGTGGCGCATGGTGAGACGGTGCGAGAGACCGCGGCGATGATCTCGTTCCTCACCGAGGCCATCGGTATCCGCGACGATCTGTTCATCGGCGAAGGCCACGAGTACATGATCGAGGTTGCAGGCTCCCTGGACGAAGCCTACGGTGAGGGGGTACTGCCACAGCGCCCCGCAGTGGTCAATCTGCAGTGCGACCGGGACCACCCGACCCAATCATTAGCCGATCTGATGCATCTGCAGAAGACCTTCGGTTCGCTCGAGGCTCTCCGGGGCAAGAGGCTGGCCATGACCTGGGCCTACTCGCCTTCCTACGGTAAGCCCCTGTCGGTGCCTCAGGGCATTGTCAACCTGATGACCCGCTACGGGATGGACGTGGTGCTGGCACACCCCGAGGGCTACGACCTCATGCCGGGCACGGTGGCCAGAGCCGAGCAGCAGGCGGAGAGCTCGGGTGGCTCCTTCGAGTGGGTACACAACATGGAGGAGGCCTTCGCCGATGCCGATGTGGTCTACCCGAAGAGCTGGGCTCCCTTTCACGTCATGGAGAAACGCACGCGCTACCTCCGCGCAGGGCAAGCGGGCAAGATGGATGAGCTGGAGAAGGAGGCGGTAGCAAACAACGCCAGGTTCAAGCAGTGGGAGTGTACAGAGGAGCTCATGGCGACCACCCGGGAGGGCAAGGCTCTCTACATGCACTGCCTGCCAGCAGACATCACTGGGGTCAGTTGCGAGGAGGGAGAAGTGGCCGCCAGCGTGTTCGATCGCTACCGAACGGCCACCTACCACGAGGCCGAGCACAAGCCCTATGTGATGGCGGCCATGATCCTGCTGTCGCGGTTCTCGAACCCAGCCCAGACGCTCTCCGAGGTGGCAGAGCGTGGGGCTCCGCGTCGCCTTTCCAGCTGAGGAGGACCTACTCCTTGGCTCCCAGGACCAGAGCGAGCAGTGCCATCCGCATGACGACGCCGTTGAAAGCCTCCTGCCAGTAGTAGGCCCAGGGGGTGTCGTCGACGTCGGTGGGGATCTCATCCATGCGGGGCAGCGAGTGCAGCAAGACGGCGTCCGATTTTGCCTTGGCTTCGAGCAGCTCCCGGGTGATCCTGTAATTGGCCGGAGTCAGACCCACATCCCCGTCGCGCTCGTCTCGGGACTTGGTGTAGTCGGGCTGCACCACCGGTTCGACCAGAATCACATCGGCCTCCGCGATGGCCTCCTCGACGTGATCCACCTCGCGGAAATCGAGGTCGAAGCCCGCGAGCTCGGCTTTGAACTCGTCGGTCAAGGAGATCTCGGGTGGTGCTACGAAGGTGATGGAGCAGTCGTAATTGGTCAGGGCGTAGGCCAGGGAGTGCATAGTGCGCATCCGCATGTCGCCCACGGCCAGCCAGTTCAGCCCGTCGATGCGACCCCTGGCCTGCTGCACAGTGTAGAGATCGGTGAGGATCTGGGTGGGGTGCTCGCCCCAGCCGTCACCGCCGTTGATGATCGGCACTTCAGCCCAACGGGCGGCTTCGTGGGGTGCGCCCTGCTCGAAATGACGCATGACGATACAATCTCCGTAGCACTCCAGCATCCTGACGGTGTCTTTGATCGTCTCCTTGTAGAAATCGCCAGCGCGGGTCATCTTGGCGTCGGAGTAGCCGGTGACCTTGCCACCCAGGCGGAGCATTGCAGACTCATGCGCCAGCCTTGTGCGAGTGGAAGGCTGGTAGAAAGCCACTGCCAGGATCTTGTCCTTCAGCAGGTCGGTGTTCCGCCGATTGTGGGCGATCGGTGCCAAATCCTCGGCCACCTCGAGAATGTGATCCAGCTCGGCCCGATCGAAGTCCTTGAGGGAGAGAATGTCCCTCCCCAGAAAAGTGCGCATTGAAAAAGCCTCCTCCCGAATCAGGGGGTCGTAGAATCCAGACCCTTGAATGGGCCTGGAAGCGGCATAATAGCTCAGCTCGCATGATTCATGACCGCGCGAGCAGATTGTGGAAAGCGTCTGTCGGATCTGGTCACCCGCAGGCAGGAGCCCCGGAGGCAACCTTGCATGTTGTCGAGGAGCGACGAGCGAGGACGGCCTGAGACGGCGGGTGATCTCCACCAGATGCCGTGGGGCTCATGAATCATGCGGGCTAGGAGTCTGGTTCCAGAGACCTACTACGAGTGAGGTGATCCATGGAGAAGCTGGTGGTCATTGCAATCGGTGGAAACTCCCTGATCAAGGATGCCGAGCACTCGACGGTTTTCGATCAGTACCGGGCCTGTGGCGAGACCAGTGATCGCATCGCCGATATCGTTGCCGAGGGTTACCGTGTCGTCATTACACACGGCAACGGTCCCCAGGTCGGCTTCATCCTGTTGCGCTCCGAGCTTGCCAAGGAGGTGCTGCACCAGGTGCCACTGGACAGTTGTGGCGCCGACACCCAGGGCGCGATCGGGTATCAGATCAGCCAGACTTTGGACAATGAGCTGCGCCGCCAGGGTATCGAGAAGGGCGTGGTGGCGATCGTGACCCAGACCGTCGTCGATGCCGCTGACCCGGGGTTCCAGAGTCCTTCCAAGCCGATCGGTCCTTTCTACAGCGAAGCGGCTGCGCGCGAGCATCAAGACAAAGAGGGTTGGGTGATGCGCGAGGACGCCGGCCGAGGTTGGCGGCGGGTCGTCGCGTCACCTCGCCCGCTGGAAATCATCGAGGAGCCGGCCATCAAGATGCTGCTGGAGAACGATATCGTCGTGGTGGCGGTCGGCGGCGGCGGCATCCCGGTAGTTCGTCGGGACGACGGCAGCCTCGAGGGAGTGGGTGCCGTTATCGACAAAGACTGGGCGTCGTGCCTTTTGGCCAACAATCTCGGCGCCGAGAAGTTCATCCTCTCGACGGCGGTGGACAGGGTGGCGCTGAACTTCGGGCAGCCCGACCAGCGGGAAATCGACCGAATGACCGTCGCCGAGGCCCGCGGCTACCTCGAGGAAGGGCACTTTCCGCCCGGCAGTATGAAGCCCAAGATCGAGGCAGCGATCGACTTCATAGAGCATGGCGGTGAGGAGGTGATCATCACCCGACCCGACCTTCTCGAGGATGCCATTCACGGCCGTGCTGGCACCCATATCGTGCCCTGAAGAGGACAGCAGCAGGCGAACTACATGGCATCGAGGCGGCGACTGAAACGCAGTCAACCCCTGACGGCGGTTCGATGTCGGTCGATCCAATAGCCCCAGGCGATCAGCAGCCACTGCGCCTGTCCGAGCCACGCGATGGCGCGAACACTCGGTGGTGGAGCGCCGAAGAGATTTCCCGCATAGACCAGCAGAAGGAAGCCCACCAGGCTCCACAGGCCGACCGAGCCAATACGATCGGATGCGGTCGTCGTTCGCAGGTAGAGAGCCAGGCCCACGGCGAAGACCGCAAGCTCGATCACCAGAGTGGCCGCAAGAGAGTTCCAGAGGCCAAAGCCCGCCCGATAGTCGCCGCCGGGCAAGATGGGAAGATCGGGCCGATGCAGCAGGAGGTCGAGCACCCAGTGGCTGATGACGGCTGCTCCGCAGACCCACGCTCCGGCTCGATACCGCCTCACCAGATAGTAGACACCTCCGAACAGGAGGCCCCAAATCACCACAGCAAGGAGACTGTGAGACCACGGGTAATGGGCAAAGTCCAGGGGTGTGACGAGAGTGATGCCCGGCACGATCGCCACCCGCTCGAATCCCACGAGAAGAAGGATGGGCCAGAGCAGATCGATGAATTGCGCGGCCAGGAACAGGGTTCCCAGCGATGTCCGTGGAGCGAGAGGCTTGGCCCCGAAACCAACTCCGAAGTGGCCTAGGAACATGAATCCTCCTTCAGTCGGAAACAGCCAGTCAGCGCGATCGAGAGAAGGTGTCCTAAGACCCCATTCTCAAAGGCGTTCGAGCCTGGATTTCGCGCGGTTTGCGAGCAGTGCCCCTGCGGCAGCCATGAACAGGGCTCCGAGGTAAGCGGGATGAGTTGCAAAGAACGCCTTGGGCCCAAGGCCTTCGGTAGATCCCGGTCGATGGTCGAAGGTCAGATGCACCCCAATGGAGACCATGGTAAAGGCGACCGACACCAGAGCCCCGGAGGTAGCGACTCGGCAGACGCCCTGAGTCCAGGAACTCTCAAACTCTCCAGCATACAGGCGCCAGGTCCTCGCCAGGGCCAGTAGGCCCGCAAGTTGGCTCAGCGCACCGGTGGTCAAGGACACCAAGAGCGTGATCGAGTAGAGCAGGTCCAATGAGCCTTAGCCCCGCGACCATTCCACCTCGACATCGTCGCGGTCTCCCATTGCACCTTCGAGCATCTGGGCGAGGGAGGCAGAGATTCCGCGGCCTTTGAGCATTTCCAGGGTCTGGCGGTTGAGGTAGTAGTCCTGGTCCTCCTCCCACTCTTCTTCCAGATTGTCGATAAGGAATTGCAGGTCTTCCTCGGTGATGGATCCCAGCTCGGTACCGGTCTCCTTGATGCGCAGTCGGATCATCCGTATCTCCCCGTCGGTCTCGATGTTGAATCCTTCTTGCCCGACTACTCTATCGGGATGCGGCTCGCGTTGCGGGCGAGCCAGTCGCCGAAAGTCTGCAGGCTCGGGTTGAGAGCCCGAGTCTCGTCGATCTTGCGCACACCGCAGTAGTAGTCGTTGAAGTCGCGCTTGAACTGGAACATGTTGCCCAGGTCTTCCGCGCCAGGGAAGTCGAAGCTGCGGTAGACCTCGGGCGGCACCGAGTTGTAGGCCACCTCGAGTCCCAGAGCCTTGCCGAGAGCCTCGGCCATCTCCGTGCCCGACAGGTGCTCGCCGGCGATCCCCACGGTTTTGCCGATGAGCTCGGGCCCCTGCTTGAAGATTCCATAGGCGGCTCGGCCGATGTCTTCGGCGGCGATTCCCGGCAACAACTTGTCATCCATGGGAAAGGCGATGGCGTAGTTGCCGTCAGGACCCTTCTGCGGTCCCATTCCGAAGTAAATGAAGTTGTCCCAGTAGAAGGACGTCAGCAGGAAGGTCACGGGAACGCCGAGCTCGGTGAAGAAACGGTTGGACGCACCCTTGGCATCGAAATGCGGCACCTTGTAGCCCTCCATCAGCGTCGGCATCGAGTCGTCGTCGAGCGGTACCCAATTACGGGTGTCTTCGAGGGTCGACCAGACAACGTGCTGGAGCCCGGCGTGCTTGGCGGCCTCGGCCATGGCTCGGACGTGGGCCATCTCCTTCTCCGGCGAGAAGTGCTCCCAGAAGAAGGTCACGAAGTAGGCGCCATAGGCGCCGTCCAAGGCACTTTCGAGACTCTGCGGGTCGTCGATGTCGGCGGCGACGACCTCGGCGCCCAGCCTGGCGAGCTCTTGCGCCTTCGCCGATTCGACATTTCTCGTGATGGCGCGCGCCGTGAAGGGCCCGCTCTCGTCGTCGAGGATGGCGCGCACCAAGCCACCACCCTGCGCACCGGTCGCTCCGACGACGGCAATGATCTTCTTGTCACTCATGAAGTTCTCCTCTTCTGTCGAAACAGGCGTTTCAGTAAGCCTGTGGTTCTAGGGTGCGGCGAAAGTTGCAGGTGAGTATATGACGTGCGATCGGTCGTTCAAAAGTCAGACAGCTCATCGAACCGACCGGCCTCCAATAGCGCGAATGCCTGCAGCGCGATGTCTTTGTTGCGCTCTGCCAGCGTACCCATCACCTCACCTCCTTGGGCTTTGGCTCGACCTGCTCGCCGACGTTGAGTTCCCGTTGGAGCTCGACCACACCCAGTCCCATGACCAGCAATACGATCCCCCAGAGAAAGAACACCCCGCGTCGTGGCAGGTCGAGCTCGCCGAAGACGAGCCAACCGGCCAGGACCGTGGCGGCACAGAGGTTGATGGCGACCGCGCCGATGAGACCGAGGCCGTTCGAGGCCGAGGGCGCCCGAGATCGCTCGACCAGCAGGGCGATTCCGATACCGGTCAACACGGCACCGAGCAGGTTGGGGTAGAAAGCCGATTCGGCAGTCGGAATGCCGAGTGCCGAGACCAACCAGTCTGGGAAGAAGAGCAAAAGGATCCCCAGGACCAGGTTGACGAAGCCGTCGATGAAGAGGAGTGTCCGTCGACTGGGCATTGTGCCTACCTGCTACCTCACCCATGGTAGCGGTTACCGCTGTTGATTGTATGTCCCTACCTCTCGACACCCGAGAACAGGACGCCAAGAGTCTCGTCGGGCTGGATCGCTTTTCGGCGTTGCAGCTCCATTAGTCCTGCCAGACCCGCGGTGCCTGTGGGTTCGACAGATACGGAGGTGTGCTCGCGGGCTAGACCGTGTGCTTTCTCCAGCGTCTGCTCGTCGACGACCAGAGGCACGCCACCGGTCAGCAGCATGCCCTCGACCACGGCCAGCCAGTCGTAGGTCTCGTCGTCCAGGATGCCGGTGGCGATGCTGATCGGCTCCTCTTCCCAGGGCCACATGAACTCTGAACGGTGCGTGGCGGCATAGTGAAGCTCATCCTGGACGAGAGCTGGAGAGACCCGGTCGCGCACGAACTCCGCTCGTTCTGTATCGCTACCGAGATGAGGGGGAATTTCACGCGTCTCGCGCTGGTGGCGGACGAGAGCCCTCTCCATGATGGCTTCCCAAGCCCGATGCAGCGGACTGGCGCCCGACGTCTGCACAGTGTGGATGGCCGGTAGCCGCTGGAGGACGCCGGCGCTTCGCGCCTCGAACAGTCCCTGGATGCAGGCGCTGGCCAGAGCTCCTCCGCCGACCTGGATGCAGAGGTGGTCCAACACGCGTTCCTCGAGCATGAGGGTCGAGACCATCTCCCAAACCAAGGTCTTGCCCCCCTCGATGACCAGTCCGTTCTCCGTTCCTTGGCAGGTAAAGGGCAGCGCCCCCTGGCTGACGGCTTCCCGGAAGTGGTGGTAGCAGGGGTCGCCGGTTATCGACCCCTCTCTGGGGCAGGCAACGAGCGTGGCGCCGAGCTCGGCGAGCCGCGCCGTGACGGCCGCATCCGCCCAAGTCGGCACGTAGACGTCGAGCGGGTAGCCCATGGCTCGAGCCACGACCGCGGCCCCCAAGGCGGCGTTGCCACAGCTGGCAATCGCCAACCTGGGGGTGGACTCGAAGTTCTCTGGCCAGAGCTGCCTCCCCATTTCCAACCAGATCATGAGGCCCATCAGGTGTCGAGCCTTGTGGGATCCGGAGACATTGCCGGTTTCGTCTTTGATCCAAAGGCTGCCGGGTTCGAGGTCGAGCGCCTGAGCCAGCTTGTCGGCCGGAGCAAAGGGGGTGATGCGGAACCCGCGGCCGTCGGTCTTTTCCGCTGCGGCGTCCAGCCGATTCACCAGTCTGGCGAAGCTCGTGTCGTCGAGGCCCAGGTGGCGGGCGGTCTGATAGCTGTGAAGCAGCCGCCCGTATCTCAGGAAAGTGCTGGGAAGATCGCTGATGAAGGGCCGGCTCAGCTCCTCGGCCGACTTCAGGACGGAGGGGTCGAGGACGCGCCGGAGGACGTGATCGATGTCGTCGTCCTGCTCGGCCTGTGGGCAGCGGAACGGACGAGGCTCGTTGGGCGGCACCTGATGGCCGCAACCCTGACAGACGAGAGTCGATGCTGGCTTCATGATGCGATCTCGGGTCGCGGCCGAGACTACCTCACTCGCGGCCGACGTGGCTGTTGAACTCGTTGATCATCTCGTCCCAGGCGGGGATCAGATCGAGGAGTTGGCGCCAGAACACCGGCTCACGGCGAGAGACGAAATCCTCGATCGAGATGCCCTGCTGCTCGACCCAGGTGAAGTAACCGAGATTGAAGATCCTGATGCGATCGATGTGTGACAGCTCCAGAAGGTGGTCGACCGCGACGCCTGCAAGATGTTGCCCGAACGTTTCGGCAGCCGTGAGCGCGTCAAAAGTGCCGGCGAATCGTTGTGACAGGATCTTCTCGTGCTCGCTGTGGTACAGCTCTTCACCATCGGTGGCCACGGTGACGACGACATCGTTCGGTCCAAGATCCAGGTACTTGGCCGTTTTGATACCGGCCAGGATGTTGCAAATAGAGGAGAATCCGAAGCGGTGCAGGATCTCGATCGTGCTAACGGGCACACTTTGTCGTTCGGCTAGATAGCGCCTACCTTGGTCGGAGTTGAAGAGCACCAGAAGCTCATCGGTACTCGCGTCCGAGATCGCCACGGCGGCATCGGTGTTCATGACGTTGTGGATCAATGGAATGTGCTTGTCGCCGATGCCCTGGATGTTGTGCTCGCCGAAGCCGTTGTAGAGCAACGTCGGGCACTCCAGGGCCTCCACTGCGACGATCCAGGAGCCATGACGCTCCTTGAGGTAGTCGCCGGCCGCCAGGGTGCCTCCAGATCCGGTGGCCGAGATGTAGGCCCGCAGTTGCAGCTCTTGATGGTCGGCCTGCAGATGCGCCAGGACCCGGTCGATAGCCGAGCCGGTGCACAGATAGTGGGCCAGATAGTTCCCGAACTCACTGAACTGATTGAAGATGATGTTGTCCGGATCCTGGTCGAGCTCGGCGCATTTGTCGTAGATCTCTTTGACGTTGCTCTCGGTGCCGTGGGTCCTGATGATGTCTTCCGGGTTCGAGACCCATGCCTCGAGCCAATCGAAGCGCTCTCGGCTCATACCTTCGGGCAGCACGGCGACCCCCCGACAGTCCATGATCCTCGAGACCGCGATGCCCCCTCGGCAGTAGTTGCCGGTGGAGGGCCAGATCGCCCGATGATGTGTCGGGTCGAACTGCCCGGTGATGATCCGGGGAGCCAGGCAACCGTAGGTGGCAAGCACCTTGTGAGCGTGGATCATAGGGAAATGATCCGCCGGCAACACGACGATCTTCGCTTCGACGCCTGTCAAGGTGGACGGCAGGACGATGTGATCTGGGACAACTTGAAACGGGCCGCCAGTCGACGAGTTGTTCCAGTGGACGCGGAACAGATTCAGGGGATGGGGAGCATCGGGCTCGACCTCGGCGAGAGCCTGGCGGATGGCAGCGGGAATTCGATGAGGTTCGGCCAGCTCGCCAAAGGTCGGCAGGCGGATGCCCGCTTGCCGAAAATGGGTGACTGTGTTTTCGAAGACGGCCTTGTCGATGATCTGCGTTTCCAACCCGAGTGTCGGCATGACACGGTTCCTCCCGCTAGACGGAGCTCACGCGATCCCACAGGCGATGGGCCTGCTCCTGCGCGTGAGCTTGGATTTCATCCAGGTCGGCAGTCGTCAAGCTGCCGTCTCGAACCACGACACGACCAGCGACCCCGACATGGCGGACCCGGTCCTTGTCACGCACAATGAAATCAGCGGCGCCACCCCGTGTCAACGGAGCCAATTGGAGGCCGAAGCGATCGGTTCCGAGCCGGTAGCCGCCCCGTACTCGGGCGTCGACGACGGACGCTGTTTCGCCGTGCTTGGTCGCCTCCCCCCTCAGGGCCCGAGCCTCGTCTTCCATGCGGGCTGGGTAGCCGTCGGTTCCGAGCGCCACTCGGTCGCTCTCGCCGAGGGCCGCAGGGTAGCCCACGCCGTTGCCCCGATTCGAGCGAGGGTTCTGCACGATCCACAGGTCGTTGGCGGCAGCGGAGCGGACCTGCGCAGCCTGGCAGTGGACGCAGTGAGCCAGAATCGAGCCAGGCGGTAGGGTGCCGAAGTGGAGCAACCGCTCCAACGGCCCGTCGTAACCCCGACCGATCGCATCCTCGACATCGGCCAGATCCTCGGCCAGATGTACGTGTACTACGGTGTCGAGCTCCTGGCACAGGCCGGCAGCCTCTTCGAGCGTCTCGTCTGAGACGGTGAAGGAGGCGTGCAATCCGACGACTCCTCGGACCAACGAGCGGTTGTTGGATCGGAGAAACCGGCGACACTCCTCGAGACCGCGGTGTGCCTCCTCGGGGCCGCCGTTACGCTCCGTCGCTCCGTAACACAGCACAGCTCGCAGGCCGAGCTCCTGACAGGCGTTGGCCAGAATCTCCAGCGAGCCATCGATGAAATTCGGCGACTCGTGATGGTCGACCAAGGTCGTGGTGCCGGCGATGAGCGCCTGGGCAACGTAGTATCGGGCCGAGGCGCGGAGGGATTCCTCGTCGAGGGCCCGATCGAGCCGCCACCACACACGCTCCAAAATCTGCAAAAAGTTCTCCGGCGCCTGCTTCGGAGCAGGCATACCGAGGGGCGCCAGCCCGCTGTAGATGTGGGTGTGGGCGTTGACCCTACCCGGCTCGATTCGAGCCTCCGCGCAGTTGAGGACCGGCTTCATGATTTTGCCCACCGCGGCCTCGTCGTCCAACCGAGCGATGCGTCCGGCCTCTGCGACGAGGACTTTGCCTTCCCGATCAGGGCCGAAGAAAGGAAGTTGGTCTGGGGTCACGATCGGTGTCCGCGAATCCTGCCGACCGACATGGCCTGGGCGGCTGGCGAATCCTTCATGGGCAGGGTATACCGGCGAATGCCGTCGTACGCTTCGAGTGCACCTGCCACCGCAGCGGCCGTCGGCACCAGGCCGATCTCGCCGACCCCTTTCGCGCCGAAGGGTCCCTCGGGCTCGTGGTCCTCAACGAGAAGAACCTCGACCTCGGGCATGTCCCGGGCGCGGAGAACTCCGAGCTCGCGGAGCTTGAAGGTGGCAGGCATACCGTTCGGGCAAGGTAGCTCCTCGGTGAGGGCGTAGCCCACGCCCATGTGCACCGAGCCTTCGATCTGCCCTTCGCAGAGGGCGGGATTGATCGCCCTGCCGACGTCGTGGGCGGCCACGACTCGCTGCACCCGTCCCTCGGTGTCGAGGATGCAGACCTGCGCCGCGAAGCCGTACGCTGTGTGGGTCTTGATTCGGCCGGATTCCGCACCGGGTGCTGTGGTGTCATCGATCAGGACCTCGCCTTCATAGATGCTCCCGACCAGATCCGCGAGGCGCCTGCCTTTGGCTAAATCACCTCGGAGCCCCTTGGCGGCCTTCTCCACTGCCAAGCCACCAAAGAGCGTCGCGCGCGAGCCCGTCGTCTGCCCGCAATCCAGCTCGAAGGTCGAATCGACTTTGGGAACGAAGGTCGCAGGAGCCAGGCCGGTAATCTCTGTGGCAATCTGGATCAGGACCGTGAGCAGCCCCTGACCCATTTCGGTATAGCCGTTGTAGAGCGATACGCTGCTGTCCTCTTCGACCACGAGTCGGGCTCGGCCCCACTCCTTGGCCCCGTTGCCGATGCCGCTGTTCTTGATGCCGCAGCCGATGCCTACGGCACGCCCGGCAGCAAGGGCTTGCATGTACAGTTCTTTGACCTCCAGCAGGCACTGTTTGAGACCCACCGACTTCTCCAGGACCTGTCCAGTGGTGGTGGCGTCTCCCACTTCCAGCGCGTTGCGCCACCGCATCTCCCAGCCATCGAGGCCCACCTTGGCGGCCAGCAGATCGAGGGCCCCCTCGATGGCGAAGTGAGCCTGGTTGGCGCCGAACCCACGCATGGCTCCGCACGGCGGATTGTTGGTCATCACGGCTCGAGCCACGATGGAGACGTTGGGCACCCGGTAGGGTCCACATGCGTGTCCGGCAGCTCGCTCGAGGACCTTGGAACCGACCGAAGCGTAGGCACCGGTATCGCCAATCATGTCCGCCTCGACAGCCGTCAACCTGCCTTCAGCGTCGCAGCCTACTTTGTAGCGCATCGTGATCGGGTGGCGCTTGGGGTGGAGTCGGATGGACTCTTCGCGGTTGAGCGCGATCTTTACGGGCCGCTCGGTCATTCGGGCCAACAGCGCGGTCTGGGCCTGAATCGACATGTCCTCCTTGCCCCCGAAGGCGCCGCCGTTGGGGACCAGCTCGACTTCCAGTTCCTGCGGGTCGAAGCCCAGAGCGGAGGCTACCTGGCGTCGATCATCGAAGATCCCTTGTCCCTGGGAATAGAGTTTCAGGCGTCCGTCCGGCAGGGGCTCGGCGAGGGCGCTTTCGGGTTCCAGATAAAGGTGCTCGATCCGCTGGGTCCGCCAGGTGCCGCTCACCGTGTGGGCACTGGCGGCGAGGGCCTCTTCCGCGTTGCCTCGCTGCACGAAGGTCTCGGAGAGGAGATTTTCGTGCCTTGGGTTGACCTGCGGGGCGCTCTCCTCGAGTGCCCAGACGGGCTCCAGTACCGGCTCCAGGACTTCATACTCCACCTTCACCAACTGCGACGCCTGTCGCGCAGTGGCTTCGTCCTCCGCCGCTACGGCGGCCAGCACGTCGCCGACATATCGCACTTCTTCTCCTTCGGCGACAAACACTGGCCAATCGCCGTAGAGAAGACCCACCCAGCGGTCTCCCGGCACATCTTCGGCGGTGGCTACGGCCACGACTCCAGGGGTGGCTCGCGCCGCGGAGGTGTCGATCCGCACGACCCTGGCCCGAGCGTGCGGCGAGAGAACCACGGCACCGTGCAGCATCCCCGTCCTCTGCAGGTCGTCCACGTAGGGCCGGTCCCCGAGCGTCATCTCTTCGCCTCCGTGCCGGGCCAGTGAGCACCCGACGCCGCCGCTGCGATCCAGCTCGGGCTCACCCTCTCCCCGCCGCGCCGTCGCCAGGAGCTCGATGGCATCGATGATCTTGACGTAGCCGGTGCAGCGGCACAGGTGACCGTTGATGGCACGGGCGATCTCCGCACGGCTGGGAGAAGGGTTGTGATCCAGGAGGTGTTTGGCCTGGAGTGCGAATCCGGGAATGCAGTAGCCACATTGCAGCCCGGCCGCGGCCACGAAACAGCGCCCGATCAGCCGGCGCTCCTCCTCGGGTAGACCCTCCAGGGTGAGGATCTCCTTGTCCTGAACGCGGCTTGTCGGCACGGCACAGGAGACTTTTGGCAGGCCGTCGATCAGTGCCAGGCAACAGCCACATTGACCCTGTGGCTGGCAGCCATCCTTGGTGGAGAGGATCCTGCACTGATTGCGCAGGGTCTCCAGAAGGCTCTCATCTGGCCGAATGGCCAGCGATTGCCAGCGACCGTTGAGCGAAAACTCGACCAGCTGCCTCGGGCTCATATAGCGTGACAGGATACTTGATTCAGGGGTCGAAACGCAGACCCGAAGACCATCTTCCCTCGATCCTGCGAAGAGAATCCCGCCATGGAATGCCAGAATTCGCGTTACTCTGGGGGAAGCATGCGACTCTGGAAGACTTGATTGTGGGCATTCTCCTCCGTAACGGTGACATCGTAACGGCCGAAAAGCGGTGGCGTGGGGATATTCGCTGCCGCGGTGGCCGAATCGTGGAACTGGCCGAGGCTCTCGATGCGGGCTCCGAAGACGAGGTGTTGGATGCCTCGGGGCACTTGGTCTTTCCCGGTGGCGTCGATCCCCACGTTCACATGCAGCTGCCGGTGGCAGGAACGGTCTCCTCGGATGACTTCGAAAGCGGCACCGCAGCGGCGCTGGCAGGCGGCACCACCACCATCGTCGATTTCGTTCACCCGGAGCGTGGTGAGAGCTTTCTGGCGGCCCTGGCGGCTCGTCGAGAGGAGGCCAGCAAGGCGGTTGCCGACTATGGTCTCCACATGGCTGTTACCTGGTGGGGGGAGGAGACCGCGCGGTGGATGGCCGACTGCGTCCACCAGGAAGGGATCCCCTCCTTCAAGCTCTATATGGCCTACAAGGAGACGGTGGGCCTTGAAGATGCGCAGCTGATCCACGCCTTGGAGGCGGCGCACAACCTGGACGCCCGCGTCTTGGTGCACGCCGAGCATGGGGACATGGTCGAGCATCTGCGTAGCCGCCTGGCAGCGGCCGGGAGCTTGGGACCAGAAGCCCATCCCCGCTCGCGCCCGCCCGAGTTGGAAGGCGAAGCTACCTCCCGAATGACCATCCTGGCAGAGCTCGCCGGAGCGTCCGTCTACATCGTCCACGTCACCTGCCGACAGGCCGCCGAGGCCCTGGCGAAGGCCCAGGACTCGGGGTGGGAGATCTACGGAGAAACCTGTCCGCAGTACCTGCTGTTGGACGAGTCGGTCTACGAGAAGCCCGATTTCGAGGCGGCCTCCTTTGTAATCGCCCCACCGATTCGGCCCGCCGAGCACCAGGAGGCTCTCTGGGAGGCTCTGCGGACCGGAGTTCTGCAAGTCGTCGCTACAGACCATTGCCCATTCAATCTGGAGGGGCAGAAGGAATTGGGCCGCAACGATTTTCGACGGATCCCGGGAGGGGCCGCCGGTGTCGAGCACCGCCTGGCACTCCTCTACTCCTATGGCGTGAAAAAGGGCCGAATCGAGCTTCAGCAATTCGTCGATCTGGTCTCCACGCGCCCCGCTCAACTCTTCGGCCTGTATCCACGGAAGGGCTCGATCTCAATCGGTGCCGACGCTGACCTGGTGCTCTGGGACCCCGAGGCCACTGGCACCATCTCCGCCTCGACCCATCACCACAACTGTGACCGCAGTATCTTCGAAGGGTTCTCTGTGACCGGTTTGCCGTCGACCGTGGTCGCAGCGGGGCGCGTTCAATACAAGGATGGAGACCTGCGGGTGGAGCGAGGTGCGGGCCGCTATCTGGCAAGGAGCCTGTCGGCGTGACCCTTCTCGGCTCGAGCCCGCCACGCCCCGACGGCGCCGCGAAGGTGGACGGGACCCTGCGCTATGCCAACGACCTGCCAGCGCAAGGGATCTGGCACGGTGCGACGCTGCGCAGCCCGTATCCCCATGCGCGCATTCGGCGACTGCTATGGCATCCCGAACGAGCGCCGGCTGGAGCTGTCTGTGTGACCGCAGGCGATTTGCCGGGACCGAATGGAGTACAGCTCCTCGACGACGAGTGGCCGTTGCTGGCAGCGAATTTCGTGCACCACGTGGGAGAGCCGGTAGCGGTCGTGGCTGCCTCGACGAGGCTTGCTGCTCGCCAGGCCCTAAAGGCTATCGAGGTGGACTACGAGCCTCTCGAGCCCACCCTGGATCTCTCGACAGCGGGAAGGCAGGAACCCCTCTACAGCCTGGAGCTGAAGAGCGGCGAGGCCGAGCAGGAGCTCGAAAGAGCGCACCTGCTGGTGGAGGGTACCTACCGCACGGGACACCAGGAGCACATCTACATCGAGTGCCAGGTCATGAGCGCCGGGTGGGAGGCCGACGGCACTCTGGTCGTCGAGGGCTCCATGCAGTGCCCCTACTTCGTGCATCGATCGCTGGTCCACGCCTTGCCGCTGGAATCCGACAAAGTCGTCGTGAGGGCGACACCGGTGGGCGGTGGCTTCGGCGGCAAGGAAGACTTCCCGAGCGTGATCGCCCTGCACGCAGCGCTCCTCGCGAGGGCCTGTGGCCATCCGGTGCGCATCGCCTACGACCGCCACGAGGATATTGTCGGGACCACCAAGCGGCACCCTTCGATGGTGACCCATCGAGTTGGAGTCGATGCCGAGGGACGTCTTCAGGCGATGGAGATCGACGTGGTGCTGGACGGAGGGGCCTACAGGACACTCTCACCCGTGGTCCTGTCGCGGGCGGTGCTCCATGCCGCCGGCCCCTACCGTTGCCCCAACGTTCACATCCGGGGCAGAGTACTGCGCACGAATACGCCGCCCAACGGCGCGTTTCGCGGCTTTGGAGCGCCACAGGTACAGTTCGCCATGGAACGACAGATGGACCGGATTGGTCGGCGCCTAGGCTTCGACCCATTGGAGATCCGACTGCGAAACGTGTTGGAAGAAGGCGACAGGCTGCCAACCGGTCAGCAGATGGACGAGAGCTGTTCGGCTCGCCTCTGTCTCGAGAAGGCGGTGCAGGAGACCGACTTCAAAGAGCGTTGGCAGCGTTTGGAAACGCAGCGCATCGCCAGAGGTGACGGAGACTCGGCGCATGGTATTGGGCTGAGCCTCTATTTCCATGGGGCCGGATTCACCGGTAACGGTGAACGGGTCCTGCAGTCGGTTATCGAAGGCGCCCTGCTCGAGGATGGACGGGTCGAGGTGCGCACAGCAGCGGTGGAGATGGGGCAGGGGTGTGACACGGTCTTTCCCCTCATGGCCGCCGAAGCTAGCGGCTTGCTGCCCGCGGATGTGGTGCTGGCCGCTCCGGACACCTCTCGGGTTCCCGATTCCGGGCCCAGCGTCGCTTCCCGCACTTCGATGGTGGTGGGCAGCGAGGTCGCCTACGTGGTGCGGGAGATTCGGGACAGAGTCCTGGCCTGGTGGTCTGACCACCAGAAGGATGGATCGGGTTACACCGTAGAAGGGGGCCTCGTGCGAGGTGAGAACGGCAAGGGTCGGCCGTTTCGAGAGGTTTCCAGTCGCTACTTCGAGGCGATGGAGCCCCTTGTGATCTCGCGCCAGCACGAGCCTCCGGAGTGGCAGGTCTTCGATGAGGAGACCTACCAGGGCGTGGCCTATCCAACCTACGCTTTCGGGGCCGATGTGGTGGAAGTCGAGGTCGACCCCGACACCCTCGAGGTGAGCCCGACAAAGGTCACCGCGGTCTGCGAGGTAGGCCGAGTGCTGCACGAGAAGCTATGTATCGGCCAGGTCGAGGGCGGGACCTTGCAGGCGGTGGCATGGGGGCTGATGGAAGAGGTCAAGCTCGAGGCGGGGCGATACCTCAACGACCGGCTCGCCACGTACATCATTCCGACGATCCGGGACAGTCCCGAGATGGAGGTGCATCTGCTGGAGAGGCCTTGGAAAGGGGGCGCTTTTGGCGCCAAGGGCGTGGGTGAGCTGCCGATGGACGGTGGCGCCCCGGCCGCTGTCTCGGCGGTGGAGAACGCGACCGGCATCGAGGTCGATGCGATACCGGCCACCCCTGAGCGCTTGCTGGCCCTGTCCTCGGCGCGTCGGTGGGTGCCCTCGGAGCCGAAAGACCCGCAGGGCGATAGGGGAGCGAAGAGATGAAGAGCGAGATCGTCATCAACGGCAAGGCTGTGGCCGTCGAGGGCCATCCCATGGCTCGCCTCCTGGACGTCCTCCGAGACGAGCTCGATCTCATCGGCACCAAGGAGGGCTGTGGCGAGGGTGAGTGCGGTGCTTGCACAGTGCTCATGAATGGCGAGCCAGTGCTCTCCTGCCTGGTTCCCCTGATCCAATGCGAGGCGGCGACGATCGAGACGGTGGAAGGTCTCGCAGCCGCCGAGGCCCGAGCCTTTCTCGCAGGCTTCGTCAACGACGGTGGAGTGCAATGCGGTGCTTGCACCCCTGGCATCATCGTCACGGCCTTGGCGCTGCTGCGCGACAACCCCCGTCCCACCCGCCGAGAGGTGCAGGTGGCCCTGGCTGGGAATCTCTGTCGGTGCACCGGCTACGAAGGCATCCACAGAGCCTTCGACCGCGGAGCGGGGGACAAGTGAAGGCCTTTGCTCCGAGATCACTAGAGGAGACCCTGCTGCGTCTGGGGGAGCATCCGGATCTGCGACCACTGGCGGGCTGCACCGATCTGATGGTAAGTGAGCCGGAAGACCGTCTCGACCTGCCAGGGGTCCTCGACCTACAGCGCGTCTCGGAGTTGCGTGGTTTTCGATGGCGCGGTGAGACCCTGGAGATCGGCGCTGTCACGGCCTTCTCCGAGATCCGCGACTCCCCAGATGTGCGGCAGAGCTTCCCAGCGTTGGCAGAAGCGGCCTCGAAAATCGGCGGTTGGCAGATCCAGAACCGCGCCAGCCTCGGTGGCAACATGGCCAACGCCAGCCCAGCCGGAGATTCCCTACCCGTGCTTCTGGTGCTGGACGCACAGATCGTCCTGGTGGGTCCCGAGGGGAAGCGCACAGTGCCCTACCGGGACTTTCATGTCGGCTATCGACAAACAGCGCTCGGCCCCGGCGAGATCATCGGTTGGGTACAGCTACCCAGACCACCGCAAGGCGCGACGCAGTTCTTCCGCAAGGTCGGGACTCGGGAAGCACAGGCCATCAGCAAGGTTGTGGTGGCCCTTTTGGCCAGCGTCAGTGACGACCTGATCACCGAGTATCGGCTGGCTGCAGGCAGCGTGGCCGAGATTCCCTTGCGGCTCACGGAGGTCGAAGAGGCGATGGTGGGACGGGCCGCAAAGGCCGATGTTGCCGACCTGGCCGGTCACCTGGCAGCTCATGCCGTCAGGCCCATCGACGACGTGCGCTCGACCGCCGAGTACCGAAGATTCGCCCTCGCACAGGTCGTGCGCCGCATGACCCTGCAGCTCGTTTCTTGAACCTCACCCGAGGGTCTGGTCGTCAGTCCTCGGTACCAGGTTCTCAGGGTTCATCTTTCGGTATTCGAAAGGCCAGGAAGACCTTGATGCACCAGTAGAGCGTGAAGGCCATGAAGAGGATGAATGAGGGCCAGAAGAAAGCGTTGTTGAGTCTGACCGGGTCCGAGAGATTGGCCTGCGTCGTCAGGATGCCGACGAAGAAGAGAAACAAGAACATGGCGGTGCCGAACTCGAGCAGCAGGGAAGAGAGGATCTTCTGGGTCCTCGCCTGGTTCTCCTCTCGCAGCCAGTAGTCCTTATTGGGCAGATTCACCCAGCGCGCAGGTAGCCCCACCGAGAGCCTGGAACCGAAGAAGATCGTCACGAACAGGACGAACTGGATGCCCAGGAAGATGAGCACGTGAAACCAGATGGGCGCCCACCCATCAGGCTTGCCGTCGCCCTGGAAGTGAATAGCAACGTTTTCCGGCAGGATCACCCACGAAACCAGGGTCAGCACGACGTTCGCTGCGAAGGTCGCTAGAAAGAAGATTCGCATCATGGCTCACTCCTCGTCCGATGTGGGGCTCGCACCAATATCGATGGCCCGACGCTGCAGTCGCGTGGCTTCCTCCGTTCGGCCGGTGTCTTTCATGACATCGGCCAAGGCATTCAAAACATAGGAGTTCGGCCCGATGGTAGCTGCTGCCAGCAACTCCGTTTCAGCCTGGCTGTATTCCTGACGATAGTAGCTGATAAGTCCTTTGAGGTAGAGCGCTCTCTGCGAGAGTGGCTGGAACTCGAGGATCTGATCCAGCTCGCGTCGTGCCGCAGCGGCGCGCTCTGAGCTACCGGCCAGGATGTTGAGTCCCGTCACACCTCCGAAGGCCGGCAGAAGCGTTAGCTCACGACTCTCGAGGAGAGCCTCGAAGCGGGGCAGGCGGCGCAGATAGACGGCTGCGAAGTCGTCCCAGTAGATCAGCCCCCAGCGATCGGTCGTCAGTTGTGCGGCCAGGTCCTTGAACTCATGCTCGGTGATGACAAGGTGATCGAGCTCCCATTCTGTCGTCGCCTCTTGCAGTGGCGTACCGGGCAAGCGGCGCATCAGGGGCTCGAACAACAGGGCTCGCCCATCCCAGAAGATGGGCTGTTTCAACCTCCAGTGGAGATAGCCGCCGTAGTTTTGATGGTTGAAGATCCTGCCGTCGACTCCTTCCTCCTGGAGAAAGCGGACCGCACCCTCGGGGAAGTGTCTCGAGATCGGCCCTGCGGGTTTGCTTCGCCATCCTGCGGCAACGGCACCTCCGACGATCAACAGGACCATGGCTCGCAGAAGGTTCCGCAGGAGTCGGCAGTGTCTCGAGTCGTCCAGCATCTGCATGGCCGGTTGGAAGAGCATTGCCATGGTCGGCAGAGCCAGCAGAACGAAGTAGAAGATGAACCGGTGAGAGCTCAGGGAGAGCAACAGAAAGACTCCGACCGTGACGACCTGGGTCAGGGAGATCCTGTGCAGTTGCTCTCGCAGGGGTAGCAGTGCCAGCAGGAGCAGGACCAGTAGTAGAAAAAAGGCGGGCTGCATCTGGGGGGTCGCACCGGTGAAATGGCCCAATTGGAGGTCCATTCCTCCCAGAGACAGAAAGCGCACCACGCGGAACGGGTAGAGCAGGACCTGGATGCCGTTCGGGTTGACCAGGGTGGCCGCAAGCGAGAGCACGAGAAGCCGCAGATAGGGCATCTCTGTCGAGGCCCGAAGCAATGAGCGCCAAGGGGAGCCCTCGAGAAAAGAGACTCTCCCCAGCACCGCTTCCAGGGTGACGAGGCCCAGCACAAATAGCCCGAAGAGAACCTCGCTATGCAGGTTTCCCCAGAGGAAGAACAGGCCGACGAGGCTGGCGAAGGTCCACCAGTGTCCGGTCTGGTCGAACGACAGCAGTAGATGAAGCAGGAGCAGCAGGAGCAGACAGCTGACGAGCGAGGGACGAAGAATCAACTGTTCGTCGATGGCCCATAGCCCGAGGGCCAACAGCGGTACCAGGTAGACGGCGAACTTCCACCGGTCTCTGCCGGCCATGCGCAGCATGAGCAGGAACAATAGGGCCGCGATACTCACGGCCAGGAGGGCCTTGAGCGCTACCAGGCCGCGGTAGTCGCCCTGTGCATGGGCACCGTAGGCCAACAGGCCGAAACCCCATTCGTGACTAACCCAGCGCTCACCCGCACGGGTAAAGGAGAAGGGGTCGGTGGTTGGAACCCTGTGGTGCTCGACGACGAAGTCGCCGGTCGAAAGATGGAAGAAGAGGTCGTCGTGAATCAACGGTCTCGTACCCCAGACCGCGGCAAGAGCAAGGGTCAATCCCAGTCCCAGTAGGGTCGCCAGCCGAAGCGACAACTCGGTAGCGGTGCTGGTGGCTGAGGTCTCGCTGGTCAAGGCGATGGGTGAGACTGGGCTGGGATTCGGCAGTGCGAGGAGAATTCAGAATAACACGCAATCTCCCGGCTCCTGTGTGGAGTCTCAGGGTCTATCTCGACTGTCAGGGTGGGGAGTCAGGAGCCCGCGACGATGCGCCAGATCTGGGTCACCACGAAGCAGAGGACGAAACCCATGCCGAGAGGCAGCAGTGCCGAGATCGTGGTCCACTTGGCACTACGGGTTTCCCGGTAGATGGTGTAGATCGTGGTGGAGCAGGGGTTGTGGACCAGGCTGAAGAGCATCAGGTTCACGGCCATGAGCAGGGTGAAGCCCCCTGCCTGCAATAGTTGGCTCGTGGCCTCCAGGCTGTCCAGCTCGAACATGACTCCGGTGCCGCCACCGACGCCCTCCATGCCGGTCACCAGCACGGTGAGCATGAGGATGGTGGGGATTACGATCTCGTTGGCTGGAATGGCGATGATGTAGGCCAAGAGAATGATGCCGCTCAAGCCCACGAGCAATCCGAAGGGCTCGATCGCACCGATGATGTATTGTGCCAGGCTGACTCCTGAGATCTGGATGTTGGAGAGTAGCCATATGACTGCTCCGGCCGGCAACGCGAAGATCACTGCACGCCAGAGAACGACCAGCGTTCGATCGATGATCGAGGTGTAGACGGTGGTCCAGAAGCGCGGTGGTCGGTAAGGAGGAAGCTCCAGATTGAAGGTAGAAACCTCGCCGCGCAGCACGGTACGGGACAGCAGCCAGGAAGTGGCAAAGGTGAAGACCACTCCCAGAACCGCTACGGCCACCACTGCCAGAGCCGAGATGAGACCGGCGAGGTAAGCCGGCGCCAATCCGCCGATGAAGATCGAGGCAATCAAGATCTGGGTCGGCCAGCGCCCATTACAAAGAGCGAAGTTATTGGTGATGATGGCGATGAGCCGCTCTCGCGGACTGTCGATGATACGAGTCGAGACGATGGCCGCAGCGTTGCAGCCCCAGCCCATGGCCATGGTCAGCGCCTGCTTGCCGTGGGCTCCGACCCGTTTGAAGGTCCTGTCCAGATTGAAGGCGACGCGTGGCAGATAGCCGAAGTCCTCCAACAGGGTGAACAGCGGGAAGAAGATGGCCATCGGCGGCAGCATGACGCTGACCACCCAGGCCGTTGCCAGGTACATGCCGTCGATGAGCAACCCGTCCAACCACCATGGCATTCCGATGGCGGCCGCTGCAGTCTTCAGGGCGGGATGAATCGTGTCCAGGAACAGTGTCGCTAGCATCCTGGAGGGCACGTTGGCGCCAGCGATGGTGATCCAGAAGACCAGCGTCAGCAGCGCCAACATGAGGGGAAATCCGAGCAGGCGACTGGTCACCAGACGGTCGATCGTCCGGTCCAGGTCGAAGCGGGGTTTTTCACCAGTGCGGTGGACGGCGCGATCGGCCAGACGCGCCGCCTCCGTGTAGATCAATTCCATCAACTCCTGGTGGAAATCCTTTCCCACTTGCCAACGCAGGCTCGCCGCGAGAGCAAAGATGTCCTCAGTATCGGGTCGCTCGGTATCTGGAAACGAGGCGGCCAGCGAAGAGGCATCGGCCGCACCCTCTGAGAGGAGATGCGGCTCTTGGAGCTCGCCCAACTCTCCGTTGCGGAAGGCCTCGGCGATTCTCGCGTCGCCATCCAGTAGACGCAGGGCCACCCACTGGGCGTTGGGCAGCCCCGGATGAGCTTTCTCGACTTCCACGGTCAGTTGCCGGACGGCGCGTTTGAGGGAGGAAGACTGGCTGCCTACCCTTCGTGGCTTGCTTTTCAGCTGGCCGCTGGCGACCTCGGCGATGACCCGATTCAACTCGTCTAGACCCTCTCCGGAGCGGGCCGACGTGGGGACTACCGGCACCCCTAGATCGCGTGCCAGGCGGCGGTGGTCGATCTCCAGCCCCTTGCGCTTCGCCTCGTCCATCAAGTTGAGGCAGACGACCGCGCGATCGGTGATCTCCAGGACCTGGAGTACCAGGTTCAAGTTGCGCTCCAACCGGGTGGCGTCGACCACAACGACGGTGACGTCGGGCTTGCCGAAGAGGATGAAATCGCGGGCTATCTCTTCATCCACGCTGGTGGAGAGAAGGGAGTAGGTGCCGGGCAGATCCACGAGCTTGTAGCGTGCCTCGCCGATCGAGAAGCCGCCTTCGGCACGAGCCACCGTCTTGCCGGGCCAATTCCCCGTGTGCTGACGCAAGCCGGTCAGGGCGTTGAAGACCGTGCTCTTGCCGGTGTTGGGATTGCCAGCCAGGGCCACCACGTAGTCCCAGTTCTCCATGTCCACGCCCAGCTTGACCAGATTGGGCAGGCTATGGGCCGGGCAGGTAGCGCAATCAGCTGCACTGTGGCTCATGAGGCCGCACTCGCTTCGAGCCGCTCGATCTGGATCTGATCGGCCTGGTCCTGTCGCAGGGCGATGACGGCGCCGCGGATGCGGTAGCCGGTTGGATCTCCACCCGGGCTGCGGAGCTCGGCTTCGACAACCGTGCCCGGTACCAGGCCGAGATCCAGCATCCGTCGTCGCTCGGGGGCGCGCAGGGTCGGTGCGATGGCGACGACTCGAGCCTGCCGGCCCAGCGGCAGCTCGGAAAGCCGCTCGAAGGGCCCAGGCATCTCGACCTCTTCGGGCAACGGGGCCACCGAGAGATTCGCTGCCAGTACTGGTGCCAGGACGATCTCTTCGGCGTTGGCTTTGAATCGAATGCGTCGGAGAGTCGATTCGTTGACCCGAACCCGCATTCCTGGGTGCAAGCCTTCGGCCAACAACTGGGCGTAGACCGCCTCGGGCTCGTCTTCGATGTGGACGATCTCGGCCAGCTCGCCGACCGGCAGCTCGGTCAGGGGGCTGCCCTGCGGTGGCGGCATCTCGCCACTGGCTGTTGGTATGGGGTCGCCATGTGGATCGAACGGAGGATTGCCCATCTTGGCGGCGAGGGCTTCCGCTTCGGCAGGCGTCGTGGTGTGCTCCCGGAGCTCCGCCTCCTGATGCCAGGCTCGAGGTTCCAGCCCCGTCTCGTCGGAAAAGTAACGCTCCCAGAGGCGATGGATCCGGATCACCTGCAAGGCGTGTCTACGGCCTTCAGTGGTTAGCAGGTAACCACCTTCGCCAGAGGAGATGAGCCCTTGCACTTCGAGGCTCTCCAGCAGCTCGGCAGCGCGGTTGCCCGAGATCGTCAGAACGCCCGACAGGCTCTGAAGCGTGCCCACCTGTTGCCGATATTCACAGTCGAATAGGTGCTTGAGTGCATCCTCGACGAGAACCCGCTCGGTCGCTTTCGAGGCCCGAAGGAGCCTCCACAGCAGGCCGCGATCGGGCCGCAGCAGATAGATGGCCGTGAGCGTCAGGGCGATCACCCAGAGAAGTGCGAGGTACGGATTGATCATGATCGTTCGGGGAGTGTCGAGTGGAAGTACCGCCAGGCGTCGATTTTTAGAGTACTCAAAAACAGGGAATCTGTCAATCAAATGCGTATTGCGGAAGTTATTGGAACGCTCTGATTCGTCGCCTACCTAGTATCCTTCGGCCATGGCACGCATAGGGGAGCCAAACCCCCTCGGCAAGTCGGTGGGCCTCCTGGTCGGCATCTGTGGGTTCATCGGGGTTCTGCTGGCGCCCTGGCTCGCCGCCCCCTGGGCCCACGCCCTCTTGTGGTTGGTTCCGTTGATGGCACTGGGGTCTCTCGCCTTGCTGATCTTCCGCCGTCCGCACCGAGCGTCGGTTCTCGTCGCAGTGCTCTTGCTTTGCGTCGTCGCCGCGGTGCTTCTCGCACCGGCACTGAGTGCCATGCCCCGCCTCGCCAGGTCGACGCTGGCCAGCGCAGTCCTGATGGCCTCGTGGTGGATCACGGTGGCGATCCCCATTCCCGCCACCTCGCTGCTACCCCTCGTTCTGTTTCCGGTCTTCGGAATACTCACCAGCAAGGAAACCGCGGTCAACTATGCGAGCGAGATCATCTTCCTATTTATGGGCGGCTTCATTCTGGCCCTGGGAATCCAGCGCTGGGGCCTGCATCGACGCATCGCGTTGCACATCGTCCAGGTCTTTGGCACCAATCCGTCCCGCATGGTTCTCGGGTTCATGGTGGCGACCGCCTTTCTTTCGATGTGGATCTCCAACACGGCGACCAGTCTCATGATGCTGCCGATCGCCCTGGCCGTCGTCGCCTCGCTGCGAGAGGTCGATGGAGATCGCATGAGGGGTTTTGCACCGGCGCTGCTGCTCGGCATCGCCTACTCGGCTTCGATCGGTGGCCTGGCCACCCCCATCGGAACCCCCCCCAACATCTCGTTCTTGAGAATCGTGGAGATTCTCTTCCCCGACGCACCAACTATCTCGTTCGGCAGTTGGTTTCTCGCCATTCTTCCTTTGGTGCTGGTCTTTCTTCCCATTGCCTGGATACTCCTGATTCGGCTCTTTGGCAGCCGGGTTCCAAGCGGCTCGCTCTCCGCCGGTCGGGGGGTCATTGCCGAAGAGATCCAAGCTTTGGGGAGGATGAGCGGTGCGGAGCGTCGCATGCTGTGGATCTTCGTCATCACAGCCCTGTTGTGGATCACCCGAGGCGATCTGGATCTCGGAACGTTCCGGATTCCGGGTTGGGCCAGTCTCGTCGAGGGCTGGCTGCCGGCGCGCTTCTCGGCAGGCCACCTGCACGACGCGACAGTCGCCATGGGAATGGCGCTGCTCACCTTCTTGATTCCAGGCGACCGGCAGCCGGATGGTAAGCGTCCGGCCCTGATGGACTGGGAGACTGCGGTTCAGCTGCCGTGGGGGATCCTGCTGCTCTTTGGCGGCGGATTCGCGCTGGCGCTGGCCTTCAAGGAGTCGGGCCTGGCGGAGTACTTTGCGGCCTCCTTTGCCCGACAGGTCGGTGGACTGCCGCCCTTCCTGCTGGTGATCGCCACCTGTCTGCTGCTGACTTTTCTGACCGAGGTCACCTCGAATACGGCGACTACCGAGGTCCTGCTGCCGATCCTGGCTGGAACGGCGACCGCCATGGGGGTCCATCCATTGCTACTCATGCTGCCGGCGACCCTGTCGGCGAGCTGTGCCTTCATGCTGCCGATCGCCACACCGCCGAACGCCATCGTTTTCAGCTCGGGCGAGGTGGAGATACGCGACATGGTTCGCGCCGGTGTGGTCCTCAACCTCGTCGGAGTGTTGGTAATCGCGACGCTCTTTTTCCTCGTCTCCTCCCGACTCCTGGGCCTCGACCTATCCACCATGCCCATCTGGGCCACCCAGTGAATCCGGGACTAGCCCATAGGCACTGGCTGTCTTGAACGGTGCTGAGGGGTTCGTTCAGGTGGTTCGACAGGGGGCGCCGAGTCGAGCGCAGCGCTTCTGACCATGCAACCCGACCCGGGTCGGTCCCGTACTATCATTGGTTCGACATGGTCTACGTGTACCGATACGTCGGTGGTCTCGCTCTCGCTTTGCTCTTGATTTCGGGGGTGGGCTGCGCGGGTGAGGAGACCGGCATGCCTGCCTCGGTGCTCGATAGCCAGGTCTCTACGCCGGTGGTGGAACAACAGGCGAATGCGCCGGCGCAACCCCAGGGGGGCGGTGGAAACGCCCTCGACGACATATCCGTCTTTCCCAGCTTCATGCCGGCGTTGGGCTTCACTACGGATACGTCGGATTGCCAGCTCACGGATGATCCCTACAGTACTTGCATCTGACATGCGAGCGGTGAGGATCTGGAGGTAGCACGCGATGAGAAAGACATGGCTTCCCCTAATGGCAGCGACAGCGATTCTGGTGGCCCCATCGGTCTTCGCAGGGGATGAGAGCAAGAAAGGTCAGCAGTGCTCGAATGAAGTCGAGGAGTGTGTTCGAGCGATGAAGGAGCAGTTCTCTGAGCGGGGCTGGGTCGGTATCAACATGGAGGCGAGCGAGGAGGCCGGAGGCGTCGTACTGACGTGGGTTTCTCCCAATAGTCCGGGGGAAGATGCGGGCTTGAAGAAAGGTGACCTTCTGACCTCGCTCAATGGCGTGCCCTATGACGAGGCCAACAAAGAGAAGCTCAAGCAGGAGTACGAGGCGTTTCGCCCCAGTCGCACGGTGACCTTCGGCATCGAGCGTGACGGTAAGGGACAGGACATCACTGTAACCCTGGAGCCAATGCCCGAGGAGATTCTGGCGAAATGGATCGGCGAGCACGTCCTTCACTACCACGGAGAGGAGTACTCGGAGCACGTCGACTGAGGAAGTCTGCAAGCGGTTGGCTCACGCCAACGCTTCCGACCTGGGTCTTGGGTCCTGGGCACCAGGTCTTGAAACGGCCGGCTATCCTGCCGGCCGTTGTCATTTTGACCGCTAAGATGTTCGTTTTGGGCCGTCAATGGCGCCTTTTGGCCGCTTAGCTGTCACCCCGCTCCGGAGTAGGAATAGGCAACCCTTCAGATCTACTCGAGCAGCGCAGCCGTAACTGCTGTCTGACGAGTCAAGGAGACCGCTCATGGAAAGAGTGAAACGCAATCTGACGGTGCTGCCCCTGCTGAGCCTCGGAGTGGGGCTGGGTGGTATCGCCCTGGCCGAGGAGTTGCCGGAGGGGGTGGAGCAAATCCTCGAGCGGGGCAAGATCGCCGCCATCTCCAATCCACAGTTCGTTACGGCCGACAAAGCGGAGATCGCCGACGATGCGTGGGTGCTGGGAGTGGAGATCGACGGACAGACTCGCGCTTACAGTTTGAATCTGCTCAACCGGCACGAGGTGGTCAACGACCAGATCGGCGAGAAGTCGTTTGCGGCGGTCTGGTGACCCCTGGCCAACACGGCCGTAGTCTACGACCGCAAACTAGGCGACAAAGAGCTCAACTTCGAAGCCTCGGGAGCGCTAATGGACGCCTCTCTGGTCATGCGCGACCGCGAGACCGACAGCTGGTGGTCGATCATGACATCTGATGCCATTGGCGGGGAGTTGGACGGCACCGACCTGGTTGAGCTTCCCGAGGGCGAGAAGGCCACCTGGAAGAACTGGCGGCAGCGCCACCCCAACACCCTGGTGCTGTCGGTGGACGGTGCGGAGCACATCGACAACAACCCCTATGACAACTACTTCGCTTCCGAAGGGACCTTTCGCGATCTGAAGATCGATGATCAGCGCCTGGCGCCGAAGGATTCCATCTACTCCTTTTGGTGGGGCGACGAGCCCTACGCCGTGCCCCACACCGCCTTTGCGGGGGGTGCAGTTCTCGAAGTCGAGGGCTGGGGCGACAAGCGACTGCTGCTGTACCGCGGCAAGAAGGCCTCGATCTTCGAATCGACCCAAGGATGGATCGTGCCGACATCTCTAGTGGCCGAAAGCAAGAAGACCAAGGATCTCTTGGCGTGCGTGAGAGCGGGAGACGCAGTGGGGGCCAAACAGCTCACCGGTTTCGACACCTTCTGGTACAACTGGGTCTCGGTCAACGAAGACACCCACCTCGTGCGGTAGGCGCCTACCTCCTGGAATCGTTGTCTTCTCCGGCGGGAAGTGGCCCCCAGATCGGTGGGGAGTCGATCACGACCTTGTCCGCGGTCACTAGGAACCGTGCGCGGTCCGGTTCCTGTATCCTTCTCGCCACCACAACGAAGAGGAACGTTCCTATGAGCAGGATTCTGGTTCTATTCGCCCACCCGGCGCTGGAGAAGTCGCGAGTCAATCGGGAGCTGGCGGCGGCTGTGCGCGATCTGCCCGGGGTGACGTTCCATGATCTCTACGAGGTCTATCCCGAGTTCGACATCGATGTGCGCCGGGAGCAGAACCTCCTGGTCGAGCACGACATGATCGTCATGCAGCACCCCTTCTTCTGGTACAGCACCCCGGCGATGCTCAAGGAGTGGCAGGATCTCGTGCTGGAACATGGGTGGGCCTATGGCTCGGAAGGCAAGCTGCTGCATGGCAAGCAGGCTCTGAGCGTCGTCACCACGGGCGGTCGGGAGCAGGCCTATGCGCCCGAAGGACTCAACCGCTTCACGATGCGTCAGTTCCTGGCTCCGCTCGAGCAGACCTTCCGCCTGTGCGGTGTGGAGTACCTGCCACCCTTTGTCGTGCATGGCACCCTTGGCATGATCGGCGAAGAGATTCGCTCCCACGCCGCCGACTATCGACGTCTGCTAGAGGCAATTCGCGAGGACCAGGTGGACTGGGAGACTGTTCCCCAGCATCAGCGCCTCAACTGGAGCCTCGACGACGTGCTGCGGGTCGAAGGGGAGGGTGTCTGATGTACGGCGAAGGCTTCTTCCTCCAGGCCTTGATCTACCTGGCAGCAGCCGTGGTCTCGGTGCCGATCGCCAAGCGCCTGGGCCTGGGCTCGGTGCTGGGCTATCTGCTTGCCGGGGTCATCATCGGTCCCTTCGTCCTAGGCCTGGTTGGCGAGGAAGGGCAGGACGTCCTGCACTTCGCCGAGTTCGGGGTGGTTCTGATGCTCTTCCTGATCGGCCTCGAGCTCGAGCCGGCCCGAGTCTGGAGCCTGCGGGCGCCGATTCTGGGGCTCGGCGGCTCACAGGTCGCTGTGACGACCATCATTCTGGCAGTCATCGGCGTGCTATTCGGGCTCGCTTGGCGGCCGGCTCTTGCGATCGGTCTGTCCCTGGCTCTTTCGTCGACCGCCATCGTCCTGCAGACCTTAAGCGAAAAGGGCCTGTTGAGGACCGCTGGCGGCCGGAGCGCGTTTTCGGTGCTGCTCTTCCAGGACATCGCGGTAATTCCGATCCTCGCCATCCTGCCGCTCCTGGCAACTGCAAGGCAGGCCCGGCATGCTGCAGACGAGGGCAGTCACGCTGCCACCTGGGTTGAGGGTCTTCCCGGCTGGACCGAGACGCTGGTGGTCTTCGCCGCGGTCGCCGTCATCATCCTATTCGGTCGCTACCTGCTGCAGCCCTTCTTTCGCTTCATCGCCCGCACCGGCATGCGCGAGCTGTTCACGGCCGCCGCCTTGCTGCTGGTCATCGCCACCGCCATGCTGATGAGCAAGGTCGGGGTCAGCCCGGCTCTGGGCACCTTCTTGGCTGGAGTCGTCCTGGCGCGCAGTGAGTATCGCCATGAGCTTGAAAGCGATATCGAGCCCTTCAAGGGTCTGCTGCTCGGACTCTTCTTCATCGCCGTCGGTGCGGCGGTCGATTTCGATCTGATCGGTCGGAACCTCAGGCTGGTGCTGTCGCTCATGTTGCTCTTGATCGTCGTCAAGTGGGTGATCCTGCTCGTCCTGGGGCGCGTCTTTCGGATGAGCATGGATCAGAATCTCCTGTTCTCGTTCTCGCTGGCCCAGGGCGGAGAGTTCGCCTTCGTACTGCTGTCGTTCGCGGTGCGAGAGGGTGTGGTGTCAGCCGATCTGGCATCGACTCTGATCGCTGTCGTGGCGCTGACGATGGCGGCGACGCCGATCCTGATGCTCTTGAATGAGAAGATCGTGCAGCCGCGATTCGGCACCCGGGAGCGAGAGGCGCGCGCATCGGACGTCGTCGACGAGGAGAACCCGGTGATCATCGCCGGTTTCGGCAGCTTCGGCAGCATCGTGGGCCGCTTGCTACGCGCCAACGGCGTAGGGACCACGGTGTTGGATTACGACTCGGATCGCGTCGACCTACTTCGCAAGTTGGGCATGAAGGTCTTCTACGGGGATGCGTGCCGCACCGACCTGCTGCGTGCGGCAGGCGCCGAGCACGCCAAGCTATTGGTCGTGGCCATCGATTCGCACGACAAGCGGATGGAGCTCGTCGACACGGTACGAAAGCACTTTCCGCATCTCACGCTGCTCGTCCGTGCGCGACGTCGTCGCGAGGCCTACGACCTGCTCGAGGCCGGTGTCGAGCACGTCTATCGGGAGAAGCTGGACACCGGGCTGCGAACCGGAGTCGAGGCGCTGCGCCTGCTGGGTCGGAGGGCCTATCAGGCCGTTCGGGCGGCACAGAAGTTCCGTCTTCATGACGAGGCGGCGCTACGAGAGCTGGCCGAGATGCGCCACGATGACAAGCTCTACTTCCACACCGCCCGGCAGCGCATCGGCGATCTCGAATCACTGCTGCTCAGTGATCTCCAGGACACCGGAGAGACCCGGGATATGGGCTGGGACACCGAGTCCCTGCGCCAGGACTATGGGGGCGAAGGCCGAGGCTAGTCGGAGCTCCGTCCCGTTGGTCGTCCTGTAGACTGCGGGTAGAGTTTCCATGCCGTTCATCGAGCGTCAGAATCAACGGATCTACTACGAAGAGACAGGTTCCGGCCCGGCGCTCCTGCTCGGGCACAGCTTCTTCTGCTCCGGCAAGATGTGGCGGTACCAGGTGCCCGAGCTGGCTCGGTCTCACCGCGTGGTCAACCTCGACTATCGGGGGCACGGTCGAAGCAGCCCCTTGCGCGAGGACTTCGATCTCTACGACCTGGTGGACGACTCGCTAGCCCTGCTAGACCATTTGGGAATCGTGCAGGCAATCTGGGCCGGGTTGTCAGTCGGTGGGATGACGGCCATGCGTGCGGCACTCGTCTCACCAGAAAGAGTCCGTGCGGTGATACTGCTCGATACCGATGCCGATGCCGAGCGATCCTGGGTCAAGATGAAGTCGAGGCCCATGGGAGCGGGCACTCGGCTGGTGGGACTGCGCCCCTTCTTGCCGGCCTTAGTACGAGGGATGTTCGGTCGGACGACCTGCCGGAAAAATCCAAAGCTGGTGGAGGAATGGAAAGGCCGATTCGCTGCAGCAGACGCTGAGTCGATGCGTCGCTTCCTGGAGATGTTGATGCGTCGGGACTCGGTGATCTCCCGCTTGGGCGAGATCGAGGTCCCCTCCCTGGTCGTCGTGGGTTCCGAGGATCGCTCCCTGCCCCCGCGTCTGTCGAAGAGAATCGATGCAGGGTTGCCCGACTCCACCCTGGTCGAGATTCCTCACGCCGGCCACCTCTGCACCCTAGAGCAACCCGAAGCGGTGACCGCGGCGATGCTGGAGTTCCTCACCCGCCGAGTTGGATAGAATTCTCCGCCAGGAAATCAAGGGGCCACCTGGTGATCACTCCTGGATCCAGATTAGGGATCGGACGAACTACCTCCTTTACAACGGCTCATTGACCACTCCTCCCTGTACGGAGGGCGTGCAGTGGATCGTTCTCAAGCAGCCTGTCATCGCTTCACCCGCGCAGATCCAGCTCCATCACGATCTTCTGGGCTTCGACAACAATCGCCCCATCCAGCCTCTCAACTCGAGGCTTGTCCTGGACTGAGCCGATGCCCGGCTTCAGAGAATCGGTGCCGTGAGCCTGGCGGCCCGAGCAGCGAATCGGAACCAGAAGGGCTTTTCCCGAAATTCCCTCGGTTGCATCTTGCGCGACTGGGCGAAGTCTCTCTCGAGCATGTCGGCCACCTCGCCCGCGAACTGTGAATCTAGCGTCAGGGCCGAGACTTCGAAGTTCAAGCGCAGGGAGCGATTGTCCAGGTTGGCGGTTCCGACCACGGCGATGTGATCGTCGACCAGTACGACCTTCTGGTGCAGGAACCCTCCGGTGTAGCGATAGAAGCCGACGTTGGTGTTGGCGAGCTCGTCGACGAAAGTAAACGCTGCGAGATAGACCAGCATGTGGTCAGGCTCGTCGGGAATCAGGATTCGGACGTCGACCCCCCGCAGGTCGGCCAACTCGAGGGCCTTGAGAACCCCTTCGTCCGGGACGAAATAGGGGCTGGCGATCCAGACCCGATCCAGGGCCGCCGAAATGGCCTGGATGAACATCAGCGAGGCGGTCTCTCGTGCGTCCGCAGGTGACGTGGGAATCACCAGCATCTTGCGGTCGCCTTTCGCCGAGGGGTCGGGCTGCCAGTCGAGCGTGAGCGAAGCGCCGGTTGCCCAGTACCAGTCTTCGGCGAAGGAGATCTGGGCGCCGATAACAGCGGGGCCCTCCATGCGCACATGGGTGTCCCGCCAATGCCCAAATTTCGGATCTCGGCCGAGGTACTCGTCACCGACGTTGTGCCCACCAATCCACGCCGTGTGGCCGTCC
>CAMYLC010000097.1 GCA_947259195.1 Thermoanaerobaculia bacterium | reverse complement strand
ACTACAGCGTCATGGTATCCCGCCCGCGCCGGAGCGTAAGCGTACGACAACCTGGGCAGACTTCATCCGTGCGCACATGTCTGTTCTTGCGGGTACAGACTTTTTCTCGGTGGAGGTACTGACGCTGCGCGGGTTGGTCACTTACTACGTGCTGTTCTTTATCCATCTGGAGAGCCGCCGCATTGAGATCGCTGGGATCACGCCACATCCCAATGAAGCCTGGATGAAGCAAATCGCCAGGAATGTCACCATGGATGAATGGGGCTTTCTCGAGAGCCGCCGATACCTCATCCATGACCGCGATACAAAATTCACGGATTCATTTCGCGCGATCGTCAGATCGGGTCACGTAGAGCCACTCAAGCTTCCAGCCCGGAGTCCGAATTTGAACGCCTACGCCGAGTGTTGGGTGAAATCGGTGAAAGAGGAAGCATTGTCAAAGCTGATCCTATTTGGTGAGGCTTCCTTGCGGCGTGTGCTCAGCGAGTACCTGGTGCATTTTCATCAGGAGCGTAACCATCAAGGCAAAGGCAATGTGCTTCTGTTCCCGTTGAATCGCCAGTCAGCGCCCAGCTCGGAGCGAACTGTCCGCTGTCGTGAACGTCTGGGCGGACTGCTCAAGTACTACCATCGCGAGGCCGCCTGAGGCGCGCCATCATACGGGGAGAAAGTGGCATCAGTCTGACAGGGCTATATATATGCGGCGCCATTTTCCTCGTCATGCTGGTCCTGAAACTCAGTGTCATTGATACCTGGTCGTGGTGGCGAGTGCTACTACCGCTTGGTCTGTTTGTCGGCTTTAACGTCACCAATATCGTGGTCGCTTTCATCTATCTATCGTTTGCCCATATCCCGGAGAGACCCGATGGGGACGAAGCCGAAGTTCTTGAACCGCACACAATCAACGTGCATTACGTTGCGGCGATGCTATTCTTCATTATCTTTGGCGACAACGTGGTTCGTTGGATTGAGGGTAGCGAGACATCCTACTGGTTCTGGCTTTTCTCGGGTAAGGGTGAAACGCTCGCCGTGTTCGGACTCTTAGCGTGCTCGCTCTGTTCTCGCACTGGTCAAGGCTTGGGCGGGTGTTGAAAGCCTCGGGTTGATACCTTGAGACTTAAGCCAGCCGAGCGAGTGAGATGTGTTTTTTGACCTTACGGCCACAGACGATAACCACCGGTCCCGATCCGGCCAAGAGTCGTCGCCAGGGCTGATACACGGGCATGGAGGCCCCTTTCCGAAACTCGTTGCGTCCCAGCCGAAGATGGAAGGTGAACGAGTGTCGAGCATCGAGGTGTATCTTCGCCAAGTCGAAACCAATATGACTGGACAAGAATTCGACGCGCGCCAGCTCATCATCGCTCATCGACGCGTACTCAGCGTGACCGATGGCCGAGCCGTAAGCCCGCCGGGCGAGGCTCAGGATCGATGAGCCGCCCGTCTTCTGGATATGGAGGAAGAGTGCAGGGCGCGGTGTAGAATAACAATAAGGAGACATCACGGGACATTCTCCGCGGTTGAGGCGGTGACGACGAATTGGTATGCCCATATATCGGCGTCGGAGGTCAGCAACAGATCCTACTTCGATTTCTCTTGGGCGCGTGACGCCGTGACGACGAACTGATACGCCCACGCATCGGCATCGGTGCAAAGCTCCAGAACCGGAGCCTCGTGGGGCTGAAGCTCGAGCCCGAGACCCGCCGGAGCACCAACCGGTGTGATGTTGTCGATGACGAAGCCGCTCTCTCTGAAGAGCCGATAAATCGATGGCCGCGTGAAGAAGCGGAGATGCGTCCGGTCGAGCAGTCCCCAATCCTGGTAGTCCCAGTTACCGCGTAGCAGTTCGAGGCGCTGCGAGATGTGAGAGACGTTCGGGATCGAGGTGATCACCTTTCCATTCTCCGAGAGCAGCTCTGCCGCGGCATCGAGCACCCGATCGGGTCGCTGGAGGTGCTCGAGCACATCGATGAAGAGCACGACGTCGTAGTCGTTTCTGGGCGTGAGCGACACCCAGTCCGGATCTTCGAGGTCTGCGGACGCGGCAAAGTCAAGCCGCTCCGCGGCACGCTCGGCCACTTCGCTCTCGTACTCGAGGCCGTGCACCACACCGACCATATCCTTCAATTCTGCGGCAAATGAGCCATCGGCACAACCACAGTCGAGAAGCGACTCGGGCTGCACGGATTCGACGGCCTTCGCAATCACCTCGTGGACTCCCCCTCGGCGGAAGTTCGCTCGATACATCGTGCCGGGCTCGAAGAGGCGACGATGGCGCCCTCCGCCGCCAGGGGCCGCGGATACGACCTCAGCGGCTCTTTCGACGACCTTGAACACCGAGGGAATGTGACAGACCAACCAATTCGATTTGACATCGTCGTACAGGTAGGCCGAAAGCCGGTACTCACCCGGCGGGAATTCGCGTAGATCGACCATCACCTCGAAGCCAGCGCCTCGAACATTCGACTCTTCGAGCCAGTCGCTGTGCTTTTCGAGAATGTCGAAACGGGAAAGCGAGCGAGCGCTGATCTCGTACGAGGCGCCGTGCTGATCGTCCAACACAAGACGATGCTCGCCGAGATCCGACACGTCGTCGTAGGTGATCGATTGGTGGACGGCAAAACCCTTTAGATGAGTGACCGACGCGGGCACCGTCACTTCGTCTCCCATGGGAGCACGGCGGTGGCCGACCAGGTCGAGCCAGAGATTACCTCGGGCAGTGACCGCGGGAAGCGGCTCGGTCACCGGGGTGGGCTTGACAAGAAGCGGCGGTCGGAAGGACTCGAGCCGGTCGATCTTGTCACCGAGCAGATCGGCGACCAGATCGTCGATATCGTCATGATCGGACCAGTGATCGAGCGCCGACGCAATCGCCTCCAGATTCGCGGTTCCTGTCGAAACATCGGGTTCGAGGTAGGCACCCTCACCCCACTCATTCCAGGCATTCACGAACACGATGGGCAGCGTTTGCTCGTCGTTCGCCGCATGCCAGAGCAAGCCGGTTATCCACTTCTCGAAGTTCTCCGGCGTTGCGTTTCGAAAGATGAACGGGTCGAGGTTCTCGAGTCGCCGACCAGTGTTGTCCCAGTCGGGAACTGCTGCCCGGAAGTAGCGGCGGGAGGGCATGAGGTGTCGGCCCAGCAAGGAGCCTGCGGCCATCGTCGAGTAGTCGAGCATCCGGCCGGCGAACGTGTCAGGCAGATCGGGGTCTTCTCCCTCAAAGGAGTACTCGGGCCCGTAGAACCCGTGGGGAGGGAACTCGGTCAGCGAATCGAGATCGGTGTTGAGCCGATGAGCAGAATGCGCTCGGATCTGAATGCCGCTCACGAAGATCTCGCCGATACCGAGATCTGCCGCGGCCTTACGCCACCCGTCGACCAGTTTCGAGAGGTCGGGCGGCGCGTCGATGTCGTAGATCTGTAGCAGGGGCTTGCCATCGATGCGTTGGTAACGCGGGTCAATGAGCGCTGCGTACGCATCCTCGATGAACTCACGCGGATCCTGAGCCGCATAGGTC
>CAMYLC010000096.1 GCA_947259195.1 Thermoanaerobaculia bacterium | reverse complement strand
TTCACCGGTAGTGACATCGGCACCAGGGCCTTCACCCGTCCGGCCAGATCGGGATCCCAATCCACGACGTCGTTGTCGTGGCCGGGTCCGCTCGCCGGATAGTCGGTATCGACCTGGCCGAAGTCGTCGAGAGTGATGTAGCTGTACCAGATGTCGGTCTTGTTGTTCGACCGGGCGCCGCTCCACCCGTCGCCAGGGCCTTCACCCTCACCCGGCCGCAGGCCCTTCGGATCCTCCTGCCAGACGATGGCGAAGCCGACGTCGGTGGCCGCACCGGCGAAGAGCTGGTAGGCATCGCGCCGGCCGGAAGAGACCCGCTCGGGCTTGAACCACTGGATGTTGCCGTCGGGCTCGATCACGGCCCGGGCCGTCCAGACGCAGCTGTAGGGCCTTTCGCCCATCTCGGGGAACTCCTCGTAGATCACCGACCGTTGCGGACCGGCTACGCCGAAGAGATCGTCCTGCCAGTAGGCGTCGTCGCCCGGGTAGTCGATCCTGCACACGGTGCCCTCTTCGGTCTCGCGGCAGATCTCGCACGGGTCGGGCAGGCCGTCGCCGTTCAGGTCGGGGCAGACCGTGATGGCGTAGCCCGGCCGGCCGCCCCGGCAGTACTTGTCGGTCCAGGCGACGAAGATCTTGTTGTCCTTGACCTTCATCATCGGCTTCCAGGAGTCGCCCGGATAGCCGAGCAGCGACGACTTGTCGGCGGTCTTCGAGAGGTTCCGGCGCTTGAAGCTCGAGCCGTCGTCCCTCGAGATGGCCAGGAACACGTCCAACGCGCCGGTGTCCTCGATCTCGTCGAGGTAGGTGATGGCGATCGGCTTGGCCACGCTCCGCGTCTCGATCACGTTGTCGTCCGCGTCGTGGTAGACCACCTCGGTCGTGCTGCCGTCCGAGCGCAGGGCCGGCACGTAGACCGGCACGATCTCGAGCTTGGCCTTGTCGCTCTTCATGCCGGGTGTCTTGGAGACGTTGCGCTTCAAGAGGTTGCCGGCCTTCAAGCCGGAGTCGAGGTTCGCCGCTGCATCTTCCTTGCTGACGATCGTCAGCGGCACTTCGTCGGCGCAGGCTTCGGCCGTCGCGTAGATCACGAGCTCGACGAGCTCGTCGTCACCGAAGAACTCCTCCGGCGTCATCTCCGGGACATCGATCAGCGCCTCCTCGAGGCAGGCGATCACCGGCTCGGTGATGTTGATCGCGCCTTGGGCCGGATTGCCGTCCCCATCCAGGCTCTGCAGCAGCCTGGCGACGTTGAGCACCCGGTCGTCGTCCATGCCGGACCCTTCGAACAGATCCAGCGGCGAGACTCCGCGGTCGCCCTGGGCGTCGCCCAGGTAGAGGCTGCCCGCGTAGAAGTGGACCTGCTCCTCGGGCAGGTACCAGAACTGCCCCGCGTCACCGGTGATCCCGGACTGGGTGTCCGTATGCCAGCCCAGGCCGTTGACGACGGCGTCGATGAAGTGCCCGGGCTCGACCTTGGCCACCTGGTAGTTCATGTACCAGCCCCAGATCTGGTCGTAGTGTTTGTCCAGTCGATGGAAGGCCGTCGTGCCCTCGGCGAATGCGGACTCGGGCACGTCGACCCATGTCTCCTCGAAGACGCCTTCTGCGACCTCGACGAGCTGCAGCTCGCGCAGCTCGGCTTGCACGATGATGAAGAGGTCGGACGGACACCGCTCCGGGTTGGCCCCCCAACAGATCTCGAAGTTGTCGAGCGGGATGACCTCCAGGTGGCGGTCCGCCAGGATCCCGTACTCCTCGAGGTAGTCCGTCTTGTAGTCGAAGAGGTTGACTCTCGGCTTTCCTTTCTTGTCGTCGAGGATCAGATCGAACTCGGCCCGGTCCTGAACGACATGGATGTTGACTTCCTCGAACCGGAGATCGGCGCCAGGTGAGAGTGCGATCTTCAGGCCCCACTTGGTGTTCCACGTGGCGACGTCGCCGACCGGGATCAACGGGTCGGCCGCGTCGTTCCAGTCCTTGGCCATCAGTTTGGCGTCGAACGGCCACGTCAGGTCCTCGGTGGCGCTGACGCCGCTGGCAAGCATGAAGAGCACTGCTGGCATCAACAGAAGCGAGAATCTCTTGGACATGACTTTGGCTCGGTTCATTTCAGCCTCCCTTTGTGAAACGGGTTTGAGTAGTCACCAGGTCTCTGTCGCCCGGTGAATGCGGAACCGGAGGAGATCTTCTTGCTTCGGGAAAGCTCTCGTTCCAACGCCAGCCGCGTAAGACCTTCTTCAGCTAAGCGCACGGGACTGCTTCTTTCTTCGAGGGGAGCGAGAGACTGGAAACACCAGGTATGCGCCTGCCTTCGCCGTGGTCGGGAAGCAGACCTCGAGCCGAAAACCGTGCCCTCGCAGCACATCGAAGCGGCCCGTCCACTGGTTCTGGAGGTAGTGGAGCAAATCACGGTACCCGTCGTCGGCTGGTCCTTCGACGGTCTCTGGATCTCGCCCCGCTCCGCTGCTGGCACCGCGAACCAAGTGCCCTGTCCCGTAACCGTCGTTGCCTGGTCTCCTTGGCACGCTACTGAGCAAGAGGGATGCCACGCCCACGTCGGGGAGCTCGGCGTTCGGTCGAGTGCCTCCCCGGCCGAGCGAATGGCTATGGAAACAGGACAAATCAGGAGGGTCCGGGTCAGCGTCCGCCATAGGCTCACCCCGATCTGCGGCGCAAATCAGCTGACAGCCCTGTCAGACTGCCTTGGAGTTGACTGCCACTTCCGTCAGGCCTGGCCCGTCTCCGAACTCCCTGCCAGATCGCAGTGCCGCAGCTGGCGCTGCCTGGTGGCTCCTTCCTGCGCACACTGTCAGCCTCTCCGCCCGGAGCGATCCTCCGAGACTTCCATCGGACTGACAAGCCCAGGAGGCCGATCTGTTCGGTGAGACGGAGGGTCAAGACCGAGGACTGGGGACCGCTCAGCGGTCTCGACTACCGACCATCCGGAAGTGGTTCCGAGCTGTGAGAACTTGCTTCCTTCGTCCTCGGCCTGCCATCTTTCCTCTCGCCGCGCTTCTCACGCACCGACAGGCAGCAGGACGGAAGATGGATGGGCTGAACCTCCGGGGCCCTTCAAGGTCGCCGGCATCACCGGCTCCGGGGCTGACAGTTTTGGCGACGCTGCCTCTGCCCGCACTGCCAGGTTTGTCGGCTCGGGAGGTCCGCAGGGGGGGTGCAGGGATGCGGAGGGACATGTCGACTCTGGTCGGCCTCCGTTGTTTGTACCAGTTTGCATGTTAGTGAATCGCCGGTTGTTTGTCCTCCCGACTGGCCGCTAGCGGCCAGTCGCGCGCCTCGGGTGCCGGGGGTCGGTAGCCCAGCGCCTGGTGTGGTCGGACGTGGTTGTACTGCCACCGCCAGCGCTCGGTGAGCACCTGGGCCTCCTTAAGCGTGTAGAAGATCTCGCCGTCGAGAAACTCGTCTCGCAGTCGAGCATTGAAAGACTCGACGTAGCCGTTCTCCCAGGGACTACCCGGCTCGATGAAGAGCGGAGCCACCTCCAGCCTGCCGAGCCACTCCCGGACCGCCTTG
>CAMYLC010000095.1 GCA_947259195.1 Thermoanaerobaculia bacterium | reverse complement strand
CGATCGCCTGTACGTGCGCAACGGTGAGGAGGCGGTGGCGCTGGAGATGCCGCTCGGCTGAGAGACGGCCTCGGTGGAGAGCCACGCGAGCGCTAGCCGGATACGAGCCGTAGGGCAGCCCGACCGCTGCGGCGCGTTTATGCAGAGCGTGAAGCGCCCGTTCACCCGCTCGAACTCGTGCGTCTTCGGCCGGCGCCGGGGGAGAGTGGCCTGGACGAGGATCCGGGCCATAAAGCCGAGTGCACCGCCGCCGCGGGCTTCCTCGGCTTCGAATCTCGAGTGCTTTCTGCGCTAGCGTTTGGGACTTGGTAGGCCGTCTGGAGGGGGCGGTTTGGTCGTCTGCCGACAGACGAGCGGCTCGAGGACCTCGTGCGGCTATGTGGGGCGTGAAGCGGCCGGAGGGCGGGGGACGTGGGTCGGTCCGGGAGTTAGGAGTATGCCAGTCGGACCCGTCGACAATCGGACCGCTGTGTAGACGTGGAGAACGTCGGCCAGATGCCCTAAGAACTTCCGCTTGAAGTCTCGCAGCCGCCCGTAGTCAGCACCGAACTGGGTCTGGAGCGCCTCCCACGGGATGAGGCATGGCCTCCGGAGATAGCTCATCCGGTAGGTGAGCCATGAGTAGATGTCGAGGGCGAGTGGTGAGCCCTTGAGGGCCTTGAGAGCGCGGAGGTCAATCGGTACGGCGTGGGCGATGAGCTCTTCGTAGAACTCAGTGCTCAGGACGACGACCGAGTTCCAGAGCGCCTGCTGGTCGGGATCGCGCGGCGACCACCAGAGCTGGTGCTTGTGGGCGATCGTGTAGCCGACGCCGGCACAGGAAAGCGGGGACAGGCAGTCCCTCCCGGCCCCGCTCCCATGCCAGTCCCTACTTTCCTGATAGCTGCAGCGGATGGTGGTGGAGAAGAGGCGGTGGAGCTGGTCACGGAGGCGCGTGGTCGTCCCACGCTTGCCGGTGATCGGCGTGAGCCCGAGCTTGTACATGAAGCTCGAGAAGGTTTGGCCGAGCTCGATCTCGCGACTCCGTGTGCGGACGGCCTCGGTCGAGAGCCAGGCGAGCGCGAGCCGTGGGTACGAGCCGTAGGGGAGTCCGACCGACGGCGGCGCGTTCATGTAGAGGGTGAAGCGGCCGTTGACGCGCTCGAACTCGTGCGGGTTTGGACCTTTGTGGGGCCGGCTGTGCGGAAGGGTGGCCTGGACGAGGATGCGGGCCATGAAGCCGAGGGCGCCGGCGGCGCGGGCTTCCTCGGCTTCGATCGCGAGGGCTTCTTGAGCGAGCTTCGCGGCCTTCTTGCGACGCCGACGAACGGGGACAGGAAGTCCCTCCCGACCGACCTCCCTATCCTGTCCCCGGGCTCTGCCGTCGGTGTTCCAAACGGTCCGATCCAGGACCTCCCCGAGGCGATGCGGACAGTTGTCAGCACGCGTCAGAGCAAAAGCCTCAGGCGGCTAAGCTCATGTCCCTCAGTGAGTTAAAGGACTCCAGTTGGGCGAAAACGGTGTTCCAAATCTCTCCCGTTGGGGACACCATGCAGACAGCTGTCAGCATGCCGATTCTCGCCATTTAATGGCCGTGGCATCTCTATAAGTAGCTTGTTTACAGTAGCTTGTAGAGATTGAACTCGAGTTGAACGGGGTTCCAAATCTCGCCCTTTGGGGTCTTCATGCGCACAGTTGTCCGAGCCGCAGCCGAACACGGGCGCGAGAGTTCTCAACTGGCAGAAGGAGGTTTCGGATCACTCCCGTTGGGGTGACCCAACGGGATTCGTCGGAACCCTCCTTGAAGCAGAGGCATTTTCCCGCGGGAAAGTCTAGGTCCGGCTCAAGATCACGATCACTCTGCCGTTGCCTCCTTTTGAGACGCAACGGGTAGCTCAATCTGAAGACCGCTAGCCAAGCAGTACACTTGGTCCTTCGTTTGAGTCTCGGGGAGGAGGAAACAATGATGAGGATGGATCTCTGGCAAGTACTCGCGGCTTCAGGTCTCGTGTTGGCCATGCCGGCAGTCGCAACCGAGCTCTCGATTACGGACCGGATCGACGCCATCGTGGCTCCGTACCTGGATGCGGGCGATTTCATGGGTGTCGTAGGAGTGCAACGCGACGGGGAAGAGGCCCTGCTACTTCCCTACGGGCTCGCAAGCGTCGAATTGAAGGTGCCGCATCGAGCCGGCAGCGTGTTCATGATCGGCTCGGTGTCGAAGCAATTCACCGCAGCCGCCGTGCTCGCACTCGAGGATGCCGGGGACCTCGACATTGCCGACTTGGTCGCACAGCACTTGCCCGACTTCCCGCATGGCTCGTTGATGACGATCGAGCAGCTTCTCACCCACACGTCAGGCGTCGCCGACATCTACTCTCTCGAGCGGTTCGGTGCCAGCGCAGGCAGAGAGGGGACATTCGAGGAGATCATCGGCGATATCGGGCTCGCCGATCTGAGCTTCAGTCCGGGCTCCGGTTACGCCTACAGCAACGGCGGGTATGCGGTCCTGGCTGCGGTGATCGAAAGGGTCTCGGGAGTCAGCTACGGGGACTTTCTGAAGGGCCGCTTTTTCGAACGCCTGGGGATGTCGCAGACCGCACACGACGGTCCGTCCGCGGCCGTCCAGGGCCGCGTCCCGGGCTATGACCCCTGGGGCCAGAGAGAGCTGAACCCTGCGGTTCCGGTGTCGGCCGCGTTCACCACGGGCTCGGGCTCTCTCTGGTCCTCGGCGAGAGACCTGTTGAAGTGGAGCGCGGCGCTGCACGGGGGCCAGGTGCTGGCCGAGAGCTCCTACAAGAAACTCACTCGGGACCATGGCCACGGCTACGGGTATGGAGTCAGCGTGTTTGAGAGGTTCGGACGGGATGTCATCGGCCACGACGGGCGCGTAGCCGGATACTCGAGCGATCTCGCGCGGTACGTCGACGAGAAGACGACAATCGTCATCCTCGGCAACGTGCAGTCCGTTGCACGGGACGAGATCCGGCGGCTGGTCGCGGCGGCAGTTTTCGGCGAGGAATACACCGTGCCGACAGCAAAGCAATATCCGGAGCCGCCAGCCGTTTCTCTCGAGGAGCTGACCGGTGCCTATTCATTCGGCCCCGGCTTCGAAGTCTCGATCACCAAGTCGGACGGCCGGCTGCTGGCTCGCGCGAACCAAGGAGGTTACTCCGAGCTAGTATCCGCAGGTGCCGGGACTTGGTTCTCTCGCATGCTCTACGCCACCGTCCGTTTCGGTCGCGACGGAGAAGGTAAGGTCGACCGTCTGATCTGGGGAGAAAGCGAAGGCGCACCGGTCGGGCAGAAGGTCCGGTAGCGGGCCGGGCTTCTGCTACTCGGAGGCGTCGGTTTCGGGCACGTCCATTGTGAGCTCTGCGAGCTGTTCGCGAGCCTTGACGTACTCGGGGTGGATCGCCAGAGCTCTTTCCAGGCTGGCTCGAGCGCCTTCGACGTCCCCGTTGGCGCGGCGAGCGAGGGCGAGCATGTAGTGGGCGCTGTGATAGTCGGGGTAGGTCTCGGCGTACATCTTGTACAGGCCGAGCGCAGTCGCCAGGCGTTCGGGGTCACTGCTGAAGCCGTCCTCACCGTAGAGGAAGCCGTAGCCGACGAAAAAGGGCGTGTACTGGCTGAAGACAAACTCGTCCGGTCGTTCGGCTCGCACTCGATCGAAGATCGCTCGCGCGCTATCGGCATCGCCCGAGAATAGCGCGCGTTCCAATGCGATGACCTCATCGCCCAGCGCTGCGTAGTCTTCCTCGAGGCCTTGGAGCTTCGAGTCGAGCTCTTCTCGCGGAAACCAGAGGCCGTCGAGCATGACGCCACCCAGATCGCGAAGCGCTGTAACGTCTTCGAGCGGGTTGTCTTCGAGCAGCAGGAGATCCGCTTCGTATCCGGGCGCCAAGCGCCCCACCAGCGTTTCGGGCCCCAGGCAGCGCTCGAAGAACTGTCCGGGATTGATCGTCGCGGCCCGTAAGGCTTCCGCCGGGGTCAAACCGGCTTCGACCAGGAGCTCGACCTCGGTCGGGAGGGAGTGGCCGGGGAAGACCGCGGCAGTGGATGCGTCCGTGCCGGCCAAGAGCGTTACGCCGGCCTCCTGCAGCATGCGAGCGATTCGCTTCTCGATCTCGAAGCGCTCCTGGACGCTCGGCACCCACTCGTCGGCGTTTCTGACGTAGCGGTTGTTGGCTCGGCGGAAGGGCTGGAGAATCGCGGGGTGGAGTCTTTTCGCCTCGTCGGTCTCGAGGATCGCTTCCAGATCCTGACCCTGTCGGATCATGGCGTCGGTGAAGGCCAGATTCGGCGTGACGGTGGTGTTCGAGGCTGCGAGCTGGGCGACGGCTCGCTGGATGCCTTCGTCGTCGTCGTGACCGGTCAGCCACCAGCGGATGATGTCCTGACCGTGGGCCAGGTTGGCCTGGCCGGAGGCGGTCAGGTGCTCGAGGCCGTAGTTGCCACTGCCGTGGCCGACGACACAGGTGTCGAGCGCGCTCGCTTCCTCGGTGATCGCCGTGAGCTGCTCGGGCGTCAAACGAGTAAACACCTTGATGAAGTCGTAGCCGGCCTCGACCTGGCGCCTGACCGCGGCGCGCGCGGGATCGATTCCGTCGAGAGCCACCATCGGCTCCATCCAGGCCGGGTAGCCGTCCAGGTAGTCGCCGGTGAGAAAGAGGCCGGGGCCGAAGCGCTCGCCGGAGCGAATCTCGCTGCGCCATCGAAGATGGTGCGGCACTCCCCGGAGGACGAGGGCCGACGTGACGCCGTAGGCCGGATAGAGAGTGAGCTCATCGGGGTGGTCGATGTGGACATGGGCGTCGATGAGGCCGGGAAGAACGTAGCGACCGGCGCCCTCGACGACGCGGGCGGCCGGGCCTTCGAACTCGGCGACGGGGCCGATCGACGAGATTTTGCCGTCATCGATCCGGATCGATTGCCCGGCATGTACTTCGCCGCGCTCGAGGTCCACAACTTGAACGTCGCGCAGCAATAGAGCCGTTGGTGGCTCGCGGGAGCAGGCGATGAGAGAGCCGAGCACGAACACTCCGAGCAGTCGGCGCATCGACTTTGGCTTCCATCCGGCCCAGTGTTCTGATCCCATGGTCTGCGTACTTTACAGCTTACCCGCGGCGGCGGAGCGAATCGTCGCCAGCTTCCGCAGCACCAGCCCCATGAAGAGCGCGGCGCAGAGCCATGAGAAGACATCGCCGATCCGGCTGTAAACAGTCGCCACACCCTCCACGGGCAAGCTCACCACCATGACCTTCTCGGGAGAGATCTCGGTATCGAGCCGCGCGAGCACCCGGCCGTATGGGTCCGCGGCGGCCGAGATGCCGTCCTTCGTGGGGCGAAAAAGCGTGAAGCCCTGTTCGATCGCGCGCATGATGTGCATTCGCAGGTGCATCTCGCGCACTTCGGTCCAGTCGTTGGAGGGTGCTAGGACCAGGTCGGCGTCCATGCGACCGGCTTGGCGGATCAGCCTCGGGAAGTCGAGGTCGAAGCAGATCGCCGCCGACCACCGGCCGTGGTCCGTGTCAAGGCGGGGGAGCACGCCGTCGCCCCTTACATTGCCACTTCCGGGGACGCGGGTGGCTTTGAGGAAGCGCCACTCGATCTCTCCGTCCGGTCCGAGCAGGACGAGTGTGTTCTTCGTCCGCTCGTGGGTCTCGGGGCGAAAGATGGTGGCGCCCATACCCAGGTAAATCGAATGCTCGCGGGCGACCTCCCGCGCTCGTTCGAGCCACCTGGCCTCTTCTGTTTCGGTCAGCGAGAAGTTGGCCTCGGCCCAGACGACCAGGTCAGCTCCGGCTCTCGCTTCACGCTCGACCAGGACGAGGTGTTCTTCGAGCGACTCGGCGATGCGCGCTTGCGCGAGCTCCACACCCGAGGCGTCGAGCTCGAAGCCGCGGGTGTAACGCCAGAGTTCGTCGATGTGCTCGGTCTGAAACGTGCCCGGGGCGACAATGGCCGCTGCGCGTAGCGTTTGCGTTGTTGCCGGGGCAAGAGCCAGACGCAAGCCGCCGAACACCAGGACTCCGGCAAGAACGGCGACGAAAGCGGCGGCCTCGCGCCAGGCTGTCGCGCCGTGCTCCCACAATCCGTTGACTGTGGTCGCAAACCAACCGACCAGGAACGTGAGGCCGGTCCATCCGGTCACCGAGACGATCTGGGCGAGCGACAGCTCGCCGCTGAAAGAGTAGGCGATCGAGCCCCAGGTTCCGTTCGGACTTGCGAGCCCGCTGAGGAACTCGAAAAGGACCCAGCCGCAGGGCAGCACGAGGGCGGGTAAGAAGCCCCGCGACCGTCCGGTGGCCCAGCGGTCCACGAGGAATACGAGCCCGAGAATCAGGGAGAGGCCGGTGAACAGGCCGATATGGGCGATGGTGGGAAGCGGCACGGTATCCAGATAGGCGACTTCCCAGGCCGCGGTGTGAGCAATAACAAAGCCCGCCAGGGCCCAGCGTGGCCGGACTGTGCGAACGTATCGGAGCAAAAAGACAGGGCCCAGAAAGGCGAAGAGCGGCACGGCCCATCGCCCCTGGGAGAAGGCGAGAAGGGTAGCGCCGAGAGCCAGCCAGGCCAGGGAGAGTCGGAGCGGGCTGCGGCGGTGGCTCATGAGGCCTCCCTGCGGCGGGAAGTCGTGGACTCGGATCGAGATTGTCTTCGTTGCCACCGGGTGAGCACGCGGCGTGATTCGTCGCACCAGGCGATCCGAGCGCGGACCACATGCCGCCCCGAGCTCAAGGTGATCTTCCAGAAGAGCTCCTGCTCGTCGGATTCGGCTGTCGCTTCGATTTCCTGCTCGAATAGCTCCATCAGCTCCAGGAAGGCCCGCTGAGAGTTCTCGAAGCGAGCGAGGTGCTCCAGAGCCGTGTCTACGCCGAGCTCCGGCCCGAGGTAGAGCTTCAGCAGGATCTCGTTGCGCACGAGCTCTCTCTGCGGCGGTTTGCGCAACCACTCGCGAAGCTGCCGACGGCCCGTCGCGGTCAGCGCGTAGACCGTGCGTTGGCGGCGGCCCGATCCGGAGGACGGCTTCGCGCGGACGAGTCCCTCGCCGAGAAGCTTCTTAAGAGTCGGGTAGATCTGGCCGACGCTCTCCGCCCAGAAGTGACTCATGCGGTGCTCGAAGTCTTTCTTCAGGTCATAGCCGGAGCGTTCGCCCAGTGCGAGCATTCCCAGCACTGCGAAGTGGGAGCGGTTAGGTCGAGCCATTCGATGATCTCCTTATATATCTGGAAGATATATCTACAAGAGCTATTGTGTCAAGCTCTCAAGAGCGCGGTGGCCCGGCCGGTTTGTATGGCGGACGGTAGCTCGATTCAAGTCGACCCGACGTCGGCTGGATCGAACTCCCAGAATCGCGGTGGCTGGAGGGGCCGGTGGGTTAGTCTGTGTACGATCTCCACTCTTGATCTCGAAAGGATTTCCACATGCTGGCCAAAGCCTGGACCTACGTTTTCACCATCGCTGCTCTGGCGGCTGTCATAGCCGTCGATGCAAGGGCGGAGCCTGCAGCGGATCCTCCTTCGCTGGAACAGCGCGTCGAGCGGTACCTCCACCCGTACCGTGACATCGGACACCTCTCAGGGACTCTGCTGATCGCTCGAGGCGACCAAGTCGTCTACGAGAAGTCGTTCGGCCTGGCCGACCGCGAGCATGGTGTGGCGAACACGCCGCGAACGAGGTTCTGCATCGGGTCCGTCAACAAGCCGATGACGATTGTCGTTCTCGCTCGATTAATCGAGATGGAGAAGCTGGCTCTCGAAGACAAGCTGATCGAGTACCTTCCCGACTTTCCCCGGGCGGACGAAATCACGGTCGGCGACCTACTGAACCACAGTGCAGGCATCCCGCACCGCGTCACCGAGCCGCTGGATGAGACGCGGCCACAGACGCCGGCGAGCATGGTGGAATTGGCTGCCCGGAGAGACCTGGTCTTCGAGCCGGGTTCCGACAGCGTGTACAGCTCGGCCGGATTCTCGGTGCTCGCTCGGGTTCTCGAACTGGCTGGAGGGAAGCCGTACACCGAGCTGCTGGCCGAGTATGTTCTGCGCCCCGCAGGCATGGCGGAAACCGCGGACTCCGGTACGCGCGCCATCCTCGAGAACCGCGCCGAGAGCTATTACTTCAGCTCCGATGGTTTCGTCAACGCGCCGCCCTCGGACATCTCGTATCTCGTCGGAGCCGGGTCGGTGTTCTCGACGCCGCGGGATCTCCTGGCGATGCAGCAAGCGCTGCTGGACGGAAATCTCGGCAGGGGGGCGCAGGAAGTACTCGTGCGCGATAGCGGGAACCTAAGCTGGAACGGCCTGGCGAACGGCTACCGCGCCTTCGCCGACTACGACGCAGCCAGCGGCGTCAGCGTCGTCGTGGCAAGCAACCTGACCTCGGGCGCGCTCGACAAGATTCGCAGCGCGTTGCCAGAGATCGCGGCGGGGCAAGACGTACCCACGCCGGAGCCGATCAAGGCCAGGGCCGCCGACATAGACACAGAGATTCTGGAGGGCTATCAGGGCGCCTACGAGTTGAGGCCGGGGAGAAACCTCGAGCTTCGCGTCGTAGACGACAGCGTGATGATGGAGGAGTGGCTCTTGATTCCGACCTCCGAGCGGACTCTCTTTTCTCCCCAGGACTACGCCGAGATAGAAGTCGTGCTCGACGAAGAGGGCGGCGTCAGCCGGCTGGACTGGACGATCGGCGGTCAGACCTACCCGCTGCCGAAGGTGACAGCGTCGCTCTCCATGGACTCCGATTCTCGGGCAAGCGCCATCGATGCGTTCATCGCTCCATTCGTAGAGCTTGCGATGTTCGACGGCAACGTGCTCATCGATGTCGGGGGCGAAATCCGGCACGAGAGGTCTTTTGGATTCGCGAACTACGAGCACGCCGTGAAGAACGCCGATGACACGAAGTTTCGTATTGCATCGGTCTCGAAGACGCTGACCGATGCAGCCTTTGCCGTTCTGATCCAGCGCGAGTTGCTTACTCTCGAGACGCCCCTGGCGGATTACCTGCCGGAGTTCCCGTCGGCCGAGTCGATCACGATCTCGCACTTGCTGAACCACACGTCCGGGATCGCTCACACCAACGATCAGCCGTGGGGCGACGGAGCGACCACCTACTCACTCGACGAGTTGATCGAGCGCCTGGCCTCCCTGCCGCTCGACTTCGAGCCGGGTTCGGATCGAAGCTACAGCAACGGCGGCTATGCGGTCGCTGCCAAGGTGTTGGAAATCGCTGGAGAAGGGTCCTTTGCGGAAGTAATGCGCGACCTCGTGTTCGAACCGCTTGGCATGAGCAATACCGGGCACATCGCCGACGCGCGCGTGCCGATCACCAACCTGTCGACCGGGTACGAGCCCGGCACCCGGCCCGGCGAGCACCGTCGCGCGCGGTTCTACGCCGTGGAGACACGGCCCGGTGGCGGGTCCCTGTACTCGACGGCGCGTGACCTGCTGCGCTTTGCGCGGGGCGTGTTTCGTGAGGGTTTCCTCGAGGCTTCGCTGGTGCAGAGCGTTCTGGGTGCTGACGATGGAACCTTCCTCGCGCAGGGCCGGTCGCCGGGTTTCGTGGCCAAGCTTTTCTACGACCCGACGCGGGACGTCATCGTCGTCAGCCTGGCAAACAACTATGCCGTGCCGGCGGATTGGGCCGCCGCCATCGCCGACCTGGCGACGGGTGAGACGACCGAGGCTCCTTGGCCGACGATCGAGCTCGCGGCAGGCATGGTCGCCGAGACCGATCCCCGGCTGGGGCGCTACCGCAACTCCCGCGGTGGTGGCGAGTTGAGTGTCGAGCGCAGCATCCATGGTGAGATGTTGCTACACGATTTGTCGGACGGATCGGTGACCGGGCTCATCCCGCTCGTCGATGGTGCGTTCCTCATGCCCCCCTATTATCAGCGTTGTGAGCAAGTCGCCGAGGGGCGTGAGATCACCTGTCGGATTCTGTCGGGCGATCCGAGGTACACGAGCACCTGGACGCCGATCGCGGACGCTACCCGGTCTGCGGACGAAGATCGAAGGCGGCCGCTTCCTTAGCGTTGCGCACGAACAGGCGACCGTCGGAGACGACCGGATGGTTCCAGGTCTTGCCTTCGAGGGCTTGGAAGCGGTGGAGCTCGGTGTGCTTTTCGGGGTCGGCCGCGAGCAGCACTAGCTCGCCCTTCTCGGACAGCACGACGAGCAGTTTCTGGCTGGGAACCAGCAATACCTGGCCGCTGCCGTAGCGGCCCCGCTTCCAGAGGCGCTTGCCGGTCTCGAGATCGACGCACGCAAAGATGCTGCCGTCAAAGCCGAAAGCGTACTTGCCGTCGACGACGAAGTCGTTGTGGTAGGGCTTGAGCGCGATGCTCGTCCACAGCTCCTGGGTGGACCAGCTGCCATCGTCGTAAGAGATCGAGATGCGCCGCGAGCCGTAGCCGTAGCCTGTGCCGATGACGACGTCGTTGCCGATCACTGCCGGCTGGACGATCCGCGGAGAACCACCGCCGAGCGACCATTCGTGCAGCCAGAGCTGTTCGCCGGTTGCCGGGGCAAAGGACGCGAGCCCTAGCTCGGTCATCATGAGAATCTGTAGCACCCCGTGGAGTCGGGCCAGGTGTGCGGAACTGTAGGACATCCGTCCGTTGCCTCCGGTCCACGCCACCTCGCCGTCGCCCGATTCGTAGGCGACCAGGCTCTTGCCCTCGCCCGCGCCGCTGAAGACGATGACCCGTCCTTCGTGAACTAGCGGCGAGCTCGAGAATCCCCACATCGGCACCGGCGCGTCGGTGTCCTCGACCAGGCTCCGCGTCCAGATCAGCTCGCCCGTTCGCGGATCGAGGCAGTTCACGTCTCCCCTGGCGCCGGTGGTGTAGAGGCGTCCGTCAGAGTAGGTCGGTGTGGCGCGAGGCCCGACACCGCTGATGAACTCGGCGAACCGGGCTTCGTCCTTGTGCTCCCACACCTCGAAGCCGGTCGCCGCGTCGTACGCGGTGACGACCTCGTGATCGCCGCGCTGCTCCTGGGTGAAGATCATGCCTTCCGCGACCGCGAACGACGACCAGCCTGGACCGACCGATGTGCGCCAGAGCTCGGGCAGGCCTTCGGGTCCCCAATCTCCGTTGATCCGGATACCGTTCACCCGGCTGTCCCGCAGAGTGCCCCGGAATCCCGGCCAATCGGCACCTGAGTCGGCAGAAGGCTGTGCAGTGGTCGAAGCTCCTGAGGGACCGGTGTCGCGCCGCGCAGCGAGCAGCTCCTGCTCGGCAGTCCGCGACCAGCGCCAGCTCAAGTCCGTTCCCAGGTAGCCGTCGACGCCGTCCATCCTCACCAGCGTCCACGTAGCGAAGGCCAGGGCGACAGCAAGAAGCGCTATGGCGCCACGGCGGGTGAAGGGCGTCCGGCGGAACAGGAAAAGAGCGGCCACACCTGCGGCGGTCGCGGTCGGGAGAGCGAACAGGACGAAGCCGAAGCCCATCGTCCAGTGCATCAGCTTGGAGGCCGGCCAGGCCAGAGCGGCGAAGACCACGGGAGCGATGAGGCGGGATTGCCAGGTGCCTCGGCTGAAGCCTACCCACCAGAGCAGGAGCAGGAGGGTGGCGACCAGCGGGCCGAGTGCCTTGCTTGCGAGGACGACCTGCGGGTTGTCGAACATGGACTCTTCGACCACGGCACCACCGGTCTCTGTCGGGGGCTGCCCCTGCAGATAGAGCACAACGGGCGGGCCGAACATGGCCGCCAATTGGACGGCCAAGATCAGGAACGCCGGCCACAGGCGAAGCCTGCGAACCGTTGGCTTCTCGCCGGGCGCCGAGGGGCGGGTCATTGCGCAGCCTCAGCGGCTCGTTCGAGGTTTTGGTGGACGACCTCGCCGTTGGCGATTACGGTGACGCTCTTTGCGGTGAGCTCTGCCGATAGGATCTGGATCGTTGTGGCGCAGGAAAGGGTTCTCAGCAGAAGGGCAGAAAAGATGCTGAATCTTGCGTTCTTCATACTGGCCTTATTCGACTTCCCGCGACGACACTCCAGAAGGACCCAATGCAAGTCCAATGATAGCGGACGGCACCCAGCAAGAAGGCTCAAACCGGGATTTGGGGCAGCGGGAGCTCTGCCTCCGCTAACTCCGGATCGCGTAGGCCAGGACGTAGAGATTGATCGCCAGCAAGAGGACCGCGGGAACCGTGACCAGCACCGGGTCACGAACCCTGATTCTCGTCGCTACGCCGAGAATCATCAGCAGAGTCAGGCCGCCAGCCGCCACGATTGTCAACGGTGGAAAGAGGTAGCCTGCGAGCAGACCCAGCGCTCCAAGCAGCTCGAGAGCTCCGGTGAGCCGTCGGAATCGGCCCAAGCCGAAGCGCTCGAACTCAGAGGCCATCCCGTCTAAAAAGAGGCAGCTCAGTCCGTAGAATAGAAAGGCCGCGATCGAAAGGGCCGTCGCCGCCTGATAGACGAGGTGATTCAGCGGAGTTGACCTTTCGGGTGGTAGCGTAAAGGTCTTGAACAGGGAGGTGAAAGCATGCCATTTCCTATCTCGATGATACTCCAGGTAGTCGTAGCCTTGGGGCTGCTGAACGTGTGGTTGGTGCGTGCAGGCTCGGCGACATCTTTTCGCGGCGGCGACGCCCGGTCACTCAAAGAGGAGTTCGCGGCCTACGGTCTTCCGGACTTCTTCTTCTATTTGATCGGTGCACTCAAGGTCGGTTCGGCCGTCATGCTGATCGCCGGGATCTGGATCGACGCGTTGGTCATGCCAGCGGCAGCCATTGTCGCTGTGCTGATGGTGGGCGCCTTGGTGATGCACGCCAAGGTGAAAGATCCCGCCATCAAGTCTCTGCCGGCTTTCCTGATGCTGGTGATGAGCGTCAGCTTGTTGGTCTTAGGGCTGACCTGACTCAGAGTCGGATTCGGTTTGGATGGCACCAATGCGCAACGCGGTCCAGCTGATCCTTGCCGTCGCGGTGCTCAATGGCTCGATCTGGATACTCAACGGGTAACACGCAGGCCAACCTTCTCCGAGGAGCGCGAGCGGATGCTCCCGCCCACGGCTGATCGGCCATTGTCTATCGCTGTCCTCGGTGACTGGTGTGGCGGGCCGAGAGTAGAGGGCACGTTCCTGTCGGGTTGCGCCCTTGCGGACCGGCTGCTTGGGCATCTTCAAGGGTGCTAGGCTCTCCCACTCGAGCGTTGCACTGGCGGCCGAGACCGGGAAGGGACAAAGGGTCACAGCACAGATGGACATCGTCGACCGGCTTGCTGCGCTCGGCCTCCGATTCGCGGCTGGTCGCTTCGCCGTGTTCCCGGATGGACTGGGGAACGGCGATCTGACCCGGCTTGTAGAGAGAATCCCGGCGCCGAGCGCAACCATCTCGCCGATCGACCTCGACTGGACACCGCGAGAACCGACCAATGGAATCGCGCGCAGCATCGCGAACTTCGAGAGTCCTTTCGGGTACGAGCTGCCCGAGGGCCCGCGCGAGGTCTTCGTCGAGAAGATCGAACCATCGGACGGCGCGAAACGAACCATTGTTCTGCTCCAGATGTGGGGTGATGAAGGCCTGTCCCTCCGGCGAAAGCTTGCCGAGCGCCTGGCACCCTATGGCATCGCAACGGTTCTGCCCGTTCACCCCTTCTACGGCCGACGCCGAGTCCACGAGAACGGTCCGCCGATCCGAACCGTCGACGGGCCGCGGGTCGTAAGGGGTTGGTGATGGATCACTTCTACCGCAGGATGCGCCGCCGGCCCGGAGTGCTTTTGACCGACGAAGGGAAGCCGGAGGGCGGCACCTGGAGCGTCGACTCGGACAATCGGAAGAGCCTCGGCAAGGATGCTCCCCAAGCTCCGCCTCGGTTTTGCTTGGCCGGCTACCCGGTCGCAGGCCCTCGATCAGGTGCTGGAGCACGGCTACGGGCATCACATTCAGCGCCGGATGGTCACCGGCAATCAGGCTTTGGTCGCTGGAGTCCACCCGCGTGAAATCAGTGATTGGTACCTGGGCATGTGCGTCGACGCCCTGGATCGGGTGACCCTGCCGAACAAGTTGGGCATGGTGATGTACGCCGACGAAAGCGACGTCCCTGCGACGGCCATGGGACATGGAGAGCCAGCCGTCCCCGGGAGGAGGTGGCGGACGAGCCACCCGGGGGATAGAGTGACCTGTCAAGAGTGGAGGTAGGGAGATGAAAGGTCAAAAGACGCTTGGTCTTTGGCCCGCGAAGCAGCTCGAGTTGCTCGCGCTTGTGTGGTTGGTTCCGATGATGGCGGCCTGCGGCGAGCGGGTTGAGGTAAACGAATCCAGTCCGCCTGCGAGCGAGATCGTCGAGTATCGGGGCGCCCGCGTTTTTACGGGCGAGCGATTTATCGAGGCGCGTCTGTGTGTTGGCGGGAGGTTCTTCGTGGATTGTCCCCAAGACGCGGGATCTCGCGTGGACCTGACGGGCGGTTTCGTCATTCCGCCGCTCGGCGACGCGCACACCCATCACTTCGACGGGCCCTACACGCTGCCGTGGCAGCGCCAAGCCTATCTCGATGCGGGTGTGTTCTATGCCATGACACTCACTGCACCTACCAGCGGGGTGCTGGAGATCCGAGATCAGCTGAGGGGCTCCGGAAACGTCGACGTGGTGACGTCGATGGGCGGCATCACCGGGCCGGACAGCCACCCGGCGGAGATTTACGAGGCGCTGGCCCTGGGGATTCGCTCGTACGAAGAGCAGGTCGCGCGCGCCGAAGAGATACGCACCAGCCGCAAGCGGGCCGACGACGCGTACTTCGTGCTCGAATCGCCTGCCGACTTGGAGGAGAAATGGCCGCTCATCCTGGGTAACCGACCTGACGTCGTCAAGGTCTATCTGCGCACCAGCGAGCGATACGACGAAGATTATGGAAAGTGGGGGCCTGGCGGCGGTATGGATCCGGATCTCCTGCCGCTCGTCAGCCGTTTGGCCGACGAGGCGGGGCTGCGGCTTGTCGTGGCCAACTCGAGCCTGGGTGATTTCCGTGCTTCTCTCGCCGCGGGGGCCGACCTGGTGAGCCACCTGCCCTGCTACATGGACACGATGAGTGATCCCGAAAGCCCGTACTACGGGGTGGATACCGACGACGAGTGCCGGCTGAGCGCGGAGGATGCCGAAGCGGCGGCCGCTGCCGGGATGGGCGCGGTCCTGATCGTCAGCGAATGGGCCAAGGACCGCCCCGAGATCTATGTGGAGTGGGAGAGGCAAAACACGGCTCTACTCGAGGAGGTGGGCGCGCCGCTCGCAATCGGCTCGAACGCCTACGGCTCCACCGTGGTCGATGGGCTGATCGCTGGGGCGGAGAAGGGCTTCTTCGAGCCGGCTCGGCTCTTGCGCCTGGCGACCACCGATACGGCTCGCCTTATCTTCCCGGAACGCCGCGTCGGGTGCTTCGACGTAGGCTGCGAGGCGAGCTTCTTGGTGCTAGAAGGCAACCCGCTCGAGAACTTCGAGGAAATTCAGAACATCCGGCTCCGAATCAAGGACGGGGAGCTCCTGGCGCCGGCCAACAACGACGGTTGATCGGGCCGATCCGTCGGTCAGAAGAGCCGCCGGAAATCCGGCGCCCGCGAGTCGCTACATCATGGGGCCAGGACCACGAGCCCCCGTTTGCGGGCAATCCCGAATCCCCCGACGGGGACGACCGTATGTTGGATCGGAACATGGCATGGCCGTACTTTACGGAGGCAGATGAGCGTCAGGAATCCGCTGGGAAGAACCTTCAGCGGTGGCTGGTCGAGCTTCGAGGGAGATGGCATCTCGCGAGCGAGAAACATCAGGCCAACGAGCCCATAACCGAGGAGCAGGCCGGCAATTGCACCAGCTTCGGCTGGCTGGACGAAACTGTGCCGAGAAGCCAGCCGACAACTACTTGGGCGACACTGTGAACGCCGCAGTAGATCCGCGCCACGCCAGCGAGCACTACCAGCGGTATGCCGACAACCCACATTCAGGTTCGCCCGTTCCTGGCCAGCGCCGTCAGCGGAGTGGCCGGCCCCTGCGCGTTGCCGGAAGGCGTCCCGTAGCCGTCCGTGAGCTTGAGTGGCGTGAAGCGGTCGGTAACGTAGAACGGTCTCGGTATGGCGAGCCCCCACTTGAGCAAGGAGTTGACACAGCCCGAGCCTCGCGGTTCTCCTGATAGTGTGGACCATGGGTCCAAGATGCCCAGAAACGCGGCCAGCCATGAATCGCGCGATAGGTTGTCTTGCACTCTCCTGCCTGTTGTTGGGTAACGGGCCTCCGGCGCCGGCGTCGGGAGATACCGTAGCCGGGAGCGTGCTCTGGACCTACGACGTCGGCGAACAGATATGGACACCGCTGGCGCTGGAGGCGGGGGTTCTGTTCTTCGGCGACGACGCAGGTACGCTTCATGCGCTGGACATCGCGAAACGGCAGCTGCGCTGGCGATTTGCGACGACCGGCAGGATTCGCTCGGCGGCAACAGTCGACAGGGGCGCGGTTCTCTTTGCCAGCGATGATGGGTTCCTCTACGCCGTGGGTCGTGACAGCGGCAGAGAGCGCTGGAAGCTCGACCTCGGGAGCTCCGGGCTGGAGCGCCGGCTGCCGGCGGCTAGTCCCCCATACGCGTACGATTATCTGCACTCGTCACCGACCGTGGAGGAAGGAACGGTCTATGTCGGCAGTGGCGACAAGAAGCTCTACGCCGTCGATGCCGAGACCGGCCGCTTGCGCTGGAGCTTTGCCGCACAGGGCTCGATTCGCTCCAGCCCGGCTGTTTCCGGAGGAACCGTCTACTTCGGCAGCTGGGATGGGAGCGTCTACGCGGTGAGTGCAGAGAGCGGCGAGGAGGTGTGGAGCTACGGAACTGGAGCGCCGATTCAGGGGTCGCCGGCGATAGCGGGGGGCAGGGTCATCGTCGGAAGCCGCAGCGCCAGAGTCCTGGCTCTCGATGCTGCGAGCGGCGAAGTGGAGTGGACGTACGTTCTTGCTCACGGCTCGTGGGTGGAGTCCTCGCCTGTGGTCAAGGGAGACATTGTCTATATCGGCAGCTCCGATGCACTCGCGCTCCTCGCGCTCGACGCGAGATCCGGCGCCGAGGTGTGGCGATTCAAGACCGGCGGCTGGTCCTGGGGCACTCCGGTCGTCACCGACGAGGTCGTCTATATCGGCAGTATCAGCGCCTCTCCCTACTGGGTCGATCTCGTGTCGGGATTCTTCGCCGTTGATAGGCAGACCGGCGAGGAGCGCTGGCGGATGACCCCAGAGGCGGTCGAGGGATATGTCATCGGCGGGGTGTTCGCGGCTCCCGCAATCGACGCGGGAATCGTGTACGTGGCTAGCCTTGACGGGCGAATTCACGCGATCAGGGAATAGAAATCTGCGGGCGGAGCCGGTGCGGCGCCAGGCTGGTAGAGAACTAGTTGAACCAAAGAAACTGTTGGGCGGCAGCACCGTTGACACCGATGGTGCCTTCTGCGGTGCCGTCGTCCAGCACCAGTTGCAGCGGAAAGCCGCCGCCGAAAGGTGAGGCAATCACCGGATCGGCTACCGACTCGAAGGTGACTTCATGGCCGGCTGACTGGACCATTGCGGCACCGCTGGCGACGGCCAGGGCGAGCCCAACACAGACGGCGAACGCGCGTTGTGCGGCATGTTTTCTCATGACGTGCCTGCCTCTCCTATTCGAGATCCGGTGGCTCGGTGATGGACCACGCGGAGGTCGATCGGCACCGCGTGAGTGACGAGCTCGTCGTAGAACTCGGTGCTCAGGATCACGAGCGAGCTCCAGAGTGGGCTTTGCTCCGGGTCTCGGGGCGACCACCAGAGCTCGTGCTTGTGGGCGATCGTGTAGCCGACGCCGGCGCAGGAAAGTGGGGCCGAGCTCGATCTCGCGGCTGCGCGTTCCAATCGGTCCGGTCCAGGACCTCCCCGAGGCGATGCGGACAGTTGTCAGCACGCGTCAGGGCGGCACCCCTTACGCGGCCAAGCTCATGTCCCTCAGTGAGTTAAAGGATTCGAGTTGGGCGAAAACGGTGTTCCGAATCTCTCCCGTTGGGGACACCATTATTGCACTGTAAACCACCGTAATTGAATTGCTTACGACAATTCAAGTGCTCAAATTTGGGTGCTCCAACGAGGGCTCCTTGGAACCCTTCCGCGGAGCGCGGCGCTAGGGTTCGGAGTCCGGCGATAGCTTCCGTGCTGGCAGCGCGTACAGCTCCCAATAGACGTGCCGCACCGGCAGGTGGTCTTCACGATCCCCAAGCGATTCCGGACGCTTATCCGA
>CAMYLC010000094.1 GCA_947259195.1 Thermoanaerobaculia bacterium | reverse complement strand
CTGCTATGAGAACCCATTGAACTGCTGGTGGGAACTTGGCCATCGTTCGCGCCTCGTGGGTGGGTGGCCGAGCGCCGCCACACGGCGGCGCGGGGAGGGAGAGCCTATCAGAGGGGCGTCCCAGGGGCCGACTAGATCAGGGAGTCCAGGGCCACCGCCGCATCGGAGAACAGAGCCTCGATGTGCCGCAAGCTTTCCGAACTGAAGCTCGTGACGGTGCCATCCTGACCTCTCGCATTGACCAGCTGAAAGAGGCCGATCACCAGCAGCAGTGCCGTGAAGGCGAAGGCGATCGTCAGGTGCCACGGATACCGCTTGGCTAAGTTTGCTTTTCCGTCTCTCATGGCGCCTCCTCTTCGACCGCGGCGTCACTCCCAAGTCGAACCCGGCCAAAGCCGTTGGCTTCTGTCGACTATCGTCGAGATTTCGACTCGCCCCCCGGCCCGGACCGTAATACTCTGGGTCTATTGTAAAGACTGGGGAAGCACCGACTGCCATGAAGCGATCGAAACCTCTGATCTCCAGGCCGCCGTGGCTGATCATCTCTCTGTGTGCTTGTTGGTATCTGCCGGCCTCGGCCCTCACGACCGAAGAAGCTGCCGGCTCTCGCGGGCGCTACCTCGAAACGCTTCGACTCCTCACCTCGGACGGAATCGAAGCGGCTACCGGAGCTCTGTTCGAGCTCGAAACGGCAGTCGCTCAGCAGCACGGAACCGACGGGTTGGACCAGCTGCGCGAACTGGAGCTCGGGGTGGCTAGCGAGTTGGCGCAGACCGAGGCCAATCTCCTGCTGCCCCTGATCGCTCTTCACGAGCGAACCCATCTCGAGTATCGACTGCAGGCCCTCAACGCCAACCAGTACCATGCCCGCACCACGGTCTACTTCCAGGCCCAGCTCTATTCAGAACAAATGGCGACGACAGGCGAGCGCGGGGTCGCCAGCGATCTGTTCGTGAGTCTGGCCGGGTATTTCCAGGAGGGATCCCCAGGGCCGGGGGCCGTTGGTCTCTACACTCGGGCGCTGCAATTCGATCCAGCAAACGCAGCCGCGCTTCTGGGACTGGCGACGGCCCGAGAGCAGACGGGGCGCTATCGCAATGCGCTGGCCCTGCTGGAGCGCCTCGTCGAGACCGGCGCTGCCGACGCAGAGGCCTGGCTCCGGTTGGCCATCAACCTGGAACGCCTCGGCGAGGGAGGAGAAGCCGAGAGGATCTTGGAAAGGCTCACCTCCGAGCCGGCCGATGATTGGGTCTTGATCCTGGCTTTCCAGCAGCTGGCTCGCATTCGGATGGACCAGGAGAGGTTCGAAACGGCTCACACCTATCTGGTTCGAGGCCTGACTCGATTCCCGGAAGATTTCGGTCTCGCTGTCGGCCTGTCCTATGTGGAGGAACGCCTCGGCCTGGAGCCGGCGCAGCCTTTCGCGACCCGTATCCCAACCCGAGAAGCCGCGGTCGCCGGTTTCTCTGCGCGATATCGCTATGCCAGACCTGGGCACCACTACATCGAAGCGACTCGAGAGCGGTTGCACGAGGTGGCGCTCCAAAACCTCCCCGACCTTGCTCGCGTGCTCTCCAGTCTGGCGGATTCTGAGCGATGAGAGCAGCTCATTGGATCGTGTGTCTAGTGTCGCTGGCTGCGGACCCCGTGTCGGCGGGGTCGATCGCGGTGACCATCACTTCGCCGACAGAAGATCACGCCGTCTTCGACAGGGTTGAGGTCGCGGCCGATATTCTCGCCGATGAACCTCTCGAGAGGGTGGAGTTCTTTCTGAACGGGAGGCGATTCGCTATCGCGACGCAACCGCCGTACAGGGTCTGGGTCGATGTAGGTGAGGAAAATCTCCCGCGCCACTTCACCGTCATCGCCATCGGGAGCTCGGGCACCAGGGTCGGGGCAGCCGTCTCGACACCCGCGGTGGAGATCGACCTCGTCGTCGACGCCCCTCTCCAGCAGCTCTACGTCACTGCAAGCCGGGAGGATCGACCCGTCCTCGACCTCGGCCGCACGGACTTCCAGGTCTTCGACAACGGTGTGGAGCAGGAGATCGTCACCTTCGAGCACGGCGATGTACCGATGACGATCGCGATGCTGGTGGATGTGAGCGAAAGCATGAGGGGCGAGCAACTGCAGGTCGCCCTCGACGCCGCCCGGGGATTTCTCTCCCGCCTGACACCCCTGGACGAGGCCCTCGTCATGACCTTCTCGGACCGGACGCATCGAGTTACGACTTCCTCCTCGGAGATCGAGGGCCTGGCGGCCGCCTTGGAGAATCTCCAATCGGGAGGCGGAACGTCGTTGAACGATCACCTCTATCTGGCTTTGCGTCTATTGGATCGTCGACAAGGACGACCCGTGATCATCGTGCTGTCGGACGGGGCTGACACCTTGAGCTTTCTGACGATGGAGGAAGTCCTCTGGAAGGCGCATCGCAGCAACGCGGTGATCTACCGGATCCACCTTCATCCGAGCGGCATTCGCAGCGTACCTCTGGCCACATCCTGGCGTTCAACGCAGTCCCATGCGGACGAAGTCGGGGGGCTCGAGGCAGCCGTAGCCGACAGCGGCGGACGGGTGACGGCCCTTGCCCGTCTCGGAGAGCTCGAGCAGGCTCTAGATGATGTCTTGCAGGAGCTCAGGCAACAGTATGTGGTGGGCTACTACCCGACAGATCCGAAGGACAACGGCACTTGGAGACCGGTACAGGTCGAGGTGAGCGCTCCCGGCATCGATATCCGAACCCGCGCCGGCTACGTCGACTAGGTGTCGGTCACTTCTCCGCTCTGTCGGTCACTTCTCCGCTCTGCCGGCTCCATGACCGGCTCGCCTCAGCTGATTAGGCCTTATGTGGGTCTTCGATGCTTGACCGGGGTCGGCTCGACGCTCGAATCACTGCCGCTCACCTATTTCTTGACCTCAATCGGGCACTCGAGGCGAGGCCCTCCCGCCTTGTCCTTCTGAAGCCTAGAAATCAGTTTAGGAGGTGACGTCTCAACAGCCTGGTGCGCCCCTGATATCGAGCAAAACGAAGGGCCTCGGCGGTGGAAATGCCCCAGCAGGGAAGGCCGCTCCGTGGTCACCTCTTCGCATTCGCTGAGCTGCTTTCCTGAATGCAGCGACGAAGACCCCGTAGGCGCGCCGAAACTCCCGGCGCGCCTTTCCCGTTGCCGCATGAATCAACGGGGCTGGGGACTTCGCCACCTTCTTGGGGCGATTGTGTGGATGCTGGCTCAGAATGGCGGTCACCCCCAATGGCTGCATGCCTCTGTCTCGACAGAGCCTCTCAGCCTCAGACTCAATCTGCTCGATCAACTCACCCACCAGTTCCTGGTAGAGATCTGGGGACATCTCTTGCCAGCACGGCAAGGGATCGAGTTCAAGTAGATAGTCAGTAGCAAAGTCCTGAGGGCGATAGGTCTCACCCCGATTACGAGCCATCCATTCCTGAGTTCGATCGAACCAGATCCCCTCTACGACGGTACCTTCTCGCAACGCCCTCGCACAGTGAGCGCCTGGCCAATCCGTGGGGCGAGAAACCAAACCTTCCTTACATCCTTGCGACAGAACATAGCGGAGCCGTGAAGCTTGTGTAAGCTCCTCATCGGTTACCGGGATGGCCTGATAGCGGCGCGCAAAGAGCGGCCCGTGCCAGTTGTGCACTCTCCCAGCCTCCTTGGACAGATTTGTGTTGAGGTATCGCATGAACTCTGCCAGCTGCTGGGCATTCTCCGGAGAGACCAGCAGATGGAAGTGGTTGGACAAGAACGCAAAGGCGTGGAGACGCACTGGATAGAGCTCTTTTGCACGAGCCAGAATGCCGATGATGATGCGAGGCAGTCCGCAGGTGGGTTGGAGTAAGAACCGCCCCTGAAGCGTCCTGCAAGTCACTTCTACCAAACTTCTTTCGGGAATGAATCGTAGTCGTCGGCCCATCATCATACTCAGACGCAGGCCGCTCTCTCAATCTCACAGAAGTGTGTGACACCTTTGTTGGCTGGCGTTTCGATCGTTCATGGAATAGCTTATATCTGCCATGATCAGGCGGCTGTTCATCGGAGTGGCGCTTTCGGCGTGCTCTCTTCTCCTGACCCTGGGGATCCTCGAATTCGCTGTTCGGCGAGGCGTCTTCGCCAACCCTCAGCCCCGCTCCACCAAGGTCGAGGCCAGGGCCAGGGCCCCGATGGACATACCCAATTTTCGGGGTCCTACGTCTTTATCCTCCTCAAAGGGTGACTCATTTCGAATCCTGGTGGTCGGTGATTCCTTCGCCTGGGGAGATGGTGTTCATCCAGAGGACACCTTTGCACACCGGTTGGAGTCCCGCCTCGACGTGGTCTCGCGAGGCAGGGACTTCCAGGTCATCAACTGGAGCCGCCCGGGTTGGAATACCGTAAAGGAGTATCGTTCGGTAGAAGCCAACATCGACGAGATCTCCCCTGACCTGCTACTTCTGGCCTTCGTCCTGAACGACCCCGAGCCGTTCCACCCGCAAAAGGTGGCCGAGCTGCGCAGGGGGCTTCAGCGCCGAGAGCCCCAGGGCCGGCTGAGTGCCTACCTGCACCGGTACAGTCGGCTGTATGTCCTGATTTCGGAACGACTCGAGAACACCCGCATTCGCCGCGCCTATGCCGCCTACTACCCGTCGCTCTTTGAAGGGCCGGACTGGAAAAACTGCCTTCGCGATCTGGAGAAGTTCCGCGATCTGACCCATGAGAGATCCATCCCCATGGTTCTGCTCGTGTTCCCCATCTTTGATAGTCCAATGGACGACTCCTATTCCTACGGGGCTCTGCACGACAAGATGCGAAAAACCGGCCAATCGTTGGGAATCCCCGTGCTCGATCTTCTAGAGGCCTACCGCGGGGTCGATGTCTACAGACTCGCTGTGGTTCCCTATACTGACGCCCATCCGAACGAGTTGGGTCACCGGATCGCGGCTGACACCATCCTCGACTACCTTGTGCGGGGTCGATTAATACCCCGAGTCGACTACAAGCCCCTGCGACAGCGAGCCCTTTGGCAGGGTTCCCAGGGCAAGAAGACCGAGAAGTCGGATGGTGGGCCCTAGAGGCCTCGAGCCGTTGACAGGCAAATCTACCCTTGCCATAGACTCCATCTCATGGTTGTTGTCCCCCCCCTTCTTCTGCCGCGCTGGAGCTCCGGCCTCACTCGCGGCGCCAATAAAGAACCACTGATTTCCCCATTGCTTGTGGCCGAGCAGGGACCGGACGTCCTGATTGCGGACATCCGCCCAATCGGCGAGGCCGCCGGCGTCCTAGGCTACATCCCGGGCAGCTCATTTCCCGGCATCGAGCGGCTCGAAGAGCTCGCCCGCGGCACCAGCTCCTCTCCACTCGTGCTGGTGAGTGCTACCGGCCGCGCGGCCGCCGACGTCGCCCTCCGGCTCGAAAAGCTGGGGCTCTCGCGTGTCGCGGCGATGGAGGGTGGGCTCGCAGCGTGGCGAACCCTGGGGTTTTCCACATCACGCGACCCTGCAGGGGTACTGGGCTTGCTCGATGAGGTTCCCGAAGCGACCGCCGAACCGGGACCGCTAACAGTGGAGCGGGTGCGCCAACACATCGGGGACCCCCGCTCCGTCCGCTGGATCAAGCTGTCTTCGATGATCGCGCATGGACGCCTGTCTTGCATCGATGGCCGGGACGAGCGCGGCATCATCGGCTCCCCAGGGGGTGACAGTGGCAAGTTCCTCCTCGCCCTCGCAGCGATCGAGCAAACAACAGGCAGGCAGCTGAGCGAGGAACAAGTCACGAAAGGGCTTCTCTCCCACCTCGACACCTTCGGCCACTTCTACACGCACACCGACACCGGTGCGTTCGACGCTCTTATAGAAGCGCTGAAGACGGATGCTCGCTTCGGCGAAGCAGCAGTCGACGGTCTGGAGCGCGAGGACTGGCTCGAATACCTGCGCCAACCTCCTCACGAGCTGAGGGAGGGTCTGCTCGAACACCTGGTGGAACCAGCCCATGTCGGCTGCGGGCATATCCGTCTCATGCTGCAACACAGCGACGAGTATGGAATTCGCAAGGATCTGGTTCTTGCCTACCTGCGAGCCATCCACCACCTGTGGTGGGAGGGGGCACCCGAGATCACGCTGACCGTGCTTCCGGGTGCGCATGAAGAGGGAGCTGTACTCAACGTACGCCCCGAGGCGGGAGTTTGGAGTCTGAGCCGCATCCCTCTGATTTCTCCCGCTTGCGATGGCCGGCAGATGTTCGTCAATCATCCGGATGTTTCCGCCTACTTGAGGCGCAAGACCGTGCAGTACCTCGTTCGCAGCCAGGATCCGCTCGCCGTGGAGGGCCATCAGGAAGACAAGCTACAGGAGGCCATCGACGAGCTATCCGCTCGTCAGCTCGCTATCACCTTTGGCTATATAGCTAAGGGCCTGCCCATCTTCGACGTCGTCTTCGCCGCCGACGGCACCTTCGAAGTGGCGCAAGTTCCGGGGACACAATACTGATCTCAACCATTCCGTAAGGATCCAGCCCGCGATCTCGTCCTTGTAGACATGATGCCAAGGCTGGCGCGTGTAGTAGTACCCAACGTCCCACACCACGTGACACAACGTGGCAATCGAAGGCAACAGACGTTCTTCCAGGGCTCAGACTACGATCTGTACAAGCAACCGTTGGCGGCATGGTGTTCGCGCCGCCAGGTGGCCGTATGGGCATACTGCCTGATGCCGAATCACGTGCATCTCATCCTGACGCCCAAAGACCCCAAGGGACTAGCAAGAGCTGTCGGCGAAGCCCACCGCCGCTACACGCTGACCGTCAACACGCGGGAGGGCTGGAGAGGGTACCTCTGGCAGGGTAGATTCGCATCCTTCCCGATGGACCCAGCACACTTGATGAATGCGGTTCGCTATGTCCTTCTGAATCCTGTGCGGGCGGGTCTGGCCCGAAAGGCCACCGACTGGCAGCACTTGAGCGCCCGGGCGCACCTTTTGGGCAGTAGGGACCGGCTCGTAGATCCTGTCCCACTGGGCGACCGGATCAGCGAATGGGATGACCTCCTCCGGCCAGAGGGCAGCCAACTAGACCTCGAGCAGTTCCATCGTCACGAACGGACGGGTCGACCAATGGGCGACGACCAGTTTGTCCGTGATCTCGAAACGTTGCTTGGGCGTCGCCTCCGGCTACAGAAGGTCGGCAAGAAGCCACGGAGTTTATTGAGCACGGCTTGTTCGTGAAGCCGTCGGCCGACCGAAATGAGTATTGTGTCCCTCGGTATTGATGGTGCGCCCTAGAGGATTCGAACCTCTGACCTACGGCTCCGGAGGCCGTCGCTCTATCCAGCTGAGCTAAGGGCGCCTGATCGAACTGAAAAGTATGGGGTGAGCGAGGGGACTTGAACCCCCAACCACTGGAACCACAATCCAGCGCTCTACCGATTGAGCTACGCTCACCATAAACCTGCTTCAGAGAACTTGGCCTGCCAGGAGGGATTCGAACCCCCGACCCGCGGCTTAGAAGGCCGCCGCTCTATCCAGCTGAGCTACTGGCAGTCAGTGGACGGGATTCCGGACCCCCTGGTAATGATCAAGAAACTCGCCTTTTAATATCGGGGCGCCCAGATTTGAACTGGGGACCCTCTGCTCCCAAAGCAGATGCGCTACCAGGCTGCGCCACGCCCCGTTGGAGCCTGGCAGTCTAAGGGAGTCCAAAGAGTGGTGTCAATCCAGGGTGTTTCTGGTGCGGACTGCCCGACCGAGGATGAAATAGAACTTGTTCCTGCCCCCGTCGGCGCGGGCATAGGCTACATAGAGCGGCCCGATGATTGTGTCCTTGGCCAGGATCAAGGTGCCCGAGTAGCGCAGGTTGCTGAATTTGATCGGTTCGCCCAGCTGCCAGGCGTTGCCCGCTTCTGCCCAGCCACCCAGGTACCAGCTCTTCAGTATCTGGTAATAGTAACCCAGTCGTCCCTGCCCGAGGTACTGCCCGCGAAGCTCCCTGTCCTCGTAGCCCGACATCGAGGCGAAACCGCCCAGGGTGAACTCGTCGTAGAGCGGCAGGTCCCCGGAGCTCCAACCGGCCTCGGCACCACCGAAGCCGGTGTGTCTTCCTCGGCTGGCGAACTTCTCTCCACCCCAGTAGAGCTTGGTGTACTCATCGTCCGCGCCCAGAGCCTCCAGCGACTCAAATGCCCGAAAGGATGAGGACCAGCCCTTCCTCGGAATCGTCACGCTGTCCAACCGATCCGCCCGCACCAGCAATCGGGCTCCCCCGAAGTTGATGTCTCGAATGTCGTCCGCGATCTCGGGTGGCACAGATCCCGTCTCGAGGGTTGTTCCGCCAAATCCTCCGAGGGCACCCAGACGCACCTCAGCATAGGTTCCCGCCTGGTATCCGAAGTCGAGGCCGAAGCTGGTCGAGTCGATGTTGAGCTCTGCAAGAGAATCGCCGTCATCGAAGAGCCGAATGCGTCCCGCGTCGTAGTCCACCCTCGGGGCGACAAAGAACCGTCCGCCGAAGTCCAACGGCTGGTAGAACTCGGTGAAAACGCCTCGATCGTTGCCGATCAAGAGATCCGTTCGCCATTCGGCACCGCGGGCGTTGATCGTCGTCTTCGTCAGGTTGACGAGGAACTGAAGGAGGGTATCGCCGCCGCCCTCGGTGGCGATCTCGAGCCCGAAGTGGAGATAGTTGGGACCCCACGGTTTTTCCTTCATGCGGATCACCACTCCCCTCTCTTCACCCCGCTCCTCGAAGCCGAAATCCACCTGCTCGAACTCGCCAAGGCCGTAGATCCGGCGAAGATCTTCGAACAACGCCCTCAAATCGAGCGGCACCTCGCCTGACATCTGCTTCATCCGGCGTTCCTCTCGGCGGCTGCCACCGCCCAGCAGCTCAGAGAGATCGTCCCCAAACATCTGAAGAGTCAGCTTGCTGCCTGCTTCAAGTCGAATCTGCCGCTGAATCACCCGATCGTCCACCCGTTCGTTGCCGACGAACTCGACGAAATCGATTCGAATGGGCTCTGGCGGTGGCGGTATCTGCATCGCCCGGTGCGACTGGTAGACCTCCGGAGCGACTGAAAAGCGAGCGATCTCGCCCGTCATGCCTCGAGCCCCCTCCTCACCTTTTTCCATGATCTCGACGATCTGGTCGAAGGCCATCGTGGCGTAGCCGGAGACTCCAGGGTTGATCACAAAATCCGCCATCTCGAGACGGGCATCGACGTTGGGCCGCGTCAGCATGCGAATCGTCTGTTGATAGATCTGCACGACCGAGCGGCCGACGGTCCGGGCGGAAAGAGCTTCTCCCAGATCCACAGCGATGACTATGTCGGCACCCATGTCGAAAGCGACATCGACCGGGAGGTTGTTGACCATCCCGCCGTCGACAAGCAGCCTGCCTTCCAGCTCGACCGGGCTGAAGAAACCGGGAATCGCCATGCTGGCCCGCATCGCGGTAGCCAGGTAACCGTGGTCGAGGACCACCATCTCGCCGTTACCGACATCCGTAGCCACTGCTCGAAAAGGAATCGACAGGTCGTCGAAATCGTCCACGTCGGCTACCTGAAGGGTCAGGGACTGCAAAAGAAAGAAGAGGTTCTGTCCACTGATGAACCCGGCCGGCCATTCGAGGCCACCCCTGCCGATGCCGACCTCCAGGTCGAACAGGTACCTGGCACTGTCTTCCTTACGGCGAAAGTTCAGATCGCGCCTCGGCGGTTTGTCCCGCATAGCCTCGGCCCAGTCGATCGAGGCCAGCGCCTCGCCCAGTTCATCGCTGGTCATCCCCGAGGCGTAGAGTCCGCCGACGATGGCGCCGATGCTGGTTCCCGCAATGTAGTCGATGGGAACGTTGAGCTCTTCGAGCACCTTGATCACGCCGACGTGTGCCCCGCCCTTGGCGCCTCCACCGCCCAGAGCCAGCCCGATCTTGGGCCGATCACCCTCCTCGGCCCAAACGAGAGCGGAGTTGAAACTCGCCAGGAGGCAGAGCAAGGCAACCCGGAGTCCGGGCAGCCGCCACTGCTTGTCAGATTCGGGCATTGTGGAGCTTGCTGGTCGTTCGTTCGACTCGTTGATTCTGTCTCGGGTACCTCACCTTCCATCGGCACACCGACACTTTCGACATCGACGAATGGTACCACCGGTGCTACTGGCTCGCCTCCCAGCGAGGTTGCCTTCCGCAACCCCAACTCCAGGACATTTGGTCGCTTCCTACCGTGGACATTCTCAGCTCCCACCGAAGTTGCCTTCCGCGGCCAAGATCCCAGCGCACGCGGCCGTCAAGAGAGCTAGAATGATGGGTGGAACGAACATCCATTCCACCCTCATCCTCTAGGAGGTGTTTTCATGACCTATCTGACGCAAGACAAAGTCGCCATTCTCGGCTCGGCTGGAGCCATCGGCTCCAACATGGTCCAGGCGGTCTTGACCATGGGCCTGACCCCGAACGTGGCCATGTACGACCCCTATGAGATGGGCAACCAGGGGGCGGCCGAGGAGATGTACCACTGTGCCTTTCCAGGCGCCCGCGTCACCTGGACCTCGGACATCGGCGAAGCGCTGACCGGTGCCTCCTACATCATCACTTCCGGTGGTGCGCCACGCAAAGAGGGGATGACTCGAGAGGACTTGCTGAAAGGCAACGCGGAGATCGCGGCTCAGCTCGGCAGGGACATCAAGTCCTACTGTCCCGATGCCAAATTCGTCGTCGTGATCTTCAACCCGGCCGACATCACCGGTCTCGTGACTCTCGTCAACTCTGGTCTGGCACCGAGTCGCGTCGCGACGCTGGCGGCCCTCGATAGCACCCGATTACAGACCGCCCTGAGCCAGCACTTCCAGATTCAGCAGGACAAGGTGACTAACTGCCGAACCTACGGCGGACATGGCGAGCAGATGGCGGTCTTCGCCAGCACCGCCCTCGTCAATGGGCGACCGCTCACCGACCTCATCGGCACCGACGAGCTGACCCAGGAGCAATGGGAAGCCATCCAGGCGCATGTGCGGCAAGGTGGCAAAAAGATCATTCAGCTACGTGGCCGGAGCTCCTTCCAGAGCCCATCCCATCAGTCGGTCCTCATGGTCAAGGCAGTGATCGACGGCCAGGGCTACGATTGGCCCTGCGGCACCTTCGTGAACTCCGATGAGATCGGTTTCCGCCAGTGCATGATGGCCATGGAGACCCGTCTCGGAACCGACGGCATCTCCTGGCAGATGCCCGCTGGCACCGACGAAGAGCTGGCAGCGCTGAAGGCCTCCTACGAGCATCTCGTCAAGCTGCGCGATGAGGTCATCGAGATGGGACTGCTGCCGCCGCTGGGAGAGTGGGAGAAGGTCAATCCGAACCTGGCAGTGGCCGAAGCTGTACCGGCTTGAGCCGAGGTAGTTCCCGAATAGCGGCTGCCAATCCTCCTCGGGCGTCCCGTGAGGACGCCCGGTGGAGGACGCAAGCCCACGAGTAATCAGTCCTTAGCAGGGGTCTGTCTAAACAGCGAGGGACTCGTCGGCCACGAAGACGGTGTCGACGATCCATGAGGGGTGCAGCTCCTGAATCCCGGCGGCGATCTGCCTGCGCAGTTCATCCAGCTCTTCGATGCCGGCCAGAGGGAGGTCGGGCTCGACCACAACGTGAGCCAGCAGGTAAGAGGTGCGACCGACGCGCTCCATCCGTAGCACCGTCTTTACTACCGGGTATCCCTCCAGCAGCTCCCTGAACTTCGCCTCGACTTCCCGCTGCACCGGCTCCTTGGGAGCGGCGCCCAAGAGCTCTCCAAGTCCATCCCAGACGATGCGGATCGGTGTCGAAACGACAGCGAGCACCAGGACGATCACCAGCGCGGGGTCGACGTAGTCCACCAGATGCGACCACCGCGTACGGTCCACGAAGAAGGCGGCAGCAAAAGCCGCCAAGACACCCAGGCTCATGATGGCGTCGATGCGCCAGGTGTGAACCTCGACGTCGATCAGGGGTGAATCGGACTTCTTGGCCGCACGGGAAAGAAGCGCGGCCACCGTGAAGCACCCAACAACCGCCAGGATGCTGTAGATCACCGCCGGTCCCAGATTCAGTTCTCGACCACCGTGCAGCAGTGCCTGAATCGCCGAGGCCAGCGAGAGGCCGCAGACACCCAGAATCACGATCCCCTTGAGCAAGTTGAGCAACGGCTCGAAGCGCGCATACCCGAAGTGAAACCACTGGTCGTCGGGCTGTCTCACCAGGCGGGCAATTCTCATGGTCAGCAGGCTCATGCCGAATCCAATCAGAGAGAAGAAGCCATCGAGCATGATGGCATCGCTGTCGGTGAGAAAAGCGAAAAGAATGCCCAGGGCGGCGAAAAAGAGCTGCCCGAATGCTGCGTAAAGGAGTGTCTTCAGTTCCTTGTCCATACTGACGCTCTGATCAGCGGTCGTCTGCCGGCTCGGCCTGCGTTGTCCACTGTCCCCAAAGGGCGAGTATATGAGGCGATCGTCTTCAGGCCGACAATCGAGTAAGTACGAAGATCCCGACTCCGATCAGGGCGATACCGACAATCCTCCCCGCACTGATTCTCTCCCCCAGCATGGGGCCTACCACTGCCGGCAACAGGATGGCTCCGCTAGCGATGATTGGCGCCCCGACGCTTACCTCCAACCCTGTTTCGTAGGCTCGCAGGGAGAAGTAGTCCACCGAAAACACGCACAGGCCACACAGCACGAGTAGCGCCAGTCCCTCGAAGCTGATGGCGCTCTTGATATCTATGCGCTGGCGCAGGATCACCAAAACCACCAGCACCAGGGCGCTGCCTTCGATGACTCCCGTTCCCACGACTGGGTGCACGGAGCGAGAGGCCCTGGAAAGGAGTATCGACCATAGTCCAGCTGCAACCGAGGCAATCAGGATGAAGGCTACGCCACGTGACATTCTCGACTCCTTTCGACAGAAAGACGGGGCTAACGACCCTTGGTCTCGTCGGTGACCCGACGATATACCGATTCCCCAACTTCGGGGCAGTGCGTCGATGGCCGTGCTCCGAGGCCACCCGAAAGGCGCCCTCAGCAGATCCCATGGCGGCAAATGTCATTTCGCTTCCAAGGGCGAATTCGGTACAGTTGCGCGAATTGGCCAACGATCCCTGCACCCCAGCGTGCCGAGATAACCTGATTTTCAGACTCTCTCCATGATCCGACGACGAGGCAACAACAGACTGACTCGGGCTGTCGGGTTTCTCTTTGGGCTGCTCTTGGCGGTTGTTCCTGTCGATGCTTCCGACACCGCTGCCAGCCTCCTGGCTGAGCTGCGAGCCGAAGCTCCCCTCCTGAACCAGCAGGTGCTGCGCATGGCTCTGGAGGCCGCCGACTGTGCCGTGGGCCAAGAGCTTGCAGAGACCTCGATCCTCACGGTCATCGATTACTCGCTGCCTTCAACCGAGCCCCGTCTCTGGGTGCTCGATCTCGACCTAAAGGAACTCCTCTTTCGAGAGTTGGTCTCCCATGGAGTCAACACCGGCGAGAACCTCGCCACCCGTTTCTCCAACCGTGTAGGCAGCCGGCAGTCGAGCCTTGGCCTGTTTCGCACCGAAGGCACCTACTATGGACGCAACGGCTTTTCTCTTCGCTTGGAAGGCCTCGAGCGGGGCATCAATCACAAGGCCCTGGAGCGCACCATCGTCATGCACGGGGCCTGGTATGTCAGCGAGGCGTTCGCCCAAGAGCATGGCCGTCTCGGCCGCAGCTGGGGCTGCCCAGCGCTCGAGAAGGATGTCGCGCCCGAAGTCATCGAGACCATCAAGAACGGCAGCCTGCTATTCATCTACCACCCGGAACAGCGGTGGCAGGCACAGTCCGAGTTTCTGAATGGCTGTCGCCAGAGCACCGCCTCTCGCGACGGCAGCACGTCAGAGTCACCCTCTCGCTGAGGAAACCTCAGAGTTGCTTTCCAGGGTCGAGACACCAGTGGCCAAGAGGCGGATGGTCCCTGGCTCGTCTGCCTACCAGATCTTTCCTGTCACCCAGGCGATCGCGTAGTAGAGAATCGCCCCATTGACGAACAAACCCAGCAGCAGGAAGAGGGAGCTGAAGACGACGGAGTCGATTCCCAGACCATCCACCAACCACAACAACACCGTGCTCCATGGAAAGGCGAGCATGACGACATACACGCCGGCCAAAGACTGCCCCGGTCTGGCAATCAGGGGGAGAGTCCAGGCGGCCAGACCAACGGCCAGGTACAAGCCAGCAATCCAAAAGGCGAACCTCGACCTCACAGCAATCGGCATGGACACCCCCTCGGAAGGTGATTGGTCTGCGGACCAACATTACCTGATTCGGTGCCGGATCCGGCTTTGATCCGCTCGCTCGAAAATCAGTTCACAGCTCACACCACACCACGATCTGAGCCGAGCCGGAGAAGTCGCGGCAAGGGTAGGATAGCTCTTACGCCTCGGGGCCCGGGTCCGTTCGCGATTTCACCGACTCCGATAAGGAGAAGCACCATGGGAAATGAAAGAGCTTTCGGATTCTTGCCAGCACTGGTCATCGCGGCTCTCGCGACCACGTCTTTTCATTGCGGCCAGAGTCAGACCCCTGCCGGAGGAGACACAGCGGCCACCGAGCCAGCAGGTCCGCCATCGCTCGACGAGATCGCCAACTCCACCATCAGCGGTATCTACGATGAACCGGTTCAACTCCAGGGCGGAAGCTACGAAGGCGAGCCCTTCGACCCCGAAGGCTCTTCCCGACCCAGGGTTGGCCTGGTCGAGGGCTTCCTGCTCACCGGGGATCTGAATGGTGACGGTTCAGAAGAGGCGGTCGTCATGCTTTGGGAGAGCTCCGGCGGCTCTGGAACCTTCACCTATCTGGCTGTCTTGGGCCATGAGGGCAGCGACCTAATCAACCTCGCCACCGCCGAGGTCGGCGACCGCGTCCAGATCCGCGATGCCCGCATAGCAGGCGACAGGGTCGAGCTCGACGTTGTCCAAGCTGGTCCCGAAGATTCGGCTTGCTGCCCTGGAGAGGTGGCGACTCTAGCCTGGACTCTCGACGGCACCACCTTGAACCCTGTGGAATCCGGAGTGGAAACCTCACGCCTGTCCATCGCCTCGCTGATCGGACCCGAGTGGGTACTGAGCCGTTTCGACCGGAACGACCCGGCGCCGGAGGAACCCGAGATCACCGTCCTGTTCAAAGAAGATCGGATTGCTGGAGGGAGCGGCTGTAACCGATATATGGGAACGGTTTCCGAAGGCGAGATGCCCGGAGACCTGACGGTGGGTCTGCTGGCCGGGACCATGATGGCCTGTCCGCCCGAGGTCATGGATCTCGAGGACCGCTATCGACAGCAGCTCGAGAAGGTCGTGAAGTACGGCTTCGCGAACCGCCAGCTCATTTTCAGTTTCGAGATAGAAGACGGCAACGTCGGTGTCATGTCCTTCACTTCTCGACAGATTGGCGAGTGAGATGAAGTCGAAGGTCCGAGTCGTGACGACGATTCAGTACATCCTCGTCGAAGACTGATTGCGCCGAGACCTGGGGCTTGGGTCCTGCGCATTGGGTCCTCGGTATTGACTCTCGTTCAATACCACAGGAAGAAATCGCCGGTGGCCACTACCTAGGTACCAACTCTATTCAGTTCGCGCCTCCCGCGTCTGTCGATACAGCCGCCTGCAGATTGGCGAGATTCTGGAGCATCACGGACCCGAAATCACCGTCCTCCGGACTGTTGCCGCAGGGATCGTAGACCACGCTCTCGATACCCATCCCCGCCAGGCGGCTCTTCACCGCTTCGAGCGGCTCCTCTTCCCAGACCATCCACTCCGCGGGGTGTGACTGCTGGAGCGTCGTGAGGACTCCCCACATCTCTTCGGTGGGCATCTCGCCCGGCTCCCAATGCACCGACTCTCCGTTCAAGCCCAGGTGCTCATCCAGATACTGATAGACGGGATGGGAAAAGAGGATGGGCCGGTCACCGATATCAGCGGCGACATTACCGAGTTGTGCGTCGAGTACCAGGAGATCGGCCTGAAGACCCTCGTAAGCAACGCGAAAGTCCTCCGCAGCCTCCAGGCGCAACTCGGATAGCGCCTCCTGAACAGCCTGAGCCTGCGCGGTGGCGATCATCGGGTCCAGCCAGGTCGTGAAGGCCCACCCCTTGTGAGAGTGCTCGCCTTCCGGGCCGTGCGTGTGAACGACACCTTCATCCAGCGGGATAAAGCTGCTCGCCACTGCCTCTGAGGTATCAACTAGTTTGCTCGCGGGAAGGCTGGCCCGCTCGATCCACTTCTCGTAGCCGGCGCCATTGAGCAGGATGAGGTCCGCCTTCTGGAAGTCGGCAATAACCTCCGCCTCGGGCGCCCAGTA
>CAMYLC010000093.1 GCA_947259195.1 Thermoanaerobaculia bacterium | reverse complement strand
TATTCTGGAAAACACCTTTATCAACGAGAAGAACAATTCCAAAACGATTACCGCCAATGTGCAGCTGAACGGCAACGACAGAGGCATCATCCTTACCCAGGGTGGCAAGTTCGGCGGTTGGGCGCTGTATATGGACGGTGGCAAGCCGGCCTATACCTATAACTGGTTTGGACTGGAGAGCTATACGATCGCTTCTCCCAAGGCCATCAATAAGCCGAACGCAGAGATCAAGCTGCAGTTTGACTACGATGGCGGCGGCACCGGCAAAGGTGGTCTGGCAACCCTATATGTGGACGGTGAGAAGGTTGCTGAGGGTCGGGTCGAAAGAACTGAGCCAGGGGTTTACTCGGCAGATGAAACTGCTGATGTCGGCAAGGACGAGGCAACTCAAGTAGCCGATAAGGTCTTCAAAGATGTCGACGATTCGGAGTTCACCGGGTACGTAACGAACGTCACCATCAGTATTCCTGAGACCGAGAACTAGAGAATCGGAAAGCATATCGACAGGGGAGATTTTTCGATGTGGAACATGAACCTGTGGACCAAGATTACGATTGTTGCCGCTTTGGGCATCTGTCTCTGGCTACCAGCTGCGGAGACGCAGGCGGCAAACTCCTGGGAATGGTCAGTGACTCCCTACCTCTGGACCACCAGCATAGGCGCCACGGTGAAGGAAAACGGCGTGGTGATCTCTGACAATGACGTGGCTTTCTCCGACCTCTTCTCCAATCTGGACTTTGCGTTCGCGTTCCATGCAGAGGGCCGGCGCGGCAGGGCGGGCTTGCTTTTCGACTTCTTTTACGTCGACCTCTCGAATAGCGAGACGGTACCGGAGCATCAAGATCCCGGGTCACCGCCACCTGGGTCGGTGGTCGACCTCGATATCGAACAGCTGATCCTCGAAGGCGGGGGCTTCTATCGCCTCTCGGGTGAGGAGACTGGCCTGGATCTGCTTTTCGGACTCCGCTGGATTGGCATGGACGAGGTGATCAACGTGACCCTGCCGCTGCCGCCCAATCCCACAAAGACCCAGAAGAGCTCGCCGAATCTCACCGACGGATTTCTTGGACTGCGCTATGTCGGCCAAATCGGCAACAAGTGGGGCTATTCGATCCGCGGTGATGTCGCCACGGGCGGTACCGAGCTCACTCTGAACGGGCAAGCCTTCTTCAAGTACCAGATCGGTCAATCAGGCAAGTACGGGCTTCTCCTCGGCTATCGGTACATGAATCTGGAGCTCAAGGAGAGGGTAGAAGGGGTCGACATCGAGACAGATCTGACCTACTCCGGCCCGGTCTTCGGCTTCATGTTCAAGTGGTAGTCAAGAAGGGGCGCTCCACTTCGGGTCCGGGAAGCGGCGGAAATCAGTGTCGGCGGTGATCCACTCACTGCCAGATTCGATGGCCAGAGCGGCCAGGTAGGCATCCGGAATCCGGTTGCCCCTGGCCTCAGATTCCCAAGGAGTAAATTAGTACTCAGCTTGCTCTGATTACGGCTGTGCGATAACGAACGCCGCCAGTTCAACCAACGCGCGGACAGATCGCTAGAGCTCCAGGGGGGAGAGCGACAGGTCGCGAACCTCGAGGAGAAACTGTATGTGGAAGAAGACGATCGCCAACTCAACACTAATGATGCTCCTGGTTCTAGGGCTCGGCGCTTCGAATGCCCAGGCTCAGGCTCCCGCAATCCAGGAACCCTCATCCAAGGAAGACATCCAGGCCGCACTGAGTGGCGGGGTGCCGGGTGGGCGCTGGAAGGAAGGCCTGCTGTTCGAAGGTATTTCTCCGCATCCCTGGCTCAAGAGCGCTGCGAACTGGTTTCCGAACACCGAGGCAGTCCAGCCCAACGAGATGCGGATTCATTTCATGGGCACGGCGCCGATGATTCGTCCCGGTCAGATGAATACTTCGATCTGGGTGATGCTCGGCAACGGCGACAAGTTCGCCTTCGACATCGGCGAAGGATCTGTCGCGAACTAGGTCGCATCTGGCATCGCGCTGAATGAGATCAAGAAAGTCTTCATCACCCATCTGCACGTCGATCACTTCGGTGCCTTGCCGTACGTCTGGATGTTCGGCACGTGGGCCGGCGGCTGGCATCAGAACCTGGAGGTCTGGGGACCCTCCGGCCGCACTCCCGAGTATGGCCTCAACACGATGGTCGAAGGCATGAAGATGATGACCAACTGGCACAGGGACGCCTTCAGCGTCTTCCTAGTTGGTAAGGGCTGGGACGTCATCGCGCACGAGTTCGACTTCAAGGACAACGGTGGTGTGATCTACGACCGCAACGGCGTCAAGATCATCCATTGGGAGCGCTCTCACGCCAAGGACGGCGCCTCGGCCTATCGACTCGACTGGAATGGGCTGTGCTTCGTCTGGACCGGCGATTGTTGGCCGAGCGAGCTGGACGAGAAGTATGCCAAGGGTTGCGACGTCTACGTGAACGAGCTGCAGCAGGAAGTTGTCGAGATCAATTCAGGTGTCCAGGGCGTCCCGCCGTTCCTGGCGCGCTATACGATCGATACCCACCACACCCCGGGCTATGCGTCCGGATACCTGGCAAATAGGGTTCAGCCGCGTCTGTTCATGACAACCCACATGAGCTACGACCCCTTTATCGCAGAAGAGACCGTCGCCGAGGTACGTGAGCACTGGAAGGGCCCCTATCACTTTGGCGCGCCGGATGGCATCGTCGTCAACGTCATCAAAGACCAGATCTGGGTGCGCGACGGGGTGCTTCCGGAAAACCTCAAGCAGTCGATGGGCGATCGCTGGCGCCAGAAAGTCTGCAACGAAGAGATCCTCGAAGAGCAGGAGCCGGAACAGAAGGAGGAGGAGTAGCGCCCTAGATCACAAGGGGATCCACATGGGGCCGTTCCGCTCAGCGGGGCGGCCCTTTTCTTTCAATCTTCGAAGTCGTCGGGATCCCTGAAGGTCAAAGGATCGAGGCCGAGGCGCTCCATGCGCTCTTCCCACTTCTTGCGGGCCAGGCGGCGCATGTCGGCGACCCGATCCGCCTCGTCGACGATCTCGATGCCGATCAGGGTCTCGACCACATCCTCCAGACTGACCACCCCGGCGAGGCCACCGTGCTCGTCGAAGACCGCCAGCAGGTGCTCCCGCTTGGTGAGCAGCTCGTCTGCGATGTGCTCGACCGATGCCTCCTCCGTCACGATCCCGAGGTCGCGCTTCATCTCTCTTACGGGCACATCGCCACGTCCCTGAAGTTGGGCAATCAAGAGGTCGGTCTTGAGAACGAAACCTGTGATCTCGTCACGGTTCTTGCCGTAGATGGGAATGCGCGAGAACGGGATCTCAGGATGCTGTTCCAGCGCCTCGAAGACCGTCAGGTCCTGCTGCAGGGCAAAAATCACAGTCCGCGGCGTCATGATGTCCTCGGCTCGCAGCTCCGGAAAGCGGAATAGGTTTCTCAAGATGCGTGATTCCGAGTCCTCGAGAAACCCTCCTTCGGCACCGATCTCAGCCATCGCCGCGAACTCTTCACGGCTGAAGACGTGAACCTGCTTGCCCCCGGTGATCAGCTTGGTCAGCCGCTCGGAGACCCAGATGAACGGGTAGAGCACCCAGATCAGGATCTGGATGAACCAGGC
>CAMYLC010000092.1 GCA_947259195.1 Thermoanaerobaculia bacterium | reverse complement strand
CCCAGGGGGCTTTCCTCCCTTCCGCTGCAAGAACCCCCTGGAATCCCACCCCCCGAACGAATCTCTGGCGCCGGTGACGCGGAGACCAGGAAAGGGAGGGGGCCCCCACTGTCTCAAGAATCAGCCGGAGCTGGCGACGGCTGCCTCAACCCCCAAGCTCTCAAGGTTCGGCCGAAGGAACGCCGGACGCTTCAACCCAAAGGAGATCCGGTTTCTGAGAGAATGGCTCCTCGAATCGGATTCCAAGGAGCGCCGACATGACCAAGACGCGGACCGAACGAGACAGCCTCGGCGAGGTGCTGGTACCCGCCTCGGCCTACTACGGAGCCCAGACCCAGAGGGCGCTCGAGAACTTCCCTGTCAGTGGCCTCCGCTTCCCCAGGCGCTTCATTGGTGCGTTGGGGATGATCAAGGGCGAAGCCGCGACCGTCAACGCAGAGCTGGGGGCAATCGACACCGACCTGGCCGCCCCGATCGGCCAGGCTGCCAACGAGGTGGCCGCCGGCAATCTCGACGACCAATTCCCCTTGGATATTTTCCAGACCGGCTCGGGGACCTCCACGAACATGAACGCGAACGAGGTCATAGCGAACCGCGCCATCGAGATTCTCGGTGGAGAGATGGGTAGCAAGACGCCGGTGCACCCCAACGACGATGTGAATGCCGGCCAGTCCTCGAACGACGTCATTCCGACCGCTATTCACGTCGCGGCCTACGGCGCGGTGACCGAAGATCTGATTCCCGCCCTGGGGCACCTGGAAGAGGCTCTGGATCGCAAGGCGCACGAGTTCGACGCCATCGTCAAGATCGGTCGAACCCATCTCCAGGATGCGGTACCGATTCGATTGGGCCAGGAGTTCTCGGGCTACGCCAAGCAAATTAACAATGGCATTGCGCGCCTCATCGCGGTCCAACCCCGCCTGGCGGAGCTGGCACTCGGGGGGACGGCCGTGGGCACGGGCCTCAACGCCCACCCAGAGTTCGCAGTCGGAGTCATCGACCGCCTCGCCGTGCGCACCAGGCATCCCTTTGTGCCGGCGCCGAACAAGTTCGAGGCGATGGCGGCCAAAGACGCTGCCGTAGAGTGCTCCGGAGCGCTGAAGACCATCGCCGTCTCGCTGACCAAGATCGCCAATGACGTTCGTTGGCTCGGCTCCGGCCCGCGATGCGGCATCGGCGAGATCACACTGCCCAGCCTCCAACCAGGCAGCTCGATCATGCCGGGCAAGGTGAATCCGGTGATTCCGGAGTCGGTCCTGATGGTTGCCACCCAGGTTCTCGGCAACGACGTGACGATCAGTGCCGGAGGCATGTCCGGCAACTTCGAGCTCAACGTGATGATGCCGGTCATCGCCTACAATCTCCTGCAATCGGTGGAGATCCTCGCCAACAGCTCTCGACTGCTGGCCGACCTATGTGTGAGCGGGCTGCAGGCCAACGCTCAACGGTGTGAAGCCCTGGTGGAGGAGTCCCTCGCCATGGTGACGGCCCTGGCGCCGGTGATCGGTTACGACCGGGCGGCCGAGATCGCCAAGCAAGCTTTTGCCACCGGCCGCACGGTGCGTGAGCTCTGTTCGGAGAAGGGGGTTCTACCGCTGGACGAGCTGGAGCGGGTTCTCGATGCCAGAGCCCAGACCGAGGGCGGAGCCGGCTGATCACAGTTCCCGAGAATGTCAGAAGTCACGGTGATTCGCCGGATCCTGCACTGCGACATGGACTGCTTCTATGCGGCGGTGCACATTCGGGACGACCCCTCTCTCGCCGGCAAGCCGGTCGTCATCGGAGGCAACCCCGAGGGGAGGGGAGTGGTGGCCGCTGCGAGCTACGAAGCGCGCCGATTCGGGATCCGCTCCGCTCTTCCAGCTGCTCGCGCCGTCCGGCTCTGCCCGCAGGCGGTCTTCATTCGTCCGGATTTCAATCGGTATCGGGAGGAGTCCGAGTACATCGTCGAGATTTTTCGCGACTTCACGCCGATCGTTCAGAAAGTCTCCATCGACGAGGCCTACCTCGATGTCACCGAACAGCTGGAGCCCTGGGGTAGCGCCACCGCGGCGGCACAAGAGATCAAGCGCCGAGTCAGACAGGAGCGAGGACTGACCGTCAGCGTCGGCGTCGGCCCCAATCGTCTGGTGGCCAAGATCGCCTCCGATTTCGACAAGCCCGATGGCCTGACGGTGGTCAAGCCGGCCCGTGTACAGGCGTTTTTGGATGTTCTGTCAGTGAGGACCCTCCCTGGCGTGGGTCCGGCCTCTGAGCGTCGGCTCAAACAGTCAGGGATCGAGACTATCGCCGACTTGCGAGCGGTTCCCATGGATCGCCTCGAGATGCTGTTCGGGAAGCACGGCCAGTGGCTCTACAACTGCGCGCGGGGCATCGACGAGCGTCCGGTCCGAACCCACCGGGAACGCAAGAGCCTCAGCTGCGAGCGAACCTACGCCGAGGACCTGCAGCGTCTCGAGGAAATGGACCAGGAGCTCGAACGCATGGCCGAGCGGGTAAGCCGCGGACTGAAGAAACGCGAGCTGTCTGCCCAGACCGTGACGATCAAGGTTCGGTTCGGCGATTTCACGACGTTGACGCGATCCCACACCTTGCCAAGCCCGACGCATGACGAACAGGTGATGGTGACCTGGGCGTACCGGCTCTTGCGAAAGACGGAGGCCGGTCGACGCAGCGTCCGCCTCCTGGGCCTCGGTGCCGGAAACCTCGTCCACGGAGAGGCGTCACAGCTGGAGCTCTTCTGAAGAGCCCGTCGGACTCACTGAGGGCTGGGTTCATGGTGCTAGCCTAGGCGGACCCGTATTGAGCCCACAGGAACCCATCGAGGAGAACCGAATGAAGTCCTACAAGAAATCCGATGCGGCCATCGCCGCCCTGACTCCGGATCAGTTCCGTGTGACCCAGCAAAACGGCACCGAGGCACCAGGAACGGGTGAGCATCTTGAGAATCACGAGCCGGGCATCTATGTGGATATCGTGTCGGGCGAGCCCCTGTTCGCGTCGTCAGACAAGTTCGAGTCAGGTTGCGGCTGGCCCAGCTTTACAAAACCCATCGAGCCCGCGCATCTCGATGAGCTAGAGGATTCAAGCCATGGCATGGTGCGGACCGAAGTCCGCTCGGTTCACGGCGACAGCCACCTGGGGCACGTGTTTCCGGACGGCCCCAGCGATCGCGGTGGCTTGCGTTACTGCATCAACTCTGCCTCGCTGCGCTTCATCCATCGCGATGACATGGAAGCAGGGGGCTATGGCGAGTACCTTGACCAAGTGGAGGACAGGTAATGGCACAGGAACGCTCTGTTCTGGCGGGCGGCTGTTTTTGGGGCATGCAGGATCTGATCGGGAAGTTGCCGGGCGTCGAGTCCACCCGGGTGGGCTACACCGGCGGCGAAGTCTCTAACGCCACCTACCGCAACCATGGCACGCACGCCGAGGGCATAGAGATCCTGTTCGATCCGGACAAGATCTCGTATCGCCGCATTCTGGAGTTCTTCTTCCAGATCCACGACCCCTCAACCACCAACCGCCAAGGTAACGACACGGGTTTGTCCTATCGCTCGGCGATCTACTATGTCGATGAGACGCAAAGACAAGTCGCGCTCGACACCATCGCCGATGTAGACGCCTCGGGCTTATGGCCGGGCAAGGTGGTAACGGAAGTCGAACCTGTCGGAGATTTCTGGGAGGCAGAGCCCGAGCATCAGGACTATCTCGAGCGCTATCCCAACGGCTACACCTGCCATTTCCCGCGTCCGGACTGGGTACTGTCGAAGCGCCAAGGGGAGTGAGCGGTCTTCTCGTCGATCTTTCGGCCTAGCAGGAGGTGAACATGAACGACCATCCAGTGGTTCATTTCGAGATCGGTTGTCATGAAGGTGAGACGACGCGGGAGTTCTTTGCCCAGCTGTTCGGCTGGGAGATATCAGGCCGTGACGAAGGGATGATCGTCGATACCGGTGGCGCTGGGGGGATAGGTGGTCATATCGTCGAGCTCGCTCCCGAGTGGGGGAACTATGTGACGGTCTACGTAGAGGTAGAGGATCTCGAAGGTTATCTGCAGAAGGCAGGCGAGCTTGGCGGCAAGACTCTGGTGCCGCCCGTAACGCTACCCGGTCAAGGCAGCTTCGCTTGGCTCGCCGCTCCGGAAGGCAACGTCGTCGGAATCTGGAAGCCGGAGTGAAGGTAGACCGGCTGCACAGCAACCCGTTGAGACTGACGGTCACCACCCTTGCTTGCGCACGGACCACGCCAGCAGCTCGACGCAACTTCAGACGGCAGAAGAGAAGGGAGCACCATGGCGCTCAGTGCATTTGACGATAAGTCGCGGGAGCCCCAAGCTCTGGAGCTCGAGAGAGCGCTGGGCCGCAGCAGTGTTCATTGGGAGAATCTGGTGACTCACCTTCGCGCCGAGTATGCACCTCTGGACGTGACCTGGGGCTTTGCCGGCGCTAAGTGGGGCTGGTCGCTGCGATTGAAGCAAAAGAAGCGCACGATTCTGTACATGACGCCATGCAATCGACATTTCCTGGTTGGGTTCGCATTGGGAGAAAAGGCGGCCCAGGCAGCTCACGCTCGTCCGCTTCCCAGCTCGATTTTGGCGATCATCGATGAGGCGCCCAAATACGCCGAGGGCCGAGGGTTCCGGATCGAGGTCAGGACCAAGAAGGACCTAGAGGCGGTGAAGGCCTTGGCTGCGATAAAGATGGCCAACTGAGAGGGCCAGGCACCTGACGGAGACGGCCTGTCACGGCCTCCAGTTGATGTTGGACCTTGGGCGGGCTGGGAAGAGTATCCTGAAACAAACACGGGAGGACAGTCATGCAAGAGTCCATGACGACGACGTCTTTCAGCATCGAAGGCTATCGGATCACAGCGAATCTCGGTGTCGTACGGGGTATCACCGTCAGGTCACGGTCGATCTTCGGCACGATCGGAGCAAGCATTCAGACGCTGTTTGGTGGTGACGTGACCCTCTTCTCCGAACTCTGCGATAAAACCCGCGCCGATGCATCTGACATGATGCTCCATCATGCCGAGGAACGTGGCGCGAATGCCGTTATCGGAAGCCGTTACGACGCCACCGAGGTTATGGGTGGTGTGAGCGAAGTCCTCTGCTATGGCACGGCGGCTACCGTTGTGCGAGAGACCGCCTAACTAAACACTACACTTCGGACATGGCCGTTCGGTTGGACAAGTGGTTGCAGGTGGCGCGGGTGTTCAAGACCCGTACACAGGCGACCCGTGCCTGCAATCTGGGGCGGGTTCGAGTCAACGGCCGGGTGGTCAAACCCCATCGATCTCTGGCGCTGGAGGACGAAGTAGAAATCGAGATCCGGGACTGGACGCGGGTCCTGGTGGTCAAGGAGTTGCGTGACCGGCCCCTCCCGAAAGCCGATGCGGCGAGAGTGTTCGAGGACTTGAGTCCACCCAAGCCAAAGCTCGACCCCATCGAACGAATTCTGCGTGGCAGGCCGGTGCATCGCGAGCCAGGTGCTGGGCGCCCGACCAAACGCGAACGCCGCGACATGGACCGCTGGCGCTCTCGCTAGTGTGACCAGCGGTACACGCCGCTGTGCGTGATCCGACATACCATGGTCGGGTGAACCAGCACCGGCGGTATCGATTCTCCCTGGTCATTCCTGCTTACAACGAGGAGGGGTATCTCGCCTGCTTGCTCGAGACCGTCGATACGGCTCGGGCCGCCTACCGTGGAGGAGGTGACTCGATCGAGGTGATCGTGGCGGACAACGGATCCACCGACGGGACAGCAGAGGTGGCCAGGCAAAGTGGGTGCGTCGTGGTGAAGGTCACCGAGCGGCGTATCGCCTCGGTCAGGAATGGCGGCGCAGCGGTGGCGCAAGGCGAGGTCCTGGCCTTCGTGGATGCGGACATGCGGATCCACCCCGACACGTTCAACGCTATTGAAGACTGTCTGGCCACCGGCACGGTGGTGGCGGGTGCAACCGGGGTGCGTTTGGAGAGGTGGTCGGTGGGAATCGCCGCGACCTATGCCGTGATGGTCCCCTGGGTATGGGTTCTGAAGATGGACACCGGAGTGGTTTTCTGCTTGTCTGAGGACTTCGCTGCCATCAGAGGCTATGACGAACGACGCTACTTCGGGGAGGACGTTCAGCTGCTGGTCGATCTCAGACGACTCGGGCGCGACAGGGGCCAACGGTTGGCCCGGGTTCGCTCCGCCAAGGCTCTGGGCTCGATGCGCAAGTTCGACCACTATGGGGACTGGCACTACTTCACGATGATCTTCGGGCTCGTCCCGGCCCTGTTTCGACCTCCAGAGACCATCGACGGCCGGATCCGTGAATACTGGTACGGAGATGGGAATCGGTGACGCAGTGAGTCCATGGCAGGCACTGCTTCGTCGACGCATGTAAGTGAGGGCCTTGCGCTCTCCCACGGGCGGGGGCAAGCCCCGCCGCTACAATCCTCGCTGCCTCGCTGCCCGGTGCCCCTCAACCCCTGAGCCCCTGCGCCCCTACGCCCCCTAGGCCCCTCAACCCCTACCTCCTCGAGCCTACGGCTACCCGGCCGTGGGCGAGCCAGTTACAATTCGCCCATGCTCCGCTCCCAGAAACGCATGCTGGCGCTGGTGGGGTCCCTGATTCTGTTATTGGTGATCTGCGCACTGCTCTACATGGTGGGAATGAGTCGCCTCGAGGGCGAGACGCGGGGCTTCTGGAGAAGTCTCGAGTTCGTCGCCGAGACCCTTTCCACAACGGGGTACGGTGCCGATGAGACCTGGTCCAGCCCGGTCATGGTCGTCTTCGTGGTGTTGCTCCAGTTTCTGGGCGTCTTCCTCATCTTCATGATCTTCCCGGTCTATCTCATTCCCTATCTGGAGGAGCGCTTCGAAGTCCGACTTCCCAAGGAGGCCGGGAACCTGAGTGATCATGTCGTGATCTACAGGTTCGGCCCCGCGGTGTCGACTCTGGTCGATCAGCTCGAACAAGCCTCGATTCCAACAGTCATTGTCGAAGAGGACGAGACCGCTGCTCGACGCCTGATCGAGGACGGTCATAAGGTCGTGTCGGGCGGTCTGGAGGATGGGGTCCTCAACCGGATCTGCCTTGAAAAGGCGAAGACCCTGATCGCCAACAGCACCGACGACGAAGACGCGGCGGTAATCCTGGCCGCTCGGCAGTCCGGCTTCGATGGCGAAGCCCTGGCGCTCGTCGAGGATCCATTTCACCGGAAACCGATCATGCTGGCCGGTGCCACGGCGACTTACACTCCCCGTCACGTTCTGGGTGCCGCCCTGGCGGCTCGAGCCAGTCAGCGCGTCAGCCCTACTCTCGCCGATGCGCAGCAGGTGGGCCCCAGGCTGAAGGTCAGCGAGGTGAGGATCCCCAGAGGCAGCAGTCTGGCTGGTCAAACGCTCGCTGAAGCGGGTCTCGGGCAGCGGACCGGCATATCCGTGATCGGGCAATGGGTTGGCGGCCGTCTGGTGGCCCCCCCGACGGCTGAAATGCGGCTAGAGCCCGACGGGATCTTGGTTCTGGTGGGCAGCCCCACGAGCATTCACAGGTTCGAGGAGCTCTGCGACGAAGCCAAGCCGCTGCGCCGCCACGGCCCGATCGTGGTCGCCGGCTTCGGTGAGGTAGGTGGCAAAGTAGTCCAGCTGTTGACCGATGTCGGTGAAGAAGTGATCGTCATCGACCGGGAGAAGCGCGAGGGAGTGAAAGTGGTTGGGGATGTCCTCGACCCGAGGGTCCTGGAACAGGCGGGGGTCGGCTCGGCGAAAGCCGTGGTCTTGGCCGTCGACACCGATAGCGCCACGATGTTCGCCACGGTCATCGTCAAAGATCTGGCGCCTCACGTGCCGGTGATTGCGAGGGTCAACCGCGCCGAGAATGTGGAGCGAATCCACCGGGCCGGCGCCGACTTCTCGCTCTCGATCAGCCAGGTCTCCGGACAGATCCTGGCTCGGCGACTTCTCGGTGAAGAAGCGGTTTCCGTCGACCCGCAGCTCAAGGTGCTGAAAGTCGGGGCCCAGGGTCTGGCCGGCGACCATCCGGCGCAATTGGAGATCCGCCAGAAGACCGGCTGTTCGGTGGTGGCGGTCGAGCGGGACGACGCCCTGGTGATGGAATTCGGTGCCGACTTTCGCTTCCAGCCCGAGGACGTCATCTACGTCTGCGGCAGCAGCGATGCGACCCGGTCCTTCCTCAAGGCCTTTCCTCAGAGCTAGCCCGGCCGACCGGGTTCAGCCGGGCGAGCGGAGCCTCTCGATGTCTCGATCGCGCCTCTCCTCCACACGGCGCCTGTCTTCTGCGTACTCCTCCTCGACCTTGGCCCTTTCTGAAAGGTCTGCGGCTCCCTTGAGGCTGTCGCGAAAGAGAATCTCGAGCTCGGCGAGCTTGGCTTCGCTCTGATTGCGAAGCTCGGCGATCTGTTCTCGAACCTCGGGGCTGAGGCCCTCGCCATGCGGCCTCTCAATGCCCTGCTCCTCGAGTCTCTCGAGGGCCAGGTCGTAGGCCGACTTCATGCCGGTGGTCTTGTCGTCACGTGCCACGTGGTGAGCCTATCACCGGGGCGAGACCCTTCACCCGAACCGAGCGATTTGCTATAAATTCGCAGTCAAGGGGGCAGGTCGTTCCTGGCTTGCTGCCGAATTCGCTCCATTTGACTGTGAGTTTCAACCCTCGTTGGAGGAGGCTAGGTAAGAATGATTGATGCGCAAAGCCTGACTCGGCGGTACGGTGAGTTCACCGCCGTCGATGGGATTTCGTTCACCGTTGACGAGGGCGAGATCGTGGGCATGCTGGGCCCTAACGGCGCCGGCAAGACAACGACTCTGCGGATGATTACCGGCTTTCTGCCCCCGACCGATGGTCACCTGACGGTTGGCGGCAGGGATCTGTTCAGCGACCCGGTGGCGGCGCGACGGGAGGTGGGATACCTGCCTGAGAACGTCGCCCTGTACCCGGAGATGAGGGTTGCGGAATACCTGCGCTACCGGGCGATGTTGGAGGGCCTTCCCCGCGCCAAGGCCAGGCCGAGGATTTCCGAGACCGTGAAGAGTTGCTTTCTCGAGGAGGTGGAGAATCAGATCATCGGCACCCTTTCCAAGGGCTACCGCCAGCGGGTTGGGCTGGCGGCTGCCATCCTCCATCATCCGAGCGTTCTGGTCTTGGACGAGCCGACCGTCGGTCTCGACCCCAAGCAGATCATCGCCATTCGGGAGTTGATTCGCGAGCTGGGACACAAGCAGACCCTGCTGCTGTCGAGCCATATCCTGCCGGAGGTCGAGCTGCTCTGCGATCGGGTGATCATCATCGACCGCGGACGGATCGTCGCCGAGGGCTCGCCTCGGGATTTGCAGGACAGCTGGGTCGGGAACACAATTCTCAGGGTAGAGCTGAAGGACGATCCTGGGGAGGCACCGGAGGTGCTAGCAGCTATTCCGGGAGTCGTCGGCATCGTGAGTGGAGACACCGGGTGCTACCGACTCGAGTGCTCCACCAACACAGATCCGCGGCAATCGGTCTTCGAGGCAGCCAAAGAAAGAGACTGGGTGCTGCTGGAGCTGGCACATGAGCAGGCCTCGCTCGAGGACATCTTCGTACGTCTCACCACCCAGGAGCCGGTTCCGAGCTCCGGCCGGGGTGAGTTGGGCGATGCGTCGCAAGAGGAGGTGCCGTCATGAAGGGCATCCTGTCCGTCATGGGCCGAGAGCTCAGGGCTTTCTTCTTTTCGCCGTTGGCCTACATCGTGGCGGCGCTGTTGCTGGTGGTCAACGGCCTGGTTTTCTGGTTGATTGTCAGCTATCTGAACGATCCGAGGGCCGGCTTCGGCGCCCCACTGGAGCTTTTCTTCGGCCAGACCCTGTACTTCTGGCTGGTGCTGTTGTTCGTCGCCCCGGTCCTGACGATGCGGCTGCTGAGCGAGGAACGCCGCAGTGGCACCATCGAAGTGTTGATGACGGCACCAGTTACCGAAGGGCAGGTGGTGGTAGGGAAGTACTTCGCGGCCCTGCTGTTTTACTGTTTTCTCTGGCTTCCGACGGTGGCCTACCCGGCCCTGTTGGCCCGCTACGGTGAGGTGGATTGGGGTCCGGTGCTGGCCGGATACCTCGGGGTGCTGGGGATCGGAGCGCTGTTTCTATCGGTTGGACTCCTGGCTTCATCCTTGACGAAGAGTCAGCTGGTCGCGGCGATTCTCACATTTGCGATGCTCATTCCACTGTTTACCTTCGGGCTTCTCGAGAATTTGTTCAGCGGCGCGCCCATTCGCGAGCTGCTCTCCTATCTGAACCTCTGGCAGCACATGGAGGAGCTCGGCAAGGGCATCGTCGACACCCGCCATCTCGTTTATTACCTCTCGGCGACCGTGCTCTTCGTCTTTCTGTCCGCGCGAGCGCTCGAGTCTCGGAAGTGGAGATAGCCCGATGGCCAGATTCGACAAGAAATCGAGGCAAAAGGTCCTCTCCGGCTCTCTGTTCGGTGCCGGCGTCCTGCTGGCGATCGTGCTTTTCGCCATCACGAACTACTTCGGCTGGAAGTACCACCAGCGCTTCGACTGGACCGAAAGCCAGCTCTACTCGCTGTCGGAGAAGACCGAGAACGTGCTGGCAGAGCTCGACCGAGACGTGGAAGTCGTGGTTTTCATGAGCCCCGGCGACCCTCTGTTCAGCGCCGTCCGCGAGCAGCTGGCGCGCTATGAGGCTGGGTCGCCTCGGATCGGGATCCGCTACGTAGATCCGGAAAAGAACCTCCTCGAGGCGCAGAGCCTGGTGGACAAGTACGAGCTCAGCCATCTCAATGTGCTGGTCTTCGACAGTGGTGACGACCGCCGCATCATCGACAGCAACGACCTGGCCGACTACGACTACTCGGGAATGCAGTACGGGCAAAGCGCTCAGCTCACCGGCTTCAAAGGAGAGCAGGTCTTTACCAGCACCCTGGTGGATCTCATGGAGAGCCGGAAACCGAGGATCTTGTTCACGACGGGCCACGGTGAGCTCAGCCTGGACGATGGATCGCCGGAGGGCATGTCCCTGGCCCGCGAGCTGCTCGGCAAAGACAACTTCGAGCTGGAGGAGTGGGCCACGATAGGTCAATCCCAAGTTCCGCTCGGAACCGACCTGCTGGTCATCGCGGGTCCCGACTCCACTTTTCTCGAGCCAGAGCTTCAGGTATTCAGGAGTTTCCTCGAGTCTGGTGGTCGGATGCTGGTGCTGCTGGATCCGACGCTCTCGGCAGGGACCGGTCTGGTCGAGACCGGCCTGGAGGCGCTGCTGGTCGATTTCGGCGCGGTGGTGGGAGAGGACATCGTCGTGGATCCCTCGAATCCGCTGCCGTTCTTCGGGGCCGAGACGATCTTCGTGAACTCCTACAGCGATCACCCGATCGTGCGGAGCCTGGATCAGGCTCAGCTGCCGGTGGTCGTAGCCCTGGCGCGGTCGGTCGGACTCGCCACCGAGGCTTCGGGGTTCGACATGCAGGAATTGATGCGCACTTCGCCAGATGGATGGGGCGAAACCGGTTTCGACAATCTCCAGGAGGTGGGTTTCGACGAGCTGGATCTCCCAGGGCCGGTGCCACTGGCTGTAGCGGTGGAGAGCGCCGGCGAAGGCCCAGAGAGTGATTTGGAGAGTCTGTCCGCCGAGGGCGCACCTGATGGGGATCCTGCGGGGCAGATGCGGCTGGTAGTCGTTGGAGATGCCGACCTCGCCACCAACGCGCAGCTCCAGAGCGTGCCGAATGCCACCTTTCTGGGCAACGCTCTGAACTGGTTGGTGGAAAGGGAGGCGCTCGTCGGCATTCCTCCCAAGAAGCCCGAGCAGGTGAAGCTCAGCATGTCCCATGCGGAGCTCTCCCGTCTCACGTGGCTGGTGCTGATCGTGCTCCCCGGGCTCGTCCTTCTGGCCGGACTGGCCGTCTTCTTGCGGCGCAGGAGGTGATTCGTGCGTCCCAAGTCGGTCCTGGTCCTGTTTGTCATAGTGGTCGCTCTGTTGGCGTTCATCTGGTTCTACGAGCGGCAACTGCCCTCGAGCGACGAGCGAGGGGAGCTGGCCAAGAAGACCCTCCTCTTCGATCGTAGTGAGATCGAGCAAATAGAGTTGGAGCGGGAGGGCCAGCGGGTGCGGCTAGTCCGCATCCCGAGTGAGCCTGATGAAGAGGAGGGAGACGCATCCCTTGGGTTCTTCGAGGATGAGTGGAGGCTCGAAGAGCCCTTTGCAGGCCGGGCCGACGTCGATCTCGTCAACGGGCTGCTGGATGCCCTCGAATCGGTCGAGAAGCTGCGTCAGCTAGGAGGAATGGGGGCTTCCGAGGCCGGACTCGAATCTCCCAGGGCGACACTGCTTCTGCACACCGATGCGGGGATCACGGAACTTGCAGTAGGCAGCGAAGTCCCAGCCTCGGAGACGATGATCGTAAGGGTGAATGAGGACGACCCACAAGTCGTGAGCAACTCCCTCTGGAGTAATCTGAGTGAGGAGCCCGGGAACTGGCGCAGCAAGCACCTCTACCTCGGGGAGCGAGACGCCATCCACAGCGTGGTCCTGGACACCGAGACTGCCAGAATCCGCCTGGCTCGCCGAGGCGATTCGTTCTGGATCGAGGAACCGCTTGAAGACAGGGCGGATCGAGAGCGAATTCGAGCCCTACTCGGCTCGATCGTCGGATTGAGGGTTCACTCCTTCATCGATGAGCCGGAGGACTCCCTGGCGGACCTCGGCTTGGATCCACCCGTCGCCACCGTCGAAGTCGCCGCTCTCGATGGACAGCATGAGTTTCGCCTGGACTGGGGGCTACCGGTGTCGGAGGACGCAACGAGATCCTTCGCCCGCGTCGGGGAGCAGATCTTCGAGACGTCGACTCCTCTGGCAGAGTACCTGGTCTCGAGTCCCGAGGAATGGCGCTCCCTGGCTCTGACGACATTCGAGACCCATCAGATCGACTCCGTTCGAGTACTGACTGATGAAGGCGAGCTCGAGCTCCGACGGACCGGTGCGGATTGGCAGCGCAACGACCAGAGGATCTCCTTCACCGCGGTCAGTGATCTTCTCTATTCGCTGGTGGAGGCCAAGGCGTCAGGGTTCGACAGCACCGAGGAGCTCGCAGACGCTGATGCGGGCCGGGCCGAGCCGCATTTCGAGATCACGCTCTCCGATGGCCAGCGGGAGCAGGTCCTGAGCCTCGGGCAGGCGACCAGGGGTGGGATCGCCGTCAGGTCGAGCGACCGAGAGGCCATCCTGGTGCTGGAGGCGGAGGTCCTGGACGAAATCCGGCAGAAGCTGGCTGAAGTTCGCGCGGCTGAACCGGTCGGCGGCGAAAGCTCGACATCGACCACTGAGATTCTGGAAGACTCAGACGACGAAACGCAGTAGAACCCTACTTGAATCACGCTGCTGAGTGCATCTGACTGAGCGGCAAAAGGTTGCGGCTCTCGACACCTGTCCCAGGAATGCTCGAGCTCGGGTGCCGAAAGGCTCGATGAAGGCGATTTCTGGGTGTTCGACCACAATATGTAGTGGTTTTCCCCTTGACAGGGCGCCAGATCTCGTGCAGTCTAGGACATCCTGAGATCGTTGAGATGTCGCTCAAAGGGCCCACAGAATGCCAGGGCGAAGCCTGTCCAGCCGGCCGGTCAATGGCACTTCCAAGGCCTACACGACACCAAGAGTTTCGAAGGGGGCAAGCTCACTCGGACAGCGATTCTGATGGGGCTTGGAAAGGGGTCGCCCGCTGGTGATTTGGCGTTCGAAGGCTTCTTTCCGGTGGGTTAGGGCCCTGGTGCTCGGTGGCGCTACCCACGGCAAACTCATACTACTAACGCCTTGAGTCTTAGGGCAGGGGGCTTGGAAGTGACGGTACGTACGGAATCGACTGGCGGAGAGAAGCAGAGTGCGATGCTGAGGGGTGGGAGTAGTGATGAGAGGGAAGTCATCGCTCAGAAGAAGATTGGATTGGAGTTCGATCGTGTCTTCACGACGCCGGATGTCCACCCGCATGACGCTGTCGAATGGGAATTGCGTGACGCCCGTATCAGCAACGAGAAAGGCGATGTGATTTTCGAGCAGAACGACGTGGAGGTTCCGAAGGCCTGGTCGCAGACCGCCACGAACGTCGTGGTGAGCAAGTACTTCCGGGGCCAGCTGGGGACCGACGGGCGCGAAACCAGCGTCCGCCAGCTCATCGACCGGGTCGCGAACACCATGACCGAATGGGGACGAAAAGACAGTTTCTTCGCGACCGACAAAGATGCCGAGAGCTTCCATGCCGAGTTGACCCACATCCTCTTGCATCAGATGGCCTGCTTCAATTCACCCGTCTGGTTCAACGTCGGCATTGAAGAGCAGCCTCAGTGTTCGGCCTGCTTCATCAACTCGGTCAAGGACACCATGCCATCCATTCTCGGTCTGGCCAAGACAGAGGGCATGCTCTTCAAGTTCGGCTCCGGAACGGGGAGCAATCTATCGACGCTGCGTTCCTCCAAGGAGGCGTTGGCTGGCGGTGGCACCGCCTCGGGCCCGGTTTCGTTTATGAAGGGATTCGATGCCTTTGCCGGTGTCATCAAGAGCGGCGGCAAGACCCGTCGGGCAGCGAAGATGGTCATTCTCGACGTCAATCACCCGGATATCGAGGAGTTCATCAACTGCAAGCAGGTGGAAGAGCGCAAGGCCTGGGCGCTGATCGAGGCTGGTTACGACGGGGGGTTCAACGTCCCGGGTGGGGCCTATGACTCGGTCTTCTATCAGAACGCCAACCACTCGGTACGGGCATCGGATGAGTTCATGGAGGCCGTCGAGAAGGACGGCGATTGGGACACCAAGGCGGTCACCGATGGGCGGCCGATCGACCACTACAAGGCGCGGGATCTGATGCGCATGGTGGCTGAATCGACCTGGGTCTGTGGCGACCCTGGCATGCAGTTCGACACCACCATCAATGAGTGGCACACCTGCCCGAACACGGCCCGCATCAACTCCAGCAATCCGTGCAGCGAGTACATGTTTCTAGACGACACGGCCTGCAATCTGGCCTCGATGAACCTGTTGAAGTTCTATCGGGCGGAAGACGAGCGGTTCGATGTCGACAGCTTCAGGCATGCCTGCGAGGTGGTCATCACGGCGCAGGAGATCATCGTCGACAATGCCGGCTATCCCACGCCCACCATCGGCCAGAACTCGCATGAGTATCGCCCGCTCGGAATCGGGTTCGCCAATCTCGGAGCCCTGCTCATGGCTCGCGGACTGCCCTACGATTCCGCTGCCGGCCGTGACTACTCCGGCGCCATCAGCGCCATCATGTCCGGCTCCTCCTACGCCCAGTCAGCGCGGATTGCAGGGGTAAAGGGTCCGTTCAGCGGCTTCGAAGTGAATCGCCAGCCGATGATGAAAGTGATGTGCAAGCATCGGGACGCAGTGAAAGGAATCGATTCGGCGCACGTTCCCCTGGAGCTACTCAGGGGTGCCAAGGATTCATGGGACGACGTGGTGGAACTGGGCGACAGCCAGGGTCTGCGCAACAGCCAGATCTCCGTCATCGCGCCGACAGGTACGATCGCCTTCATGATGGATTGCGATACCACCGGTATCGAGCCTGACATCGCGCTGGTCAAGTACAAGAGGCTGGTTGGCGGCGGCATGATCAAGATCGTCAACAACACCGTGCCGGCGGCTCTCAAGCGTCTTGGTTACGAAAAGGACGAGATCAAGACGATCGTCGAGTACATCGACGAGCACGACACGATCGAAGGGGCGCCGCATCTCAAGGACGAGCATCTGGCCGTATTCGACTGTGCCTTCAAGCCGGCTCAGGGGTCGCGGTCAATCCACCACATGGGCCATTTGAAGATGCTGGCCGCGGTCCAGCCCTTCGTGTCCGGAGCGATCAGCAAGACCATCAACATGCCGGAGGAGTCGACGCCGGGAGAGATACTCGACGCTTACATGGAAGGTTGGCGTCTGGGCCTGAAAGCGATCGCCGTCTACCGGGATGGCTGCAAGCAGAGCCAGCCGCTATCGACCAGCAAGGGCGAGACCAAGAAGGAGGAAGTCGAATCTGCCGAGGGCAAGCCTCGCCGACGCAAGCTCTCCGATGAGCGGCGAGCGATCACTCATAAGTTCTCGGTCAACGGCCACGAGGGCTACATCACGGTCGGGCTGTATGAGCACGGTATGCCTGGGGAGATCTTTCTCGTCATGGCCAAGGAAGGCTCGACGATCTCGGGTCTCATGGACGCCTTGGCAACCTCGGTGTCCATCGCGCTGCAATACGGCGTGCCTCTGCAGACTCTTGTCGACAAGTTCAGTCACACGCGATTCGAACCTTCTGGATTCACCAACAATCCGGAGATCCCCATTGCCAAGTCCATCATGGACTACATCTTCCGATGGCTGGCTTCGAAGTTCCTCAGTCGGGAAGGACAGCAGAGAGCGGGAGTCGTGTTGAGAGACGAACCGACCGACAGCGGTGAGGCAGGAGCGGCGAATACCGATTCCAACGTTGTGGCATTCGGCACTGGTAACGAAAGCAACAGTAAGGTAACCTTCCTCTACCAACAAGACGCACCGAGTTGCCAGGAATGTGGATCGATCATGGTACGCAACGGTACTTGCTACAAATGTCTCAACTGCGGATCGACGAGTGGCTGTAGTTGAGCCAGCAGTGAACAACTCTTAAGTGATCCTCACAGCTTTCGAACTCGCGAAGTCTCGGTCTCGCGCTTTGTGCAGCGAGCCGAGAAGCTTCTGTGAGGTTGAAACGCGGAGACTCGAGGACTCTGGTGTCGAAGGGTTCGTTCTTCGACATTCGTCGGGGCCGCGTCGGCCCCTTTTAGGCAAGGCGCAATCAAGCATTCTTGCCAGGTGTCGAGCGTAAGGGCTCGGTTGCCCCAGTAGGAGGGGCGGGAGGAACAGACGATGGCTACGAAGAAGACGGCGAAGAAGAAGGCGCCGGCGAAAAAGAAGGCTCCGGCCAGGAAGAAGACTACTGCGAAGAAGAAAGCTCCAGCCAAGAAGAAGACAGCAGCGAAGAAGAAGGCTCCGGCCAAGAAGAAGACAGCAGCGAAGAAGAAGGCCGTGAAGAAGGCTCGGGCCAAGAAAAAGGCCCCGGCCAAGAAGAAGACTGCTGCGAAGAAGAAGGCTCCGGCCAAGAAGAAGACTGCGGCGAAGAGGAAGGCCGTGAAAAAGGCTCCGGCCCAGAAGAGAGCCGCCGCCAAGAGGGCCGTAGCCCGCCGGAAGGCTGCAGCCAAGAAGAAGGTGGCCGCTAGGAAGAAGGCCATCAAGAAGGCCGCCAAGAAAATGACGCCGACCCAGAAAAAGGCCGCTGCCAAGAGGATGGCTGCCAGCCGGAAGCGCGTCGCGAAGAAGGCGGCGAGGAAGAGGAAGAAGGTTGCAAGGAAGGTGACCAGAGCCAAGAAGAAGGCTGGGAGGAAGACCTCCGCAGCGAAGAAGAAGGCCGTGAGGAAGACGACCGCAGCGAAGAAGAAGGCTGTGAGAAAGTCAACCAGAGCGAAGAGAAAGGCCGTGAGGAAGGCTCCGGCCAGAAAGAAGACCGCGGCCAAGAAGAAGGCCCCGGCAAAGAAGAAGTAGCGGGAAAGTCCGCGACCGTTCTGAGCTTTTCTCGCGACGCTGCTTCGAATAAGCTCGGGCGATGGTGAAGACGGTTCATTCAAAGCCCAGCGGCTCAGCCACAAGAACCGTGCTGTTAGTGGTTGGAATACTTCTTCTGATCGCGGGCGGTCTGCTGATCTGGAAAACGCTTCAAACGGGCGCTGGAGAGACACCTGAACAACAGGGTGGTCCTCCGGCGCCCGATTTCGATTTACCCGATCTCGAGGGTGGGCGCGTTCGCCTGGCCGACTATTTCGGTCGGGTCGTCCTCGTCGAGTTCTGGGCCACCTGGTGCGGCCCCTGCCGCCTGCAGGCGAAGATCCTCGAAGAGCTCTACAAAGAAATCCGAGGCCCCTCGATCGAGTTCCTGGCGATCAGCCTGGGAGAGCCCGACGACATAGTGCGCGAGTTCGTCGAGCAGCGGCCCTTTCCTTACCCAGTCGCGATCGACACCGAGGAGGTTCTCGGAGTGAGCCTGCAGATCTACGCACTGCCAACCGTGATGGTGGTGGACCCACAAGGGCGCATCACCTACCTCCGCCCCGGTCTCTCGGACGCCAATACCCTGCGCCAGGTCCTCAACGACTCTGGTGAAATGCAAGCCTCGCTCTAGCCCCGCCACCCGCCCGTCCTGGGGCTTGAGTCCCGGCTCCCTGTACCGATGAGCGCGGCATTGGGTCAAGGGCGAAGAAGTTCGGGGGGGGACCCCACTGCCTCAAGGGTAGGCCGGAGGGACGACGGGCGCCTCAACCCGCAAGCCCTCAAAGGCCGGCCGAAGGAACGCCGGCCGCCTCAAGCCTCACTGCCCTGAGGGCACCAGGGCTTTCGGTAGCGTGCCGCTGTAGCCCTGGCGAAAGGAGAGCTTGAGCTTCTTCTTGCCGCGCGCCTGCACCTCGATCTGGTGGTAGGTGGGCGTTCCGAGGGCGCTCGTCGGAAAGCCGATGACGTACTGATTGCGAATCTCACTGACGATCTTGTTGCAGGCCAGCAGCGCATCACTCTGGCTCACCACAGGGAAGTAATGCCCGCCTGTCATGTGAGACAACAGATTCAGCACGTCGGCATATCGATAGACCTTTTCTCCTTCGCGGTCCAGGGATTCGATGTCGCCGGTGGACAAGCCCAGGACATAGACCGGCAGCTCCGCTTGCCGCACTTTCTCCCGTGCCGCATACGGATCGATTTGGCTCGCATTGTCGACGCCGTCGGTAATCACGATGGCAGCGCGTCGGGCGCTGTGCACGTGGGCGGTGAGGTCCGGTAACCAGGCAACTGCATCGTGCAGGGCCGTGGTGCCGTAGGGCCGCCAGGAGTCTGCTGATTCTCGCAACAGCTCGACATTGTCCGTGAACGACACATCGACCGACACGCGCTCGCTGGCGAAGGAAGTCAGGCCCCAGTTGTCGCCGGACCGGTGCCCCATGATCAGGCGGTCCAGGACCGTTCGGCTGAGGATCATCTTGTTGCTGTTGGCCATGCTTCCCGAAAGGTCCTGCAGAAACATGACGGTGACCGGTGCCCGGTCTCCCTGCTCGAAGCTCTCGAAGTCGACGACCTGGCCATTGACCAGGAGGCGAAAGTCCTCGGGCTTCAAGTCGGTGGCGTAGGCGCCTTTGGCTTGGCGCGCCACGATCGGCACCAGGACATAGCCAACCGAGACCTCCTCCTGGAACCCACCGCCGGGGTTGGGAACGTCCTGAGCGAGGACCAGAGTAAGGCTCAGCACGAATGCCGTCAGCCATGCCGCTGATCGGGAAGCGAGAGGAGGCCGTCTGGTAGCCTTGAGGGTGCCGAAAGAGACTCTCATATGGACCGTGAGGCAGATAAGGCCTCACCCGTTAGGGGCAGAAGAATTCCTCATGAAGACGATCAACATCGGAAATATCTCGATCAGGTGTGGTCAGTGCCAAACCTATCAAACACTCATCGGTTTCAAACCCGGTGAGGCACGCAACGTCTACACCTACGAGTGCGAGAACCACTCGTGTGAGCCGAGCACAACGCGAACGCTGGTCGAGGTTCCACGCGATCTCGACGAGTTCGCGCAGCGCGATCCGGAGTGGCGCCACGGGGCCGAATAGGTCGTATTTGCATAGCAGTATTCGCTTCTTGGGGTCCGTGAGGATGTGTTACCCTTTCCTCGAGTTGAGCGCTAGCCCGCAGTGAGTGATTCCATTGCAGCGAATTGCCTGAATACAAGAGCGAGGGTGTCATGAAACGAGTCGTCCATGTTGTCGGAACCGGCACGATCGGTGAACCACTCATCGGGCTTTTTACCGACTTTCACGATCGGATGGGTATCGATGAGGTGACCTTTCACAAGCGAACTCCTCTGGAATCGGATCGGGCCCGCATCGGCCATCTGATGGCCCGCGGAGCCAAGCTGGCTACCGATCCGGATCGTGTGAATTCGTACGAGAACATGGGACACACCGTGAGCTACACCTCCGAGGAGGCCCTGGAGAGGGCTACCGTAGTCGTCGACTGTACACCGGCAGGCAACCAGAACAAGGAGGACTTCTACATCAAGCTGAAAGGGCCGAAGGGCTACCTGGCTCAGGGAAGCGAATTCGGTTTCGGCAAACCGTATGCCAGGGGCATCAACGAAGAATCTCTGGTGGCTGCCGAGGACAAGTTTATCCAGATAGTCTCCTGCAACACCCACAACATCACCACGCTGGTCAAGACCATCAGCGACGAGGGGGAAGGAGTCTACTGCCTGGATCGAGCCAACTTCGTCTGCATGCGCCGGGCCAACGACGTCACCCAGGTCGAGAAGTTCGTTCCAGCTCCGAGCGTCGGCAAGCACGACGATTCGCAGTTCGGCACCCACCACGCCCGCGATGCCCATGGAGTATTCGAGACATTGGGTATGGATCTCGATATGTTCTCCAGTGCCGTCAAGCTGAACACCCAGTACATGCACTCCATATGGTTCCAGCTGCGGCTGACGCGGGACATGGACCTGGAAGAGGTAGTCGAAAGGTTTCGAGACAACCATCGCGTGGCGACGACGGCAAAGCGGGAGGCGAATCTCATTTTCAGCTTCGGACGCGACCATGGTTACTACGGCCGCATCCTCTCGCAGACGGTGGTCGCGCTACCGACCCTGGTGGTGCGGGACAAGAGAGAGGTCTACGGATTCTGTTTCACCCCCCAGGACGGTAACTCGCTCTTGTCGTCGGTGGCCGCTACTCTCTGGTTGATGGAGCCCAATTGGGATTCCGTCGCCGAACGGTTGGAGCCGCTCCGCCGCTGGGTTTATCAGGAGATCTAGACCGATAGACCGGCGCTTTCCACGATCGACTCGCCCGGTCATGAATACTGCGGGCCAAGGTCCGGCGACGAGGTTGCCTGGGAATGAGCGTCAGTCTTCAATTCGAGAATCTGAGAATCGAGGGCAGCTCGCGGGCTGGTGACGCGAGCTGGTTTCGGATTCATCCGCCAGGGCTCGCCTTCGATGTGGGGAGAGGGTCGCTGGCGCTGGCCGGCGCTGACGATGTCTTCCTGACTCACGGACATCTCGATCACGCTCTGGGGTTGCCATTCGTCCTGTCCCTGAAAGAGATGCAGGGAGTGGAGTCGACGCGAGTCTTCTGTCCAGCCGATACCGTGGAGGGCCTACGGCGGCTCGTCGAGGCAGCCGAGAGCCTCGAGCGGGTCTCCTATCACTACGAACTGCAGGGCCTCGAGCCGGGTGATCAGGTATCGGTCGGGCGCGATCTGAGTGTCGAGGCCTTCGCCACCGACCACGTCGTCCCGAGCCTGGGCTATCACCTGGTGCGGGATCGGCGGCAGTTGAAAGAGCCGTTTCGAAACCGGTCGGCCTCGGAGCTTGCGGAACTGAGAAGCAACGGTACGGAGATCGAAGACGTGAATCAAGAGCTGTGGGTGACCTATTGCGGCGACACCGGCACCGGGGTTTTCGAGCTGGAGCCACGTCTGTTCGACAGCACGGTGCTGCTCCTGGAATGCACCTTCTTCGGTGAGGCGAGCCGCTCCCGGGGCCGGCGGTTCAAGCATCTTCACCTGTCCGATCTGGCCGACAGGGTGCGAGGGTTCCGCAACCGGGATCTGGTCCTCCACCATGCGAGCTGGCGTTTCGACAAGACGCAGATTCGATCGGCCGTCGAGCAGGAGCTCAGGGGGCTGGAGCCTCGCGTTCATCTGCTGATGGATTGAGCCATCTAGAGCCTTGTCGAGCAGAAATCCTATGCCGTTCACTCCCAAGACTCCTGCAGGGTCAGTCCCTCCGGGATCGCGCGAGTCTCAGAGGGGACAAGCTGCAGCCCGGCTCGCCTCCCTGGACGAGCTGGAAGTCGAAGTCGAGAAGCTGATCGCCGGGGGAGATGGCCTGGCCAGATTCGAGGGCATACCCCTCTTCATCCCGCGATCTGCGCCTGGTGATCGCCTGCGTGTGCGGCTGACGGAACGGCGACCCGACTATGCTCGAGCCGAGATCGTCGAGATCGTGGAGCCGGGGCAAGGTCGACGCGAGCCGCCATGTCCTTTCTTCGGAAGCTGTGGCGGCTGTGATCTGCAGCACCTGGAGGATGACCTTCAGGTGGAGCTCAAGGCTGCCGCGGTGGAGGAGACGCTACGCCGGCTCGGAGGGCTAGGTGAGGCTCTCCCGGTGAGAGTGGTGGCTGGTCGACCCTGGGGCTATCGCGTTCGCACGCAACTCCATACCAGCTCTGATCAAGGGACGGTCGGGGTCGGCTATCACTCGCGACGCAGCACCGAAGTCGTCCCGGTGGATCGATGCCCTGTGCTCGTGCCCGAGCTGGAAAGTGTGATGAGTTCTCTTCCTGGCCATTTGTCAGAAAATGGACCGCGCCGGCTGGATCTCCTGGTCGGAGAAGACGGTGCCCTGAGCACGGCGCCAGTGGTTCCCGGTCTGCCTCACGGCGATGTCAGGCTACAGGTCGGCGATCTCGACTTTTCACTCGATGCCCGCTGCTTCTTTCAGGCCCACCACCAGCTGCTGCCGACGCTGGTCGAAGTTACGGTGGGGGAGTGGACTGGGCAAGAGGCCTTCGATCTGTATGCCGGGGTCGGGCTCTTCAGCCTGCCTCTGGCGCGAAACTACGAGCGCGTCACCGCGGTGGAGGGGGATAGAGTCGCGGCACGATTTGCTCAACGCAATGCACGAAATCATCGATTCAAGCAGCTCGAGGTCGTCTCGCGAGCCGTGGAAGGTTGGATCGACGAGATGCCGGAGAAGGCTGAAAGGGTGATCGTCGATCCACCTCGAAGTGGACTCTCCAAGGTGGTCAGGACTGTTCTTGGCGCCAGGGCTCCAAGCCGCCTGACCTACGTCTCGTGCCACGCTGGAACGCTGGCGAGGGACCTCAGGATCTTGGGTGAGCTCTACTCGATCGAGGAGCTGGTCCTGCTCGATCTATTTCCACAGACCGGACACATGGAAGTCGTGGCCCAGCTGTTGCGTCGCTAGGTTTCAAGCTTGCCTTCCAGCAGCTCTTCGACCTCTCCAGGGGCGGGAAATCTACCCGTGGCTCGCTTGGAGTAGATCGTCTCGTCGGCGAGCCGAACTTCGAACACACCGTCGCGTCCCTTGATCAGCTCTGGGCTGACACCGAAACGGCCCTTGATTTCGTCCGCCAGACCGGCGGCACGGGGATAATAGTTTCAAACTACGCAGTATTCGATGGTCAGATCGGGCATGTCGGTTCTCCGTCAGCGAATTATAGACGAGAGTCGGAGACTCGTCGGTGAAGACCTCGGCTCCGAGCGTCAGCTGGCCTCGTAAGGACCGGGCCTGCGACCTGTCGGTAGAGCAGAGAGGGGGTGGGATAGAATCAGCAGTCCAGTGCCAAGGCTACCAGTGTTGGAGTCATTGGGAATCCGGAGAAAGACACGATGAGTCGAGATCAGACCCCTGCCATTGATAGTGCCGATACCGCGGAATCGGCCAACAAGATCGCCGAGACCGACCCGGAGCAGATCCGAAGAATCGCCGAGCACGTCCGGGCCATTCTCGTTGAGTTGGGGCTCGACATGACCGATCACAATCTCCAGGACACCGACGTCCGCGTCGCCAAGATGTACGACGAGATGTTCCATGGCCTCAAGGAAGGGGCCGAGCCCGCGGTGACGACCTTTCCCAATGAGGAGGAGTACTCCCACATGGTGATGGAGCGGGATATCCCGTTCTATTCGATGTGCTCTCATCACCTGGTTCCCTTCTACGGGAAGGCTCACATCGCCTACATTCCCTCCGACCGGATCATCGGTTTGTCGAAGTTCGCCCGCATCCTGGAGTTCTATGCCAAGCGCCCTCAATTGCAGGAGCGGTTGACAGAGCAGGTTGTGGGGTTTCTGGAGGAGAAGCTCCACCCCCAGGGTGCCATGGTGGTCATCGAAGCTCGACACCTGTGCGTCGAGATGCGTGGAGTGCAGAAGCCTGGTGCTCTGACCGTGACCTCGGCCATTCGAGGCGCATTTCATCAACGACCCGTCCGTGAAGAATTCCTGGATCTCCTCCGTCGCTCTTAGCCTTTGCCTGGTGGTCCTGTGGGCTGCCTCGGTGACGGAGGCGACCGCCAAGAAGAAGCGCAAGGCTCCGGGTCCGGAGCATGTCACCAACTTCCTGCTGTCGCCCGAATATTCGCAGTGGCTGGTCGGCGCAATCGCGAGGATGGCGACCCAGGAGGAAGTCGACGCCTATCTGGCCCTGGCCACCGACGAAGAAGCCTCCGAGTTCATCGAGGAGTTCTGGGCCAAGCGCGGTCCCGAAGTTGTCTGGCCGAAGAAAAGTAAACGCCTGTTGTTCGAGGAACGCTCGGCCGAGGCGGACCGGCTGTACGACGAAGGCACCCATCGGGGCAGACACACCGATCGCGGCACGACCTATGTGCTCTACGGCCCCCCTGACGACACGCGATTCGAGCAATCGGCGCGAGCCAGGAGTCGAAATGTGGAAATCTGGGCGTATTCGCCAAGCGCCGAGGATGGCCTCGATGACAAGCGTCCAAAGAATTTCTACCTTTTCATAAAGCAGGGTGACCTGACAGTCGAGTACCGCGGCCCGGTACAAAGGAGGGGTCGTACGCGGATCCCACCTGGGGGCTTCCAGTGATAGGTTCTCCGAAGTGGCTTGATCCAGGAAGGAGGAGTCAGCGATGAGTCAGTCCCGAGCCTCGATGCCCCGTGCCTTGATGATGGGATGCGGCACAGAGGTTCCGTCCATACGGGTGGACAATTCGATGCTGGCCCGCATCATGGACACCACCGACGAGTGGATCCGGGAGCGTAGCGGTATCGAGACCCGCTACTACGTCGAGCCCGGTGTGAGCTCGGCGGACCTCGGGGCTGCGGCAGCTCGGGCCGCTATCGCAGATTCGGGAATCGATGCCGAGGAGATCGACTACATCGTCTGCGCGACGATGACGCCCGATCACTACTTCCCAGGTGCCGGCACCCTGATCCAGGAGCGACTCGGCCTCGGCAAGCTGCCGGCGTTGGATATTCGTCAGCAGTGTGCCGGCTATGCCTATGGCCTGCAGACGGTGGATGCACTGATCCGCAGCGGCATCGCTCGCACGGTCCTCTTGGTGGGCTGCGATGTGCATACCTCTTTGATGCCGGTCGGACCGGAGAGCTGGGAGGTGCTGTACGGTCGCGAGGAAGGTCCCTTGCCTCCGGAGATTCTGGAGTGGAACTCGCGCTTTCGGCACCTGGTGGTGCTCTTCGGAGATGCCGCGGGAGCGATGGTCTTTCGTGCGCACGATGCCGACGATGGTCGGGGCATTCTAGGGTCCGTCCTCTATGGCGATGGGAACAGGAAGGAAATCCTGTACGTCCCAGGTGCCGGATCGGCCCGTCGCCCCTGGGTGGACGAGGCGCAGCTCGCGAGCGGCGAATCTGTGCCCGTGATGGATGGGCGTCAGGTGTTCAAGTTAGCGGTGACCCGCATGCCCAGAGTGACCATGGAGGTTCTCGAGAAGAACGGGCTGACGCTCGAGGACTTGGATCTACTCGTCATGCACCAGGCGAATCTGCGCATCAACGAGGCTGCGCAGCGGGCCATGAAGCTGGCGGACGACAAGGTCCACAACAACATCCAGAAGTACGGCAACACGACCTCCGCCACATTGCCCTTGTGTTTCTATGAGGCTCGCGAAGAAGGCAAGGCGCCCGAGGGCTCCCTGGTGGCCTTCACCGCCCTCGGGGCTGGGCTCCACTGGGGCTCGGTGTTGATGCGCGTCTAGCCCTACGGGCAAGACTCCGCAGGGCCGATGCGGCCGCTCGTACCTCGCGACAGATCTGTGGGCAGTGGGTTGAAGAGGCCGGCGCCTCTGCCGGCCGTTCCTGCGCAGCGAGAGATGTGGGGGAGGGGCTTGACCCCTCCCGAGGTGATTCCGAGGAAATCGCTGGAGCTTTTCACTCCCGCAGCCACTCGAGAGCATCCTGCAGGTCGTCGGGCTCGTAGAAGCGCTCGGTCGCCTTCGTGAAGGGACTCACTAGGAAAGTCGCGAGCTTCTGCCAGTCGAGAGAGCCGACGACGGCGATCTTCTCGACCCTGTCGCCGTGCGTCTTAAGGAGCTTGAGCTCCTGCCAAGCCGTGCTCAGATCCTCCGCCCCTTCGTAGCGTCGCAAGTCCAGAAGGATCGGCGGGCTCTCCCTTTCGTCGAGCTTGTCATCGATGAGTTCGTCAGCCTCGGCCAAATGCTCCTTTTTCAACTCGCCACTCAGCTTCAGCACGAGGATCTTTCCTCGATAGTCTGCAGATAGCATAAAGCCTCCTGTTTTTGTGGACTGGTTCTCTAACACCTCGACTCTTATCAGGACAAATAATAGTAGACGACTGTCGATCGAGGGGTAAAATCCATCGACTCTCTGAGGTATCATGAGAGTATGAAATCCAATACCAAGTCAAGCATAACGCTTCCACCGGAGGAGCTCGAGTTGGTTCTCGAGCTCAAGGCACAGCTCCATGCCAAGAGTAATGTCGAGGTGGTTCGCCGAGGCCTGCGGCTGTTGAAGGAGGTCACGAATCGCGAGGCTCTTCGCCAGGCTTACAAGCGCGACTCTCTGGCTGTCCGTGGGTCGCTAGAAAAGGAGATCGCCGAGCTCGATTCCCTTGTGGCCGAAGGACTCGAGGATTGGTAAAGATCCGCCGTGGGGCTCTGTATCTTGCCGACCTCAACCCTCGTCGGGGAACTGAGCCGGCCAAGTCTCGCCCGATCCTGGTCATACAATCGGACCTTCTCAATGAAGCGGAGCACCCCTCCACCTGGGTGCTGCCCTGTACTACTCGGCTTGCAGGCGGGAATCTCCTGCGCGTTCCGCTGCCCAAGGGCATTGCCGGCAACGACCAAGACTGCGAGGTCATGATCGACCAGAGCCGTTCCATCGACAATCGAAGGCTCATCCGAGCTCTCGCGCCGCTACCCAAGGCACTTCTCGAGGAGGTAGAGCAGAAGCTACGCCTTCTGGCTGAGTTCTAATCCTGATGGTCCTCAACTTCGCCTCGGATTCGCGGTCGGCTTACTCGTTAACATCCGATAGGTCGTGAGATGCTGCGCCGAAAGTCAGATGAAATTGAGTCAGGTCCGACAGACCCCGGAGGTGCTGAATGAGCACACCCAGTAACATGGGTTGGATGGTCGCAATGGCGATGTCGTTCTTGGCCGGATGCGCCGAAGCGCCGCTCAAGGTAGCCGAGGACTCCGGAACCGGCTTTGCCTTGTATCGCAGCGGCCGCCTCAGCTCGGCGGACCTGGGCGTCCTGTGCGGCCTGGGGGTCGAGGAAATCCTGGTGCTCGATGGCGAGGGCAGTTCTCGGGAATGCCTCTTTCGGAAAAAGGTCTGTCCCGAAATGCAGGTTCGCTATGACCACGCCCAGGAAGCAGATACCCCTGTCTCGATCGACTTCCTCGAAGCGTTTGACGCTTGGATTGGGGAATCCCAGGACCAGGGAAAGAAGGTGGCCTTCCGCTGTCGCCATGGCTGGCACAGAACCGGGCGACTGGCGGCCTACTACCGGATGAGATTCGAAGGAGATTCTTCGGCTCGAGCAACCAGAGAGATGCAGAGGATCGGACGGATGATGTGGCGCCACCCTACTCTCGACCCACAGGTCGAGGCCTACGCCGACACCGTGGCCGGGAGATCCTGCTCCACCGACACAGCCCACTGTCCCTCGAACGAGACCGATGCTGGGCTCGTCGACGGCCGCTTTCCTGAGGATGCCTGCAGCCCTGAATCCTGAGATCCAGGTCGGCTCTGAGCCTCTGGTCCGACTAGCCGCTGCCGTCCCCCTTCGAACCAAACGGACGGACCTCTACGAGGAGGTGGTCATCTCTTGAGGACCGAGAACCAGGCCCCAGGATGAGTGGGCGGAGCGTCAGCGCTGGCGTGAAAGGAGCCGGACCGTGATCTCGCGGAACAGCTCCTCGCTGCGGCGTTTCCACTCCGACGGTGTGAAGCTGTTTGGCGCAGCCGTCAGCTGAACCTGGCCACCTCCGCCATCGGAGCTCATGATCTTGATCCGATACTCGCTCCAGATCAGCGCCCAGTCGGGCGTCACCTCGACCCTCGGGTCGAACGGCTGGCCCGAAAACTGAAGCGCATCGAGTGTCGCGCTCACCAGTGGGCTGTCCAACCCGCCGAAGGGAGAATCGAACTTCTGGACTGCGAAATGTGAGCTCGGCTCCGGCTGAAAGGTGTCGGTGAGCAAGAGGTCCTGGAAGCGCTGATTCGACTCGAGGTCTTGGAAGTTGGGATCGGTGCGGGCCTGAAGTCGGACCCGTTCATCGAGCTGAATCGCTTGTTTCAAATGCTCGATGGCCGGTCCGGCGAATCCCGCAATGGCGTAGTTGCGAGCGACAACGTAGTAGGCCTCTGCGGAGCCACCACTGCGCTGGATGTGGGCCTGGAAGTGCTGGCTCGCGGGCTCGAGGTCACCCTTCAGGACGAGGACGACGCCGAGGTTCAGATCGTTGTCGATGGCAGCTGGATCGAGTTCCTCTGCCTTGGTCAAGGCCTCCAGCGCGGCGTCATAGTCACCCTCGGACAGATCCAAGCCGGCGCGGTTGAGCCAGGCCTGGCGAAGGCTCGGATCGAGCTTCAGAGTCTCCTCGAGGTCACTGCGGCCGGCTTGAAGATCCCCGACCACGAAGTTGGCTGTGCTCCGCATGAGAAAGGCTTCGGCCAGTGGAGGCTTCGCTTTAACGGCCTTGTTGAGCAGCTTGATGGCTCCCTCGGCGTCGCCGGCATCCAGAAGCTCTTGAGCCTGAGCGAGCTGCTCGAGGTGTTTCTCGGCAGCCGTTGCCGATTGCGGCGACAACAGCAACCACGACACGACAAGGAGGTATCGCGCCCTGGCGAGCCAGGAAGAGCAGACACGTCTCCGCGGTTGTATTTGCATATCGAAACCAATGTATTGCACCGGCCGTTGACTGTTCAAGAGCGAACTTCACAATCAGGCTCGTCGGGTCGGCCGAACCTCGAGTGTGATCCAATCAATGCCGGCACAGGGCCGGGGCGGAATACAATAGGTCGATGTCCAGCTCGAAACCCCAACCGACGGCGATCGCGGAGGTGCTCAGCCAGAGAGTTCTCGGCCAGGAGGAAGCGGTTCGTGAGATCTCCATCGCCGTGGCCAAACGCCTCGCCGGCCTGGTGACGGGCAATATCTTGATGATCGGGTCTTCTGGCACCGGCAAGACCAGCCTGATGCGGGCTGTCGAGCTATACCTGGCCTCGGATCCCGAGCTTGCCAGGCATTCGACGCTGGTCAGGGTTCATGCCAACGTCCTGGCCGAGCAGACTGCGGAGGGGCGAGCCGGCGAAGTGCTGCTGAGCCGGATCCTCGACCGGGCCAGGGAACAGCTCGGGGATCAAGCGCCGATGGAAGCGGTATTGGGCCGGGTCTCGCAGGCGGTCGTGTTCGTCGACGAGATCGACAAGATCCGTTCCGTGGTCGGGGGGCAGCCGAATGTCCTGGGGATTCGAGCCCAGGAGGCCCTCCTGACGCTGATCGAGAACGAGGCCGTGCCGTTCACCCTGCCGGCCTGGGCTGGAGGCAAGACGGTGACGCTCGACGCGAGTGGGCTGCTGTTCGTTGCGGCAGGGGCGTTCGAAGGGCTCTACGACAGCGTCTACGATCGAGTGACGATCGGCGCGGATCGAGGTTCACTGCAATCTGTCAGTGTCATGGGCGCGGGTGAAGTGCATGAGGAGCTCCGTTTTTCGCTTCGTGACTGGTTGCGCTACGAGGACTTGTTCGACTATGGCCTTACCCCGCAGTTCCTGTCCCGCTTCGATGCGCTGGTGTTGCTCAACGATCTTGGCGAAGACGAGCTGCTGAAGATATTCCTGGAAGGGCAGGACTCTGGCCTGCATCAGGCCCGTGACTACTTTGAAGCCATGGGACTGGAGCTGGCACTGTCGCCGTCAGCGGCGCGGCGCATCGCTGCCGAAGCCACCCGGCAACCCAGGCTGGGCGCCCGAGCCCTTAAAGAGGTCTTTCGCCGAGTGATGCGGAGCTACGAGTTCGAACCCCAGCGTTTTGCCGTGGATGGAACCGTTATCATCGACGCTGGAGAGGTAGACGAGGCCCTGACTGGTCGACAGGGCCTACAGTGAAAGTCACTTCGCTTCGCTGATGTCCCACTTCCTCGACATCGACTCCTGGAGCCGCAGGAGTCACTTCCATTTCTTCAAGGACTTCGAGCAGCCGTTCTTCGGTCTGTGCACCGATCTGGATGTGACGGCGGTTTACGAGGCCACCCGCGGCAAAGGCGCCTCGTCCTTCTTCCTGACCTGCCTCTACTTGTCCATCCAGGCCTCCAACGAGATCGAGGCCTTTCGGTACCGCCGGCGCGAGGACGCTGTTCTGGTGCACGATGTGATCCACGGTAGCTCGACGGTGCTGCGGGAAGACGGGACTTTCGGGTTCGGCTATTTCGACTACCACCCCGAGTCCGATCGGTTCATGACCGAGGCCTCCACGATCCTGGCCATGGCGCGGACTGAGACCGGTGAGTTGGACCCGCGGCCGGACCAGGACGACCTAATCCACTACTCGGTGATTCCCTGGGTGAGCTTTTCTGGCCTCCTGCACGCCCGCCGGATTCCGACCGAGGATTCGGTTCCGAAGATTGTCTTCGGCAAGCACCACGTCCGCGAGGGTCGACGCCGACTGCCGATCTCGATCGAAGCCCACCACGCCCTGATGGACGGTCTCGAAGTGGGGCAGTTCCTGGAGCGGTATCAGGAGCTTCTGAACGAGCCGCCGACCTAGGGGGACACAAACACAGTTTCAGTGCCTGAGTCGAGTAGAGTGGTCGGGTGATGCGAGGGGCAGAGATCTGAGTGCCTACTTGGTCGCAAGAAGGACGCCTGTCCTCGAATTGTGTATTGTGTCCCCTCTTTCAGCTGTTCTTGTAGCGACGCCGCTTCCACATCTTGCGCAGGGGTACCAGGAAGGTCAGAAGCAGTACCAGAACCACCACTCCGGCCAGATTGCGGATCACGGTCTGGCGATCTGCTGTCGCGGCGTTGAACAGCGCATGGCCAAAGTAGGTGTAGATCAGCATCGAGGGGATCAGGCCGATCGCCGTGGCAGCCAGGAACTGCGGGAACCGAACGCCGGCCAGGGCTGCTCCGTAATTGGTGACGGCGAAAGGGATCGGCAGGAAGCGGACGCGCACGATCGTCCAGAATCCGTGCTTCTCCAGGATCTTCTCGGCCCGCTGCAGCAGTCCCGCCGGGACCACGTGGGAAACCAAGTCGTAGCCGAGCGCTCGCGCCAGCAGAAAGCTGGCAGTGGCCCCGATCATCGTGCCAAGGAGGTTGTAGAGCCACCCCAATTTCACCCCGAAGACCACGCCGCCGGCGAGGATCAGAGGACTGACCGGAAGACCCGTGGGCGACAGGACCAGGTAGAGAGCCAGTAGAGCCACGGGTGCCCACCACGCGCTGCGCAGGTCCATCATCAGCGCCACGATCTTGTCCTTGGTGAGAAACTCGCTGAGGGGCGTCCAGCGAAATAGGGCGAAAGCTACGGCCAGCAGGGCGACGAGGAGGGCGAACCGGACCACCGCCCCGCGCGGGATGGACCGCAGCCTCTTGACGGCTGGCAGTGAGTCGTTGTCTTGCCCGTGGGAGCTCGAGGACATCCGAGTCACTCGTCGGATTCGGCTGGCGCGTCCAAACAGAGGAACTCGCGCATGTGGCCGACCAGGATCTCCAACGATCTGGGCTCCATGAAGTTCAGCTGCAGCTCGTTGATGACCATGACTTCGAGCTTCAGCCATTCCGCCCAGCAATTCTGGCAAACACGAGACTGCAGCTCTCCGCGCAATTCCCCGGGATACGGCGGGTTTACCACTCCTGAAGCGGTCTCACCACAGCGGGCGCAGAGGATCTGGGTGGGCTCGGTATCTTCGGTCATTCCACCTCTCCCGGAAGCACGATTCGGCTCTCTGAGCGCTCGAGCACCTCGCCCGGGATGCGGACCAGAAGGAGCACGTCTTTCTGCTGACGCTGGCCGCGCAGGCCCTTGACCAGCTCATCGGCCATCGCCAGCTTCACGAAGGCCGGCCGCTTGTCGTTCTGTCGGGCGCTGTCGAGCAGCAAGTCGGCGACTTCAACCAGCTCGACCTGCTGTGGGTACTTGTCGAGCGCGAACTGCAGCTTCTTGACCAGATCCTCCATTCCGAGCTCCTAGTTGCTGCCTTCCAGCAGCGATCGGAAGTAGTCGATGGTCGTGCCGAGGCCGTCCTGCAGCTCGACTTGTGGTGACCAGTCGAGAATTTCCCTCGCCCGTGTTATGTCGGGTTGACGAGTCTTCGGGTCGTCGACAGGTAGCTCCACGAACGAGATCTCGCTCTTGCTATTGGTGGCCTCGATGATGCGTTGGCCGAACTCCAGGATCGTCATCTCGTGGGGATTCCCGATGTTGACCGGGTCCGAAGTGTCGCTGTTGAGCAGGCGCCATATCCCCTCGACCAGGTCGTTGACGTAGCAAAAGGAGCGCGTCTGCGAGCCGTCACCGAAGACCGTCAACGGTTCTCCGAGCAATGCCTGCTGGATGAAAGCAGGGACGACCCGGCCGTCCTTAGGGCGCATCCGAGGCCCGTATGTGTTGAAGATCCGCACGATGCGGGTCTCGAGGCCGTGGAACCTGTGGTAGGCCATCACCATGGCCTCGGCGAAGCGCTTGGCTTCGTCGTAGACGCCCCGAGGGCCGACCGGATTCACGTTGCCCCAGTAGGTCTCCGGCTGTGGATGGACCAGCGGATCGCCATAGACTTCGGATGTCGAAGCCAACAGGTAGCGGGCTTCCTTCGCCTTGGCCAGGCCGACGGTATTATGGGTTCCGAGAGAGCCGACCTTGAGAGTCTGAATCGGCAACTCCAGGTAGTCCATCGGGCTGGCTGGGGAAGCGAAGTGCAGCACGTTGTCGAGAGGCACGTTGACCTCGAACGGCCGGGTGACGTCGTGCTCGATGAATTGGAAGTCGTCACGATCGAGCAACGGCTGGATGTTCTCGAGCTTTCCCGTCAGGAGGTTGTCGACACAGACCACCTTGTGTCCCTCCTGCAGGAGCCTCTCGCACAGGTGTGAGCCCAGGAATCCCGCCCCGCCAGTTACCAGAGAAGTAGTCATGCCTCTTGTCTTTGCTCCTGCTGGGCCCCCACCCGTCCGACCGAAAAGTAGTCGAAGCCGGCGGCCCGTATCTTTGCTGGTTCGTAGAGGTTCCTAAGGTCGACGATCAGAGGCCGCTTGAGAAGCTCCTTCAGGCGTCTGAGCTCCAACGCCTTGAACTGATTCCATTCGGTCGCGATCACGATACCGTCCGCGCCCGCAGCTGCGTCGTAGGAGTTGTCGCAGTATTCGACTTGCGGCCAGTCTTCCCGAAAGGCCTCCATGGCCGCCGGGTCGAAGGCTCGCACCGAGGCTCCGGCGTCCAGTAGACCCTTGACGATCTCGATCGCCGGCGACTCTCGGATGTCATCGGTATCGGGCTTGAACGACAGGCCCAGAACAGCGACCGTCTTGCCTTTGAGCCCACCGTCGAAGGCCTGTGAGATCTTCTCGACCATGCGCTCCTTGGTTGCCTGATTCACCGCCACGACCGATTCCATGATTTGGAAATGCAGGCCGTGCTCGAGGGCGATCTGGACAACAGCGCGAGAGTCCTTGGGGAAGCACGAGCCGCCGAAGCCCGGCCCAGGATGCAAGAACTGGGGGCCGATCCTCGTGTCGAGTCCCATTCCTCGGGCCACGGTTTCGACATCGGCACCGAGCCTCTCGCACAGATGTGCCACCTCGTTGATGAAGGAGACCTTGGTCGCCAGGAAGCCGTTGGAGGCGTACTTGATCAGCTCTGCGCTCTCCACGTTGGTGATAACGAACGGCACATCCGCGACCCGCAGAGGTGAGTAAATGTCCAGCATCATGTCGATGGCGCGCTGATCGACACTGCCGATGACCACCCGGTCGGGGTTTCGGAAGTCGCCGATGGCGGAGCCCTCTCGCAGGAACTCGGGATTGCTGACGACGGCAAACTCGTGCTGACCGGTCTGGACCTCTCGGATGATCTTGTCGATCTTCTGGCCTGTACCGATCGGCACCGTGCTCTTGGTGATGACGATCTTGAATCCATTGAGGTGCTCACCGATGGACTTGGCGACTTGTTCGACAAAGCTCAGATCAGCGGAACCGTCGGGTCGGGAAGGGGTTCCGACGGCGATGAAGATGGCCTGCGCTTGTTCGATGGCCGGTCCCAGCTCGGTTCCGAAGCGAAGGCGCCCCTCGTCCATGTTGGTACGGACAACCGTGGCGAGTCCGGGCTCGTAGATCGGGATCTCGCAGCGCTGCAACGCCTCGACTTTGTCGACGTCTTTGTCGACGCCGACCACGTTCATGCCGAAATCGGCCAGGCAGGCGCCGGTGACGAGACCGACGTATCCGCTTCCTACTACACAAATATTCATGCTTTCCGCTCCCGATTGTCAGTGTGGCGAGGGGCTGCAGTCGAAGGTGCGCGGAGTTTCCGGGCTCAAGTCTGGCTGTCCCGATACCATTCGACGAACCGCTTCAAACCCTCTCGGATGGGGACTTTGGGTGAGTAGCCGACCAGGGCATTGGCCTTGCTGACGTCTGCGTAGGTTATGGGGACATCTCCCGGCTGATCGGGAAGATACTCGATATTCGGCTCGACGCCAAGCTCATCGGCCAGCCACTGCACGAGATCGCTGAGAGCCGTGGTCTCGGCGCCACCGAGATTCAGGATCTCGAAGGGTGGTGCCAGGTCCAGGGTGGCCACGACGCCGTCGATGATGTCGTCGACAAACGTGTAGTCTCGCTGACTGGCGCCGTCTCCAAAGAGTGGGATCGTCTCCCCGCGGGCCAGCAGATCGGTGAACTTGTGGATCGCCATCTCGGGTCTCTGGGCGGGCCCATAGACGGTGAAGAAACGCAAACAGGCCGTACGCAGACCATAGAGATGGGCATAGTTGAAGCAGAGCAGCTCGCCAGCTCTCTTGGTGGTGGCGTAGGGGCTGATCGGCTGATTGACCTCGTCTGTCTCGGCGAAGGGCACCTTCTTGTTGATGCCGTAGACCGACGACGAAGAACCGAAAATGAAGGTCTCCGGACCATGCGCACGAGCCGCCTCGAGCAGCCGGAGGGTCCCGATGCAGTTCGTATCCTCGTAGAGAATCGGTTCCTGGAGGCTGGGTCTCACTCCGGCTCGCGCGGCCAGATGCACAACTGCGTCGAAGTCACTGTCGCGAAACAACTCATCGACCAGCGTTGCGTCCCGAATGTCGCTCTCGATCAACCTGTATGCGGGATTCTCCAGGAAGGGCGCTACGTTGAAGCGTTTTCGCTCCGGGTCGTAGAAGTCGTTGAAGTCGTCGAGGACCGTGATCTGGTCGCCGCGCTCTAGAAGGCGTTGGGTCAGGTGGCTGCCGATGAACCCGGCACCCCCTGTGATCAAGTTGTGTTGTGTCATATCGGTCGATTCCGTTATTTGACGTCGCCTGGATCGTAGGGCTCTACTTCGAGCTGGTCCGTTGCGTCATCGTAGCGTACCTTGATGCCCGCCTTTTGACGATTGCGTACCAACCACCGCAGCATCTTCGACTGATCTATCCCGACAACGATGTCGTTTAGCGCGTCGTAGATCTCTGGGTCCTCGATCAACCGCCCGAGCGTGCCATCACCCGACGCCAGTTTTTCAGACACAAGATTCAGATTCTCGAGCATCTGCTGTAGGTCTCCGAGGATCTGGCCCGCCATTTCCTCGTCACTCAACATCGCTGGCAGGAGTCCCTTGCCCGAACCCAGCTGTTCGGCCGCGACAGACAGCGACTCCGAAGTCTTGTCCAGATTGGCCAGGAGGGTCTGGACCCGGTCCCGGGTCTCTGGGTTTTGCAGCAGGTCTGCGACCAGTCCTTCGCCCCCCTCGAGGCTCGTCAGCACAGTGTTGAACCGGTCGACGGAAGCCGTCAGCCGAACGGCCAGGTCGTCGTCCATGATCAGCTGCCCCACGGTGCCTTGACCGCTGTGGATCTGCAGTGTGATTGCTCGGACGGCCTCCATGATGGCCACCAGGCCCTGCTTCGCGGTTCGGCCTGCCTCGGAGTCGGTGAGAAGCTCGCCCAGGAGACCCTCGCCAGCCTCCATGCGGGCCAGGATGTTGCGCAGCGAGTAGGAGATGGCCACGGTGTTCTGCACCGCGTCGCCACCCGTGGCGAGGAGTTTTTCGACATCGGTTGGCGCCGCCGCCGGAATGTACCCACCTGAGGGAATCAGCGGTGATTCTGCGGACCCCGAGGAGATTTCGATGAACTTGTCGCCCAGCAGGCCCAGCGTCTTGATCCTTGCCGTCGAGTCCTCACGCACCCGTTCGCCGTAGCGCCGGTCGACGTTGATCCATACGGTCAGTAGCTGCTCGTCGACGCTTTCGGGAAGGACTACTTTCTCGATGCTGCCGACGGTCACGCCGTTGAGCTGTGCCGGGCTACCCGGGGCGAGGCCGAGAACGGTCTCGAATTGAATGTAGTAGCGATTCTTGAGCGCAAAGAAATTGCGTCTCTCGCTGATTAGGAAGACAGCGACTCCCAGGATGAAGAACGCCGCCACGACCAGCAGGCCGACCTTGGCCTCACGCTGCATCTTCATCTCCCATGCGCCCGGCCAGGAAATCGCCAAATACCCGGTCCGCAGTTCGGTTCGCTTCCTCCCAGGTGCCCAGGAAGCTGAAAGTACCCTCGCACAGAAAAGCTACCCGGTCGCCAACGTGTCGGGCCAGAGCAATGTCGTGCGTGACAACGACGGAAGTGGTGGCGAGGCTGGCTTGCGACCGTCGAATCAGATGCGCGATGAGGGCCGACGTCATAGGATCCAATCCGGTGGAGGGCTCGTCGAAGAGGACGACCTCCGGATCCATCGCCAGCGAGCGGGCGAGTGCCACCCTCTTCTTCATGCCGCCGGAGAGCTCCGAGGGCATGAGCGCCTCGACTCCTTTCAATCCGACCAGGGAGAGCTTCAAGCGCACTCGTTCGTGAATCTCCTCTTCGTCCATCTCCAGGTGCTCTCGCAGAGGGAACGAAACGTTCTCCTCGACGGTCATCGAATCGAATAGCGCGCCACCCTGGAAGAGCATGCCGATCCGTTGGCGAATCGGGTACAGTTCTTTCTCGCGCATCGAGGAGATCTCGGTTCCATCGAAGGCTACGGTTCCGGCGTCGGGCTTTTCCAGTCCATTCAGTTGCCGCAGCATCACACTTTTGCCGGAGCCGGATCGGCCGAGAATCACCAGCGATTCTCCGCGTTGGACGTCGAAGTCCAAGCCCCGTAGGACTGTCTTGTCGTCGTAGTCCTTGACCAGGCCCCGCACGCTGAAGATCGGTGTCGCCATGAACGTGTTTCCGGCTCCGCAATCAGGCCAGGACGTGGAAGAGCTTGGTCAGAAAGAAATCGGTCACCAGGACCAGAATCGCGGAAACCACGACTGTATTCGTCGTCGCTCTACCGACACCGTCGGCACCACCTCGCGCGGTCAGGCCATTGTAACAGCCGACGATCGTGATCCAGAAGGCGAAGAAGAAGGACTTGCCGATGCCGCTGAAGATGTCCTCCAGCGTCAGATCCGTGAGCACATCGTTGATGTAGAAGCCGGGCGTCAGACCGAGCTGATAGACGCCGATAATCATGCCGCCGAGGACTCCCAGGAGGTCTCCGATGATGGTCAGCAGCGGCAGCATCACCAGGGCAGCGATCAGCTTCGGAACCACCAGCTTCTTGACGGGGTTGGCCGCCATGGCGCGCAAGGCGTCGATCTGCTCGGTCACCTTCATCGTTCCCAGTTCGGCGGTCATCCCCGCGGCGATCCTGCCGCCGACGACCAGCGCGATCAGGACGGGGCCGAGCTCTCGAATGATGGACTTCGAAACGACGGTGCCGATGTAGTACTTGACCCCAAGGCCTGGCAGGCTATAGGCCGTCTGGAGGGCCAGCACCATGCCGGTGAAGATGGTGGCGATGGCTGCCACCCCGAGAGATCGGACCCCGATCTGCTCCATTTCGCGGATCCAGAGGCGACCTTCGAAGGGGCGCGTCAGCATCTCCCCGATAGCCTGCACTCCCAGGCTGGCCATGCGGCCGGCTTCTTCGAGGGCATGAGCCAACGGCCAACGTGACTTCATGATCGAACCGGCCACCAGAAGGCGAGAAGACCCAGACCGATCAGGAGCTCGGCTCCAGCGAGGCGGATCAGGTTCTCGGTCCCTGGTCCCTGAGCAGCCGCGAAGAAGGTCAGGGCCAGGGTGAGTTGGGCCCCGATGGCCACGGCGATGATCGGGCTGAAGCGGCGTACATCACCGCTGGCAAGAAGATAGAGGATTCCGAGACAGGCGAGAAGCGCGGCAGACAGCCAGAGGTAGAATGGGTCCTCTGGCGAGCCGACACCGAGCAGCCGGATCATTGCTCGAGGTCGCAAGACCAGCGCAGCGCTCAGAAGAAGGCTGAGTGCCGCAGCGCCGAACAAGCTCGCTCGCAACCACTGGAGGCAGCGGAATCGCCATGCGAAGTAGGTAGGGCCAAGCATCAGGAGCGGATTGTAGCAAGGGGGGCGTCCAGCCCTAAGTTCATGGCCGAGATCGACACATCGAAAGGAAAGGGCTTCCCTTGGGGCACCGTGAGATGCTGTTTGGCCACGGTCTCTGGGAACACCTACCTGATCCTGGGAAGCCTGCTGTTCAGTGTGCTCTCCCTCCTGGGTGCTTGGATTCCGCCACGCGGCAACTGGGTGTTTCAAATGGCGCAGCTGTGGAGCCATGGTCTCCTGTACTTCAGTGGAGTTCGCCTGGACGTGGACTACGCGGTACCTTTGTCCTCGGATCAGCGCTGCATCTACATGTCGAACCACCAAAGCGTCTTCGACATCCCGGCGCTGATCGCTTCGCTACCCGGGCAGACCCGCTTGCTCGCCAAGCAGAGCCTGTTCCGGATTCCGATCTTCGGGTGGGCAATGAAGGCTGGAGGCTTCATCAGTATTGACCGCAAGAATCGGAGCAAGGCGAAGAAGAGCTTCGATTCGGCGGTCTCCCGCTTGCAGGAAGGAAGCTCGACGCTGGTCTTTCCCGAGGGGACCCGCTCCTTGGATGGTGAGCTCCAGCCTTTCGAGCGTGGTGGGTTTCTCCTGGCGCTCAAGAGCGGCCTACCCATCGTTCCGGTTGGGGTGATCGGTAGCATGGCGATCCGCCGGCGGGGAAGCTATGTTGTACGGCCAGGTAGAATCGTCGTTCGGTACGGTCGTCCGCTGAGAGTCGAAGACGTCGGGGTACGGGGGAAACAGGCTTTGATACAACAGGTTCGTGAGGCTATCGCCGACCTGGCTGGCATCACGCCTTGAGCCGGCCGGCCCAGGGCGCGGCACGAAGCGGGCCCTTGGCTCGAGAATCGACCAGGACATCCAACGTAACAAGCTTAGCTTTTCAAGGAGCTCAAATGTCGAAGCAGATCGAGAATCGGGTGTGGGAACTCTTGAAGGGCATCACCTTCCCCGGCATGAGTCGCGACATCGTTTCATTCGGGTTTATCGACCGGGTGCAGGCGTCCGCGGGCCGGGTGGAGGTTGATCTGGCGATCTCGACGCACCATCGGGAGCGGGCCGACCAGGTCCGCGACGAGGTGGAATCGATACTGCGCAATGCCGAGGTTGCAAAAGAGGTGGTCGTGTCCCTTGAATCGGCGACACCGCACTCCACCGCTCAGGATGCCGTGGCCCAAGATCCGGATCTGATTCCGGAGGTCCAACATGTGGTCGCCGTTGCCAGCGGCAAGGGCGGGGTCGGTAAGTCGACGGTTGCAGCCAATCTCTCCATCGCATTGGCACAGGCCGGTTACAGAGTAGGGCTCTTGGATGCCGATATCTATGGGCCCTCTATGCCGATGATGTTCGGGATTCATGAGCAACCGTTAGTCGAGCGCGAACGGCTGATTCCCTTCGAAAAGTACGGTGTCCGGCTGATGTCTCTGGGTTTCGTCCTCGACGACGACACTCCTGTGATCTGGCGCGGCCCGATGGTCATGCGAGCCATCGAGCAGCTGCTGGCCGACGTCGAGTGGGGACCGCTGGACTATTTGATTGTCGATCTGCCTCCCGGTACTGGAGATGCTCAGCTGACGATCAGCCAGAAAGTGCCGTTGTCGGGCGCCGTTATCGTCACCACGCCGCAGGACATCTCTCTGATCGATGCTCGCAAGGGTCTGGCGATGTTCCAGAAGGTCAATGTGCCGGTCGTCGGCATCATCGAGAACATGTCCACTTTCGTCTGTCCGCATTGCGGCGAGGCGACGGATATCTTCAAGCGAGGTGGGGGAGAGCGGACCTCTGAACTCCTGGGTTGCACGTTCCTGGGCCGAATTCCTCTCGATCCGGCCATCGTGGAAGGTGGAGACGCCGGCCGGCCGATCGTCGTCTCCCAGCCCGAAGGGCCTCACGCGGAGTCGTTCAGGGCGGTGGCCGAGGCAGTCGTGGTCGAGGCCAGCAGGCGGCAAGCCCACAAATTGTCGATCTTCTAGAGTAGGCAGCCGTCTGGAGCCCCTGGTGGAGCCGCCGAATTTGCCCGTAGCGATAGTCGCCGACGCTCACATCGGTGGTCCCGGCGGTCCGGCAGGGCCCCTCGTGGAGCAGCTCGAAGGCTTGGCGAGAGGAGAACCGGGCCATCTGATCCTCATGGGAGATCTCTTCCACGTCTGGGTCGGTCAGCGCACCTACGAGACAGTAGAGATCCGTCAGGTCGTCACGGCCCTGTCAGACCTGCGAAGAGCGGGTTGGAGAATCGACTACATCGAAGGCAATCGGGACTTCTTCATCGCCGAAGGACCGTACGCGGAGGTGTTCGACACCGTCGCCGACGAGGTCTCGTTCCAAGTCGGGGACCGGTCCTACCTGGCGATCCATGGCGATGGACTGAACGAGGAAGACCGCCTCTATCAGTTCTGGCGCTGGCTTTCGAAGAGCGCTCCGAGTCGTTTCTTCATGTTGCATCTGCCTGGTGGGCTGGCCCAGAGGTTGGTGCGCGTAACGGAAGGACAGCTTTCCAAGACTAACTTCAAACACAAGAGCCGGATTCCACGAGAGGTCATCTCACGTCATGCCGTTAGAAGACTCGCCCAAGGCCACGATGTCCTGCTGCTGGGTCACTTCCACGAGGCCCAGAGCTGGCAGGTGGGAGACGGCGAAGTGCGATTGCTCGATGCCTGGTTCAACACCAAGCGAGTCGAGTGGCTATCGGCTGAAGGCTAGCTCGACCTCGAGCCCTGGAGAAAGGAGGAGTTGTCCATGACGCTGTCACTTTCCTCCTGCAAGGGCACCTGTGAGATCCCGAGCGGAGTCGTGATCGAGGGTACCTTGAGGGTGCCACCCTCGAAGAGCCTGACCCAGCGATTCCTCAACCTTGCCTTCCTGGCGCGCCAGTCGGTAGTGCTCGCGGGACCGCTGCGATCTGCAGATACCGAGCTGTTTTCGACCGCCCTGAGTCAGGCCGGTTACGAGGTCTCACTCGACGACGATGCCATGCAGATCCGTCCGGGTCCTATTCCAGGTGGCGGCGAGCTGTTCTGCGGCAACAACGGGACCATGCTGCGATTCCTGACGGCGACTCTCAGCGCCACCCCAGGTGTCTGGCACCTCGATGGCATGCCACGCCTGAGACAAAGGCCCCTCGGCCCGTTGGTGGATGCTCTTCGCAGCCTGGGAGCGCGGATCGAGTACTTGGAGCGCAGTGGGTTCGCTCCGTTGCGGATTTCGGGTGGGAGTCTGGAGGGTGGAAGTACCGAGCTCGACGCCCGGCTGTCGAGCCAGTTCGCTTCGGCGATCCTGATGGCCGCAACGGCCGCCAAACGACCGGTCGAGCTGCGAGCTCGATCCCTGGCTTCGGCTCCCTACGTCGAGCTCACGTTGGACACCCTCGGTCGCTTCCAAGCCAGTGTCGAAGCTCTCGGCGAGACTACCTGGCGGGTTTCACCGGTCCCGCTCCGAGGCGGATCTTGGACGATGGAGGGGGACTTCTCCGCAGCTGCCTATCCCGCTGCTGCGGCGGCCCTGACCGGAGGAAGGGTTCGCCTAGAAGGGCTCTCGCCCCTGTCGAAGCAGGGCGATCGAAGGTTCCTGGAGGTGCTGGCCCGAATGGGAGCTCGAGTCGAGTGGCTCTCCGATACCCTGCAGGTCACCGGTGCCTCGGTGTTGAGCTCGGTGGCGGTGGATTTCTCAGACATGCCGGATCAGGTGCCCACGCTTGCCGCCTTGGCGCCCTTTGCCGTGGGTACCACGACGATCGACAACGTGCCGCATCTGAGACTCAAGGAGAGCGACCGCTTGGCGGCCATGTCGACCGAGCTCCGTCGACTGGGTGCTGACCTCGATGAGCTGCCGGCCGGTCTGCAGGTCCGCGGGAGTTGGGCCGAGGGGCCTGTTCCTTCGTCACAGACCCAAGTCGATACCTATGGTGATCATCGCATCGCCATGAGTCTGGCGATCTGTGGTCTCCGCCGTCCCGGGCTCGTCGTACGGCACCCACAAGTTGTTGCCAAGTCCTATCCCGCCTTCTGGCGCGATCTCGAAGGGCTGATCGAGAAATGAACCGCCTGTCGGCGTCGCGGGTTATCCCGCTCCGTGCAGATGTTGGGTGAGAGCCCGCAGCTGCGGTCGGCCCTCGAGCGCCTGGCGCTGCTCGCACCTTCGGATTTGGCGATCCTCATTCTCGGCGAAACCGGAACGGGCAAGGAGCTGGCGGCCCGAAGGATCCACCGGCTCAGCCGGCGAGCGACCTTGCCGTTTCTGGCGGTCAACTGTGCGGCGCTGCCGGAGTCGCTGTTGCTGTCGGATCTCTTCGGGCACGTCAAGGGATCGTTTACTGGGGCCGATCGTGATCGCGCAGGAATCTTCGAAGCCAGCCGCGGTGGGACGGTGTTCCTGGACGAGATCGGAGATCTGCCGCTGCCGGCCCAGGGAAAGCTGCTGCGAGTCCTCCAGGAACGGGAGGTTCGCAGATTGGGTGAGAGCCTGCCCCGAAAGGTGGATGTCCGAATCGTCGCGGCCACTCATCAAAGTCTGTCGTCGATGGTGACCGAAGGGGAGTTTCGCCGTGATCTCTTCTATCGACTCAAGGTCGGTAGCGTCGTCCTACCTCCTCTCAGGGAACGCGGCATGGATGTGCTGCTCCTGGGGGAGCATTTTCTGGTGCGCGAGGGCTATCAGCTGAGCGCCGACGCCAGACGGCGATTGCGCTCCTACCCGTGGCCCGGCAACGTGAGGGAGCTGCGCAACACTCTGGAGGTCGCCAAGGCCCTGTCCGAAGACTACGTCATCCGTCCCGAGCACCTGGAACTGCCGGATTGCGACTTCAGGACAGCGAACGGATACCACGAGCAGGTGAGGGAGTTCCGCCGCGAGCTGGTGCGGGAGGCCCTGAAGGCCAGCGGCGGGAATCGCGCCGAAGCAGCGAGGAATCTCGGGCTGAGCCGACAGGCCCTTTCCTATCTGGTTCGTAGCCTGTCCATCGTTTGAAGGACGGCCTAGATTCGTTCTTGGCTGGCGAAGCAGGGGCGTAGCAGGTCGATTATTCTCTCGAGGGCCACCCGATCGGTGTCGTCGAAGGCTGCGCGGTAGTGGGAGTCGATGTCGAGTACCGCCACCAGATTGTGCTGCGTATCGAAGACCGGTACCACTACCTCGGAGCGAGCCAGAGCGTCGCAAGCGATGTGGCCTTCGAAGTTGTGAACGTCCTCTACAACCTGTGAGCGCTCGAGCCGAGCCGCGGTACCACAGACGCCCCGATCGAAGGCGATCTCGAGGCACCCGACCGGCCCCTGGTAGGGGCCTACACGCAGCAGCTCGGGAGCCACGACGCGGTAGAAGCCGGTCCAGCTGGCCGCCGGCAGAAGCTCGTGAAGAACAGCTGCCGTGCTCGCCATTGCGGCGACAGGATCTTCGAGATCGCGGACCAACTCGGCGATACGGGACTCGGCCTCACGGTAGGTCTCGGTCCTCGACATGACAGCCGATTCTATTCGGTTGTTCTCAGATGGTCCCAGCCCTGAGGCTCGAGAAGACGAACACCGCCACCCTCGATCAGTAGGATTGAACGGTCTCGGGTTAGCTCTCCGACATGGGTGCAGCCATAGCTGTGTGGAGGGCGGATCGTGGCCGGCAACGAGAACAGGAGGCAGTAGTCTTCACCTCCTGAGAGCTCGAGGTCCAGTGGTTTCAGCTGCAGCCAGGCACACAGGTCCAGGAAGCGAGTCGTTGCAGGGAGGCTCGCGGAGTGGAGACGCGCGCCGACGCCGCTTTCCCGGCACAGACGGTGAAGATCCAATGACAGCCCGTCGGAGATGTCGATGGCTGCGGCCCTCCGGCGGCGGGCCAGCCAACGGCCCAGGTCGATCTGTGGATCCGGAAACAGATGGCGGCGGATTGCCTGCCTGGCTGCGGTAGCCAGGCCGCGGTCGGAGGCCAGCTCGGGAGGGAGCTGGATGCGAGAGTTCTGGAAGTCGGCACCGCCTTCGAGCAGGTGGCGGCCGAGTGCAGACTGGCCAACCGGGCCACCGAGCCACAGTCGATCTTCGGGCTCGCCCGTACTGCGCCGAACCCACCTGCCTCCAGGGACTTTCCCACCCACGAGCGTCAGAGTTGCCGAAAGGACAGGGCCACGTGCCAGGTCGCCACCGGCAAGCTCCACACCGGCATCTCTCGTCGCCTTCAAGAGAGCCTGGAGGAAGCTCTTCATGTCCTGATCGGGAGGCGAGCTCAGGGCAAGGAAGGCGTAGCGCGGCTCGGCGCCCATGGCGGCCAGATCGGAGAGGTTGACGGCCAGAAGGCGCTGCGCCACGACTCTCGGGTCGAGACCGGTCGGAAAGTGAACGCCCGCGATCTGATGGTCGACCGTGATCGCGGTCTCGGCCCTCGGCAACAGTGCGGCATCGTCGCCGAGACGGTCGCTGCCGTCTCCATGCAACTGCTCCCGGAGCCACTGCAGGAGGCGGTCTTCTTGACTCGAGCTCATTGCCGACCGGCGGGAAGGGGGCGAGCTTCAGCTCGCCTTGCGTCGGGTTCTCGCCTTCTTCATGAGGGCGATGTCCAACACCTCGCGCATTTCCTCGGCGAAGTGAAAGGTCAGACCCTTGCGAAGCTCCGACTGGACTTCATGGAGGTCTCTCTCGTTGAGTCGAGGCAGTACGATCCTCTTGACACCTGCCGCCTTGGCGGCCAGGACCTTCTCTTTCAGTCCGCCGATAGGCAGGATGTCACCGCGCAGGGTGATCTCGCCGGTCATGGCCACGCGCCGGTTGATCGGTCTGCCCAGCAGAACGGAGACGATTGCCGCTGCGATGGTGATGCCGGCCGAAGGACCGTCTTTGGGGATCGAGCCAGCCGGCACATGAATGTGAATATCGTGGGTGGTGAAGAAATCGCTGGGAAGGTCGGATTCGGCACAGTAGGAGCGAGCAAAGCTCAGGGCTGCCTGGGCGGATTCCTTCATCACCTCGCCGAGCTGTCCGGTAAGACGCAGCCGACCCCGGCCCAGAAGGGCGACGGCTTCGATGAACAGCAGATCGCCGCCTGCCGCGGTCCATGCCAGACCGGTGGCCACACCGATCCGGTCGATCGTCAGAAGCTCTTCGCTGAAGTGCTTGGCAGGGCCCAGGAGCTCTTCGACCTGGGGGAGGGAAACGGAGGTCTTACCCTTCCTTCCCTGGGCCACCTCAACCGCCACTTTGCGGCAGATGGCTGCCAGCTCGCGCTCGAGATTCCGCAACCCGGCCTCCTGGGTGTAATCCTTGACGATCTTGCGAATCGCCGCCGTCGAGAAGGAGATCTGGCTGGCTTTGAGTCCATGCTGTGCTACCTGCTTGGGTATCAAGTGGCGTTGCGCGATCTGCAACTTCTCCTGGCCGGTGTATCCACTCAGGCGAATGACCTCCATTCGATCGAGAAAAGCGGGTTGAATCGGCTCCAGCATGTTGGCGGTGGTGATGAACATCACCCGGGACAGGTCGTAGGCGACGCTCAGATAGTGATCGCGAAAGCTGAAGTTCTGCTCTGGATCCAGAACCTCCAGCAGGGCGGAAGAGGGGTCACCCCGAAAGTCGGCCCCCACCTTGTCGATCTCGTCCAGCATGAAGACCGGATTGCTGGTTCGGGCCTGATTGATTCCCTGGATGATCCGGCCGGGCATGGCTCCGACATAGGTGCGCCGATGGCCGCGAATCTCGGCCTCGTCACGCACGCCGCCCAGAGAGATGCGAACGAACTCACGCCCCAACGCCCTGGCAATGGAGCGTCCCAGCGAAGTCTTGCCGACTCCGGGCGGGCCCACGAAGCAGAGGATCGGTCCTTTGGTGTCGTCCTTGAGCTTGCGAACGGCGAGGTACTCGAGGATCCTCTCCTTGACTTTCTCCAGATCGTAGTGGTCCTCGTCGAGGACCTTGCGGGCCCGCACCAGGTCGAGGAGATCCTCGCTCTGCGTCTCCCATGGCAGCCCTGTCAGCCACTCGAGGTAGGTCCGGGTGATGGCGGTCTCGGCGCTGTCCGGATGGCCGCGCTCCAGCCGTTGGATCTGACGCTCCAGCTCCTCCAGCGCTTCCTCGGGCATCTGCTTTTCCTTACCCGTGCGACGGAAGTTGCTGATCTCCTCATCCAACTCGTCCCCTTCCCCGAGCTCCTGCTGGATCGCCTTGAGCTGCTGTCGCAAGAAGTACTCTCGCTGTCCCTTGTCCATTTCTCCCCGAGCCTGGAGGGAGATCTCCTGCTGCATCTTGAGAAGCTGGATCTCTCTCAAGAGCAGGTCACTGACCTTGCGCAGTCGCTCCAATGGCGAGACGGTCTTGAGAATCTCCTGAGCATCCTCGGCTTTGAGCTCGAGGTTGCCCGCCGCCAGGTCCGCCAGGCGTCCTGGGTCATCGAGGTTGGCGGCGATGATCATCACCTCGGGTGAGATGGTCTTGCCGAGGTTCACAACGGTGTCCAGACCCTCCTTGACCGTGCGGACAAGGGCCTCCAGCTCCAGATCCTGCTCGCCGAATATCGGCTCGTCCAACTGCTCGATCTTGGCCTTCAAATAGGGCTCGGTCTGGCCGATATGCGCGATCCGAGCTCGGCTGAGCCCCTGCACCAGGATGCGTATGCGGCCGTCCGGCAGCTTCAGCATGCGCATGATCAGGGCCGCCGTCCCGAAGTCGTGGAGGTCGCCCTCACCTGGATCTTCGACCGTGGCGTCCTTCTGGGTGACCAGCATGATGATGCGGTTCTCCGCCAAAGCCTGGTCGACGGCCAGGACGCTCTTGTCGCGACCGACGGAAAGCGGCAAGATGATGTAGGGAAAAATCACCGTGTCCTTGAGCGGTAGGACCGGCAAGACGTCGGGCAGCTTCATGCTGCCGTCGAGGCTTTCGTCGTTCATGCTTGGTGTCGTGGTCATGGTTCCCGAGCCTCTGGGGTCAACGACGCTGATCAAGAAGATTCTTGAGCTCCGTCATGAAGGCGTCGATATCTTCGAATTTGCGGTAGACAGAGGCGAACCGGACGTAGGAGACCTGATCCAACTCCCTCAGCTCGCCCATGACGAATTGGCCGATCGCCTGCGTGGTGATCTCGTGGTCCTCCCTGTCCTGCAGTTGCTGCTCGACCCGGTCGACGATCTCCTCCAACCGCTTCGCTGGCACGGGTCGCTTCTCACATGCCTTGTGGAGGCCAGTCAGTAGTTTGGCTCGATCGAACTCGACCCTGCTGCCGTCGCGTTTGATCACCATGTAGGGAATCTCTTCGATTCGCTCGTACGAGGTGAAGCGCCTTCCGCATTCCAGGCACTCCCGGCGCCTGCGGATGGTCATGCCATTGCGATTCTCCCGGGAGTCCACCACCCGATCTTTGTTTTCGGTACAGAACGGGCATCTCATGCCGTGTCGGTTCCAGGGGAGGGCCTGGTTCTCGAAGCTAACGACCCGATTGAGTCACGACTTGGGATGCAGGCGAATATTGAGCTGCAATTGCAGCTCGTCGGCCTTTTCGGTTCTATCCAGGTCCAACTGGACATTTCGCACCTCCTGAACCAGCCTTCGCTCTGCGTCTTCGAGCCTCAGACTCAGGGTCACTCTCTGAGTCTTTTGGAGATCCTGCTGATCCAGTCGAAGCAGTAGGTTGCGGCTCGTCCTGCTGGTTTCACCTTTGCCGGGCGGAGCTGCTGGGCGCGGCCGGGGCGGAGCAGGGGGCGGGGCTGCTACGGGTGAAGGCCTCGTGGCGGTAGCTCTCGCAGGTTCGGGTCGAGGATCCGCCGGGATTGCGGCAGGAGCTCCACTGGCTACCGCCTGGCCGACAGTAGGTCGCAGGCTGGCGGCGGGCTGGCTCAGGGACTGCGCCGTGGCGGCGACTTCTCTTGCCACCGCCGCTTCGGGAACCTTGGGCTGTCGCGGCAGCGGGACCCTCGCCGACGCCGGGGAGCCCTCCTCGAGCTGCTTCTTGAGGGCGCCGAGAGTGAGCTTCGAGATTGCTCTCAGCGTTTCGAAAACGCCCATCCCGGTGAGGGCTGCGGCCTCGATCCTGGGAATCTCTCGGCTGTTCAGAGTCCCGTCGAGCTCCTCTACCGTGCAGATATCCTGGAGATCTCTCTTGTTGTATTGGAAGACCATCGGGACCGTGTCGATCACGATGCCGAGCTCCGCCAGGTTGGTCTTCAGGTTGGCGAGTGACTCGACGTTGGACTGCAGCATCGGGCGCTGCGTATCGGCGACGAAGACAATCCCGTCGACGCCTTTCAAGACGAGCTTGCGGGTGGTGTTGTAGAAGACCTGCCCAGGAACGGTGTAGAGCTGGATTTTGGTCTTGAAGCCGGCAATGGTCCCCACTTCGATGGGCAGCAGATCGAAGAACAGTGTCCGGTCTGCCTTGGTCTCCAGGGAGACCATCTCGCCCCGGGAATTCGGCGTCGTATGGCCGTAGATGAACTGCAGATTGGTGGTCTTGCCGCACAGACCAGGGCCGTAGTAGACGACTTTGACCGTCATCTGCATGGTGCTGAAATTGAATGTAGCCATAGCTATAGGGCTCTATCTGCCACCGGGCTCGATCTTACCATCAGGTCTCAGGCGCGAAAGTGACCGGTTCCTCTAAGGTCTGGGTGTCTCCGCTCTGGCCTCCGACAGGGCCTTTCCCTCGCTTTCTTGTGACGTGAATCGAATGGTCAGATTGGCCAAGCCGCGAACCGCCTGAGCCAATTCCCGATCGAGATCTTCGAGGATCGCGACTTGTCGCAGAAACGTGTCGATCTCTCCCCTCGCCACCGGCCCGGTAATGGCGCCAGATATGTCGCTCGCCTGGGAGGCCTGCTCTATGGCGCCGCGGGCGAGGGCGAGGTAGCCTTTCTCGACCTCATGCGGCAGTCCCTGTCGGCTCGCCATCTCGAATGCAGTTGCCAGTAAAGTGACAACGCCGCCGGCCGCGAGCGAGGCTGCCAGATGATAGATGGGCCTGGCCTCTGCGGATACATGCACAGGGCTCCCGTCCCATGAAAGAGCCAGCCTCTCGGCCATGGCCCGCGCTTCCGGCGTGCCGTCCAGGGCGAAGACCTTGCCTTTGGCCTGGCGCGGATCTGTCAGGACCCGCGGAAAGGCCATGAGAGGGTGCAACGACCCAGTGCTGCAACCGGCCTCGCGTAGCGGTTCGAGCACTGAAGCATCTAGCGCGCCAGCTGTATGCAGGACCACCTCTGCCTGTGGCCGCATCGCCAATTGGGTCGCTACAGAGGGCAGCGCCGGATCGGATATGGTCAGCAAAAGCAGCGACTCACCTGACGTTTCCAGCCGATCGACCGCCACTGCAGCGGCCCCGAGCTCGCGGGCCAGGGTAGCTGTGCGGGCGGAATCTCGGCCTGCGATGGTCACGATCTCGGCACCCCGGGCTGTCATCCAGTGGGCCATGCTGCGACCTACGCGGCCCGGTCCGACGAGTGAGAATCGTAGTGGAACTAGTGACTTCGGTGTTGACATCGCTGCGCTACAATAGCCGTGGGTAGTTGCCCAGGCAAGGCCCAGGAAGGGAGTCTCTCGAGTGGCGAGAGTCTCGGACTGGAGGGAGGCGGCCGCTCTTGGAGCCACTGTCCTGCACTTCATCGATCGGCTTGACAGGGACTCGGGACATGGCTAGTTTTCCGGCACGAGACAGCGACGATCAATCCTAGACTAGCGATTCTGGCAAACAAGACTATGGTAGCCCACAGCCGACGAGCATCCTCCGCCGGTCGCAATAGCGAGATTTTGCGGGATGTGATCCATACCTTCATATTGAGCGGCGAGCCGGTCAGCTCGCGGACCGTGGCCAAGCTCGAGCACCACGGGCTGTCGTCGGCGAGCATCCGCAACGTCATGGCCGACCTCGAGGATCAGGGCCTCCTGGCACAGCCTTATAAATCTGCCGGTAGAGTGCCCACGGCCACGGGGTATCACTTCTACATCGATTCACTGATGCCCAGTAAGAGGATCTCCGAACCCAATCGGCGCCTGATCGAGGGCGAGCTCCAGTCCGTTCTCTCGGATGTCGAAAAGCTGATGGAAGTCGTGACTCACCTCCTGACACAGCTTTCAAATCAAATCGGCATCGTGGTGACTCCACCGGTCGGCGAGACGGTGCTGAAGGAGATCAACTTCATCAAACTGACGGGACATCGCGCGCTCTGCGTCATGGTCTCGGTCGGTGGCTTGGTCGAGAACCGGGTGATCGAAGCTCTGCACGAAATGTCCCGAGAGGAGCTCGTGCGGATCTCCAACTATCTGACGGAGAGCTGCGGCGGCCTGACTCTGAGGCAGATTCGAGACAGGCTGCTCGGTTTGATGGTTCAGGAAAGGGCAGAGCTGGACGAAATGCTGGTCGATGCAGTGGATCTGGCTCAGCAGGCTCTGGGGGCCGATGACGGACCGGGCCTGCTCGTCGAGGGAACGGATGTCGTTCTGGGACAACCGGAGTTGTCGGATGTTCCGCGAGTTCGTCGTTTGATTCAGACCTTTACAGACAAGGCTGATCTGGTTCGAATGCTCAACCAATTGATCGGTGGCGAAGGTGTACGAGTCATTATTGGCGAGGACAGCGACCTGACCTCGGATCTAGATTTCAGCCTCGTGGCCACGGCCTATGGCTCCAAGGAGCAAGCGCAGGGGAGCCTTGGAATCTTCGGCCCATCCCGAATGGACTATCAGAAGGTTGTTCCGCTGGTGAGCTATCTGGGAAGAACACTCGGGCAAGCACTGAATGCGTCCCCTGACGGTGAAACTGAGGAGTAGAGATTCAGTATGAGTGAACGAGAGAGCCAACGCGAGTTCGATGAGGTGGAATCCGACGAGTTCGAGATCGAGTCGGAAGATCTCGGTGACCTCGAAGCCGCGATGCGGGAAGCGTTGAAAGCGGTCGAGAGCGCTGCTGGCGAGGGGCAGGTCGAGAAAGGGATCGAAGCGGTATCGGTCGGCAACGGGGTCACTACCAAGGATCTGGACAGCGACGGTTCAGGCTCGGAGGTGAGCCAGCTACAGGCGGAGGTTGCGGATCTCCGCGACCGGTCGGCGAGAACCCTGGCTGACTTCGACAACTTTCGCAAGCGGTCCGAGAAGGAACGGGATGAGGATCGCCGCTTCGCCAATGCCGATGTGTTTCGCCAGCTTCTTCCCGTGATCGACAACTTGGAACGGGCCCTTTCCGCCGAGGGCTCGGAGCAGGACCTCAAGGTTGGCGTGGATCTCATCCTGCGCCAGATCAAGGACCTGCTGGCCAGCTCCGGGGTCGAGAGGGTGGTGGCGATGGGGAGTCTTTTCGATCCCCAGTTCCACGAGGCCGTGTCGCGAGAAGAGGACCCCTCCGTGAAGGATCCCACCGTCATCCATGAGCTCCAGTCGGGGTTTACGATGCATGGTCGTCTACTGCGGCCGGCAGTCGTCATGGTGGCGATGCCCGCTGTCGACGACGAACCAGACTCGGATGACGGAAAGTAATGGATGCGAGACGGTGGAGGGGTGCAATCTGATTTCCGAAAACGCGGTGATCACTGCAGGGAAGGTATGACGTGAGCAAGATCCTCGGAATCGATCTCGGAACGACGAACAGCTGCGTGGCGGTAGTCGACGTGGCCTCCCCTCGGGTGATCAGCAATCGCGAAGGTAGCCGGACGACTGCCTCGATCGTAGCGTTCACGGAAGATGGCGAGAGACTCGTCGGTCAGATCGCCAAGCGCCAGGCGATCATCAATCCGCGAAACACGGTCTTCTCCGTCAAGCGGCTGATTGGGCGCAAGTTCAGTGATTTGGAGATCGAAAGAGCCAAAGATGTGCTGCCGTATCCACTGGTGGAGGCGGCCAACGGAGATGTGGCCATCGAGGCTCGCGACAAGCAACACAGCCCCGAGGAGATCTCGGCCTTCATCCTCAGGGAAATCAAGGCGTTTGCCGAGGAAGCCCTGGGAGAGGAGATCACCGAGGCGATCATCACGGTGCCGGCCTATTTCAATGACTCTCAACGTCAGGCCACCCGTGATGCTGGTCGTATCGCGGGTCTCGAAGTCTTGCGGATCATCAACGAGCCGACGGCAGCGGCCCTGGCCTACGGTGTCGACAGAGATCCGGGAGGCAAGACGATCGCCGTTTTCGACCTGGGCGGAGGTACGTTCGACATTTCCATCCTCGAGCTGTCGCACGGTGTCTTCGAGGTCAAGGCAACCTCGGGCGATACCTATCTCGGTGGCGAGGACTTCGATCAGCGTGTCATGGATTGGCTGATAGGGGAGTTTCGGACGGAATCGGGTATCGATCTGAGGGCTGACCGCATGGCCCTGCAGCGGTTGAAGGAAGCGGCGGAACGAGCCAAATGCGAGCTCTCCTCTTCGGAGGAGGTGCCGATCAACCTGCCGTTCATCTCGGCCGACGAGACTGGCCCCAAGCACCTCGTGAGGACTCTGAAGCGGTCTACCTTCGAGGAGATGGTGGACGATCTGGTGAAACGCACCGAGGGCCCCTTCCTCGAGGCCATGGAAGCCGCCGCCGTTCGTCCCGACCAGATCGACGAGGTCCTCCTGGTCGGAGGCCAGACCCGGACTCCCAAAGTGATCAAGGCGGTCGAGAAGGTTTTCGGGCGCCCGCCGAACCGGGAGATCAACCCTGACGAGGTCGTGGCTATCGGGGCCGCGATTCAGGGCGGCATCCTGCGCGGCGACATCAAGGACATCGTCTTGCTGGATGTCACCCCGCTGTCGATCGGTGTCGAGACCCGAGGCGGCCTGTTCACCAAGCTGATCGAGCGCAACTCGACCATTCCAACGAAAGCCACGCAGGTCTTCACCACGGTGGTGGACAATCAGGACACGGTCGAGATCCACGTGCTGCAGGGCGAACGGGAGATCGCGGCTGAGAACAAATCTCTCGGCAAATTCGACCTCGTGGGAATTCCGCCGGCGCCCCGCGGCGTGCCGCAGATCGAGGTCACGTTCTCGATCGATTCCAACGGCATCGTCAGCGTCTCCGCTCGGGATGTGGCGACCAACCGATCGCAGAGCGTCCAGATCAACCCGGCCGGCGGCCTGACGAAGGAAGAGATCGATCGGCTCATCGAGGAGGCCGAGGAGTACTCCCGAGAAGACAAGGAAAGGCGCGAGATTCGTCGGTTGAGGAACCGACTCGAGGGTCTGATCTACACCAACGAAAAGGTCATCGACCAATTCAAGGACATGGTGGATGGGAACGAGCGCCAGCAGATTCGTGAGATTCTGCTCAAGTCCAGGATGGCCCTGACCAGCGGTGACCGGGCCGATCTCGAAGAAGCCATGTTCGACCTCAACAGCGTCTCGCGTCAGCTCTCAGAGCTCATGCTGCAAGAAGTCGAAGAGCCGGACCTCACTGAGCCGACGTAGAACTCCCTGGAAGATGGCAACGAAGCGCGATTACTACGAGCTCCTTGCGGTCGGTCGCGAAGCCTCGGAGGTCGAGATCAAGTCCGCCTACCGGAAGCTGGCCGTGCGCTTTCACCCCGACCGGAATCCGGGTGACAAGGCTGCAGAGGAGAAGTTCAAGGAGGCCGCTGAGGCCTATTCCGTCCTCTCGGACCCGAACCAGAGGGCCCGCTATGACCGATTCGGACACCAAGGGGTCTCGGGTCAGGGCTTCGGCGGCTTCGACACGTCGACCTTTGGAGATTTCGCCGACATTCTGGGTGATTTCTTCGGCCTGGATTTTGGCGACATGTTCGCAGGCGGCCGCCGGCGCGGCCGTGGCGAGCCCGGCGCGGACCTGCGCTATCAGCTGGGTCTTTCTCTCGAGGAGGCCGCGTTCGGGACCGAGCAGGTACTGAAGATCCCACGCCTCGAAAGCTGTGCGGAATGCACGGGCACAGGCAGCGGCCCCGGCTCGTCGCCCGAATCCTGCTCGACCTGTGGGGGCTTTGGACAAGTCCGAATCAGCCAGGGGTTCTTCACCGTCGCCCGTACTTGTCCCCAGTGCAGGGGAGACGGCCGTGTGATATCCGATCCCTGTCCAATTTGTAAGGGTGAAGGGCGAATCGAGCAGGCTCGCTCGATCGAGGTCAAGATACCGGCGGGAGTGGATACGGGCACGCGGCTGCGTCTCACGAGTGAAGGCGAGCACGGACGCCGAGGCGGACCGGCCGGCGATCTCTATGTCGACATCTTCGTCGAGCCTCACGCTCGATTCGAGCGGGAGGGGGCCCATACCCGGAGCAAGCTCGATCTGAGTTACTCCCAAGCGGTTCTCGGAACCTCGGTGGAGGCGGCGACACTCCATGGTCTGGTGCCGCTGGAGGTCCCTGCTGGGACGCCAGACGGCAAGGAGTTCAAGCTCGCTGGAAAGGGCATCGATCGCCTCGACGGAAGGGGTCGCGGAGACCACTTCGTGCGAGCCCGAGTTGTCGTCCCGCAGCCACGCGAGCTCTCCGAAGAGCAGCTGGAGCTCCTGCGTCGGCTCGCTGAGCTCGAAGGCAACGAAGTGAAAGGCGAGCGAGGCGTGATTGGACGGGTGCGGGACCTATTTGGCTGAGTTCTCGAGCTTGACAGGGCTCGTTCCGACTCCGTCCAACTTGCCGAAGAAAGCCCGCTAGGCAGTGGCCGACTACCTTCGCTTGCGATTCACCCTGACCTGCGATTCGGAGGATCGACTCGTTGCGGAATTGTGGGCTCTGGGCACTCAGGGAATCGAATCGCCAGCGCCGACCGATGACGCCTGCCAACAGATGCTGGCCTACTTCGGAGAGCCTCTCTCACCCGAGCTCAGTCGGCGACTCGAGGGTTCTGCCAAGTGGCCAGGCTCCAGGCTCGAGGGTGTCGAGACGGTACCGGCCGTCGATTGGCTATCCGAGTACCGGCGGCAGCTCCGGCCAATCGAGCTCGGCTCTGGGTTTCTGGTCGATTCTCGCGAGCCGGCAGATTCCTCTGACTTGCCGTCGTCCGAGCGGGTTCTGCTGCGCATTCCTGCTCGATCCGCCTTCGGCACGGGTAGCCACGAGTCCACTCAGCTGGCTTTGGAGCTGATGGAAGGGCTTACCATGGCAAGTCTCCGGGTCCTCGACGTAGGCACTGGGACGGGCATCCTGGCCTTTGCGGCCCTGGTTCTGGGGGCCGGTGAAGTGATGGGTCTGGATATCGAAACGGCGTCTGTTCTGCTGGCCTTGGAGAACTGCAGGCTGAATCGATTGTCGCCCCGACTCGTGGCTGGAACGGTGGATTGTCTGCGAGCGACACCACAGTTCGACCTGGCTCTTGTCAACGTTCTTCCCGGTAGGATCCGCGCTTACCTTGGATCGATCGTGGAGCTCCTTTCCCAGGGAGGCAAGATGGTTGTCTCGGGCGTGCTCGCCGAGCAGCACGAGTCGTACATTCGGGAGCTCGAGTGCTTCGGTTTGAGGGAAGAGCGATCAAGCCGGTCCGGAGATTGGATGGGTTCTCTGATGGAAAAGGCGCAATGACGACCTCACTCCTTCTAACGCCCGAGGAGCTGGGCCTGGTCGAGGTGAAGATCGAAGGCGAGCGATACCGCCATCTCTTCAGGGCCCGCCGCCAGAAGGTTGGCGACCGGATGCGGGTGGTGGACGGTCGAGGCCGTGCGCGATGGGCCCAGGTACTTCGAGTCGACCGACGTGCTGGCTATCTGGAGCTGGCAGAAGAGGCACCCCGGAACGAGCCAGAGGTCTGGCTGGAGCTCTTCCTAGTGCCACCAAAGCCGCAACGGCTGACCTGGTTGGTCGAGAAGAGCACCGAGATCGGTGTCAGCGCCATTCGTCTCATTCACTCTCGCAGAGGCCCGCGGAGCTGCGGGGCAGGGACTCTTGAGCGCCTGCGACGAGTGGCTGAGGCAGCCGTGATGCAGTCACAACGATCGCTGGTGCCAGAAATCTCCGGGGTGCACGCGTGGCATGAGCTGGTTGCCCTGACTTCCAGGTCGGAGACGTGTTGGGCCTTGGATCCGAAAGCCAACGCCTGGGCGAATCTCGAGACGTCCACCTCTGCTTGTCTTCTGGTCGGGCCAGAGGGAGGGTGGGAGGAGGCCGAGCGCCGAGATATCGAGGTCATGGGGTGTCGGTCTATGGCACTTGGGCCCCGAATCCTGCGCACCGAGACGGCCGCGGTGGTCGGCAGTGCGTTGCTGCTGGCCCCGGGCGATCGCGGCAGGGTGTAACTGGCTCGATTGACACCCTGCGAGACGGTCGCTACTCTTCGCAGAAGGTATCTCGGCTCAATGCCGATATTGGAGTGATCGACTTGTCACCCCGGCGATCTGAAGGAGCGACACCATGAATCTCAACGATCTGCTCAAGTTCGCGATCGAGCGCGATGCATCCGACCTCCACCTGAAGGTGGGCACCCATCCCGTGGTTCGAGTCGATGGAGAGCTCCAGCAACTGACCGAGTTCAAGCGCTTGATGCAGGAAGACACGGTGGCAATGGCTTTCTCGATCATGAACGCGCGACAGAAGCAGCGCTTCAAGGAGGAGTTCGAGATCGATATTGCCTATTCGGTGCCGGGACTGGGTCGATTTCGCTGCAACGTCTTCCAGCAGAGGGGATCTGTGGGACTCGTCTTGCGTGTCATTCCGGCCCGCATCAAGACGATCCGGGAATTGCTGTTGCCGAAAGTGCTCGAGAAGCTGTGTCTCGAGCGCCGCGGTCTGATTCTCTGCACCGGAACGACGGGTTCGGGTAAGTCGACGACCCTGGCAGGAATTATCGACCACATCAACTCCAACCGCCTCGAGCACATCATCACGATCGAGGACCCCATCGAGTTTTTGCATCGGGACAAGAAATCGATCGTCAACCAGCGCGAGGTCGAGGTGGATACTCTGGGGTTCCCGCAGGCCATGCGGGTGGCTCTGCGTCAGGATCCAGATGTCATTCTGGTCGGTGAGATGCGTGACTACGAGACAATCGAAACGGCTTTATTGGCTGCCGAGACCGGCCATCTCGTGCTGTCGACGCTGCACACCCTCGACGCCACCGAGACCATCAACCGCATCATCTCGGTCTTTCCGCCGCATCAGCAGAAGCAGATTCGGATCCAGTTGGCGCAGGTCCTGCGCGCCGCCATTTCCATGCGCCTGGTTCCGCGAGCCGATGGGACGGGGCGAGTGCCCGCCGTCGAAGTACTGGTCGCCACGTCGTACATTCGGGAGTGCATCGAGAACAAGGAGCGCACGAAGTACATCCGCGAGCAGATCGCGCTCGGTACCAGCCAGTACGGCATGCAGACGTTCGACCAGTCCCTCTACCAGCTCTACAAGTCGGGACTCATTACTCTGGACGAGGCATTGCGCCGATCCACCAACCCGGACGAGTTCAAGCTCAAGGTCCAGGGTGTTCAGTTCACCGCCGATATCGCTCGCGAGCAGATGGAATCGACCTTGGAGGTGACGGACGACACTGGAGTGATGGCCTCGGAGTCGCCGTTCGAGATCGAGCAGAACTGATCGGACCCTTCGTCGCTTGTCTTCAGAGGTAGGGTACCCTGGCGAGCCAACCTGCTGAGACGTGCAAGAACAAGGCGCTGCGCCTCCTGGCGCTGCGCCCTCATTTCAACGCCGAGCTGGCAAGGAAGCTCAGGGCCCGGGGCTTTCCTGAAGTGGAGATCGAGGAGGCCCTGCAGGATCTCGAATCGCAGGGTTGGCTCGATGACCGGCGGTTCGCCATCGAAATGGCCTCCGGTCCGTTGACACGGAAGGGCTATGGACCTCGCCGCATGCGAGCGGAGCTGGAACGCAGAGGTGTTGACGGAGAGATCGTGGAAGCAGCGGTCGCCGCAGTCTACGAGAGCACGGGTGACGAGCTCGATGCGGCGAGACGCGCCCTCGAGCGGCGCACCAAAGGACCCGGCGACCGAGCCTCAGCGGGCCGTTTCCTCGAGCGCAGAGGCTACTCGACGGGCGTGATCCTGACGATTCTCGACGAAATCGAATTCGACATAGAGGGTTGAGGAGTCCGGGTACTCCTCCCCGACAACACACTTCGCTTCGAGATCGGGAGGTCCGGTGCTTCGAATCCGCCCCGCTCACTCGACCACCAAGGGCACCGTCAGGGTCGGCGAGCCGAGATCTTCAAACCAGGCGACCCTCTCGGTCACGAGGTCGAACTCGATGAGGTAGCGCCCCGGGTTGGCAGGAGCACAGAGGGTGATGGCGAGCGTTGCACTTTCTCCCGGCCGCAGGTCCCGAGGCAGCCGCTGGCGGGCAAAGTCCCACTCCAGGACCTCTTCATCCTCGCGCAGGAGGTGGGCGCCGACATCCACCAGGCCTCTGGTCTCGCCGTCCTCCCTTGCTGAGAGCCACACGGTCGTACCTCTGTTCTTCACCGTGACCATGAAGATCAAATTCGCCCTGCCCTGTGCGGAGTCGGGATGCTGCTCCAGGGTGATCGCGGCCTGCAGCCCCTTCGGGACCGTGCTGGTGAGATACGGTGCCTGCTTGTGCGCAGTGAGGACGGTACGATCTCCCGTCACAGACATGATCTCGACCTTGTCGAAACCCACACTCTCGAGCATGGCCCCAAGGCACTCTGGGCTCGGCAAGAACCAGTTTTGGGCTGCCTCCACGGCGTCCGGATCGTTCACCACCCACGCCTGCGGAAGGTGCGTTCTCGGTGCGTCGCCGAATGGGAAGACCATCGGCTCAGGTGTCTTCTCCGGCGGGAGGATCGCCGACTCCAGAACGAGCAGCTCTCGCGTCATGAGAA
>CAMYLC010000091.1 GCA_947259195.1 Thermoanaerobaculia bacterium | reverse complement strand
CTACCGAGCCGCCGTGGGTCGAAATCTCTGGATCCTCCTGCCGATGGTGTCGAATGTGGAGGAGGTGGCCCAGTTCAAGGCCTTTGCTCACAAGATCCAGGATGAGCTCGACCGTGAAGGGCTGGAATACAATCCGGATTGCCGGCTCGGCATCATGATCGAAGTGCCTTCCGCGGCTCTGGTGGCCGACATTCTGGCCAAGGAAGTGGATTTCTTTTCTATCGGTACCAACGACCTGATCCAGTACGCTCTGGCCGTTGATCGCAACAATGAGCACGTGTCCTATCTGTATCGGCCGCTACATCCCGCCATTCTTCGGATGCTGCGCTTCGTCATCGACAGCGCCAAGACAGAAGGCGTCGACGTCGCCATGTGTGGCGAGATGGCCGGAGACCGTCAGTACGCGCCCCTCCTGCTGGGGATGGGACTGCGGCGGCTTTCCATTTCGCCGCGAGCCATCCCGGAGGTCAAGACCCAGATACGGCAGCTTTCCCTAGGCGACCTCGAAGGAGTGGTCGGCAAGTGCCTCATGATGTCGAGCGCTGATGAGGTCGAGACCTGTTTGGATGCCTTTCTATCTGCACAACGGTCGTGAGCCCGATGTGGATCTGGGCTAGAATCCGCCCAGAAAACCGTCGAGGAGATTTCGAGATGAGATCCGAAGTTCGGAAGGTGGACAAGCCTTGGGGCCACGAGCTGATCTTTGCGCACACCGACAAGTACGCGGGCAAGATCCTGCACGTTGACGCCGGTCAGGCCCTATCCCTCCAATATCATGAGTCCAAGGATGAGACGCTCTACCTGCTCAAAGGCGAGTATGAATTGACCTTGGAACAAGAGGGTGAGCTTCGCAAGCACATCGTGCGTGAGGGACAGGTTTTTCACGTCCCGCCGGGAACCCAGCATCGAATGGTCGGCGGACCTGAAGGGTGCGACATCGTCGAGGTCTCCACTCCGGAGCTCGACGATGTGGTGCGCTTGGAAGATCGTTATGGCAGGGCTTGACCGATCCGCCTGGGGATCGTCTGGCATCGTCCTCCTGTCGACGCTGATCGTGGGTGGCTGCAGCACGAACGTTCAGAAACCCCTGGAGGCGCCGGCTGGCACATCGGTCTCGGCGCCTCAGTCCGTGCCCGAAGAAACGCCCGTTGCGGAACCTGAGGAGACGGTCCCACTGGCGCCCGAAGCACCAGTTCAAGAGACCCCGCCAGAGACTTCGGAGCCAGAAGATGATTCTCTGGTCGTGATCGATACCGGCGCCACAGATGTCACCGAACGTCCGCAGACCTTGGCGGACGCGGCCCGAGCCGAGCGGGAGCGACGGCACATCGCGACACCGACCGACATCGTGATTACCGACAAGACACTCGAGGAGTTTGCCACCGGAGACCTGACAGTCGCGACCCCATCGACTGCTGACCAGGAAAAGGAATCTGAGGCGTCCGAGCTGCAGCGAGAGATGGCCGAGAAGGAGGCCTACTGGCGCGCCCGCGCTCGCGAGATTCGACAGGCTTGGCGCGATGCCTACGACCAGATTCCGGGGTTGGAGGAAAAGGTCTTCCAGCTCAGACAGGCCTTTTTTCGCGAAGATGATGGCTTCTATCGGGATGCGGAGATCAAACCTGCCTGGGATCGAGCCATCGAGCAGCTCGAACAGGCGCATCTCGAAGTGGAAGCCCGTCAGGAAGAGCTCGTTGTCTTCTTGGAGGAGGGCCACGGCGCCGGCGCACTGCCCGGCTGGCTGCGTGAGGGCATCGACCTGGAGCCCGACCCGCAGGTCGTGGAGGAGCCGACTGCCGAGCCCGGCGAACCGGTGATCTATCAGCCGGAGGCCACGGATCCGCCATGAGCCGGAGCAACAGGTTCTACATCGAGACCTGGGGCTGCCAGATGAATGAGCTGGACAGCCAACGTCTGGCGGGTCAGCTGATGCGTCAAGGAATGACGCCTACCCGCAGTGTCCAGGAAGCCGATATCGTGCTTCTGAACTCGTGCAGCGTGCGCGAAAAAGCCGAGCACAAGGTCTTCTCGCGCTTGGGGAGATATCGCCTGTTCAAGAAGGCCAACCCCGACTTGATCATCGGTCTCTGCGGCTGTGTGGCTCAACAGGTGGGGGAGCGCGCGCTCGCCAGAGTACCCGATCTGGACTTTGTTCTAGGCCCTGCGCGGGTGGGCGAACTCGGGGATGTCCTGGCCCGCCGGCACCAGGGTGAGCGAGTCGTGGCGGTGGGGTTTCCGGAGCGAGCCGATTTCGATTACGACTCCATTTCCCGTGACGGCACGCACAAGGGCATGGTCACCGTCATCGAAGGATGTAACAAAAACTGCACCTTCTGCATCGTGCCTCAGACCCGGGGCCCCGAGCGCTGCCGCCCGATCGCGCAGATCCTGCGCGAGGTCGAGCAATTGGTCGAGCAAGGATTTCTGGAGATCGAGTTGCTGGGGCAGACAGTCAACCACTGGCGGGAGCCCGGTGGTGAGCAGGATTTTGCCCACCTCTTGGATCGAGTGGCTTCGATCCCCGGTGTCGAGAGGCTGCGATTTGTCACATCCTATCCGCGCGACTTCACTCCGCCGATGGTGAAACAGTTCGCCCGCCATCCCAACATCTGCCCCTATCTCCATTTGCCGGTGCAGTCGGGATCCGATCGCATTCTCCGGTTGATGGGCCGTGGCTACACCCACGGCGAGTACCGAGAATTGGTCGGGCAGCTGCGCGACGCCCGGCCCGATATCGCCCTTTCGACCGACATCATTGTCGGGTTTCCGGGTGAGACCGATGGCGATTTTTTCGAGACGCTCGAACTGGTCGGGGACCTGCGCTTCTCGTCGGTCTTTGCCTTCAAGTTCTCTCCGCGGCCTGGCACGGCGGCGCCTCGGCTGGATTCTCCAGTGAACGAGGAAACGGGGTCTCGACGACTCCAGGAATTGCTCGCGTTGCAGGAATCCATCCAGCGGGAGCTCAACGAGAGTCTCGTCGGCACTGAGATGCCGGTGCTGGTCACGGGCCGCGGGAACGAGCCCGGAGCCCAGGCCGGACGGACGACCTGTCACCGGATTGTCCACTTCCATGCGCACAACGGGGACACACCTTTGGGCAGCATCACACCTGTGCGGATCGAGAAGGCCAATCCACACAGCCTGCTCGGGAGTCGGTTGCTGAGCTCAATATCTTCTTGACGGATTCGAGAGACTGGGAGCACAATACATGTCCATGGACCCAGCTCTCGAGACTGTGCAGATGGAAATCAAGGGGCTCATGTTGGACCCCTCCTCCAAGACTCCCATCGTTCTGCTCCATGATCCCCTGGGCAACACGTTTCTACCGATCTGGATCGGTGTGTTCGAGGCGAATGCCATTGCCCTGTGCATCGAAGGAGTCGAACCTCCGCGGCCCATGACCCACGATCTCCTTATGACCTCTTGGGAACTCATGGGGGCTGAGGTTCTGAGAGTCACGATCTCTGAGCTGAAGGAGAATACCTTTCATGCCGTGATCTCTCTGCACGGACCTGATGGGGACTATCTCATCGACTCGCGGCCCAGCGATGCGATCGCCTTGGCCTTGCGGGCCGACGCGCCGATCTTTGCCCACCGCAGCGTGTTGGAAAGCGCTCAGGCAACGGATTTCAGCAGCAGGCTCTCGAATGAGGAA
>CAMYLC010000090.1 GCA_947259195.1 Thermoanaerobaculia bacterium | reverse complement strand
CCATGAGGAAACTCCTACATCTCATCTACGGAGTCCTACTACACCAGCAACCTTTCAATCCACAACATGAGGAGACTTGATTCCCAAGACCGTATCTACCTTGCATCGAATTCGAGACCCCACGCCCCTAAGCCCCTACGCCCCTACGCCCCTACGCCCATCATGTGAGAGGCTAGCAATCGCTTATCATGCTCTACCTCGCCGCCTTGATCGTCATGCTGGTCGTCGGGCTCTACCTGTTCCTGCAGTGGGGAACCAACTGGGGTTCAACTGCCGTTGAGCAGAAGGTAAGAATGCCCGGAGATTCCTATCTGGAGGGAGGGCCTCCGCGACGCGTGCTCATGACGCGAGCCGTTTCGATTCAGGCGTCCCCTGAGATCGTCTGGCCCTGGCTGGCGCAATTGGGCCGAGGCGCGGGATGGTACAGCGTCGACCGGCTGGACAATGGCGGCAAGAGTTCGGCGCGGCACATTGTCTCCTGGATTCCCGCTCCCCAGTTGGGCGATGCTTCGCCAATCGGCTACCTACGTCATCTGGTGCAGGGTCGGTCGATGGTCTGGTGGGCAAGTGGTGTGCGGTTTGCCGGTGCATCTGCGCGACTGGTTTTCGATGTCTGCCTTGCGCCACAGGGCGATCAGTCTCGACTGGTCATGCGGATCTCGGCCGACGCGACTGGGTTGATGTCAGGTACGGCCCTCGTAATCTTCCGATTCATCGACTCCATCATGTCCATCCGAGAGCTACAGGGGATCCGCAACCGCGTTGAGTGCTTCGAAGCCCGCGGTCAGAATCCCGACAATCCCGAAACCGGAGCCAGGGATCAGTACCAGGCCTACGAAGTGATCTACGCCTCCGGAGAACGAGCCGGCGTGCGCGGCAAGGAGCACGCCGCCAAGTGGCGTCATGCGGCCGTCGAAGACGGAGTGATTCTCTCCAATCCACCCATGTAAGGCCGCAGTTTCTCAGGCACCGTCACCGATCCGTCCTCATTCTGGTAGTTCTCCAAGATCGCCACGAGAGTGCGGCCAACTGCCAGGCCAGAGCCGTTCAGCGTGTGAACAAGGCGAGTCTTGCCTCCGTCGGCGGGGCGGTAGCGGATGTTGGCCCGACGGGCCTGGAAAGCCGTGCAGTTGGAGCAGGACGAGATCTCCCGGTAGGCATCTTGGCCGGGCAGCCAGACCTCCAAGTCGTAGGTCTTGGCGGCGGCGAATCCCATGTCGCCGGTAGAAAGACAGACCGTGCGATAGGGCAACTCGAGAAGCTGAAGCACTTTCTCCGCCTGGGAGGTGAGCTCTTCGAGGGCCTCGAAGCTCTCCTCCGGGGTGGTGAACTGGAAGAGCTCGACCTTGTTGAACTGGTGCTGGCGGATCAGGCCCCGAACATCCCTGCCGTGGGATCCGGCCTCGGCCCGGAAGCACGGGGTGTAGGCTACGTAACGGATTGGCAGCTGTGATTCCTCGAGGGTCTCGCTCCGATGGATGTTGGTCAGGGGTACTTCGGCGGTGGGCGCCATGAAGTACTCGTGATCCTCGAGCTTGAAGAGATCCTCTTCGAACTTGGGCAGCTGTCCGGAGCCGACGAGCGAGTCGCGGCTGACGATGAACGGCGGCAGGACCTCGGTGTAGCCGTGTTCCCGAGTGTGGAGGTCGAGGAAAAAGTTGATCAACGCTCGTTCGAGGTGGGCACCAGCCCCAAAGTAGGCGGTGAATCGGGCACCGGTGATCTTGGCACCGCGCTCGAAATCCAGGATCCCCAATTCGGGACCCAGGTCCCAGTGGGCTTTGGGCTCGAAGTCGAAGTCGCGGGGCGTGCCGACCCGGCGCTCTTCGCGATTGGCCGACTCGTCCTCGCCACGGGGCACGCTCGCATCCGGAAGGTTGGGCAGGGTGAGCTCCACATCGGCCAGCTTGGTTTCCACATCAGAGATCGTCTCCTCCAGCTCTCCGACGCGACCCTTGAGCCGACCAACCTCCTCGATCTGGGCAGCGGCGTCGCCGCCCTGCTGCTTGACCTTGCCGATCTTTTTGCTGGCCTCGTTCCGGCGCCGCTTCAGGTCCTCGACCTCGACCAACACCTCGCGCCGTTCCTTGTCGAGAACCTCCCAGGTGCCGAACAGCTCGGGGTCGGTACCCCGCGTCGCCAACAAATCCCGAACTTCTTGCGGTCGTTCCCGCAGTAATTCTCTCGATAGCATGGAGCGAGTCTAATCAGGGCGACGGAAGGGGTCAACGGCTGCCACACTACTTCTGGCAGTCGCAGACGATAAGATCCGTTCTAAAGACGACCCTGCTTCCGGGCTTCCGATTCGAAGCCCGGTAGACTCATCCATGAACTCGCACGCCCGCTTCTCTCCAGCCAGCGTTGCCGTCGTCCTGGCCGCCGGGGCGTCTCTGTTGCTGCTAGCCGCGGCGCAGGCCGATCCACAGGCCGCAGCGGAAACCCGGTATCTGGCTTTCTGGTCCACGGCGGTGCTGCTTTGCGCGGCCGGACTCTCGAGACAGCCATCCTTCGAGCTGGCCGGTGGCGCTCTACTGCTCGTGCTGGGTGGGTGGGTGGTACCTGCGGGGCCCGTGCGGGCCGCGACTTTCGGGTTGTTACTGACTGCCAGTCTGGGACTCGCAATCTTCCGACGCCTCGCCGATCACTATGACGGTACCGATTCGGGCTTCTGGGTCCCGGCCGCCCTCGGAGCCCAACTCCTCGCCAGGTCCGATCAGCTCTTGGCAAACCCGATGGAGCCCAAGACGCTCTTTGGGTTGGTCGTCCTACCTCTCGCCGCCGCCTGGAGCCTTGGCCTTGTCGGCCGAAACCGCGGTGTTGGGGCGGCGCTGCTGATTGCCGGTGTCAGTCTGGTGCTTGTGCCAGGCTGGAGTGTGGCCGTTGTCCTGTCGCTTCTCGGCGTCGCCCTGAGAGTCGCTTCCCCCAGTGGAGCGGCAAGGAGCTGGATCCGCTTCGTTGCGCTAGTGCTGTTGGTGATTGTTGCCGGCTTCTGGCACCCGAGTCTGCCAGTCGTGGTTCTCCTCACGACGCTATTTGTGGCTTCCCCGCAGGATTGGAAGGGGAACGCAGCCGTAGTCTTGGGTACGGTCCTTGCCCTGGTGCTTCTGCCAGGCGTGCGCTCCTGGGAGGAGAGCCTTCTCGCGGCCGGCCTGATCCTGGTCCTGCTGCCGGCAGCGCCCCTGGTGGGCAGCGACGATTCACGACGAGTGATGCCGGCGGCTCTTTTGGTGGCCTTCCTGGCCGCACGAACAGTCCCGCTTCCTGGCGCTCTGGCCGCACCGCTGGCTGCGCTAGCCCTCTGCATTCCGCGGCAGGGTACCTATGTCACCCTGCAGCGCATCTGGACGGGGGCGCTCGTCACTGGAGCCCTGCTCCTTGCCGCCTACCCCTGGCTGCGAACCGGACCCCTGACCGACACACTGCGACTCTTCGGAGTCGGTGGGGGTTGGTCCTCGGTGCTTGGCGTCTTGATCGGCTTCCTGGTGATCGCCTGGCTGGCGGAGATGGCACAGGCTCTAAAACGCAGGGCCCTACTTCCTGCGGCACTGGCACTGGGGGCTCTCGCCGTCGCCACACTCCTGCAGCTGCCATCCTCGAGCGCCTACTCTCTAGCCGGTACTCCGTTCGTCATGACTTCTGAACAGCACGAAGTCGTCCGAGATCTGGAGCCCGAACTACCGGTTGGTTCGGTAGTGATCGATTCCTACTTGGAGAACTCCACGTCTCTGGCCACGGGCACCCCGGTCGCCGAGGTCACCCTGGACACGGAGGATGGCAACCACCAGCGCTGGCTCCTTCGAGTCGGCATCGAAAGCGGAGAGTGGGCGGCCCGACGAGAAGACGTGGCGAGCCTGGAGGGCTTCCAGGCGCCACCGCCTTGGCTGACCTGGTTACCGGGCGGTAGCGAGATCTTCGCCCAGCGCTACCGCGCCCGTTGGAACCTCCCCGAACCGGCTACAGCCACCCGGATCACGATTGCACGCAGACCAGAGCTGCCACCTGAGGTTGGAATCGCGATCTTTCGCCTGGAGATTTGGCAATGATCGGCGAACGAGCACCCTCCCCGGTCGGGGTCCTTGCGGTTGGTCTGGTGGTGTCCGCGGTTGCCCGTTTCGCTCTGCCTCTCGGGCCGGAAGATCCCTTTCGCTCCACCCTGATCGCTCTACCTCTGATCGTCGCCGCCTTCGTCGCTCTTGGAAACTGGGCCAAAGCACGCGGTGGCCGGTCAACACCGCCACGAACCGCTCTGTTGGAGTGGACCTCTCTTGCATTCTTCCTCCTCCTGGTGCTCGCCAGGAAGAGTCTCGGGTTTCTCGGCGATCCAACGGTCTTCGACGGGGTCATCGCAGCCGGTTTTATTCTTCTTCTGGGTCACCGAACCGCACGCATCCTGATGGCGCTGCGGCCGGCCCTCGAGCAGGGTGGACAGAAGAAGCCCTCAATCGTGTTCTTCTACCTGCCGTTTGTGGTCTATCTGGCGATTCTCCCGTGGTCGTCCTTTCGGCACGCCCCAGATGGAGACGAGCCCCACTACCTGCTGTTGACCCATAGTCTGGCCTACGATCTGGAGACCGACCTGGCCAACAACTACGTCCAAGGTGACTCCCTCGCCTTCATGGGTAGGAATCTAGAGGCGCAGCTGGGAGACCCCGTTGGGCCGAACGGCGAGCAATACTCACGCCACAACGTGCTGCTACCGCTAGTTCTGGCGCCTGCCTACCGCTTGGCGGGGCTGGCCGGCGCCCTGGTGGTCATGGTGGCTCTCACCGCGGCGCTGGTCTGGGCGACGCTCTACCTGGCGATGGCCTACCGCCTCTGGGACCCGGTCGGAACCCTCTCGGCCTACGCCATCCTCGCCTTCACGGCACCCCTGCTGCTCTATTCCTACCAGGTCTGGGTCGAAGTACCCGCGGCACTTCTGACAGTGATCGCACTGGCGCATATCCGCCAGATGGCCGACGAAGAAGCTCGCGGCTGGACCACGTGGGCCCGAATCGGCCTACCCATCCTGGTACTGCCTCTCTTGAAGATTCGTTTCGTCCTGCTGGCGGGGTCACTCGTGGCTCTGGCCAGTTGGTATGCCGGTGGCCGAAGAGCGCGACGGAGGACCGCAATGCTCCTGGCGTCTCTGGGAGCTGTCACCATTTCGATCCTGCTGTTCAACCGGATCTTCTTCCAGAATCCGCTCAAATACCACGACATCGACGGACTACGCGCCTATGTCCAGTCGCCCGTCATCTACCTCCAGGGATTTCTGGGCCTGTTCTACGATTGCGCCTTCGGCCTCTTCGCCTATGCGCCCATCTGGCTGCTGGTCGTACCGGCCGCCCTGTTGCTGATGCGACGGCACACCCGAGTGCTCATCGATTCGCTCTTCGTAGTGGTTCCCTATCTGTTGCTGGTGGCACCTCGCGGCGAGTGGTTCGGCGGCTGGTCGCCGCCGTTTCGCTACGGGATCGTCGCACTACCTTTCCTGGCCCTTTGGCTCATCCCGCTCTTGTCCGATCGGTCACGAGGAGGTAGACGGTTCCTGATCGCTGGACTGGCCGCCGCTACGGTCGCACTCACCATTGTCTGGATCGTCGAGCCTGGTTGGACCTACAACCTGGCCCACGGCCGGAGTCACCTGCTGGACTTCCTCTCCAGTGCCTTGAAAGCTGATACCGCCAGGCTTTTCCCCAGCTCGACCCGACCGCGCCTCGCGACCTGGATCTGGCCGCTTCTTACGGTTCCGGCAGTCTTTCTTCTCTGGTGGGCACCAAAGCGAGGCGCTCGTACAGGGGCCGTTCTGGGGCTGTGCTCTGCACTGCTCGTACCAGCTCTCATCGCCTTCGGGGCGCAACAGCGCCACACCTCGGTTGTCGAGCTCGAGGATCCATGGATCAAACCCACCGGAGGCGAGGTCTACCCCGAGCTGTGGGTGGTCTATCGCCCCAGATATCGAGGCGGCTGGACCCTGCCGGCTGAGGAGAGTGTGTCGATTCCGGTGGTGCCCGGCGGCGGTCGGCTCGACCTGATCGTCGAGCTCCAAGAGCCGACGGCGCTCATGGGACCAGCCGTGCTGGAAATCCGGGCGGGCGACCAGAACCTAACGCGACGACCGATTCAGGCCGAGGGTAGGTGGCGTCGAATCCTCGTAGCCGATCTTCCCTGGGACGGAGACGGGCCCTTGGTCCTCACCATTCGCCGGTCCAGCAGGGTTGCGGAGCCTTTAGTTCTCTTGGATCGTGCCTGGCTCGAATGGCGAGAGGGTGCGAGCCCTTCCCCCACAACGATTCCGTGATGTCAGGGCGCCGGCTGGTGCCTATCGACATTCGGGTGATCTTCCGCAGAGACGCCTGGTTTCGGGGAGATCTTCCCGGACACCAGCCGGCGATGCCAGTCGGCCAGCCACGATGGGCCCCGGAAAATAGCGAAGAACACCCATGTCCTGCCTACGCTTTTCACCTCTGCAGGCCAGCGAGAACCATATGGGCATGGCTCTTGCTGCATAACTCCAAAGTGGGGGGTTCTCTATGGCAAGCGACGATCTGAAGCCATTTGGAGTCGAGGTTCGGGCTGGCGCTGACGAGGCACGGTCGATGAGCCTCGATGCAGATGTGAGGGGCTTTACCGGTTTGCTCGTGGGCTTGGCGATCGGCATCGTGTCCTGGGGACTGATCCTCATGATCTGGTGGCTGGTCTAACGCAGGACAACATTCTCCTCTGCAACTCCATCTGATGTAGGAGCCCCTTGCGGGCTCCCGAGGGAGGGGGCAAGCTTCTCCCCTACAACAGCTCCAGGCAGGTCCTTCAACTACACCTGGGTAAGTCGCCCGCAATCAGGGCGAGGGTGGTCTGTACCACCTGGATCAACGACCTGGCATCGGCAACGCCGCGGCCGGCGATGTCGAAAGCCGTGCCATGGTCGACCGATGTACGCAGGAAGGGCAGACCGAGAGTCCAGTTGGTGGAGAGGCCGAAGGCACTTGTCTTGACGGCGATCAGGCCCTGATCATGGTAAAGGGACAGTACCCAGTCGCACTCGCCGTGACGCGCCCGGGCGAACAGTGAGTCGGGGCTGTCGGGTCCGAAGACGTCGATGCCTTGCTCTCTGGCCCGCTGTACCGCCGGCCGAACGATCTCGATCTCCTCCGCACCCAGCAGCCCATCCTCACCCGCGTGTGGATTGACACCTGCCACCGCCATGCGGCCACCTGCCGCGCGATTCAACAGTTGCAGAGCATCGACAAGAGCTTCCTCGTGAATCTCGTCCAGAGCCTCCCTCAGCGGCAGATGGGTGGTCAGCAGAGCCACCTGCAGGTCGGGAGTCAGAAAGGCCATCAGGTAGTCGCGACCGTAGCGCTCCAGACCGGCAGCCTCGGCCAGGTACTCCGTGTGGCCCCGGAAATCGGCTCTGTGGTGCCGGGCGATCGAGGCTTTGCTGACCGGCGCAGTGATTAGCGCATCCGCGCAGCCTGAACGAACCGCCTCGATGCCGCCATCGAGAGCTGCCATGGCTCCGCCCGCATCGGCCGACCCGGACTGACCCAGATGGAGCTGGCGGGGCTCGCCTACAGGATCCACGACCGGAACTGCCTCCAGTGGCAGAGCGTCGATCTCACTTCGACTTGGAACGGATGGGAGATACACCAGCCTCTCGAGCAGAGGGCCGGCGACGGATGGTGTCACCGAGTCCAGGGCCACCTTTTCGGCGAAGACCAGCGGTCGCCACTGCTTGCTCGGCGGCAGAGTGACCAACAACTTGGTGATGATTTCTGGACCCACCCCGGCAGGATCACCCTGGGTCAGGGCCACAACCGGAAAATCAGCCAGAACGTCGTCCTCGCCTCCTGAGCTCCTCCTCCTTGAACATGCAGCGGATCTGGTGCTTGTAGATCAGCAGGTTCGGCTCGCTGTGGCGATGGAACTTGATGGAGGCCTTGTCGTACCACTCGATCCAACCGTGCAGCTCTTCTCCATCGACGAGCACCAGGACCATCGGAGTCTTCGCCGCCATCTGCTTGAGGTAGTAGAACTCCTCGGCATTGGTCTGCTCTGGGGGCGCTTGCTTTCGCCGAACGGAGCGGGCCTGCCCGTCCTTCTTGAAGTCCGATGTTTCTGGCCTGATGAGCTTTCGATTGGTCATGGTTTGGGACTTTCTCGAGGGCTGGTCGCCCTCCTCTTTGGCGGCGCTTGGTACTGGTCGTCCTCGTAGGCCAAGCAGCACAGGAGGCGCCCACACTGACCGGAGATCTTCGAGGGATTGAGGCTCAGGCTTTGACGCTTGGCCATCTGTATCGAGATGGGTCTGAAGTCTTTCAGCCAGGTGGAGCAGCAAAGGGTCTGTCCACAAACCCCGATGCCGCCAATCAGACCTGCCTCGTCTCGGGCACCGACCTGCATCATCTTGATCCTGGCTGAGAAGCGGCGGGAAATCTCGCGTACCAGCTTGCGAAAATCGATTCTTCCCTCAGCCGTGAAGTAGACCACCGCCTTGGAACCGTCGAGAGCGAAATCGACCTTGGAGACTTTCATTTCGAGCCCCAGGTTCTTGGCCCGCTCGCGGCAGAATCGCTTGGCGGAGAAGTCCTTATCGAGTTTTTTCTCGAAGGCGATCTCGTCGTTATCGTTGGCTCGGCGCACGATCCGACGGGCGGCGACCTTCTGGCACGGTTTGAAGACCGGCATCGGCGACTGCTCTACCTTGCCCAGAGCCGGCCCCGGCTCGAGGTCCACAACGACACGTTCGTCCTTGCAGTAGATCTGGTCGCCCGTCGAACAAAGCGTCAGATTGGAGGCTTCGCCGACGCGAACCCCGACGTAGCTGCCCTCCACACTGGTGGACATTCCCTTATAGGAGCACTCCTGACAAGCTGACATATTCACCGCACCCTCTCGGCACGCAAGACAGATACCAGGCTGGTTTTCTCCAATTCCGCGTCAAAGCTCTTCTATTCCCTTGAAAAACAAAGGGATAACCCAGTCTCCGTTGTCGTGCTCGTGACAGTCGGACGCCATTATGGCAACGGCTTGATGCCGTGTCAACGCGACATCGACTCGATCGCCCAACGGATGCGGAGAGTCGCTCAGGTCTCTCGAGTGAGCACGCGTCTACCGATATCTCGACGCAGAACTTTGCTAGGCCACTGGATCTTCGATGCCGCTTCGTAGGCGAGCTTGAGTGCGTCCTGCAGGTCGGGGCCGGATCCACAGACATTGAGCACTCGCCCGCCAGAAGCGACCAGCTTGCCATCCTTCAAGGCCGTTCCGGCGTGGAACACCTCAACGCCCTCGACCTCTCGAGCCGCCCCGATACCGGTGATGGGCTCGCCCTTGACCGGGTCGCCCGGATAGCCGGCACTCGCCAGCACGATGCAGCTGGTAGCCGCCTTGCGGAAGTGGAGGCGCGAGACCTCGAACTTGCCCTTGGCTCCGGAGGCCAGCACCGGCAGCAGGTCGTCTTCCAATCGCATGAAGAGTGGTTGGGCCTCCGGGTCGCCAAATCGGACGTTGTACTCCAGTACCTTCGGACCGTCATCGGTCAGCATGAGGCCGGCATAGAGGACCCCGATGAATGGCCTGCCCTCTGCCGCCATGCCTGCGATAGTCGGGCGCATCACGGTCTCCACCACGCCGGAGGCGCTCTCACCAGACAGCACACCTGACGGGCTATGCGCGCCCATGCCGCCGGTGTTGGGACCGGTATCGTCTTCACCGATGCGCTTGTAATCCTTGGTAGTCGCGAAGTTGAGGAGGCGCTCACCGTCGCTCAGGGCGATGAAGGAAAGCTCTTCGCCTTCGAGGCACTCCTCGACCACAACCCGGTCCGCCGCCCTGCCGAAGCGCCGGTCTTCGAAGAGAATCTTCAGGGCGTCATCTGCCTCTGCCTGCTCGCCGACGATCAACACTCCTTTGCCGGCCGCCAGGCCATCCGCCTTGAGGACCACCGGATACCCGAACTTGGCCATCGCCTCGCGGGCTTCTTTCGCATCGTGAATAACCCGGAACGCGGCGGTGGGAATCCCATGCCGGGCCATGAACTCCTTGGCGAAGACCTTGCTCCCCTCGAGCTCGGCGGCCCCTTGCCGGGGCCCGAATACGGAAATACCCCGCTCGTCGAGCTCGTCCGCCAGTCCCAGGGTCAGGGGCAGCTCGGGCCCCACCACGGTCAAGTCGATGCTCATCTCCTTGGCAAAATCCGCCAGCTTCTGGATCTCGTCCGGGGCGATAGGAACCAGGTCCGCAACCTCCGCGATGCCGGGATTCCCGGGCGCACAGTAGAGCTCTGTCAAGAGCGGACTCTGACGCAGCTTCCAGCACAGGGCGTGCTCTCGACCACCACTGCCGACGACGAGTACTCTCATGGTTCACCTCGTTCCTGTTCGGCATGAGTGCCGACTGCAGCTGCAGGCCATTTCAGGATGGCCTCTTCCACCTCATCGATCACGTAGTCAGGTGTCGATGCACCAGCGGTGATTCCCACGGTGCCGACGCTTTCGAACCAGTTGGGACGCAAATCCTGCGGGCCCTGGATCAAGTGAGATGGCTTCAAATCGCGACAGATCTCCCAAAGATGACGGGTGTTGGCGCTCTGTTTGCCACCGATGATCAGGACCAGATCCACCGTGGGGTCCGCGCACAAGACCTGGGCGGCATCCTGGTTCTCCTTTGTGGCATAGCAGATCGTGTCGGCTCGTGATGCATGAGGTGCCCGTGACTCGATGAGTTTCACGACCTCCTCGTAGTCCTCCGAGTTGAGCGTAGTCTGATAAAGAACCTTGACCTTCGGGTAGCGGCTCCAGTCTACCTCTTCTACCTCTTCGATGGTCTTCAAGATGTGGTAGGCGCGCGGGTCGCGGTCCCGGGTGTAGCCGATCACTTCCCGGTGCTCGGGCTCCCCGATGAAGACCAGATGCGCACCATCCTCGAACGCTCGGTCGGCCTCCTCGTGAATGTCGTAAACGAAGGGGCAGGTCGTATCCAGGATCTTCAGGCCTCGGCTCTGCGCCTGTCTGTGGAAGGACGGCGGCACTCCGTGGGCTGAGAAGACCACGGTGCCCTCACCGATCTCCTCGAGTGAGTCGATCGTCGGCACTCCCAGCTGCTCCATCTCCTCGACCACACGCTCGTTGTGGACGACCTGGCCGAGGATCTTGCCGTCGGCTCCGCCCAGCGACGCGAACTTCTTGACCTTGCGGTCAGCGATCCGCACGCCGGCGCAGAATCCATACTTCTCGGCTAGTTTGACTCTCATGGCGAAGCGGCGAGATTGTAGCAAACGGCAGCGTCACTGCGGGTCCTCCAAAGTGTCCTCAGAAAAGGTCGTTTTCGCCGGCGAACCCACGGTCCGAGTGCCGACCCAGCCAAGAAGACACTGCCTGCAAAAGGAACCTCAACGGGTCTCTCTGCCGCTGCCAACCTGGCACCCAGGTTGCTGTTCCATTGCGAGAGCATCTGAACCTCGAAAGAAAGGAGACGATCGTGCGCCAGAAAATGAATGCCCTGCTGATAGTGATGAGTCTCTGCTTCGTCGCTCTGCCGGCTCTCGCTCAGTACCCGAGCCGACCCTACACTGGACCGCAAGTACCCAAGAACCATTTGCGGGTCAACGTCGGCTACTTCACCCCGAATGGCGGTTCTGACTACTGGAACGACAAGGAGTTCGAATTCACCGGCTCTCCCGACGACTTCGCGAACGCCACTGTGGGAGTGGACTACATCCGTCAGCTGACCGAGCGACTCGGCCTCCTGGTGACGGCGAACTTCTGGGATGGCGACTCCAACCAGTCCTACAGGGACTACACGGATGAGTTCGGTGCCAACATCACTCACACCGCCACGGTCTCGACTAACTCTCTCGAAGTGGGTCTGGTGTATAGCTTCCTGCCTCGCCAGGCGGTGGTGATTCCCTATATCGGCGGAGCCGGAGGCTACTACGCCTGGGAGCTCCAGGAGGCCGGAGACTTCATCGACTTCGGCGCTTTTCCTCCACAGATCTTCAACGACAGCTTTTCTTCCAGTGGAGGGACCTTCGGTTGGTCCGGGATCTTCGGGCTCGAGATTCCCTTCGGCCAGAAGTGGTCGCTCCTTCTCGAGGGCCGTTGGCAGGGTATCAGGGCCGAGCTGGATGGCGATTTCCAGGGCTTCGGTACCCTGGACTTGTCGGGTGCCAACGTTCGAATCGGCGCATCCTATGGGTTCTAGCGAGAGAGCAGGGCTCACTCCTCAGGGTCGTAGGGAACGCTAGCAGAAGGCCTCTTCGTAGTCTTCGATGGCGGCACTCACCACCTTCAGCGCATGGTCGCGGCCATAGACCGCCTCCACCACCATCTGGGACTCCTGACCGGGTACCATCTTGTAGGTTGCGAAGTAGTGCCGCAGCCGCTCGATGAGAATCTCCTGAAGATCCAAGATCTCCTCTATCGCACCATAGAAGTAGTCGTTCTCCAGGACGGCAACGATCTTGTCGTCGGCTTCTCCACCATCGACGGCCTGTAGGCCGCCGACGACCTTTGCATTCAGTATCACCTCGCTCTTGCTAATGGGGCGCTCGCTGAAGACACAGATGTCCAGCGGATCGCCATCTCCCCTTTCAGAATTCGGCGACAGTGCGTTGACCCGTTCGGCGCAGTAGGTCTGTGGAATGAAACCGTAGAGGGACGGTGGCTGCGAGGAACTGCGTTGCGGTCTATCGACCCGCAGGTAGCCGGTCACCTTGTCGACCTCGTACTTCACCAGATCGAAGGGCGTGATCTCGACATAGGCGTGGACCAATCGCGGCGGTCGTCGGCCGACCTCCAAACCATGCCAGGGATGCGGCCGCCACCGATAGAAGGAAGTCGCTTCAGCCATGGTTCTATCCTCTTGCCTCAGGTGAAAAGTCCACCAACGCTGGCGGCTCCAAAGCAGGATCCTCCAGCAGTTCGAGCGCAGCCTCGATGACCGCTATCTGCTTGGCAGGGTCGTTCGGCGTGTCCAGTGGGTAACCGTGCCGAAAGGGCACCATGAGAGCCCTCGGAGGACGGACCTTTTCTGCCACCAGCCGCAGGAGTTGGATGACCACCGTCGAAATCCCGTGGCGCTCCAACTCGGCCGCGATCAGACCCACGGTCTGATTGCAAACCGGTCACACCGGTACCAGCAGAGCAGCCTCCACCTCCTGCCTCAGCAGATTGTCGCAGGCGAGTGGAATGATGTCTCGTACCATCCGACCGGGTGAGGTAACCGACCCCATGAACGAGAGATACCGTTCAGCCAGAGAGCCGACTCGGCCCTGTTCCAGCAGCTCTCGCATTCTGTCCAGAGGAAATGCGACGTTCATGTCCTGCTCCACACCGGTGTGATCCCAGGAATCGCTTCTATGATTCTCGACCAGTTGGCTGATCTCCGTGTCCCATGGGATCTCCCGATAGCAGGGATCACCCCCTTTGACCTCTTTGCTACAGGGCTTTTGCCCACTCAGAGTCAGGCCGGCCGTAGAGACCAGGCCCACGCGACTCTCAGAGAGAGGTTTCTTGAGAGGTGCCCAGGGCACCGGATCGATACGGCGCCACCTGTAGGTCTTGATGAACGCTCTGACCGGCAGCGAGAACTCACTCATGTCTCCCATGGCGGCACTATCCTAGCGCGGGAGAGGGTGGGGCGGCTGGCCCACCGCCAGCCGGCCTTTGAGAGCTCGAGGGTTGAATCGCCCGTCGCTTGCTCCGGCCCATCTTTGAGGGCTTGGGGTCTTGAGTTGTTGGTGGTACTGGGTCACGCGCGAGTCTCTCCCCCGTCGTCCTGGGCCTCCGGCTGGAAGCCTCGCACGCGGCCTTGCACCGCTCTCTTCTCTCAGGACATCGATGCGGATGAAGACTTCTTCCGAGGAGTCGCCTCCTAGCCCCCTACATTTCTAAGCCTCTACTGCCCTCCGTGGTGCGCGAGACTCGATCGCGTGGTTCGCAGGGGGTTGTTGAAGCATCAGCGAGACAGAGCTCTCTGGGCACGTCCAAGAGGTCGGTCCGGGGGGCGGGGCCCCAGGGGGTTCTTGCGGCGGAAGAGAGGATAGCCTCCTGGGGCCCCGCCCCCCGGTCTGACCTCAAAAGATCGTGGTCATCTGCCGAGGTTCCAAAACCCAAGCCCCAGGACGCGTGGGTGGGCGTCAGCCGTCGTCTTCGCCGACGGTGTCGTCGATGGCGGGCGGGACGTCGCGGACCATGGGGCGAGGTTGGCGGTCGACGGTGAGCTGGAAGACGTCCGGGCGACCGTAGTGGCCAGCCACGTCGAGCTGGAAGCGAGGGCCCTGCATGAGGCGGGGATCAACCTCGCCGTACAGGATCTCCTGGCTTTCAATAACCGGCTCAGTCACCCACTTCCCGTCGGGATCGACGATGGCGCTGCCTCCCGGATTGATCCATTCCAGCTCCGAGGCCAGGAACTCCTCTTTGAATGCCAACCTGTCGGGGACGTCCTCCCGCCGCATGGCGCTACAGCAGCCGATAACGTAGACCCGGCCTTCCTTGGCGATATGCCGCAGCGTAGACAACCAGGGCTCGCCCCTGTCCCACGTCGGAGCCACATGGATCTGTGCTCCTCCGGCGTACAGCGCGTACCGGGCCAGCGGCATGTAGTTCTCCCAGCAGATCAAACCACTGAGCCGACCGACAGGCACATCGTGAACCTGCAGCGTGCTGCCATCACCCTGGCCGTGCACGATGCGCTCGCCGACGGTCGGCACCAGCTTGCGGTGACAGCCCAGGATCTCGCCATCGGGACCGATGAACAGCAGCGAGTTGTAGAGAGTGGCTCCGCTAGCTTCCGTATTGCGCTCGTTGAGTCCCATGACGACCGTCACCTTCGCGGCCCGAGCCGCCGCGCAGAGTCTCCCGGTGGCCTCGTCGGGGACGCTCACGGAGTTGTCCAGGAGCTCGACGTAGAGATCCCGAAGAGCCTTGGTGTTGCCTGACGGTATGAACCAGACCCAGAACGGATAGCCGGGCAGATAGCCCTCGGCAAAGACCACGAGGCGAGCGCCCTTCGCACCCGCTTCGGTGATCAGGGAACAGGCATTGTCGAGAGTCGCCTTGCGATCCAAGAAGACTGGTGATCCTTGGACTGCTGCCACCAGGAAGGGCTCGCTCGAATGCGTCATCAGTTCCTCCGGTAGGTACTGCGGTGACTCGGCCCTCAGGGCGAGGGAACGTCGAGGCCGGTGGTGGTGTCTTCTGGGTCTGAATCCGGGGTCCGAAGATCCGTCCAATGCACGGTGCTTCTCTCGACAAGCTCGGACCAGACCGACTCAGGGGAGGGGTCGAAGACGATAGGCGCCTCTCCGGGCAGCACGCGCCAGCCGCCGCGAGCCAGTTCCGCATCCAGCTGCCCTGCTCCCCAACCGGCAAATCCCAGGTAGAGTCGGAACTGCTTGTCGGAGTCTGTCTCGGAGGCCAGTCGCCTCAACAAATCTCCGCTGCCACTGAAGTAGATGTCCGCGAAGACATGGCGGGCGTCCCCAGGAGCCTCGTCGGCCTGAACGAGCAGCGTGATCTGTCCCCGCTGAACTGGACCACCGATGAACACCTGGTGAGGGCTCTCCGCCAACCCCTCGACATCGGGCAGCACATGATCGGCAGGCATCTCGGTGGGCCAATTGATGATCAGGCCAAGGGCTCCTGTCTCGTCGTATTCCAGCAACAAAACGACGGTCTCGGAGAAGTTGGGATCCCTCATCTCGGGACCTGCGATCAAGAATTTGCCTCTCGCCGGCTCTTCCCTCGGCGGTCCTGACGAGGCCCCAAGCCCCCCCGCGAGGAGACAGAGCAGCAGGACTCCGATCTGAATTCTGGTTCGCACTCTCGAGGCTTCCGGTGGTTCCCTAGCGACCATTCTCTCTCAAGCCCTGTGATTCGGCCAGTCGAGATTCCGAGGCATGGTCGATTCGCGCTCGGCAAGCCTGTCCGCCTGGCTCTACAATGACTGGAAGGGATTCGAGAACCGACCATTGGAGGACGATGCCGTGTCAGGAATTCTCCGCACTCTCACCACTATGACCAGCCTCGCAGTCCTGCTCGGCGTGCCCGCGCTGTTCGGGCAGCAAGCCGCTCCCCAACCCGTGGCTGCCGAGGTACCGATTCAACTGGCGAAGCTCAACCAGACCCTCGCAGAGATAGCCGCCTTGCTGGAACGCAACCTCGAAGGTCAACGCCTGGGGTTGGTGATGGCCCGCATTCAGCTCAGCTCCGGACGGTCTGCCAGAGCTGAGGAACAGCTGGCAACCGCCAGAGCGACTCGCGCCGATCTCCAGAACCAGAAGGCCAAGATGGAGGGGCAGCTCCAGATCTTCGCCGATCGACTGGATATGGGTCAGGTCGACATGCCGTCCGAAGATATCGAAACCATGGCCGATGAAAGCGCTCTCCAGCTCGACCTGCTCAACAAGCAGATCAGGGGTATGGACCGAGAGATCATGGAGCTCGAAAACTCCCTGACCCGCTACCAGCAGGATCTCGACGACTGGCAGACCGTCATCGACCGTCGGCTGAGTGACTACTGAGCTGGCGGATCGCCGAGACGGCCGCGGCTGTAGAGCTCACTGCTCTTGAAGGGCACCAGTGCCAGCAGGATGGCATGCTCGTAGAGCTCCCGCCGATCAATCACGTTTTCCGTCAGCAGCCCCAGGGCACCTTCCTTCTGCTTCGAATTGCGACGTCCGAATACGATGTCGTCGGCTTCCCCCAGCTCTTTGCCGGCCCTGATCAGATCGCTGACGGGCACTGGCAGGACGAAGGTGCCCGAGCGCCCCCGGGCCCTGATTCCTGCCGAGCGCACCACCACCCAGGCGAAAGCCAGCAAGTCACCGTCGCTCTCCGCGACCCCACCTTCGATGCCGACCCAAAAGTCGGCTTCGGACACCTGTTTCTCCGCTGCACGAGCTCTTTGCTCCGCCCCCTGTAAAGTCTCGACATCGCTCATCGGCTGAGCCGCGACACCAGAGCCCACCTCCTCACCGTCGACTTCGAACCGATCGGGAGCAAACATGCGGCTGAAAGCGTTCAGGGTCGCCTGGATCTTGACCGGGTTGCCGGAAGCTACGACCACTCTTCTCATCGATCAGCCTCCATCTCTACTCCCAGGCCATCCGCAATGCGGTTGACGAAGGCGAAGTAGGCCGTGATAGCGCAGATGTCGTGAATCCCCCGGTCGTCGAAACCCGAGACTCGCAGCGCTTCCACATCCGCCTGGCGGACTTCAGCCGGCGCCACGGTGAGCTTGACGGCATAGTCCAACATCGTTCTGTCGGCACTGTTCAGTGGAGCCTGACGGTAGTCCGAGATCAGTGAGGACAGCAGGTCCAGCTGTGCCTGATCTTCCAAACCCTGTGCCGAGAGGAGTCGACGGAGCCCCGCCCCGTGATGTCGGATTCAGTAATGGCAATCGTTGGCAGCCGAAACGACGACGGCGATCATCTCTCGCTGTACGCGTGCCAGGGGACCACGGCTGAACATCAACTCGCGGTAGAGATCGAAGTGCTGCCGCATGGTCCGGCTGTGAATGCCATGGATGCGCAGAATGTTGTCGTGGTCCGGGACACAATCGGCTTCCGGCACCGCGTCCCCGGAAACGTAGTCGATGAAAGCCATCACGCGTATCTCCGCGGCTTCGAGCCTCCGGCTCTCAAGGCGTCAGCCTTGTGCTCACTTCACGTTGAGAGCCGTCGGGGTTTTGCCAGGCAACAATGGCATTGAAGTGAATTCCCGTCCCGGTGGTAATGATGGCCTGCACCGATCGCTTCTCGCCGGCGCCGAGCTCGGCGATGGGGAACTTCCGCTCCAACTCACTCCCCAGCACCGGTGGGTTCTTATCCCCCTCCGACTCGATCGTCAGCTCCACGTTGCGAGCCGGTGCGGGACCCTCGTTCTCGACCGTGAAATGGCGATCCCCACCGACACCGCTGAGGAAAACCAGAACATCCGCCGTCACAGGATTGTCAGCTTGCATTTCGCTTCCTCCTCCGTCGGGCTTTCGAACCCGTCTCCGATGACATCCATCGCGGGGCCTAATATATCCTTCCCCTTCTGATCATCGACACCCGCGATGACGGGCGACTCGAATAGACCTGCGACCACATACGAGAATCTGTCGACCATGACTCGAGATCTCAACGCTCTGGCCCAACAACTCGCCAACCAGGCCCCGCAGGAGCTGGACCTCACCAACGGCCGACACCTGGATCTGGCTACCCAGGGCGCCGACGCGCTTCTCGACTCCGCGACTTCACACGATGAGCTCGTAGTTCTCGAGCGGCAGTGCTTCGAAGCGGCTCAAGCGGCTCCGCTCCTGGTTCACTTGGCGGCCAAGCTCGCTTGCAGCAAGAGCCTCGTGACCAGGTTGCGAGACCCCGCCCGCCTCTCGGTGATCTTCGCCATGTACAAGGAGCACAACCGGATTCTCGAGCCCGAAGCGCACCTCCACGGAGAGGATTTCCTGCGGCGAAAGGTCGCGCAGCTCGAGTGGCTCTTCGAAGCGAGCCCGCACATCGAGTGGCGGATCTTCGCCGTAGATGACGGCTGCCCTGAAGACAGCGGTCAGATAGCGCGCCAGATCATCGAGCAATCCGGGCTCGAGCTACACGCGGAGGTCCTGTTTCTCGAGGAGGCCATCCGTCGAGGGGAACCTGTTACCCGGCCCCTCGAGCAGACCTCGGACAGTCAGAAGGGTGGCTCGATCCAGCTCGGCATGTGGGAGGCGGCTCAGCGAGGCGATTCCGGTCACGTAATCCTGTTTACGGATGCGGACCTGTCGACACATCTGGGGCAGGCCGGACTTCTGATGTACCCGATCTTGGCCGAGGGCGCCGATGCCACGATCGGGTCACGCCGCGAACCCATGTCGGTGGCAATCAAGAAGGGCAAGCGCAATGTTCGTGGCAAGCTCTTCATCTACCTGTGGAAGCGCCTATTGCCCGATCTCGACCGTATCGTCGACACACAGTGCGGATTCAAGGCCTTTCGGGCCGATGTGGCCCGCACCATCGTCGTCGATGCTCTGGAGAAGAAATTCGCCTTCGACATCGAGCTGCTGCTGCGCACCGAACTGGCCCGCCCCGGCTCGATCATCAAGGTACCCATCGCCTGGATCGATAGCGAGGCGGCCTCCACCACCACGGACATCGAGCCCTACCTGCCGATGCTCCAGAGCGTCGTCGGCTTCTACCGCCACTACCTGTCGGCCAATCTGGAATCCGACCGGTTCGCAGCATTCATCGAGGGGCTCGACGAGGAATCTTGGCATCGCCTGGTGGACTCGATCCCCGTCGAGATCGCAGAAGCGGATCCCGCCCGGTTTGGCGACCACGCACCGGTCACTGCCGCCGACATGCAAGCGATCCTCGCCTGCTGATCGCTGATTGTTGAAGGCAATAAGGGCATAGGGGACTAGGAGCTTAAGGGACTCTTGACCAAGCGGCATCCAGGGTTCGACGTGGGGCCCCAGGGGGCTATCCTCCCTTCCGCTGCAAGAACCCCCTCGAGGCCCCCACGTCGAACCCTTACTGCACGTGACCTCAATACCTCAGAGAGAATGTCTGGGAGTCGTGTCGACCAACGGCCGGCACGGGGTTCCGGCCGCTTCAGCACCTCGTAGGTGGCCTTGCGCCCCTGCGCCCCTCTAGCGCTGTCAAGTCTTGGGCGGGAACACGCCGAGCGCCGACAGCAGGCCCTGTTTGTAGGTGTCGAAGGCCCGCCTGCCAGGTCCCGTCAATCGATAGACCGTTCGGGGGATCTTCCCGACGAAGGTCTTCTCCACCTCGACATAGCCAGCGGTCTCGAGCTTCGCAATGTGCGAGGACAGATTGCCACGGCTCTGACCGGTCTGTTGGAGCAGATAGAGGAAGTCTGCCTCTTCGAGCACGGTGAGCAGGGAGAGGATCTGGAGCCGGGCCGGCTCGTGGACCAACCTGTCGAGGTCTCCGAGTGCCCTCAGGTCAGGGCCGCTCGCCTCAGATGTGCTCATTGGACTCCACTGGAGGTAGCGGATGGGAATGGAGGAATCGCACGAGAATCAGCAATCCGGAAACCAGCATCAGAACCGCCAGCGACAGCAGAAACATCTGGACGTTCTCGTAGGGTCGATCGAACTCCGCCAGCGAGAAGGCAATTCCCCCAAGAAGACTTGTCGCAATGTAGAGGTAGTACCGGATGGAACTCGACCTGCTGGCCAGATAGAGGAATCCACCACAGCAGAGTGCGCCCGCCAAGGCCGGCGCCCAACGCCGCCAATAGGAAGCGTCGCTCGCCACGCCTGAGGCCAGCAAGGTCAACACGTAGATCGAGAAGACGATCAACGAGAAGATCAGAATACCTCGCCCCTGTCGGGCAGAGTCATCTTCCACGAGCTTGGCATATCCAACGCGGGGAAAGGTCAGTCTTTGCTGTAGCCAGCGTAGGCCGGGGACAAAGAGGAGAGCCGGGATCACAACGAGGATCAGGAGGGAGGGGTTGGTCAGAAACGCGCTACAAATGAAGAAGGTAGCTCCGGTCAGTATCTCCAGCAACCCGTCCTGATGCAGGGTCCGGAAGGTGTGCCTCCCCAAACGAGTCGAAGTTCTAGAGTCCATGTCTTCCTCCCTCGATCAACCATCTAGCTCTCACACAAACCAGTTTGTAACACAGACTCTATCGACGTCAACCTCCACCAACGGGTGCTGCGAGGGGGGTCTCAGTGGGATTCTTCCAACTGCTGGGCCACGAGGGCGAGAGTGTTGTCGACGAGGTCCCAGCCGCCGGGCTGGCCATGGCCCGGGACGATCAGGCGGGCTTCGGGGAAGCGCGCTCTCATGGTCGCGACGCTGGCCGCCCAGCGGTCGACTTCGGCGTCACCCAAGTAGCCGATGTGGTTCGTGGTAGCGTTCTTCACCAGGCAGCCGCCGAACAGCACCTTGTGGTCCTCGATCCATACAACAATGTTGTCGTGGCTGTGGCCCGGGCCTGGATAGAACAGCTCCAGAGTCTCCGTACCCACCTTCAGCTCCAGGCTCTTGGGGAAAAGCTCTTTCGGCGGCTCGCTCCCGTCTTCGCGCGCGAGCTTCGCTGTCAGGGAGAGGCCGTAGGTCGGGATCCCTCGTCGGTGGACAGCTCCGATACCTCCCATGCAGTCCGGGTGGAAGTGGGTTGCGACAACCCCCGCTATCGCAAGCCCACGGTCCTTTTCGATCCAATCCAGAAGGTGCTCCGTCTGCTCCTCGGTCCAAGGGGTATCGATCAGCAGTGCCTCTGTTTCGGTCATTAGCAAGAGCCCATTGGCAGGCGTCGGCCTACTTACCAGGACAAACGTGGAGACGTGCCTCCAGAGCCCCGGCCTGATCTCGATCAGCTTCAGATCTTCAGCCAGTGTGGTCTCAGCTGGTTGCGACGCCGACTCCTGCACCAGTACCTGCGTGAAAGCCCCGGCAGCCGACATCCACATCAAAACCACTACCCAAACCTGCAGCCTCCATCGAACCATGGTCACCATTCTCCTGTTACTGCGATCCGATCTGCAAACCATTCTGAGACCCTGACCGTTCTGCCCATAGTAGGTGCGTCCGGCACCGGTAGAGGCATTTGCAGGGTTGTGAGCCAGTGAAGGCCTCGTCAAGGGTTGGGCGTGGGGACCTCCAGGGGATTGGTTAGTGTGGAAGGGAGGATAGCCCTCTGGGGGCCCCACGTCGGACCCACACACAACCAACGGCTCAGATGAATGCCCACTGCCTCATAGATCGGCTGGAGCAAGCGACAGCCGCTTCAACCCTTCTTCCTTCGTCGGGCGAAAAGTAGGCCCGACCATGTATCGTCGATGGCGCAGATCTTGTAATCAACGAAGTCCGCGCCCAAGCCGAAAGACCGCACCGCCGCCTGCGTCAGGTCGGTGGCTACACCGGAGGCCTTCTTCGGCCAAGCGATCCACAACCCCCCCCCTTTGGCCAGACAGCGGGCCGCGGTAGGAAACCTCCGCTCCATCTCGTCCCTGGATCTCACGAAAAGGAGGATCAGATTCGCGGCACCTCGAGCGCTTCGCTTGAACCGGACACTGCTGGGCAGGGGCTCGAGCACCTCTTCGAAGCCCTCAGGGGCGCCGAGCAAGGCCACCACCGTGTCAGATTTGATCCTGAGCTTGCGGGGAAGTGGTGTCCCCGAGTAGCCCGCCAGCGCTGAAGCGGGCACGATCGGCTCTTCAGGCGGTCGAGCGATGGCACGCTTCAGGCCACTTCGGATTCGGCCCCACGAAGTGTAGACGGCATCCGGCAAGGCTCCTGCGATCCTGGCGACCTTCTCCCGATCGCCACCGGCGAAGACCAGGGGTAGGCCACGGGTGCTTTTCGATTGACGCAAAAGGAAGGCCACGTCGCGTCCCTGGCTGGGCATGCACTCCAGGTCGATCGCCACGGCGTCGGGCGGATCGGCCCGAAGACGGCGCAGCGTCGGTGGCCCCTGGAAGAGCTCGTAGGTGACCTCGTAACCCGCTGCCTCCAGCGTTCTCACACGGGCCTCGGCCTCGGTCGGCTTCGAATGAATGAGCTGTACCCGTTTCATTGAACGACTCCAGTGGCCTTCCATTCAGCCCTGTCGATGCCGCAGACCCAGAGCCTGCGGCAATTCAATCGACCCGATGGTACTTCCTGAGGTCCAGCTCTTGAGCCAGGAGAACCGGGAATTCCCGTACTGCTCTGGCTATGTGGTCGGTGCTGAAATGAGCTTCGAGCGCCGACTCACCCTGCCACTCTTCGACAAAGGTGAACTCTCGCGGATCTTCGAGGTTCTCCAGCAGCTCGTAGCCGATACAGCCGGTCTCGTCGCGGGAGGGTTCGATCAGGCCGACCAGCACGCGCTTGAGGTCGGCCTCCCTACCCGGCTGGGCTCTCAATTGGGCAATGACTCTCAGCGTACTGTCCGTCATGGCGGTCTCCTCTCCGATTCCCTTCCTTACTCTTCCAAACCTGGATCAGCCAGCCTGTCTGGCCTTGTTTCTGGCGACGGTCTTCTTGATGTAGGCCGCAGGATCAGGAGTCTTGCAGCTCGTCTCGCCATGATCCACTTCGACCTTACCGATCCTCCTGGCAGCAGCAAGAGCCTTGCGCTCGAGCTTCGGATTGCGAATTCCGATCGCGATCAGGGCGCTGTTCATGGACTGACGAGTCCTGTTCTGGCGACCGTGGATCTCGGATTCAATCGTCGCCAGGTAGTCCTCGAGCTCCTCGTCTGTCAGCTCGGGATCCTGTCTTGCCAGGCGGGCCAAGACATTCCACCCTGCCGCACCGACGAATTCCTTGGGGGATCGTGTCCACTTACCGATCTTGGCTTTGGCGAATGGACTGTGACTCACCAGATCGGAGAATGCGTCGGTCAGGACGTAGTTGTTCAGATCGCGCACCCACTTATCCAACCGTGAGCTTCTGATCTCTCGAGGGTCGGCGATCATGGCGGCGAGGATCCGCGCATCATGGTTGCCCGTCTCCCAGAGACCGGTCGCCAACTCCGTATCGTGCTTGTTTTGTTTGGCCAGCTGTCCCTGGATGGCATAGCTGACGCCATACAGTGGGTCGCTGACGCCGTGGCGCCGATAGACCTTGCGGTTCTGCGCGGTCCCAGCGGCTTTCAGAGCTGCCAGCGCACGTTTCAGTTCCATCTTGGCTCCAATCAGTGATGAGTTGCTACTGCCAATTCTGCCATAACCGCGCAGCCGAGAGAGCCTACTGGCTCGCGGATGCGCCAGGTCCTATAATCGAGGCAGAGAGGTAGTGGGCAGATACAACTCACCATGGACTCGGATATTCGCATCATCAGCAACGGATCTCTGACATCCCTACCGACGGTCGATTGGAAGCGGTTGGTCCTGGAGGCAATCAAGCGCGGCCGGCGGCGGCTCGACTTCATGTCCGAGGAGCATCACGCGATTCGACGCTCAGCCGTCACTGAATTGGTCCGCACCGGGCAGCCCATCAAGCCCGAGACTTTCGCTCGGCAATTGGACATCTCAGCGTCTCGTACGGGCGAGATCCTCGACGACCTGGAGCGCAATCTCTTCTTCCTGGTCCGCAACGACGAAGGAGACGTCTCCTGGGCCTTTCCCGTTACCACTGATCGGACTCCCCACAAGCTCACTTTCAGCACTGGTGAGCCTCTCTACGGCGCCTGAGCGGAGGACGCTTTCGTAGCGCCCTTCGTGCAAGGGCGATTGACCGAGACACTCACCAAGGCGACGATCGAAACGGCTTGCGGCCACTGTGGCCAGCAAATGCGACTGACCGTCGACAGCGAGATGCAGTATGAAGCGGAGCTGGCGGGGCCGAAGCCGATGTTCTTCGAGCCGCAGATCGACTGGCCGACATTTCGCGAGCCCAACATAATCCACGCCTACTGACGCAACAGCGTCTTCTTCTGGTCAGAAGATCACGCCTTGGAGACCTACGAAGCCGGCAAGCTCGTAGACGGAGCGCTCCTGACGCTCGAGCACGGTGCCTTCTCCTCACCCATCGGCCAGGCAGCTTTGTTCGGCCTGGAATAGGGCTAGGTGGCTTTCAGGTCGCGGGGAGAGAGAACCTCAGCCGTGGTGTCATCCTCGGTAACGCAGCGTCGGTGGTAGTCGATCTGTCCCAAGTGGTAGGCCAGATGGGCTACGAGATGGACGAGGAACTCTCCTACGGTCGGCCGAACGCCGGCGATTTCCTGCGGGAATGGATGGTCCATTGCCTCATCTTCGAGCTTGGCGAAGGCTGCATCCAGCGCGGCGACAGTTCTGTCGAGCTCATTCACCATCTCGGACACAGGGACGTCGCGGCGTCCGAACTCGGCCTCGCGGTCTCGGACGTAGCCCGACTTGCCAAGCTGCGCGCCCACGAAATGCTGTAAATTACCAGCCACATGTAAGGCAATCGTGCCCGCAGAATTCGGCAAGCCCGGCACAGACCGCCAAATATCCCCCTCGTCCTGATAGGCCAGAAGCTCGTTCTTCATTCCGCGAAGCTCCCGAACCATGATGTGGTGGATGTGCTCGATGAACACCAGTCGGCCTCCTCTCGCGAAGACCAGCGCCAAGTCGTTACAGAAGTTCTTGACAGTTCTTGCTCGGCTTACTCACCTTGAGATGCCAGTCGAATCGTCGCTTTCTGCGATGCGATGACATTGCCGCCTTCCTGACGCTCGACAGCGTAGGTGAGGGTGGTCTCGTCGGGGCTGATCGAAATAGTGAACTCCAAGATGCCACCCGACTGCGTCGACGAGGTCACTCTGGTCGGATCCTCTCCCTTTGGAAACACGACGGTCGACACATGATCTATCTCCTTTTCAACTTGCTTCCGCCCGTCTCGCCGACAACATGGATCAATGTCGGACTGCAAAGTTGGAAAACTCGTCGTCATAGTCCAGGTCCTCCACCCGCACATGGCTTACCACGGCCAGAGGGGGGCCCTCTCCCGCCCACGCGATCAGAGTATCCACCGCAGCGGCTTCGCCCTCGGCGACGATCTCAACCGAGCCGTCCGGCAGATTCCGGGCGTATCCACGGACTCCAAGCAGCTTCGCCTCCTGCATCGTGTTGGCTCTGAACCAAACACCCTGCACGCGGCCCATCACGATCGCCTTGACCTTCTTCATCATGGATCGACCCTCAAAGAGGATTTCGCGAACGATAGCACCTCGGGTACCCAGCGCCGAATCGACACATTGGATCAGTTGCCGGAAGCGGCGCTCTAGGAACGACTGGCCAGGATGTTGTAGAGCCAAGCAAAGATGGCGCCCCCGATCGCACCATCCACCAGGCCCCAGATCAGACCCATCACACTGCCAGCTGCATGGAGGCCGTAGCCTCGGTAGATCTGACCAATGAAGGTCGTGCGGTCTGACGGACCATCGAGGATGATGATCCACCAGGTCACCATGAACAGCCCCAGTCCCAACAGGATTCCACAGGTGATCGCGAATGCCCTGACATCTAGTTTCATGGAGTCCTCCTTGTAGACAGCCTACTCCAACCGAGACCTCTCGCGTTCAACAACAGACGAGACGCCCAACCTGCCCACCGGATCTCAGTCCACCTGATCTGCGCCGACCTCCAGCGCCAGTTCTTGCAGGTAGGCGATCATGAACTCCGTACGCCGCACGGCTTGTTTGCGCCCCGAGTCGGTCTGCATTCTCTCGCCCAAGAGGAGCAGCTTGGTGTAGAAGTGATCGATCGTGAAGACTGAGTCTTCGGGATCTCGCCCCTCGCAGAAGGGATCACCCATGTCATAGAGGGGGCGATCCAGGCTGCCTCCCAGCATCAAGCACCTTGCGATTCCGATGGCACCCAGTGAGTCGAGTCGATCCGCATCCTGAACCACCTTGGCTTCGATCGTCTGGGGACGGATTCCAGCCGAGAAGCTGTGGGCGACGATAGCGTGCTCGATCTCGTCGAGGCTGGTCGGATCGTAGCCCTCGGTCTGCAGCCACTCACGAGCCGTCCGGGCCGCCATCGTGGAGGCAGTCGATCTGTCGGGGAACTTCTTGGGGACGACTACGCAATCGTGCAGCCAGGCTGCAGGCAAGACCACTTCAAGCCTGGCTTCTTCGGTCTCCGCTAGTTGCAGCGCGTTGGCCACTACCCGTCTCACATGGTCCATCCCATGAGCCGGATCGGTCTCTACCCGGTCCTGCAAGAAACGCTCGAAAAGGCCCTCCCATCGATCCCGATCCAGCATGGAGCTCCTTTCAACGGTTCGGTCATTCTAGCGAGTCGAGACCAGACCAGCCCCGACTACATTCCCTCCAGATAGCTTGGGCCGCCCAGCTGCTCCATCTGGCGCAAGATCCAGCCGGCTCTCCCTTCCATATATGGGGATGGTCGGCCCGGAAACATCCGCTTCGGACTCGGCAGCACGGTCGCCATCAGAGCCGACTCCCGCGCACTCAGCTGCGAGGCCGGTTTGCCGAAGAAGGTCTGAGCGGCGGCTTCGGCCCCGAAGATTCCGGGACCGAACTCGGCCACATTCAAATAGACCTCGAGGATTCGCTGCTTCGGCCAGAGAATCTCGAGGAAAAAGGTGAGATAGGCCTCGATTCCCTTGCGGGTCAAGCTTCTGCCAGGCCAGAGAAAGAGGTTCTTGACGACCTGCTGTGAGATCGTGCTGGCGCCTCGCCCCTTGGAGCCTTCCTCCTCCAGGGCAGACCGGATCGACTCGGTGTCGAAGCCACGGTGCTCGGGAAACTTCTGGTCCTCTGCCGCTACGACCGCTATGGGCAGATGAGGCGAAATCGACTCCCATGAGACCCACCGCTGATCGATATCCGCACCTTCACCCCGGGCCCGAATCATGAAGGCGCTATCCGGCGGCTCGAGCCAGCGCCAAGGCAAGACGATCGGGAACGGTAAGCCGATAGCTAGCACGACGATCGAGCCCAATGCGCGCGGCCAGAGCTTTCGGCGCCGGCCCTTTCGACTCACGAATCAGTCCTCAATCGGTTCGAGGCTGTGAGAACTCGAGAAATTCGATTGGCGCCCCGTCATCGACAATGAAGGCTACGGTGACGCCTTCTGAAGGGCTGTTGGGCTCGATCAGCAGCTCTTTACCAGCGATGGCGGTCGTGAGATCGGGCACCTCGAAGGCGACGTGGGGAACTGTCTTTACAAGGTCTGGAACTGGGCTATCGTCCTCGAATCTCATCCATTCGATGCCGAACGAACCGCGATCGAAGCTCGAGACGTACACCTTGAAAGCGGGCAGATACTCCGCGTCGTCTCGTTTCTCTCGAGTCGGAATCCCGATGTGGTGGTACTTCATTCCCGGTACCATTCTCGGTATCCTCCCCGGTCCTCTCGGCCGGCTTCCGGCTCAGTCGACGCCGTAGAACTCTTCGACGATCTCGAGCGTCGGCCTCGAGACGACGACATACGAGGGCATCCCGAGCCGCCTCCAGAGGCGAAATCGATCTTCGGGGGTAGGCTCGGAGACCAGTAGAGAGATCACCGTTCCATGAGTCACGATTGCCAGCGTCTCATCGGGAAACTCTTCGAGCACACCCTCGACGGCTGCGGTGAACCGCGCCCGTGCCTCTTCGGCCGTTTCGGATCCCATCACGACTCGGTCAGGCTCGGCGAAGAACCGTCTGAAGGTCTCTTGATAAGCCTCCAGGCCGACGAATCCGAGTCCTGTGCGATCGATCTCCTGCAAATCCGGCCGGACGATATGAGTGCGGGTCAGCTGGGACGCCACGAGCTCTGCCGTCTCCACTGCCTTCGGCTCATTGCTGGAGACGATCCGAGCGAGATCGAAGCGCCGAAGCTTGTCCGCCAGAGAAGCGCACCGCTTGCGCCCTTCCTCGGACAGCTTCCAGAACCGCGACTCCGCCTGAATCTGCATCTCCGGTAGAGAGTGCTTGACTAGGACGAGTCTTGATTGTCTGTCGCGATCAGTCACGGCGATAGGCCGAATCCTCGACGTGACGCCCCTCAGGAGCCGCCGAGAGGAATCACGTAGAAGAGCACGGCGAAGAAATGAAATACGCTGCCGGCCAGGACGAACAGGTGCCAGATGGCGTGGTGATACGGCATCCGACGCCAGGCATAGAAGGCGACACCACCCGTGTATGCCAGGCCGCCGAGGAGGAGCAGCAGCAGACCTCCGGGAGCAACCGCAGAGAGCATCGGCTTGGTCGCGACCACCACGACCCAACCCATGGCGACGTACAAAGCCACCGAAACGACAGTCCACTTTCGCAACATGGTCACCTTGAAGACGATGCCTAGAGTGGCGATGCCCCAAACGACCCCGAAAAGGGACCAGCCCCATGGCCCACGCAGATTCACCAGCATGAACGGCGTGTAGGTTCCCGCGATGAGCAAAAAGATCGCACAGTGATCGAAGATTCGCAGAATCGACTTCGCCCGAACCGTGGGCACGCTGTGGTAGAGCGTCGAGGTCAAGTAGGAAAGGACCAGTGTCGCACCGAAGATGCTGCAGCCGACGATGTGCCAGGCGGTACCGCGCAGGGCTGCAAACGCAACCAGCGTCGCCAACCCACCGATGGCAAGCAGCAGGCCGACGCCATGGGTGATGCTGTTGGCGATCTCCTCAGCCGGGCTGTACCGTGCGACTCTGGCTCGCATGCTCATCTATCGAAGTCTATCCCAGTGTGCAGATAATCTGCGTCGTCAACGCTCATATACCAGCTAGCTCCGCGAGACTCTCGAGATCGGGGACCTCCAGATCAGGCGAGCATCGAGTTGGTGGGGCAACCCCAATCCCCGGACATCGACTCGGCCGATTCACCCAGACGGTGGTGAAACCCAGACGCTTGGCAGGAGCATGATCGTGAAACAGGCTTTGCGCCACGTGCAGAACCTGCAGCCGCGGCACCAGCAGCCTGTCGAGGGCCACATCGAAGTGCCGCCGGGAAGGCTTGTAACTCCCGACCTGTTCGGCGGTGATGACCTCGTCGAAGTCGACTCCCAACCCCTCCTCCGTCGCGGTGAACAGGTCGTCGTCGATGTTGGACAGGATGACCAGCTCGAAGCCCAACTGCAGGCGCTGCAGCGCTTCGACGCTGTCGGGAAATTGTGGCCACCCCCCGACCGACTCTGGCAAAGCCAAGAGGTCGGCCTCCGACGGAGTGAATCCCAACTCCTCCCCGAAGCCCCCCATCACTCCCATCAGGACCTGCCTGTAAGGCTTGTAGGCACCGGCTTCCTGCTCTGCCTCGAGTCCAGCGTACAACTGCAGTATCTCGGCCTCATCAATGGTGATCCCGTGGCGCTCCAACACGGGATGCACGGCAGACAGGATTCCCGTCTCCCAATCGATGATCGTGCCGTAGCAATCGAACGTCAGGTGGGTGAATTTCTCGAACTCGATCATCGCGGTCTCTCTCTCGATCCTTCAGGGTTGGCCTCGGCTCGAACGTAGCTCAGCTCGACGAGTCCCGAATCGTGGGCCCGGCAACCCTCGAGTCGGAGGTCCCGGCTCGGGGCACAGCGCCAGACCCTCGCCAAGAGGGACAGGCGACCATCGAACCGCAGTCTTCAAGACTGCTCCAGCAACCACTCGCATTGACGCTGGATCAGTTCCAGTTGGTCTTCAATTCGCCCGTGCTTCGAATCATCCTGCAGGTCGGGATCGGCCCAACCAAGTGAGCTCACAACAGCGATGCTCGAAAGCCGCTGATCCACACTCCGGACATCGATAGCCGCGTCGGTCCAAAGCCTGGACAGTTCCTTCTCCCGGCTTCGGTCCTGTCTTTTTCCCTGGCGCAGATCGTAAAGATAGGCGCGAGTTGAAGAGACCGCCAGGAGGACACTTCGGATAGCCCTGGTTTGCGCCTCGCTCTGCCCCTGCTTGGCCTGGCGTCTCCGCTCCAACCATCTCCCGTATGTATCGAGGGCGTCGAGAAGAGTCTTCAGCATCGCAGAAGTCGTTGGGGCCGCGAGCCGGGAACCCGCTTCAGCTCGCGGCGGGCCTCGAGGTCCAGCTTCACGGTGGTCGTGTACCAGGAGACCGAGCCCAGATTCTCGAGAGACTCGGCGGGGATGGCCTCTCGGACCTTGCCTGGAAGCTCCTTGAAGAGCTGCCCCTCACCAGTCGTGGGAACGGCAGCCAGAATCGCCTTGCGCACGGCTTCGTACTTCCAGCGGTCAATCGCTGGCATCGACTTCGTCGGATCGGGATGCCGAGTCTGTACTCGGTTCTCGCGGTCGCTCATGACGCGTCGTACGCCGCTTGCAGCCAGCCGATGAGCTCGGGGTCGACTTCATCGGCCCCAGTCAGGCGCACCCGGTGAGACACCATGGCGTTGAAACTCCCAGAGGCTTCGAGCCGGTCGGTGGCCTCGTTGCCCTGGAGATTGATTCCCACATCCACCCGGGTCTTCGTGGAAGGCTGGATGAGACCGAACTGCTTGTTGCGTCGCAGGCTGACGTAGGTCTTCTTGGGGGCGATCTCGAGGTCTGGCCCGAACTTCGAGATCTCCGCGATCAGGGCGTCGTAGACGGGACGCAAGTCCGCTTTGGCTCCAGAGTACTGATTCTCGACCAGGTCGTTCACAGTCGGCTGAGCCAGTCCGGCGCTCAGGGTCTCATGGGCCACCAGATTCGCGTAGCCGTGGGTCATGCCATGCTCCGACTTCAAGAGCTTGACGATCTGACCGTGCTTCTCGAGCCCGCTGGCCTTGGTGATCTCGAGCCACCCAGCCAGGTCCTTGCCCGTCTTGTCTTCGAGATTGGCGATCATTGAGGCTGCCATTTCCTCGGGGGTCTTTGTCATGGGGAGTCCTCCTGCTGTTTCCTGTTCCGCAAACGACTTCAAATCACTCAGGCGCCGCTCTTCTTGGGCACGTAGAGATCCGTGATGGTGCCTTCGAAAGCCTCGGCGGCGAGTCCGACCGTCTCTGAGAGGGTGGGGTGCGGATGGATGGTGAGGCTCAGATCGGCCGCTTCACAGTCCATTTCGATGGCCAGCGCGATTTCGGCTATCAGATCCCCGGCATTCGGGCCGACGATCCCCCCCCCCAACACCCGTTTCGACAAGGGGTCGAAGAGGATCTTGGTCAGGCCATCACTCCTACCCATCCCCAGGGAGCGCCCACTTGCAGACCAGGGAAACACACCCTTCTCGTAGGCCGCGCCCTGCGCTTCGGCTTCGGTCTCGGTCAACCCGACCCAGGCGATCTCGGGATCCGTGTAGGCCACGGAGGGTATGACCCGAGCATCGAAACCACTCTTGAGCCCAGCGGCCACTTCCGCCGCTGCCTTGCCTTCATGGGTCGCTTTGTGGGCCAGCATCGGCTGGCCCGTGACATCGCCGATGGCGAAGATGTGTGGCACGTTGGTGCGCTGCTGAGAATCGACCGGTAGGTAACCCCGCTCATCGACCTCCAGCCCTGCCGCCTCGGCACCGATTCGATCTCCATTCGGTCGCCTTCCCACCGACACCAGTACCTTGTCGAAAGCACTCGGCTCCGGCGCCTTCTCGCCCTCGAAGGTGACCTTGAGGCCGCTCTTCAGAGCCTTGATTCCGGACACCCTGGTCTCGAGGTAGATCTTGGCCCTATAGCGGCGCTTCAGCCGACGCTCGAGCGGTTTGACGAGATCCGGGTCGCAGCCGGGTATGAGCCGATCCAGCATCTCGACGATGGTGAGCTGCGAGCCCAGCGCGCCGTAAACAGAGGCCATCTCGAGCCCGATGATGCCGCCGCCGACGACCAGCAGGTGCTGCGGAATATCCTGCAGCTCCAGGGCTCCGGTCGAGTCGATCACCCGCGGGTCCTCATAGGGGACGCCCGAAATCTCGACGACTCGAGAACCGACCGCCACGATGGCGCTCTCGAAGCGAATCGTCTTCGTTTCCGAGCCCGACTCGACAGCGAGAGTGTTGGCCGAAGTGAAGTGACCTTCTCCCTGGATCACCTCCACCTTGCGTTGCTTGGCCAGTGCCCCGAGACCCTTCGTCAGGCGATCTACGACCGACTGCTTGAAGCCCCGGATCTTGTCGAGATCCAACTTCGGCTTGCCGAAGGTGACTCCGCGAGGGCCGAGATCGGCCGCCTCTTCAATGACCCGAGCCACATGCAGGAGTGACTTCGACGGTATGCATCCGACGTTCAGGCAAACCCCTCCGAGCCTCGAGTGACGCTCGACGAGAACCACCTTCTTGCCAAGATCAGCAGCCCTGAAGGCCGCGGTGTAGCCTCCGGGGCCGCCACCGAGAACGAGGACCTCCGCTCTTTCATCCATGCCAGTTCCCTTCATCCGTTGCTAGAGCAGGAGGCGACGCAGATCCGAGAGCAGTCCACAAAGGTAGGTCGTGAATCGCACACCGAGAGCACCGTCGATGACCCTGTGGTCATAGGACAGCGAGATGGGCAGCACCAGCCGCGGGACGAAGTCGTCGCCACTCCAGACCGGCCTCATCGACGCGCGGGACACTCCGAGAATCGCCACCTCGGGAGCGTTGACGATCGGTGTGAAATCGGTGCCGCCGATTCCTCCGAGACTGGTTATGGTGAAAGACGCCCCCTGGATCTGGTCGGGCCGCAGCTTGCCCTGTCGGGCCTGCTCGCTGGTTTCAGCCAACTCTTGCGCCAGCTCGAGAATCCCCTTCTGGTCGACGTTGCGGATGACCGGCACCATCAGACCCTGCTCCGTGTCTACCGCGACGCCGAGGTGGTAGTACTTCTTCAAGATCACATGCTCGCCGTCAGGGTCGAGCGAGCTGTTGACGCGAGGAAACTGCTGTAACGCACCCACCGTCGCTTTCATCAAGAACGCGACGGGAGTCAGGTTGAAGCCTCGAGCTTTGGCTTCTTCTGCGTGAGCGCGTCGAAAAACGTCCATCTCGGTGATGTCCGCCTCGTCGTGCTGCGTGACATGGGGAACATGCAACCAACTGCGATGCACATTGGTCTTGGAGATCATCTGGATGCGGGTCAGCGGCTGGCGCTCGACTTCTCCAAAGCGGGAGAAATCGATGACCGGCATCTCGGGCAACCCCGCGGCGCCCGGGCCTTGTGGTTGAGACAGGGTCTTCTTGACGAAACCCTGCACGTCCTCCCTCAGGACACGCCCCTTCCGACCGGTGCCCTTCACCCTCGGCAGGTTAACTCCCAACTCTCGGGCGAAGCGTCGTACGGCCGGGCTGGCGTAGGTCGTGGTGTGCGGAAACTCGTCGACAGGTGCCAGCGACAGGTCGGAACGTGGAGCCGGAGTTGCTGGGGTCGGAGACGCTGGCGCCGCGGCCTCTGGGGCCGACAGCTTCTCCACGGTCTCGGACTTGGGAGGTGAAGGGTCCTCTTGTGTCGACTGCTCTGGAATCGGCTCGGGCTCCCTTTCAGCAGCTGCAACTTCGTCAACTTCCAACACCAGGATGACCGCACCCTCGCCCACCTTGTCTCCCATCTTGACCTTGACCTCGACCACCTTGCCAGCGAGCGGTGACGGCACCTCCATCGTCGCCTTGTCACTCTCCAGGGTGATCAGAGGGTCTTCGACTTCGACCATGTCACCCGGATTCACCAGCACCTCGACGATCTCGACGGCGTCGAAATCGCCGATGTCTGGAACCTTGATCTCTTGTGTATTGGGCATCGGTCAGCTCCCTACACCGTCCACGGATCCGGCGCCTCGGGATCGATGTCGTACTTCTGGATCGCCTCGCCGACCTTGGCGGCCGGGACCTCGTCATCGTCGGCCAGGGCTTTGAGAGCCGCCACGACCACCTGATAGCGATCGACTTCGAAAAAGCGCCGCAGCTGCTGGCGGGTATCACTCCGGCCGAAGCCGTCGGTGCCCAAGGTCAGATAGCGTCCGGGTACGAAAGGCCGGATCTGGTCGGCCACCGCTCTCATGTAGTCCGTCGAGGCGATCACCGGGCCATCTTGGCCTGCGAGGCACTGTTCGACATAGCTCTTCTTCGCCTTCTCAGTTGGGTGGAGTCGATTCCATCGCTCGGTGGCCATGCCCTCCCGCCGTAGCTGGGTGAAGCTGGTCGTGCTCCAGACATCGGACTCGACGCCGAAGTCCTTCTTCAAGAGCTCGGCACCCGCGATGATCTCCCGAAGGATCGAGCCGCTACCCAGGAGCTGCACACGGGGTGGGACCGATTTCGCCTTGCCCCGCGCTCCCTTTTGCAGAAGATACATGCCCTTGCAAATGCCCTCCTCGACCCCCTTCGGCATGGGTGGGTGAGCGTAGTTCTCGTTCAGCAGAGTGATGTAGTAGAAGACCGACTCGTCGTCCGAATACATCCTCTTCAGACCATCTTGGAGGATCACTGCCAGCTCGTAACCGAAGGTCGGATCGTACGAGCGGCAGTTGGGAACCGTGGACGACAACAGGTGGCTGTGGCCATCCTGGTGCTGGAGCCCCTCCCCATTGAGGGTCGTGCGCCCCGAGGTGGCACCCATGAGAAAGCCCTTGGCCTGCATGTCGGCGGCTGCCCAGATCAGATCACCGATACGTTGGAATCCGAACATGGAGTAGAAGATGAAGAATGGCACCATCGGGATGCCGTGGTTGACGTGCGAGGTACCGGCGGCAATCCATGACGACAGCGAGCCTGCCTCGGAGATGCCTTCTTGCAGAATCTGGCCGTGTTTCTCTTCGCGGTAGTAGGCCAGCTGATCCGAATCCTCCGGCGTATAGAGCTGCCCCGTGGGTGCGTAGATGCCGACCTGGCGGAACATGCCTTCCATACCGAAGGTCCGCGCCTCGTCCGCCACGATCGGAACGATATGTTCCTTGATCTTCTTGTCGCGGGTCAGGGACATGAGGAGTCGAACGAAGGCCATAGTGGTTGAGACCTCACGGTCGCCACTGCCTTCGGTCACTGCGCTGAAGGTGGACAGGGCGGGGATCTCCAAAGTCTCTGCCGCTTCCGGCCTGCGAATGGGTATGTAGCCTCCGAGGGCCTCGCGGCGCTCCCGCAGATACCGCATGGGAGCACTGTCTTCGGCCGGCTTGTAGAACGGCAGCTCCTCCAATCGATCTTCGGCTACTGGAATGTTGAATCGATCGCGGAACTTGCGCAGCTCCTCCTCGCCCATCTTCTTCTGCTGGTGGGTGATGTTCTGGCCTTCGCCCGCCTCACCCATCCCGTAGCCCTTCACCGTCTTGGCCAGAATCACGGTCGGCTGTCCAGTGTGCTTGACGGCCGCCGCATAGGCGGCGTAGACCTTCTGGGGATCGTGTCCGCCTCGACCGAGACGCCAGAGCTCTTGATCGGACATGTTCGCCACCATCTCTGCGAGCTCCGGATAGGCACCGAAGAAGTGCTGGCGAATGTAGTCGCCATCAGCTGTGACGTAGGCCTGATACTGGCCATCTATGGTCTCTTCCATTCGCTGCCGCAGCAGTCCTGAAGTGTCCTTGGCCAGCAGTGGGTCCCAGTTCGAGCCCCAGATGACTTTGATCACGTTCCATCCGGCACCCCGGAACACCGCCTCCAGCTCCTGGATGATCTTGCCGTTGCCGCGCACCGGACCATCGAGACGCTGCAAGTTGCAGTTGATGACGAAGATGAGATTGTCCAGCTTCTCCCGCGAGCCGAGGGAGATGGCCCCCAGCGACTCCGGCTCGTCCATCTCCCCGTCGCCCAGGAAAGCCCAGACCTTGCGGCCATCGGTATCGACGATACCCCGGTTGTGCAGGTACTTCATGAACCGCGCCTGGTAGATCGCCGAAATCGATGAAAGCCCCATGGAAACAGTGGGGAAGCGCCAGAAGTTCGGCATCAGCCACGGATGGGGATAGGAGGGAAGACCCTCACCGTCCACCTCCTGCCGGAAGTTGGCCATCTGTTCTTCGGTGATCCGTCCCTCGAGAAAGGCCCGCGCATAGACGCCTGGCGAACTGTGACCCTGGATCATCACCAGGTCGCACCGGTGATCGTCGCCTGGGCCGTGAAAGAAGTGATTGAATCCAATCTCCAGCAGGGTCGCCACGGACTGATAGGTGGCGATGTGACCCCCGAGGTCTCGACCCTCTCGATTGGCTCTCACCACCATGGCCATGGCATTCCAGCGGATGATGCTCTTGATCCGGCGCTCCAATGCCGCATCGCCCTTTCGCCGCTCTTCCTGGTGCACAGGAATCGTGTTCAGGTAGGCCGTGGTCGCGCTATAGGGCAGATAGGCACCGGTGCGCCGCGCCTTGTCGACCAGGGCCTCGATCAGGAAGTGAGCCCTCTGGGGACCGTCTCTTTCGATGACCTCCTCGAGCGCCTCCTTCCACTCCTGGGTCTCCTGTGAGTCGAGATCCTGCTCGAGGGGACTGCTTTCCGCTTCCGTATTCATGACTCCTGTACCTCGAGGTCCATGGGATGGTCATGAACCACCTCACCAGACCTGGTTCTGCCGTTTCTTCGCGATGTTTTCCGCGAGCGTCGGCGTATTCTACGTCACCGGTTACGAGACCGGGGCCTCGGTACCCGTGCGGGGAAGAAGAGCGACCGGGATCGCTGCAACACCCAGGTGCGACTCGCGGTCAGCGGCTGCGTCCACCTGGATCAGGCGCAGGTGCTCCTCGATTCGTTCGCGGCAAGGCCACCAGCAACGTCAGGACGCCGGCTGTAGCCGGCCAGCTTGCGGAGTCAGAGGAACTCTTCAGTAAACCGCCTCTGGATTCGGCGATTCCTCTTCGACTTCGATCTCCTCCATCCCCGGAACCTCTTCGAGGCCCTCCATGACGACGGTGCCACAAGCCAGCCGCGCGCCGGCTGCTCCGGTGGGCTGAGTTTCGAGGTCATCCTCACCCTCGTGCAGGATTACGGCCCGGCCGATGACCGTGGTTTCGGTGGTGGGCTCGACCGTCAGCATGTCGGTGAGGAGCTCGAGGTGGCCCGAGCCATCGGCCCCTACCTCGATGTTGCCGAAGTCACCGGCGTGGCGGATCGAGTCGTTCGGGCCACCATGCGGATCTTCGGTGGGATTGAAGTGACCGCCAGTCGAAGTGAAGTCCTCGGCGCTGCAGTCACCCTTTTCGTGCAGGTGTATCCCGTGGAGTCCCGGAGCGACCCCAGAGACGTGGGCCGCGACGACCACACCCTCTCCGGTCTGGGTGAATGTCACGGTGCCCGCAACCTCGGTACCAGCACGAGGCGTCAGGACAGCCACGGCTACCAGGGCTTCCTCGACGACTTCGACCACCTGCGCAGCAGGCTCTGAGGAAGCCTCGGGGGCCGGCGAGTCCGCCTTGGGACCACAGGCTGTGGCACTGACTAGAGGAACAAGTACGAGCAGAAAAAGTGGGAGCTTGGACATGGTGTCTCCTTCTGAAATCCTTCGCTGACCAGGAAACACTCATTCTAACGGATCTGTTGAGAGGCCGTCATCAGCCTGATCACCTCGCATGGTGCGATTGATGAGTCTTGCGGCTGTGCTAGCCTTCCGGCCAGCCTGCGGCCTGGCGGGTGATACCGCGTCTTCAATTCTGGAGGGATTCAATGCGCGACAAGCTTCCAGCTCTGATCGTCGGACTACTGCTGACCACGGCGGTATCAGCAGCCCCACCGACACCCGAAGAGTTTCTGGGGCACCCGGTTGGAGCCGAGCGCAAGCTCGCCTCCTATCCCCAGGTCCTCTCCTATTTGCGACAGGTAGCGGCTGCTTCCGACAGAGTTTCCATCGACGAGGCGGGGGAGTCGACGCTCGGCAACGAGATGGTGGCGGTGGTTCTCACCGCCGAGGCCAATCAGCCAAACCTCGACCGTTATCGAGAGATCGCGCGCCGACTAGCAAACGCCGACCAGCTGACCGCAGACGAAGCCGCACTCCTGATCGATGAAGGCAAGGCTATTGCTCTCGTCACCTGCACCATCCACTCGACAGAGGTGGGCTCCACCCAGATGGCCATGGAGTTCGTCTACGACTTCGCCACCACCGTCGAACCCGAGAAGCTGGCCTGGATGGAAGAGATCATCGTCCTACTCATGCCATCGATCAACCCTGACGGCCAGGTCATGGTTGTCGACTGGTACAACGAGCACCTCGGCACCGAGTTCGAAGGCGGCCAGATGCCCTGGCTCTACCACCATTACGTCGGCCACGACAACAATCGGGACTTCTACATGCTGACCCAGAAGGAGTCTCGAGTCGTCAATCAGGTCCTCTACCACCGGTGGTTCCCACAGGTATTCCTGGACGAGCACCAGATGGGCTCCACGGGACCTCGAATGTTCGTCCCCCCGCAGACCGATCCGTTGGCTCCCGAGATTCACTCTTTGATCTTTCGCCAAGCCGACCTGATCGGCACCAACATGAGCTTTCGCCTCGAGGAGTCGGGTCGCACCGGAGTCGGTCACAACATGATCTTCGACAGCTACTGGCCGGGAGGCACTCGCAATACAGCCTGGTGGAAGAATGTCACCGGCCTGCTGACCGAGGTAGCCAGTGCGCGGATCGCCACGCCGATCCAGATCGATGCCAGCGAGCTCAGCGGAGGGCGAAAAGGTCTACCCGAATACACCCGTAGAGCCAACTTCCCGTCTCCGTGGCCAGGCGGCAATTGGACCTTGAGAGACATCGTGGACTACGAACTGGTGGCCACCTGGGCGCTGGTGGAGACCGTGTCGGAGAACCGCACAGAATTTCTGCGCAACTTCTACCGCATGGCTCAAGAGGCGGCTGGGGCGGGCATGACCGAATCGCCCTCCGCCTGGGTCGTTTCTGTGGACCAGCACGACCCGGTGGCGGCAGGCCGGATGGTGGAGCTGCTCCTGGAGCACGGCATCAGGATCTACACCTCCGATCTACCTTTGCAGCTGGGCATGACGACCTACCCGGCGGGAACCCACTTCATCCCCGCCGCCCAGCCTTATCGTGCCTTCTTGCTCACCATGCTTCGACCCCAGCGCTATCCGGAGGTGGTCCCCTACGAGGGTGGGCCGATCTATCCGCCCTACGACGTGACCTCCTGGTCGCTGCCTATCGCACTCGGCGTCGATGTAGTCGAGACCGATCAATCCCTCCCCGAGACGCTGAGGCGGGTCGAGACACCCATCTGGCCTGAGGTGACCCTCATCGAGAACGCTGGTGGATATCTCATCCCTCACAGCTCGGACTCGGCTTTCAAAGCGCTCAATCGCCTGCTGAAGGAAGGCAAAGATGTCTACTGGCTGCTGGCGCCGCCTGAAGGGGGTCAGGTTGGAGACCTCTGGCTGCCACCCGGCACACTCTCCCTCAGCGAGGCAGTCGCACTGGCCGACGAGCTGCACCTGCCGGTCCGCGCACTCGAGTCCAATCCGTCGGGAGATCGCCTGCGCGTCAGCACCTCTCGCATTGGGCTATTCAAGCCGTGGGTGGCCAGCATGGACGAAGGTTGGACCCGATGGATCCTGGAACAGTACGACTTCCCCTTCATCAATCTGAACAACCAGGACATAAAAGAAGGCTCCTTTCGGGGCGCCGTGGACGTGCTCCTGTTCCCCGACGTCGGATCTTCGATCATCACGAAAGGAGAGCCCGACTCTCCCTGGGCCAAACAGTTCTGGACGCCTTTGCCGCCGGACTATTCGGGTGGGATTGCGCCCGAAGGTGAGGAAGAGATCAAGAAATGGGTCGAGGCGGGCGGCACAGTAGTGGCACTGGACTCATCGACCAAGTACTTCATCGAGCTGTTCGGCTTGCCGGTAGCCAACGTTCTCGATGGAATCGAGGAGGGTCAGTTCTCAGCACCTGGCACCATGGTCAGATTGCTGGTGGATGTCGACCACCCGGTTGGGTTTGGCATGAGACCCGAAGAGGCCGCCTATTTTGCCGACTCGGCGGCCTTTCAGACCCGGGTACCCGACCCCCGTTTCGGGCGCCAGGTGATTGCCCGTTACCCGGATGACGAGGCCGACATCCCGTTGAGCGGCTACATCAAAGGCGCTGACCTCTTGGAACGACGCGCCGCAGTAGTCGAATATCGCGTCGGCGAGGGTCGCGTCGTGCTGATCGGGTTTCGCCCCCAGCATCGCGCACAAACCGTGCGCACGTTCAAGCTGCTCTTCAACTCTCTGTATCTGCCCGGATTGGAGAAGGTGACTAGCGAGTGATCGTCTCCAACTGGTCGATCAGATCTTCGACTACCGAGAATCCACCTCGCCAAAACTCCGGGTCGGTGATGTCGACACCGATCTTTGACAAGATCTCCTGTGGGCGTTGGGATCCGCCGGCCGCCAGAAGCTCCAGATAGCCGGAGATGAAGGCTTGGCCCTCTTCCTTGTAGCGCTGATACAGCGCCAGCACCAGCAATTGCCCGAAGCTATAGGCGTAACAGTAGAACGGAGTCTGGTACATGTGGGGGATCGTGATCCATTCGTGCTGGAAATCAGGATCGATCTCCACGCTGTCGCCGAACTGCTCCTCCAAATCGGCCAGGTAGAGCGAATTCAGCTCGGCAACCGATTTGCCGGCCCGCACTGCATCGTGGGCCGCGATCTCGAAGCGGACAAAGAAGGCCTGTCGAAGCACCGTTGCGTAGCTGTCATCGATTGCCGACGCCAGTAGCTCACGAATTGCCAGTGGATCTCGCTCCTCCGCCAACAGGCGATCCGTGAGTAGCATCTCGGCGAAGACCGAAGCCGTTTCGGCAAGAGGCAACACGGGATGCTGGGTCAGCACCGAGTGATCGGCTGCCATCATGCTGTGGATCGCATGGCCGAGCTCGTGGGCCAGGGTGGCGACATCTCTCACCTGGCCGGTGTAGTTCGCCAATAGCCAGGGTGTTTGACTCGGCAGCACTGTGTAGCAGAAGGCGCCCCCCTTCTTGCCTTTGCGGATGGCGCTGTCGATGTGTCTTTCGGCAAAGATCCGCTCGGCCTTGGCAGCCATTTCGGGGTGAAAGGATGCGAAGGTGTCGAGGACCAGGCCCACACCCTCCGAGTACGGAATCTCCTTCTGGGACCCGGCAAGCGGCGCGTAAAGATCGTAGCGCCGGAGGCGCTCCACGCCCAACCACTCGGCCTTGAGGCGAAAGTATCGCTGGTAGACGCTGCTCTTCTCGCGCACGACCTCTAGCAAGGTTTCGACCGCCTCATCGGGGATGTCATTGGCCTTGTTGCGAACTGCGATCGGAGAGGCAAAGCCGCGCAACTGAACGTTCTCGCTATACCAGTCGCGGAGCCGATGGATGTAGATCTGGCCCAACAGGGTGGACTCGGACCCGAAGCCCCGAAACAGCTCACGATAGGCGGCCTGACGCAGATCGGGATTCGGTGAGTGGACATTCGACACAAGCTGATCTCGGGTCAGGACCTTCTGCTCGCCCTCGATCTCCAGGTGAAACTCCAGTCTGTTGGTGAGCATGGAATACAGCGTCAGCACTGCATCCATGCCGTCAGCATCCTTCAGATTGATCAGTTGTTCGGAGTGCTCCGCGAGGGTGAAGGGTCGAAGCCGTCGCAGATTCTGAAGGAAATGACGATAGTCGGCGTACAGAGAGCCCGAAGGCAGCAGGATAGCGGCGGCCTCATCATCGACCTGCTTCCACCACAAGACGAAGAAGAGCACCCTGTTCTGGGCATCTGTCAGAACCTGCTCGATCCGATTCTTGAAATTCAGAGCGGCCTGGTCCAGTGTGTCGGAGGCGAACCAGAGATTCCCGTAGGCTGCCAGCACTTCCACCTGTTCCACCAGGTCCTCGTACTGCCGGACGACTGCGAGGAGCATCTCCTGTCCCATATCGGCAGACAGCTCCCCCCGTCTACCTTCGAAGGACTGCACCATGGCTTCGATGGAGGCCAGGCGCTCGACGATGACCTCTTCGCTCGGCTCGGGCAGCAGCTCGGTCAGCTCCCAGGCCGAAGGTTCGAGCTTCCCGACCTCTAGGCTGCTACTAACTGTCATTGGTTACCCTTCCCCAGGCTCTTCTACTCGGTCGAGGCGGCCTCACCGCCATCCGAGATCGCGGCTTTCAGGGTATGCCACGCCAGGGTGGCGCACTTGACTCTTACGGGGAACTCCCGCACTCCGGCGAAGACAGCCAACTTGCCGAGCTCCGGACCGACTTCCGCCACAACACTCGGATCGCCGGTCAAGAGCTCATGGAACGACTCGAAAAGGGCCTCCACTTCTTCCAGGGTCTTGCCCGTGACCACCTCCGTCAAGATCGAGGCCGAGGCGGTGGAGATGGCACAACCCTGACCCTCGAACCGAACTTCCGCGACGCGATCCCCATCCATCCTGAGGTAAAGCGTCAGCTGGTCACCGCACAGCGGGTTATCGCCTCGAGCACAGTGATCAGCGGCCTCGATCTGTCCGAAGTTCCGCGGGTGCTTGTTGTGATCGAGGATGACCTCCTGGTAGAGGTCCATGAGCTCCGACATCAGCTGAAGATCTCCTTGACCTTGGCCACCCCGCTCACCAGTCGATCGATCTCCTGGCGCGTATTGTAGAGGGCCAGAGATGCACGAACCGTAGCCGGTACTCCGAAGTGGTCCATTACCGGTTGCGCACAATGGTGGCCGGCTCGCACCGCGATTCCCTCGCGGTCGAGGATGGTGCCCGCATCATGGGGATGAACACCGTCGATGACGAACGAGACGACGCTGGCACGGTGAGTCGGGGTGCCCACGAGTCGAACCCCCGGTACAGCGGAAAGCACCTCGGTAGCGTAATCCAGCAGACCGCTCTCGTACCAGCAAATCGCTTGCAGACCGATACCCTGGAGATAGTCCACTGCGGCGCCCATTGCGATTGCACCCACGATGTTCGGAGTTCCGGCTTCGAACCGCGCCGGCGGGTCCGCATAGTCGGTTTTGGCGAAGGTCACCGAGCGGATCATCTCGCCGCCGCCCTGGTAAGGAGGCATGGAGGTCAGGAGATCCAGCTTGCCGTACAGCGCACCAATGCCGGTCGGACCGAACATCTTGTGCCCGGAGAAGACAAAGAAATCGCAGTTCAGAGCCTGGACATCCACCGCCTTGTGGGGCACGGCCTGCACGCCATCCACGAGCACCGGAACATCCCGGGCGTGAGCCATTTCGATCATGCGCGCCACCGGATTGATGGTTCCCAGCGCGTTGGAAATGTAGACCATCGCCACCAGACGTGTGCGCTCGTTGATCAGCTTCTCGTACTCTTCGAGGATGACTTCGCCTCGGTCATCGATGGGAGCGACGCGAAGTGTCGCACCCACGTCGCCACAGAGCATCTGCCAGGGCACGATGTTCGAATGGTGCTCCATCTCGGTGATGAGCACCTCGTCGCCCGCCTTCACCCGGCTGCGGCCGAAAGTGGACGCCACCAGGTTGATGCCTTCGGTGGCTCCGCGCACGAAGACGATCTCTTCCGATCGGGCCGCGCCGAGGAACCCCTGCACCTTGCAACGTGCCTCTTCGTAGGCATCCGTGGCCTTCTGTGAGAGGTGGTGAACACCCCGATGGACGTTGGAGTAGTACTCCCGGTAGCAGCGGTCCGCCGCGTCCAGCACCGACAACGGCTTCTGGGTACTCGCCGCATTGTCCAGATAGACGAGAGGTTTGCCGTGAACACTCAAGGACAGGGCAGGGAAGTCCTGCCGCACCTTCTCGATCGCGAATGGGTGCTCTGCCGCCGAGGCAGACTCGGCTTGTTTCACTTCGTCGAGCTCAGGCATAGGCGCACCGGAGCTTACACCGCCTGTCGGACGATGTCGCCCTTGGGCAGGCGCCGGAAGAGGAACTCTTCCAGGTCCCGTCGAACCGCTCCAACCTTGATGCGCTCCACGATGTCGGCTGCAAAAGCATAGGTCAGCAGGCTGCGTGCCGCCTCTTCGCCGATACCTCGTGAACGCAGATAGAAAATTGCCGTCTCGTCGAGCTGACCGACCGTCGAGCCGTGAGTACATTTCACGTCGTCTGCGAAGATCTCCAGTTGCGGATTCGAATTGCACAGCGCATCCGGAGAGATCAGAAGGTTACGATTGGTCTGCTTGGCGTCGGTCTTCTGGGCTCCGGGGTGGACATAGATGCGACCGTTGAAAACCGACCTACCCTTGCCCTCGAGGATGCCCTTGTAGAGCTCATGGCTGTCACAGTTTGCCGCCACGTGATCGACGCGCATATGGTTGTCTACCAACTGGGTCCCTTCGACCATGTAGAGACCGTTGAGTGTCGCCTCCCCCCCTTGTCCGTCTAGTACGGCGTTCACATCGTTACGCACTAATCCTCCACCCCACGAGATGGAATGTGACGAAACGTTGCTATCGCGGCCTAGTTGGAGCTGGAAAGTGGCCATGTGAAAAGCCTGCGTTGACTCCCGCTGCAACTTGTAATGATCGACGACCGCGTTGTCCTCGGCGATGATCTCGGTAACCGGAGCCGTGAGATAGGCCCCTTCACCGACCGTCACGTACTGCTCGACCACGGTGACCTGGCTGCTTTGACCGCTCACGATCAGGTTGCGCGGAAAAAAGGCGATCGGATCGCCCGACGGGTTGCCGACCAAGACCAGATTGATCGGCTCTTCGACCACCTGGTTTCGCGGCACCCAGATAAACACGCCGTCACCGTAGAAGGCCGTGTTGAGGGCTACGAAGGGGTGGTTCTCGAAGCTGGCCAGCCTACCCAGATGGGGCTCGACCTTCTCCGGGTGCTTTTCCAGCGCCTCGCCCAGGCTGCAGACGACGATTCCTTCGGGCAGGCTATCCAGATCCGACAATTGAGGCACGAACCGACCGTTGACGAGGGTCAGCTGCACGGTTCCCTCGTACGAGAAGGCCTGGATGCTGCTCCCGGTGACCCCATCGACAGCGACGTCGAGGCTGAAAGGGGTGCGGGCGATAGGCCCGACGTTGGTGAAGCGCCATTCTTCCTGTCGAAGAGTGGGGAAGCCGAGGTGGGAGAAACGCTCGATCGCCTGTCGCCGCTGCCGCCGCAGGCTCTCGGGCCCAGATGCAGGCAAGGCCTGTTCGAAGGTGTCGAACACCCCGACGAATCGATCGGTATCGCTGGCTGTCATAGTGGTCGTCATAGTTACTCGCTCTCTCCTGCAGGCCTAGGTGCTTACCGTTTCGGCGGCGCCGAGGGGCTCTTCCAGCCAGGCGTAGCCCTTGTCTTCGAGCTCCAGAGCCAGATCCTTACCACCCGTGCGAACGATTCGTCCGTCGATCAAGACGTGCACCACATCTGGAACGATGTAGTTGAGAAGTCGCTGGTAGTGGGTGATGACGAGGAAGGCACGCTCCTCACTGCGCAGCGAGTTCACGCCATCGGCGACGATCTTCAGCGCGTCGATGTCGAGCCCCGAATCAGTCTCGTCGAGCACAGCCAGGACAGGGTCGAGCACCGACATATGGAAGATCTCGTTACGCTTCTTCTCGCCACCCGAGAATCCCTCGTTGACGGGTCGATTCAGCAACGCTTCGTCCATTTTCACGACCTTCATCTTCTCGCGGACGTAAACGAGGAAATCCATGGCGTCCATCTCTTCGAGGCCACGGTGTGTTCGAATTGCGTTCAAGGCTGCTTTAAGAAAGTAGACGTTGCTCACTCCGGGGATCTCGACCGGGTACTGGAAGGCCATGAAGATCCCCTCACGAGCCCTCTCCTCTGGTGCCATTTCCAACAGGTCCTGACCCTTGTAGAGAATTTCGCCTTCGGTGACTTCGTATTCCTCTTTTCCAGCCAGAACCTGGGCGAGGGTGGACTTACCCGATCCGTTCGGACCCATGATGGCGTGGATCTCACCTTGATTGACGGCCAGATCCACTCCCTTGAGGATCTCTTGCTCTTCAACCTGCGCGTGCAGGTTCTTGATCTCCAGCAAACTCATCTTGATATCCCTTCTATGGTCTTCTTCGATCTGTGGTTTCCGTTGTCCGGCAGAACATACGAGGCGCATATCACTGGGCCCGGCCCCGACTCAGCCCACGCTGCCTTCCAAGCTGATCTCCAACAGCTTCCTGGCCTCGACGGCGAACTCCATGGGTAGCTCGTTGAACACTTCCTTGCAGAAGCCGTTGACGATCATCGACACCGCATCCTCGGTTTCGATGCCGCGCTGGTTGCAGTAGAAGACCTGGTCTTCACCGATCTTCGAAGTCGACGCTTCGTGCTCCATCTGGGCGCTGGGGCTCTGCACGTCGATGTAGGGAAACGTGTGGGCGCCACATTGGTCCCCGATGAGCATGGAATCACACTGAGAGAAGTTGCGGGCGTTCTCGGCCCCGCTCAGGATCTTCACCGCACCCCGGTAGGTGTTCTGGCCGTGCCCGGCCGAAATTCCCTTCGAGACGATCGTCGAGGTGGTGTTCTTGCCGACATGAATCATCTTGGTCCCGGTGTCCGCCTGTTGCCGTCCCTTGCTGAGCGCCACCGAGTAGAACTCACCCACGGATTCGTCCCCCTTGAGGATGCAGCTCGGGTACTTCCAGGTTATCGACGAGCCGGTCTCCACCTGGGTCCAGGAGATCTTCGATCGTCGCCCAGCAGCCAAGCCTCGCTTGGTAACGAAGTTGAATATGCCACCGACCCCGGTCTCGGGATCCCCCGGATACCAGTTCTGCACTGTGGAGTACTTGATCTGCGCCTCGGCATCAGCATGGAGCTCGACTACGGCGGCGTGGAGCTGATTCTCGTCTCGCATCGGCGCCGTGCAACCCTCCAGATAGCTGACGTAGGAACCCTCCTCCGCAATGATGAGGGTGCGCTCGAATTGGCCCGTGTTCTGGGCATTGATGCGGAAGTAGGTCGACAGCTCCATCGGGCAGCGCACCCCTTTGGGCACATACACAAACGAGCCGTCTGAGAAGACCGCCGAGTTGAGGGCGGCGAAGAAGTTGTCGCTGTAGGGCACCACTGTGCCGAGATACTTCTTCACCAGCTCCGGGTGCTCGCGGATGGCCTCCGAGATGGGGCAGAAGATCACGCCGGCTTCGGCCAGCTTGTCCCGGAAGGTAGTGGCTACCGAGACGCTGTCGAAGACCGCATCCACCGCGATTCCGGCCAGTATCTGTTGCTCCTGGAGGGGAATGCCCAACTTCTCATAGGTGCGCAGGATCTCGGGATCCACCTCGTCGAGACTCTTGGGGCCGTCCTTCTTGGACTTCGGCGCCGAGTAGTAGGAGATCGCCTGATAGTCCACGGGCTCATACTTGATATTTGCCCAGGTCGGCTCCTCTAGGGTCTGCCAGTGTCGGAAGGCCTTGAGCCGCCACTCCAGCATCCAACCGGGCTCGCCCTTCAGGGTCGAGATTCGACGGACGACATCTTCATCCAGCCCCGGTGCGAAGGTTTCCGCCTCGACATCCGTGATGAAACCGGCCTCGTACTTCTGATCTACGTGCTGTTCCAGTAGCTCTGTATCGCTGGGTGCCATCTTCAGTAGTTCCTCTGACCTGTAAGGGGAAAGACCGACCTTCAACCGGCCATCACATCGGGGGCCATCTCGCGGCCTCCGAGGGTGACCAGGGCGTCTGAACCAGGCCGGGCCATTTCCTCAAGGGTTATCTCACTCAATGCTTCTCGCAAAACATGATTGATGCGTTGCCAGTTGCCGCGCACCCGACAGAAGGCCTCCTGAGAGCACTCTCCCGGCGACTCCTCGATGCACTCCGTAACCGAGATCGGACCCTCGAGTGCCTCGATGATCTCGGCGACAGTGATCTCGGAGGAGGACCGGGCCAGGCAATAGCCGCCCTTCACGCCTCTGTGCGATTCCAGCAGCCGACCGCGAGTCAGAAACTTGAGGATCTTGCTGACGATCGGCTGTGGAAGGCCGGCCTGAGTCGCCAACTCCGAGGCATTCAGCCATCGATCTTCGCTGGACACGATGTGTGTCATCAAAACGATGGCGTAGTCCGACTGTTTGGTAATACGCAGCATTTTCGAGTTGCTCTCAGGCGTTGCCTTCTCTGAAACCGGACCGTTCTGGTCCGATTTAAGTGTAGATGATACCAACGGCCTTCCAGATGTCAAGGCTCGAACTCAGGCGCTCGACTCAGCGCGGGTCCAGCACTTCTCGCAGGCGCTGGGCGAGCAGGTCAGTGGAAAAGGGCTTTTGCAGAAAACTCCTGGCGTCGGAGACCAGGCCGCTCTTGAAAAAAGCGTCAGCCCCCTCGCTATAACCGGACATGAAGAGGATCTTGACCTCGGGCAACTTTGCCTCGAGTCGATGGGCCAACTCGAAGCCGCCCATGCCCGGCATGACCAGATCGGTAAATAGAAGGTCGATCTGTCCCGACTCCTCATCGACGACCTTCAGAGCCTCCTCGCCGTCGGATGCCTCCAGCACCCGGTAGCCCTTGGCATCCATGAATCGCCGCAGCAGGCCCCTCACAGCATCTTCATCCTCGACCAAGAGCACTGTTTCGGTGCCGCTCGGACTCGTCGGTTCCACTACTTCCTTCGTGCTCGGCTCGACGGGCTCCCAGACCGCCGGCAGATAGACCTCGAAGCAGGCTCCCCGACCCTGCTCGCTCTCGACCCGAATGTGGCCACCGGATTGCTGCACGATTCCATAGACCGTGGACAGACCGAGCCCGGTGCCCTCTGAGGGATCCTTGGTGCTGAAGAACGGTTCGAAGATCTGCCCCTGTATGCTGGGATCGATCCCCGTGCCGGAGTCCTCACAGCGCAGCAGGACATAGGCGCCTGGATCCAATCCGAAGTTGGCCAACGCCGAGCCCGGAGCTACTGAGACGTTGGATGACCCGATGACCAAACGGCCACCCCGTGGCATGGCGTCACGGGCATTCAAGGCCAGGTTCAAGATGACTTGCTCCATCTGTCCGGGGTCCGCTTTGACGCTGGCGATCTCCTGATCGAAGACTACAACCAACTCCACAAGCTCACCGACCGAGCGGCGCAGTAGGTTCTCCATGTTCTGCATCAGATCGTTGAGATTGATGGCCTGGGGGAAGCTCGATCGACGCCGACTGAGCACCAGAAGCTGGCGCGTCAGTGCTGCGGCCCGCTCTCCAGCCGCCTTGATCTCATCAACCTCGGCTGCCAATGGACTGCCGGGATCGATCTGAGCGCGCAGCAGGTCACTTCGACCGTTGATGACGGTCAACAGGTTGTTGAAGTCGTGCGAGACACCGCCAGCCATTCTGCCCACGGCCTCCATCCTCTGCGAGCGAAGCAACTGCTCCTCGAGAGCGCGCTGCTCGGTGACGTCGCGCAACATGCCTCTCAAGGCATAGAGGTTGCCCGACTCGTCCTCTACCGCCGTGGTCGTTGCCAGGATCGTCGCCTGGCTGCCATCTTTGCGCCGCAACCGAAGTTCGTAGTCCCGCAGGAACCCCTGCTGACCGAGAGCCTCGAGAGTTCGCTGCCGCGCCTCTGGATCGATATACATCTCCTCGAGATCCACCTGCAGCAACTCCTCCTTGCTGTCGTAGCCGAAAAGTTGAAGCCCAGCAGGATTGATGTCCAAGAGTTGCCCCTCGGGCGTGCTGACATAGAGAGTGTCGAGAGAACCTTCGAAGATCTCGCGATACCGCTCCTCCGAAGCGCGCAGCGCCTGCTCGGCTCGTCGGTGGTCCGTGACATCGCGATGCGTACCCCAGAGGCGCACCAGGCATTGGTCCTGCAGGATCCCGGTGAGATTGATCTGATGGCAGCGCGATCGACCCTGCCGATCGACGTTCTCGATCTCCGCCGCCCCTAGATCGTAGTCGGACGTCATGAAGAGCCGCAGGTGTTCCAGGATCTGTGGATCGTCTTGCGACAGCAGGCGCCCTAAAGTGGCGCCCACGAGCTGTGACGGTGACTCCAATCCGACCATGAACGAGAGGGCATGATTGCATTCTGCGAAGTGTCCATGCTCATAGAGAAACTCGATCTGCTCGTCCACGGCCAGCGAGACCGGCATGGGCTCATCGAGCTCCAACCGCCAGATCCCCTCCGAGCTGTGTGCCAGGAAGTCCCGGTATCGTTCTTCGCTGGCCCGCAATGCGGCTTCTGAGGTGAGGACCTCGGTAACGTCCAGCGCCACGCCTACCGTCCCGACGATCGATCTGTCTTCTGTCCGCAAGGGTTCCACCAGGGCATGAAAGCTCTGGCCGCCCCACTCCATTTCGAGGGCCACAGGCGCACCTGCTAGGGCCTGGCGGTGGGCCTTGATGGGCGGGAACTCCTCGTCATCGGTGCCAAAGTACTCGAAGATCGACTGTCCGACTGCCTGGTCCGGCTGCAGCCCGAGACCCGCCAGAGCCGCGCCCTGGCTGGTAGTGAACTCCAGTTGAGAGTCGGTAGTCCAGACGACGGCTGGCAGCTGCGCGAGCATTACCCGCAATCGGGCCGTATCGCGCTGCAGGATCCGTTCGATTTCCTGGAGCTTCTCCTTCTCTCGGCGCTGTCGGAGAAACTGCACTACCGACCAACCAACAGCCACCACTACGGCAGCAAGACACAAGCCCTCGAGCGTTGGCAGCGCCGTCAACGATTTCTCCAGATCATCACCTGTTCACCATTATCACGGTAGAACTTATCAGTTGGCCCCTTCGCCACACTATCTCAATCTTCAATTCCGAGCTCTGCCAGTTGGCTCCTCACCCGACCCTGCCAATCGCGATTGGCCTCCGGGCTTGCCGGGCTCGGATGGAGGATTCCCGCCACCTGAACATCGAGCCCGGCGAGGGCGCGTCGAGCCCTCGCCTCTGCAAACCGACCGACCCCGACGACCCAGGTTGGGTCGAGTTGCTGAATGGCGAGCCGCAGAGCCTCGTCGCAGACCTCCAGCAACGGTCTCCGTTCGCTGGTAGGCAGGCGATCCGGGGTGCGGTTGCGACCGCTGGATTCGAGGAACATCAGCGGGCAGTAATTGGCGATGAAGAAGCGTTCGAAGAAACGCTCCGGAGTCTCGAAACGTTCTTTCGCCCAACCCCAGACCCGCCGACCGCTGACCTCACTCCGGGAACATGCCAACCCCTCGACAGGCCGTTTCGGGTGCTCTCGAGGAGGGCGGCCCACGGGACTGTCGATGGCCAACCAATCCTTGACGAAGGAGACCTCACCGAAAGGGATACCTGTCTGCGCCATGCCCCAGGGTCCGGGGTTCATCCCCAGCAACACCACCTCTTTCGCACCCTGCCCGAAGCGCTGCAGGTACTCCAGGTGCGCCGGCCACGCGTAGTCGAGTGGATCGTAGACGTGAGTTACCGGTGTACCGAAGCGGAGCGGTCGCAGAGCCGCGGAGAGATCCTTCGCAACGGCAGGCAGATCGGACACGCAAGCCCTTCCTCGGTTACTCGTGCGCTGGTCCCACATTGGATAGAAGATCGGCCGGATCGACTCCCATGGCTTCCGCTACCTCTTCGAGCACATCTCCGAAGCGTTCGGGGTCGAGCACCACGAACAAACCGACCGCCTCGGCAAACGGCTTGCCGTCATCATCGAGCAGCCTGCCCCGGGTCGTCACTTTTCTTCCACTCGCCTTTTCGACCCACGCTTCCAGCAAGGCGTCGGTGCCGAGGGGAATCATTCTCGAGAAGTCGACCTCGAGATGCGCCGCCACCGAGGCGTAACCACTCGACCAGGCCGCAACCCCCATGGCCTCGTCGAGAACCGCCGCTATGCTGCCGCCGTGCGCATGGCCCGGTGGACCGGCCGCCCCGGGTCCAAACCAGGCCCGACCCACTACCGTTGCGTCACCTCGTCGCCTGAAGTACTGGACCCGCAGAAGACCGCTCTGTGGCTTGCCGCTGACAAAGGACCTTTGTCCCCCCTCCAGAGCGAGCGGCACGAATGGCTGCCACCCGAGTTCCGTCGTCACCTCGGGTGGCAGCTCGGGGATACGCGAATCACTCGTCGTCCGGCGTCGTTTTCCCACCGCTATAATCTCCGGAGGATGTCGCTGACATGAGGCCATCTCCACCCCCGTCGCCTCCCCTGACTCAGGCCGAGCACTGGTTCAGAATCTTAGCTGAAACCATGCCGGTGGCCATCTTTGTCCACCGCGAGAAGTTGCTCTACGTGAATCCCGCCGCCGAGGAGCTGACCGGCTACTCGGCTCACGAGATGATGAGCATGGGATTCCAGGATCTGGGTGAGCCGCTACCCATCAGCCGCAACGCATTTACACCATCATCCGGGCAGGAAGACGATGCACAGCTATGGAAGATCCGTCGCAAGGACGGGCAGGAACGATGGATACGTCTGACCTCCGGTTACGTCGAGCTCGATTGGCAGCCAGCCAGCTTGGTCACAGCCTTCGACGCTACAGCCCAGGAGTTGTCGGCAATCGCCCTTCAAGATGTCCGACAGCGGCTCGCGTTTGCCCAACAAGCTGCCCGCTCGGTGAACTGGGAGTGGGACCCCGACACTGACGCCCTCGACACATCCGAGCTCATCGATCAGCTCTTCGGACTGTCTCTCCACGACCAGATGGCAAGCGGCAGCGACTTCCTGAAGCTCGTTCACCCTGAGGATCGACCGAGCCTGGAGCGGGCAGTTCGCCGCCTGCTCAAAGCCGATGACGAGAGTCTGTCGGTCGAAATTCGATGCCTCTCGCCCCGTGGCGAGGTCCGCTGGCTGGCCGAAAGGGCCATCGCGCTGCGTGATCCACAAGGGCATGTGCAGCGAATCATCGGTGTCGCCCATGACATTACCGAGCGCAAGATCGCTGAGAACGCCCTCTTCCAGGAGAAGGAGCGTGCCCTTGTCACGCTGGCTTCCATCGCCGATGGGGTCATCCGCACCGACGCCAGGGGCATCGTTGACTACCTCAATCCGGTAGCCCAGAAGCTCACCGGTTGGACGCTCGAAGAGGCCTACGGCCAAACGGCCGAAGCGGTCTACAGGGTGGTCGATGAAGAGACGGGCAAGAAGGTCCTCGACCCGGTCCATCACTGCCTTGCCGAGCGGCGAGAAGTGGCTTTCCTCGGCCAACGGCTCTTGGTCCGCCGGGACGGGATCCAGTTCCCTATCCATGACTCTGCCGCGCCAATTCGCAACCAGGAAGGCAAGGTCACCGGTGCAATCCTCGTCTTCAAAGACCTGACCCAGGTCCGTCGGGTGGAAGACGAAATGGAGCATCTCGCGAGCCACGATCCTCTCACCGGTCTGATCAATCGCCGGGAGTTCGAGCGGCAGCTGCGAGGCGCCCTGCAGGTGCATGACGGACGGAGCGGGCGACATGCCTTGTGTCAACTGGACCTCGATGCGTTCAAGCTCGTGAACGAGACCTGCGGCCATACCGCTGGCGATCAGTTGATTCGAAAGATCGCTGCGGTCATCGAGGAGCGGGTCCGACAACAAGATGTCCTAGCGCGGCTGGGTGGCGACGTGTTCGGCATCCTCTTCAGCGACTGTTCCCCGGAAGAGGCGGAGCACCGGGCCAAGGAGATCAGTGAAGCCATCCACAGCTTTCGCTTCCATTGGGGCGGCCGCACTTTCACCAATCGGGTCAGCGGCGGCTTGGCGCCTCTGTCCTCCTCGCACCCCGGAGCGGATGCTCTGTTGAGCGCCGCGGACGCCGCCTGCTTTGTAGCTAAAGACAAGGGTGGCGGATCCATTCACATCTTTCAGCCCGGCGACCGCGAGATTGCCGAGCGGTATGGGGAGATGCAGTGGATCTCTCGTCTTCAGAAAGCCCTGGACGAGGACCGCTTCCGGCTCTATCACCAGATCATCAAGCCCCTCGACGCGGGCCACTCGGAGCCTCCCCTGAGCGAGCTCTTCATTCGATTGATCGACGAGGAGGGCAAGCTTGTCTATCCGGGATCCTTCATCCCGGCAGCCGAACGGTATGGTCTGATCCCGTCAATCGACCGTTGGGTCCTGAGCACCGCTTTGCGCCTACTGGCCGAAGACGGCCATACCGCCATAGCCAACAATAGCCGGTTCGCCATCAATCTCTCAGGTCTCAGTCTTGGCGCCGCAGGGTTTCTCGATTTCGTGGTCGAAGAGCTCAATAAGACCAGGATTTCGCCCGACCGGGTCTTCTTCGAGATCACCGAGACCTCTGCCATAGCCAACCTGCCGATGGCGGTGCGCTTCATCTCGGTGTTGAAGGGCATGGGTTGCCGTTTCGTTCTGGACGATTTCGGCCAGGGCCTGAGCTCCTTCGGCTACCTGAAGAACCTCCCACTGGACTTCCTCAAGATCGACGGTGGGTTCGTGCGCGAAATGGTCGCCGACCCTATCCAAGCCGCGCTCGTGGCATCGATCCACGATATAGGCGAGGTGATGGGGCTGCGCACCATTGCCGAGTCGGTCGAAGACGAAGTCACGCTCGAAGCGCTGCGCCAGATCGGGGTCGACTACGTTCAAGGGTACCTCTTTCAGCGGCCCCGACCGCTGACCGAAGGCTGGAAGCCTTGAGCCCGTCCCTGGAGGCTTGGCGCGAGCCCCTCAATTGGCGCTGTGTATCTTGGACGACTCACAGTCGAGGCCCTCTCTGCCTATCCGTCGTTTTTTGGCGCAACTCCGCGAGGAGTCCGAAGCCTTCTTGATATATTGAGAGGTCTCCGGCACGGCGGCCAGGTCGGTCTCCGTGGGTTTGAAACCCTAACAAAGAGAAGAAAGGCCAAATCCGATGCGTTTCACGTCGCCCCTTGAAGCTGTGCCCACCTCGAACCCGAAGCTACTGGCCTGGGTCGAAAGAGTGGTCGACCTCTGTGATCCGGGCAAGGTCTGGTGGTGCGACGGGTCCACCGAGGAGTATGACGAGCTGGCCCAGATCATGACCGAGACCGGGACGGCCCGATGGCTGGATCCCGAGCTGCGTCCCAATTCGCTCTATGTGCGCTCAGATCCGGCAGACGTTGCGCGAGTCGAAGACCGCACCTTCATCTGTTCCCAGCGCCACGAGGATGCAGGACCGACGAACAACTGGGGCGATCCAGCGGAAATGAAGGCCCACCTGCGAGGCCTCTACGAAGGCTGCATGGAAGGCCGGACGATGTTCGTCATTCCCTACTCCATGGGCCCAATCGGTAGCCCCATCGCCAGGATCGGCATCGTCATTACCGATTCGCCCTACGTGGTTTGCAACATGCACATCATGGCTCGCGTAGGCACCAAGGTCCTGGAAGCACTGGGCGATAGTGAGGACTTCGTTCGTGGGATCCACTCGGTGGGATACCCCCTAGACAGCCAGAAGAAACCGGATCAGCCCTGGCCCTGCAACGCCGACAACAAATACATCTGCCACTTCCCCGAGACCCGGGAGATCTGGTCCTACGGCTCCGGCTATGGCGGCAACGCCCTACTCGGGAAGAAGTGCCACGCGTTGCGCATCGCCTCGGTCCAGGCACGCGACGAAGGTTGGCTCGCCGAGCACATGCTCATTCTCAAGCTGACCAATCCAGCAGGGCGATCCAAGTTCATCGCGGCGGCCTTCCCTTCGGCCTGCGGCAAGACCAATCTCGCGATGATGAACCCCACCCTGCCAGGCTGGAAGGTCGAGACGGTGGGCGACGATATCGCTTGGATGAAATTCGGGGATGACGGCCGACTCTACGCCATCAATCCCGAGGCGGGATTCTTCGGTGTGGCACCCGGCACCAGCATGCACTCGAACCCGAATGCCATGCTGTCGCTGACCAAGAACAGCATCTTTACCAACTGTGCCTTGACCCGGGAGGGCGACGTCTATTGGGAGGACATGCTGGACGAGAAGCCGGCCTTCCTAGTCGACTGGCTGCGGCGACCCTGGACATCGGAAAGCAAGCGGCCGGCCGCGCATCCCAACGCCCGCTTCACAGCGCCGGCGAGTCAGTGCCCGGTGATCGCAGACGAGTGGGAGGATCCAGCGGGGGTGCCGATCGACGCCATCCTCTTCGGCGGCCGCCGGGCGAAAGTCGTACCGCTGGTGACCGAAGCTTTCAGTTGGGAGCACGGCACTTTCCTGGGATCGATCATGGCGTCGGAGAAGACAGCTGCCGCCTCGGGACGAGTCGGAGTCGTGCGCCGAGACCCCATGGCCATGCTGCCGTTCTGCGGCTATCACATGGGTGACTACTTCACCCACTGGCTCGAAGTCGGAGCCAAGGGGGGTGCCAACGGAGAGGTTGCCTGGGGAACGATGCCACGGATCTTCTACGTGAACTGGTTCCGCAAGGATGAGGACGGCAACTTCCTGTGGCCGGGCTTCGGCGAGAACAGCCGGGTTCTCAAGTGGGTCTTCGAGCGCTGCGACGGTGAGGGCGAAGTCCAGGAGACATTCATCGGCCTCCATCCGACCGCCGGAGGTCTGGATCTGGAAGGTCTCGAGATCTCGCAGGCGGACCTCGACCTTCTACTCGAGGTCGATCCCGACGACTGGCGACGAGAGGTAACACTGCTGCACGACCACTATTTCCAGTTCGGTGAGCGTCTGCCAAAGGCCCTCGCCGATCAACTGACCAAGCTCGAGAGCGTACTCAAGGCAATGGCGGGCTGATCCGACGCGACCAGGGCTCCGGGTCAGCCGTGATTCGACGAAGAACCCGACAGCGAAACGCTACGCGAGGAGAAACAGAGTGAACATCGAGGGTAGCAAGGTACTCGTTCTGGGTGGTTACGGCCTGGTGGGGATGGCGGTCTGCCGAGAGTTGTTGGAACACAAGCCCCGAGAGATCCAGATCCACAGCCTGCGGCAGGAAGAATCGGCAGAGGCCCTGGAGCTGCTGCTGCCATTTGCGCAGGGCGTCAAGCTCTCGGTTTCGAGTGGCGACATCTTCGGACTTGCCGAAGAAGCGTCCAGAATCGAGCGCATCGCAGCCCAACTGAAGCCGCTTCGCGAGGAGGACTGGGAGAGGTTCCTACTATATCGATTGCTGGTCGATGGCAAGCCGGACATCGTCATCGATTCCGTGAACACCGCGACCGGCATCGCCTACAGGGACGTCTATTCAGCCTCGGCCAAGGTGCTGGATAGCCTGGAAGCCGGTAACTCGCAGTGCGATCAGGTCGAAGACCTTCTCGAGGCCCTCTATGTACCACGTCTGATTCGCCACATGCAGGTCCTCTATGGCGGCATGATGGATGCCGGAACTCGCGCCTATTTCAAGGTGGGAACCAGCGGTACTGGAGGTATGGGCCTCAACGTTCCCTACACGCATTCCGAGGAGAAGCCGAGTCGTGTGCTGCTCTCCAAGAGCGCCATGGCGGGGGCACAGTCCATGCTGCTGTTCCTCATGGCCCGGACGCCCGGAGCTCCAATCACGAAGGAGATCAAGCCGGCGGCGGCCATCGCCTGGAAGAAGATCGCCCACGGTCCCATCTACCGCGGACGAAAGCCCATCTATCTAGTGGAGGCCGAACCTCGCACTCTGGGGGAGACCTTCTCCACCAAGGACCCGACCGCGGCCAAGGTCACCGACAACATTCTCGAGACTGCCTACATCGATACCGGTGAGAATGGCATCTTCAGCGTCGAGGAGTTCGCGATGCTCACCACGTCTCGACAGATGGAGTTCGTGACACCCGAGGAGATTGCCCAGTACCTCATCTTCGAAATCGGCGGTGGTAACACGGGGCACGACATCATCAACGCCCTGGACAACGCGGTACTGGGTCCCACCTACCGGGCCGGACTCATGCGTCATTGGGCACTGGAACGAATGATGGAGTTCGAGAGTCAGGGTGAAACAAAGAGCGTGGCCTTCGAGATGTTGGGTCCGCCTCGAAACACCAAGCTGCTCTTCGAGGCCCACCTCCTGCGAGAAGCCTTCCGAACGATGACGGCCGTTCGTGAATCGACTCCGGAGGAGGTAGCCGACCGAATCGAAAAGATGCTCGAAGCCGAGCCCCGGCTCGCCAATGAGGTGGTCTCCGTCGGCATTCCCATTCTCCTGCCTTCAGGAAAGATCCTGCGAGGCCACGAGGTCATCGTACCGGCCGAGGCGGACAACGAACCGCTCACCCCCGAGAAGCTGGAAGCCTGGGTGCGCGATGGGTGGGTCGATCTGAGGGTCGACAACTGCGCCAGTTGGATCGATCGCATGCAGCGGATCCACGATGACACCGCCGCCATTCCCGAGGACGACACCTCGAGCCGTCATCTGCGAAACCTGCGATTCTGGGACGAAGAAAAAAGGATCCAGCCCGGCAAGATTCTCGGCTGGATCCTTTCCGTCGAGGAGCACGGCGCCCGCTTCAAGCACTAGATCCCCCCACCCACCCGTCCTGGGTTGAGGCAGCCAGCGTGCCTTTTCACGCCGGATCTCTCGCGAACATTCTCGGCCCTCGCCATGCGCTCGACGAGGCGCCCCCTGTCAAGCCACCCGAACGAACCCCTGGCACCGAATGGGCAGTGAGGCAACGAGAACCTAGAGGAATAGGGTTCAGTCCAAAAGCCCAAGACCTCAAAGACCGGCCGGCGGAGAGCCGGCTGCTTCAACCCCACTACCCAGAGATCGGTCGGAAGGCACGCCCGACCGCTTCAACCCCTAGTGCCTTTACTTGAATTCGCTTAGTCGGACCGGTAGCCGGCGGGCTCCCCAGTCGCCGGGTGCGCCGGAGAAACGTCCGGGGCAAGGGGTGCCGCAGGCGCGGCACTCGCCGCCCTCCGTCAGGCGCCAATCGTTCAGTACGTACCAGTCGCGGCCGATGAGACTTTCGCCACACCCGTGGCAATAGGTGCTGCCGCCTTCGTGGTCGTGCACGTTGCCAGTGTAGACATATCGGAGACCGTTGCCCATTGCGATCCGGCGAGCTCCTCTCAGGGTCTGCGGCGGTGTCGGCGGTCGATCCATCATCTTCCAGTCCGGGTGAAAGGCGGTGAAGTGCAAGGGCACGTCCTGCCCCAGCTCGCTTGCCACCCACCGCGACATCGCATCGATCTCTTCTGGCGAATCGTTCTCACCCGGGATGAGAAGCGTGGTGATCTCGAACCAGACATCGGTTTCGTCTCGCAGGTAGACCAGGGTGTCGAGGACTGGCTGCAGATGTGAGCCGCAGATCTCCCGATAGAACGACTCGGTGAAGGCCTTGAGGTCCACATTGGCGGCATCCATGTGGCGGTAGAACTCCTCGCGCGGCTCGGCACAGACCTCCCCCGCCGTAACCGCTACCGCCTGGATATCCAGCTCATGACAGGCCTGGGCGACATCGATCGCATACTCGTGAAAGATCACCGGGTCGTTGTAGGTGAAGGCGACGCTCCGGCAGCCCAACTCACGGGCCGCTCGGGCGATGGTCTCCGGGGCCGCCTGATCGGCCAGCGTATCGAACTGACGAGACTTGGAGATGTCCCAGTTCTGACAGAAGCGACAGGCCAGGTTGCAGCCCGCGGTCCCGAACGAGAGCACCGGGGTTCCCGGATAGAAGTGGTTCAGGGGCTTCTTCTCGATGGGATCGACACAGAAACCGCTGGAGCGACCGTAGGTCGTGAGGACGACTCCGCCGTCCAGACAGCCGCGGACGAAACACATGCCACGCTGGCCCTCGCCGAGCCTACAGAAGCGGGGGCACAGATCGCACTGCACCCGCCCGTCCTCGAGCTCATGCCAGTAGCGAGTCGGAACGACGCTGGAATCGCGAGTGATTGGAACGTCCATGATCAAGCGCTCCGCTGGCAAAGCGGAGCTTCCCTTCCATGCAACCAGCCTCGACGGCAACGAATTCCTGTA
>CAMYLC010000089.1 GCA_947259195.1 Thermoanaerobaculia bacterium | reverse complement strand
AGAGGAGGCCTACAGAGCCGGAAGCTAAGCACCCGAATCCCGACCGGAACTGGCCGACGGCCGCAACCGGCGGCAAGGTGCTTGGCGTCGAGGTGCCAAACAAATCTCCGGCAACAGGTTTCGAGGGACAGCATCGACCCACTGCCTGGCCCAGGACGAAAAGTCCAAGGCACCCCTTTGAGACTATGCACCCTCACCGAACCGAACGAAGAGATGGCCCCCGAGGCCCGGATGCAAGCATGGTTCAAGGTCTGCAAGACCAGAACGAAACTGTCTTCCAAGCCGGCGAGGCGATGGAGCCCGCCACGACCACCAACCCGAGCTCCCGGTAGCGACCTGGGTCCCGATTCCACCCTGACGCTCGATGTCCACTACATCGTGCGATCAGGAGGGGTGTGGACTGCACATCGCTTCCTATGCAGGCAGTGGGGTTGAGGCAGCCGGCTCACGTCACGACGTCTGAGCCTTACGGGTGCCCAGATCGACCAAGGGATCTCCCTCGTCGAGCGCAGCGCAAAGGCCAATGGAGGGCACAGGAGATCCGGCGCGAAGAGGTGACGAGGTGGCGGCCCACCCGAATGTAGGGGAAGGGCGCTTGCCCCCTCCCGCGGGAGCCCGCAAGGGGCTCCCCTACAATGCCGCCGCCGTCCCCCTGCGGACCACCCGGACGAACCTCCACGGGATCGTGGTCATTTGCCCGGGCCTCAGGCCCTCAGAGATCAGCCGGAGCCATCGACGGCTGCTTCTACCCCAAGCCCTCAAGGAACGCCCGGCCGCCTCAACCCCGAGTCTCACAGTCGCGAGGCAGTGAGACTCAAGTCTGCGTTCTGCCAGGCCTTGGTGAAGCGCCGCGCAACGTCCTCGGCTGCGGGAGTCTTGCCTTGTGCTTCGAGACTCCGTTGCAGGCCGATGAGGGCCCAGCCATTGTCCGGATAGATCTCCAGATCCTCACGATAGACCCGCTCGGCCTCGGCCGGCCGGTTGGCTTGGAGGAGAACGGCACCCAGGTTGAGCCTCACCGGGGAATGCCATGTCGGCGGTTCGTCGTACGTGAGTTTGCTCTCGAGGAGCACGCCTGTTTCCAGGTGTTGGATACCAGCTTCGAGATCTCCCTGTGCCGTGGCCAGCTCCCCAGCTACTACCTCCCCGGCGATGGCCAGAAGGCTGGCAGCATTGTTCAGGTCCCAGACGGTGATCGATGCCAACTCAGGGTCGGCCACGATTGCCTCGAGGAGTGCCAGTTCCCTTGCCGCCTCTTCGAATCGCTGGGTGCGGATCAGGGCGATCGCTCGGGCGTAGTGCCAGACCCCGACTGGGTAGATGAGGTCCGCGTCCGGTGGTGGCTCCTCGAGGATATCTTCCCACCGGCCGAAGCGAACCATGGCGTAGAGCGGTGTGATCCAGTAGTGCTGTACCGTCGAATAGCCGGGTTGGCGCATCTTGTCGGCGTAGGCTTTGTCAAGATGAGAGCGGTCATCGGGAGCCTCGGCGACGTAGCGCTTGCTGAGTGCCGCGATGAAGGCCTGCTCTTTGGGACTGGCCTTGTCCTTGTACTCGAGAGCCTTCTGCAGAGCGTTCCAGGCCTCCGGCAGGTCGCTGGCATCCATCATCGAGTTGATGTTGGGTCCGAGCACATAGGAGAGGCCCCAGTAGCAGGAGGCACAGTCCGGTTCAAGTCGGATGGCTTCCCGAAACGAGCGAGCCGCTTCGGCGTGGTTGAAACCGTAGGCCAGGACCAGGCCCTGGTCGAAGAACCGCTGGACCATGGGGTTGTCGGTAGTAATGGGGTGGTGGTGGTCGCCCATCCCTTCCAGCAGCGGCGCTACCCGCTGTGAGTCGTCGGCGGCCAAGAGAGCGAGCCGACTGCCGAGCAGGAGCAAGAAGAGCAGGGTCGCTACTAGGGGCGTGCGTATGGGAATACTGGTTGGGCTCAATTCCGGTACCGCGCACTCGGATTGGGCGACTCGCGTATTCATGGGTCGATCTCCTCCTCTGGCCCGTTGGCATGCAGGAGTCAGACGAGGCCTGGCTGTTGTTGCCGAGCTCCGGTGGGGCCGACGTTCCTTGCTCCTGGCAGGGGTTGGTTTCACAGAGACTATCGCAATTGAAGGAGCCATGCCTCGGGGTCGTGGGAGGCACCCCTCGCGGCAGCGCGGTTTGCTGATTCGACCCACCCTGCCGGGCGGGAGCGGGTCCCGCCTACCAGGGTGTTGGGACACTGCGGCGGTCCTGCTACAAACCAAGGTGAAGGAGAGTCGATTCTCCCTTCGGATCTCAGGCTCGAGTTCGAGGCCAGATCGGGTGTGCCACCCAGGCCTCGTCGATAGCGATCCGCCACCATCCATCCTCGAAGACCAATGCAGGAGGATCGAGAATGAGCAGCATGGACAAGAAGGCCGATCTCGCTGGCCCTGGAATCAGTACCTATGAAGAAGTGGAGAAGATTCTCCCGAGCGACTACGAGTCATTGCTCACACCCATGGAGACCATGGAGGCGGTGTACGCAGTCAAGCGGTACATCGAAGACAACATGTGCAAGGAGCTCAATCTGACCATGGTGCAGGTACCGCTGATCGTCGATGTGGAGAGCGGTGTCAATGACATGCTGGACCGGGACGGCTCCAGGACTCCGGTGGAGTTTCCTTGCGGTCTGGGCTTGGAGAAGCCCATAACGGCGCAAGTCGTTCAGGCGGCCACGAAATGGAAGAGGGTGGCTCTGAGGCAATTCGGCTGCAAAGTCGGTGAGGGAATCAACACCGACATGCATGCCGTGCGCAAGGACTACTTCCTGGATCACGACCACAGCGCCTACGTCGATCAGTGGGACTGGGAACGGGTCATCTCGAGGGACCAGCGCAATCTGGACTTCCTCACCGATGTGGTCGAGAAGATCTGGAAGGTCCTCAAGGGCGCTGAGCTTCACGCCCAGGAGATGTTCCCTCAGCTCGTCAGTGACAAGTACCCGAGCCTGCCGGATGAGCTCACTTTCCTCCACGCCGAAGAGATCCTCGAGATGTATCCCGACCTACCTCGCAAGGCTCGCGAGACACAGGTTCTGCAGGAGTATCCGGCGGTCTTTATCTATGGCATCGGCTGGACATTGGCGGACGGCTACCCCCATGAGATGCGCGCTGCGGACTACGATGACTGGGTGACTGAGACGACGTCGAAGAAGGGTGCCCCGATGCATGGCCTCAACGGGGACATCCTGGTCTGGAACCCGGTAACACGCCGCCGTCACGAGCTCACTTCAATGGGCATCCGGGTCGATGCCGAGACCTTGAAGACTCAGCTGGAGTTGAGTGATCTGCTCCACTATCTGGAGTTTCCCTATCACCAGGCGATTCTCAACGACGAGATTCCGCTGTCGATCGGTGGCGGAATCGGTCAGTCTCGCACTTACATGTTGTTGCTCAAGAAGGCGCACATCGGTGAGGTGAGTGTCACCGTCTGGCCACAGGAGCTCAAGGACATTTGCGTGAAGAAGAACATCTTTGTCCTCGAATGAAGAATCAGCATCTCCCGGGCTTAGGGGCTTAGGGGCTTAGGGGTGTGGAACAGGTGCTAGGGCCTCGACGATTGCGTCGAGGGCCTCTGGATCGGTGAGTAGCCCCAGATGCCCGAGGCCCTTCAGGGTGATCTGTCGTGAACCCGGCAGGAAGCAGGTGCTCACAGGGTAGACGATCAGGTCCTGCTCGGTCGCCACCGTAGTGACCTCTGTGCTTGGCGCAGATGCGCGAAGATCGGGCAGCGCCCTGATGAAGGGTGAATCAAGGCTCATCATTCGATAGACGGGCCCGAAACGGATCCTGCTCAACAGTCCGGTGCCGTGGTGAGGCGACCCGAGGGTAACGATACGTCGGGCGCTTGCTGCCAATCCCGGATCGTCTGCTAGTACTTTCCTGGTGATCAGGCCGCCCATGGAGTGGGCGACAATGTCGAATCCCTGATCATTGAACTGCGACCGGAGATCGCGTATGACACGCGCCAGGGGCTTGGCGTAGACCTCGGCACTCTGGTAGGGCGATCCGAGAAACACCGAGCGAGTCGGTCGGCCGCGATTCTCCAGACGACGACGGATGCCCCACATGCAGCTCCCCGTCATATGAAAACCGTGGACGCAAATAACAGGTGGCCCGGTCTGCTCGCCAGTTGGTTCTCGTAGTCCATCCTGGAACATATGGGCACAAGCCCACCAGATGATCTCGAGCGCGGCGCCCAGTGTGTGGAGGTAGAAACGCAGCCAGCCTCGGCGGCTGAGCGACGGCGGCTCTTGTTCGATCCGATGATAGAAGCGGACCCAGTGGAGGTGGGTGAATGCCGTCCAGAACAGGATCCAGCCGACGATCAGCAGGGCAGCGAGGGGAGGGATCAGGAGAAGAAACAGGGGGTTCATCTTCCGCAGCTGAAACCAAGAGGTCCGGTATCGGACATGCACCATGTACTATTCGGGCGTCCACTTCCCGAAAGGAGTTGATTCGTGGAACCAGAAGGCTCGAGGCTCTCCAGGATCGTGCGCGATCTGCGGAGTACCTGGCCGCAATTGGCGATCTCGGACATTCTCTACAAGATCCTCGCCTTGGTGATTCTGTCACCTTTGACGGCGGCTCTGGTGCGAATGCTGGTGTCGATGTCCGGGCGGACGGTGCTGGCGGACGAGGATCTCCTCTTCTTCTTCCTGCGGCCACTGGGATGGCTGAGCCTCATCCTCATCGGCGGTATCACCCTGGCGATTATCGGTCTCGAGCAGGCAGCCCTGATGAGCATTGTCCTGGGAGAGAGAAAAGGCCTGCAGGTGGATTTCTGGCGTGCCCTGGTGTTTGTGGGTGGGCGCGCCTGGTCGGTGCTGCAGGTTACGGCCATGATCGTGGCACGTGGGCTCGTGATTGCAGCGCCCTTCCTGCTGCTGGTAGGCCTGACCTATAAGCTCCTTCTCACCCAACACGACATCAACTTCTACCTGGCGGAAAAACCTCCTGAGCTCATTTGGGCCCTGGGCATTGCGGCGGTGCTTGTGGCGGTGCTGGCGATTCTCTTGGCCCGACGTCTGATCGGTTGGGCCTTTTCGCTGCCCCTGGTGATCTTCGGCGGGGAGCGGCCACACGCTGCGCTGCAGGAAAGCCGATCCATGGTCAGTGGCAACCAGCGGATGATCGCGCAGTGGTTGATCGGGTGGGTAGTGGCGAGCCTCGTCTTCTCGGCCGGGCTGACATCGCTAGTCCTGATGGTCGGCGGAGAGGTGATTCCTCGCCTCACAGGTGCGCTGCCGCTGTTCGTGGTTGCACTCGGCCTCACGCTCCTCGTTTGGAGCCTGGTCAATCTCGTCACGACCCTCGTCTCCGCCGCCGTGCTCGCAGCTCTGATCGTCGATTTCTACCAGACGATCGGTGGAAGCTCTCAGGTCCTCGATGCGGCGCAGGAGGAGGCAGCTTCGGGAACCGAGCCGAGGGCCCTGAGCTTCTCCCGTGGATTTGTGCTCTCTCTGGCTTTGGTGGCGCTGATCGCATCTGCCGGTGTGGCCTTCTTCATGTTGGAGCGCGCGAGCATCGAGGACCGAGTCGAGATCACAGCCCACCGAGGGGCTGCAATGCACGCTCCGGAGAACACTCTCGCAGCAGTAGAGGTGGCGCTCGAGGCGGCAACCGACTGGGTGGAGATCGACGTCCAGGAGACGGCGGACGGAGAGGTCGTGGTCCTCCATGACAGCGATCTCAAGAAGGTTGCTGGCATCGATCTCAAGATCTGGGATGCGACCTGGGAAGACCTTCAGGAGATCGACATCGGAAGCTTCTTCTCGCCCGATTTCCGCGACCAGAGAGTGCCGAAGCTCGAGGAGGTGTTGGCGCTCTGCCGGGGGAGGGCCGGAGTGGTGATTGAGCTCAAATACTACGGCCACCAGGTCCGTCTCGAGGAAAGGGTGGCAGAGATCGTCGATCGGCTGGGAATGGCATCGGACATCAGGGTCATGTCGTTGGACTACGACGGCCTGAAGAGAATGAAAGCCGTGCGGCCTGAGTGGACCACCGGAATCCTGACGTCCGTGGTGATGGGCGATCTGACCCGGATGGATGTGGATTTCTTGGCCGTCAACTCAGGGATGGCGAATCGCCGGTTCGTCAACTCCTCCCACCGTGCAGGCAAGGAAGTGTTCACCTGGACGGTGAACGATGCGCTGGGGATGTCGGCGATGATGGACGTCGGTGTCGATAGCATCATTACGGATGACCCACAGCTGGCGCGGGACGTGCTCGCATACCGTGCCGACCTGAACGCGGTCGAGAGACTCATGGTTGGATTGGCGGTCTACTTCGGAGGAGTCAAGGAATCACCAGAGGACAACGCCTGATTCGAATCCCAGATAAAGTAGGGCCTGGTCCACTTCATGACACTGCGTCGGACCAGACTCACAAGGAGGCTTACCCAGAATGCTGGAATTGAACAGAAGCACCCGGATCTCGACTTCGCCTGACAAGTCCCCGCGTCGGCTCACCACGGTTGCGCTGACTTTTTTCGCGCTCTTACTTGGTGTGGTGGGAACTGCAGCTGCCCAGAGCAAGGAGCAAAAGGCCCGCCAGACGGTGGAGAAGTCGAGGCTCACTGTGGAGACCTTCCAGACCGACGACATCTTCACCCGCAACTACGACGGATACCTGAAGACTGCCAAGGGTTTCCTGATCATTCCTCAAATGGTGAAGGGCGCTTTCATCTTCGGTGGCTCTGGAGGGTCTGGAGTGCTGGTGGCACGCAACGAGGCGACTGGCGGTTGGACCATGCCGGCTTTTTACACCCTTGGAGGTGTGAGCTTTGGACTCCAGGCCGGGGGTCAGGCGTCGGAGACCCTCATCATCGTCACCAATGAGCGGGGCTTGAATCGCCTCTTGAACACCGCAGCGAAGCTCGGCGCCGACCTCAGCGTCGCGGCAGGGCCGATTGGCGAGGGTGTAGGGGCGGCAGGCATTACGGCCGATCTGATCGTCTTCACCAGGAACAAGGGCTTGTACGGTGGAGTCTCCGTCGAGGGTTCAGTGGTCGACGTCCGGCAGTCTTGGAACCGGGCCTACTTTGGCGAGGATCTCCGCCCGTCGGACATCTTGATTCAAGGCAAGGGGGAGAACCCACACGCCGATCCCCTTCTCGAGGCGGTTGCCAAACTCACGGGTAGCGAGGCCGACTAGGCGAGGCTCTCTTGTTGGAATCCAAGGGTCAGTGCTCTTGGCTGAAGTCCAGCAGCGCGAACTTGGTGGGCGTCATCGGTATCTCGGCCTTCACCAGCTGCCGCTGTGCGAGCAGGTAGCTGACAATCACCAACGCCAGACAGGCGATCGAGAGAGTTACTGTTGCTGGCGTCGAGCTGGTTGCCTGTCGCAGTGCGACCTCCATCGTCCCTCTCAGGACGTCGGGTCTGGCGAGTCCGGATACAGCCATTGCTACCTGGCCGAGCATCAAGACCAGGGAAAGGCCCAGAAGGCTCCAGAAAGTCACCTGACGGGTCTTGTCACTCAGGTTGGCGCGGAAGGTTCTGAGAAAGATCGCCAGCAACAAGAACCAAGGGATGAGCACCAAGGCCATCAGGGCCAGGAATTGGTGTTGACCGGCCGGTCGACCAAGGTAGGGAAAATCCTCTTCCAGGGTAAGACCTCCTTGCTTGAGGCCCACCAATCGGTCGCCGTCCACCACGAAATACCGTTCCATGATCTCTTCGTGTGGGATCGATGTACCGTGGACACTCTCGATCGCGCGACTCGTCAGTAGAGCTTCGAAGGCAGCGGAGCTTTCCTCGGGGGTGTTGAAAGGTGAGTAGAGCGTTGCCTTGCCGCCTCGGAAGAGGGTGGAGCTCGATGCGGCGTGGGTCTCTCCCCATGGGGACGTAAGCTCGGGGAGGTTCCCGTCCCAGGCCACCTCCAGGTGAGCGTAGGGCACGCTGACCCAACAGTGCGGCATCTCCACTCGATACTGGACGGTTCTATTGGTGTCGCCAAGATACCTCTGCGTAAGCCAACCTCCGGCATATCCAAGCATCAGAGCGAAGACGGCCGGCAGGACCAGCAAGGCGAAGAGGAAGCGGCGCGAGACGGGCAGGGGATCCAGGGTGGGCAATCGGAAAGTCAGAGGGGCGAAGAAGGCCAGCAGCATGTAGACGGTCATGGTTGCGACCCAGAGTCGAACATCGGCATCGGGTTGCCATGCTCGCAGCACCCCGCTCATGAGGAAGCCGAAGCCGGCGACGAACAGAAGCGCAATCCATCCGGTGGCAGAGCCCCATGGGGGAGTATGGAAAACGGTCCTGGCGACAAGTCTGCGGGAAGCGCGGTGGGAGAGAATCTGATCCCTCGGCGGCGTGGACTCCGAGGTCTCTGCCAGTGCTGGAGCGACTGCGCCGGTACTCTCGCTCGACACCTCCAAGGGCGACAGGCTGAGGCACTTGGGCAGGCTAAGAATGGATCTGTAGCCCAGGATCACTCCCGCCGCGATCGGCGCGATCGTGAGTGATTGAGATCGACCCGCCAGGAGCGCCGCCAGGAACGGAATCCCGACAGCCGTGGCGAGGCTCGTCAGGAATGCACTCCGACCGGTCGGTTTGCGGAGGTCGGCGCGGTAGCTCTGCATCACCATGACGGCCAGGAACCAGATAGCCGCCAGCTGAGCGCAGAAGCCAACGAGAGACTCGCCACCTCCCGAGAAGGCCGCGCGTCTGGAGAGAATCGACATGTGTGTGGCCAGCACTGCAGCCGAAGCCAGGAGTACGAGGAGCCCGGCCAGGTAGGTCGCGATGGAGTGCACTGTCCACAGGTTGCTGGTCGACAGCGGCAAGGTCATGTCGATTCTGCGACAACGGCTGCGAACCCCGCCCGCGAGAAGGTAGACGGCGAGAGCGAGACCCAGAACCAGGGCAAGCTCACGGGTCGGAAGAGAAGCCGACCCGTCGCGGGCGACCCTCATAGCGATAACTCCCATCAAGACGCTGGTATTGAGAGCCGTGACGACGATCCACAAGGGTACAGAGCGCAGGGCCCTGTCGCGCCCGACCTGAGACAGCCGGAAGCGAAGACTCGGTTTGGTGGTCATTGTTGTCCTCCCGCGAGCTCTATGAACATGTCTTCGAGAGCGATTCGACTACAGAGAAGGTCGGTGATTCCCAGCTCGGTTTCCAGCAGTCGAGATGTCGACTCCGGCTCCAGATTGAAGACGGCATGTAGAGCATCGCTACGGTCTCGCGCCCCCAGGCAGCCTTCAAGGGAAAGCAGAGTGGTCCGCGAAGTGCCGCCATTGTGCGGCACCAGAGCCAGGGAGTAGTGCTCACGCAACTCGTCCAGCTCTGAATCGATGAGGACCCGGCCTTCATGGAGCATCACAATGCGGTCGGCCAGTCGTTCCACGTCGCTCATGTAGTGGGAGGAGAAGAGGATCGTCGAGCCGGTCTCGTTGAGCAGCTGGATCGAGGTCTCGAGAAAGTCTCGCCGTGATGCCGGGTCGAGCCCGGCAGCCGGTTCGTCCAGTAGCAGGAGCTCGGGTTTGTGGGCTACGGCACAGAGCAGCGCTACTTGTCGTGCCTGGCCCTTGCTGAGAGCCTTGATCTTGGTCTGCGCAGGAATCCCGAATCGATCGATGAGATCTCTTGTGATGCTGTCGTCCCAGGTCGGGAAGAGACCTCGGTGAAGATCCAGTACCTGCTCGACCTTCAGAAAAGGGGGCAGAATCTGGTCTTCGGATACAAAGCCGATGCGCCGCTTGACCTCGAGCGGGTCGCGGCGTGGGTCCAGGCCGAAGAGGCGCACTGCTCCCTGCTGCGCCTCGAGCATTCCCATTGCGACACGCAAAAGGGTGGTCTTCCCGGCGCCGTTCTTTCCCACGAGGCCGACGACGCGACCTGCCCCGATGCTGAACGTCACTCCGTTGAGGACGTCGGCTCCCCGTTGGTAGGCGCGGTGGATGTTGTCGAAGTCAACGATGTTCATGGTGGTTCCTCCAGTGTCTCTATGACTGCCTCTTTCGTTCTGTGTTCCATTGTTGTTCTTCTTCGTAAAGCAACTTCGCCACGGCTTCGACCGTGACTCCCGACAACCGAGCTCGGGAAAGGAGCTGTCTTACGACGGGACGTAACCGTTCCCGCTGCTGTCGAGGATCTGTGGCGACGGCCGCGGCGGTTACGAAGGTGCCTCGACCGCGCAGGGTGCTGATGAGACCTTCCCGCTCGAGCTCGTCGTAGGCCTTCTTGACGGTAAGGGGAGAAACGACGAGCTGTTCTGCCAGCTCTCGTTGTGAGGTCAGCTTGTCTCCCGGCTGCAAACGCCCGCCAGACAGAGCGTCGGTGACTTGGCGCATGATCTGGCGGTAGATGGGAAGCTCGCTGCCCGGGACGATGACGAATTGCACGGTGGTGGCTCCTCTCTTGGTGATATGCAAGTATATAGCACTATAAGTGTAAAGTGCAAGCCCTCGAGCCGCGAGCCCATCGCGGCTCGCGATGAAGCGCCCGGGCTGACCTCGCGCACCGGAGGTGGAAATGGCGGCGTCGGGGCAAAGGGGCTAAGGCGGGTAAGGCATCCGTTCTTGCCCACTACCTCAGAGATCGGCCGCTAGAGGCGGCGGCCGCTTCAACCCCCAAGCCTTCAAAGAACGTCCGGCGGTGAGCCGGGCGCTTCAACCCTCGAGGACCAGGCCGACAGGTCTGGGCCGACGTATACTCTCGGGGATGCGCCCGAAGAGTCTCACCTCGGCCTTTGTGATCGCCTGCGCCGTCATGGTGTCGATGCTCATCGCTTGTGGTTCGGGCGGTCGACCGGAGCCACTCTCCGACGCCGAGAAGAAGGAGCGCGTCAGAGCTCTCTACGAGGAGTATCGGAAGTCCTTTCCGACGATCCAGAGCCTCACGGTGGAGGAGCTACTGGAGCTTCAGAGCGGTTCGGAACGGGTTGTTCTCGTCGATGTACGGAAGCCTGAGGAAATGAAGGTCTCGATGATTCCCGGCGCCATCGACAAGCAGACTTTCGTGCGCCAGGCCGAGTCCTTCCGGGGAGCCGTTGTCGTTCCCTACTGCACTGTTGGTTATCGATCGGGCCTCTATTCCCGTCGGCTCGAGAAGGACGGCTGGGATGTGCGGAATCTCGAGGGGAGCATCCTGGCCTGGACCCTTGCCGGGCTGCCGCTGGAGGACGCCCAGGGCCCGACCAAGAAAGTTCACGTCTACGGCCGTACCTGGGACCTGGCGGCCGGGGACTTCTCGTCGGTCTGGTAGATCTCCCCCGTCACGGGGTACTCGCGACTGTCAGTTCAGATAGCCCAGGGCCTTCAGGGCCTTGAGCGTCTCCTCCGAGTAGGCTTCCGAGCCGGGGTCGATCTGGCCTGTTTCCGGAGTGCCCTCCATCCATGTCGAGAGAGCTTGCCACAGTCGATCGAACTCCTCTTTCTGTTGGCCCGCAAGGTTCTCCAGCTCTTGTGGGTCGGAGTCCAAGTCGAAAAGCTCGAAGGTGGGGGGCAACTGCCGGCCGTTCCTGTCGACGGCCGGGTGGAAGACGAGCTTCCAGCGGCCGTCTTGCACGGACACGTAGTGACGCCAGAGCATCTGCCCACCGCCTGCCTCGGAGAACGCGTAGCGGAACTGCGTGAGATCTTTGGTGTCGATTGCGCTTTCCGAACCGAGAAAGGGCACCAGGCTAGATCCCTCGAGACCGACCTGTCCTTCCGGGATCTGCAGCAGTTCGCGAAGGGTGGGGTAGAGATCCAACAGCTCGATCGGATGGTCGATCTGCCGGCCAGCTCTGGCGACCCCGGGATAGGTAATGAAGAGGGGTACATGGGCCGTCGTGTTGTAGGGCTCCCTGCCATGCTCGAAGAGCTCGTCGTGCTCGCCGAGACCCTCTCCGTGATCGGAGGTGAAGATCACCAGGGCATCTTCCAGGAGACCGAGGCTCTCGAGATGGTCGAGGATAGCGCCGATGTAGGAATCCGTAACGAGAATATTGGCATCGTATCTGGCGACGTAGAACCCCAGCCGCCTCTCGTCGCCGATGGCTCTCGCCGGGGGTAGCTCGTGCTCGATCAGCTCGTCTTGAGTGTCGAAGGCGTCATCGAGAAATGGATCGATGCTGCCTTCCGGCAGCAGATAGGGCGCATGTGGATCAGAATAGTGAAGCCACGCGAAGAGCCTCTCCGAGTCGGCGTGACGCTGGAGAGCGGGAATGGCCAGCTGATTGACCAGCGGTGCGCCGACCCACCTGCGATGCTCCACCGGGTCGTCACTGATCGCCCCCCCGAGCTTCCAGGTTTCCAGGAACTCGTCGAAGCCCCGGTTCCAGCCCAACTCCGCCGAAAGGACGGCATTGGACACCACGCCGAGAGTGCTGTAGCCAGCTGACTGAAAGAGCTCGGGCAGGGTCAGAAACTCGTCAGGTATCTGCTGGGCAGCCCTGTGCGTGAGCCCTGTTGTCTTCGGATACCGGCCGGTGAAGATGGAGGCCAGGGAGGGCCCGGTCTTGGGCCACTGGGCGACAGCGCGGCTAAACCTGACACCTTGCTCCGCCAGGTCGTCGAGCGCTGGTGACGTTTGTCGGGGATAGCCATAGATCCCCATATGGTCGGCGCGGAGGGTATCGACGGTGATCAGGAAGACTCTCCTGAGAGTTTTCGGCTCGGATTGAGGCCCGCTACAGGCCATGAGGCCGCCGAGCAGGAGCACCGCGAGGCATCCGGAGATCACTCCATGGGACCAAGGTTCTCGGGCGGGGAAGAGACTCATAGATAGCCGAGGCTCCTGAGCTCTTCGAGCTCCTTTTCATCCAGAATGGCGGTGCCACCGTCTCGGCCGAGTCTTCGCAACTCGCTCATCGCTCGCTGATGACCGACCAGCTGTTCGGCCAGTTGACCACACAGATCGACGCAGGCCCCGAAATACGGTGCCTGCTCGTCCGGGTCCGACTGCAATTCGTAGAACTCCTGGCGACCGTCGTGGAATCGGATGAGTTTGTGGGTACTGCTCCGCACCGCCACGGCCTCGGCGCTCTCGGTGAAGATCCACCGTGCCGGCATCTTCTCGCCCTGCATGAGGGGCACCAGGCTCCTGCCCTGTGCCTGCGGAGCGGGAGGAAGGCTCGCAAGCTCCAGCAGAGTGGGCATCACGTCGATCAAGCCGACCGGAGACTCGACTTCGGGAACGGGCGTAAGAAGGCCCTGGGGCAGACGAAAGACCAGGGGCACCTGCAGCACTTCGTCGTAGGGGGTGTAGCTGTGTAACAACTTGTCGTGCTCGAGGAATCCCTCGCCATGATCAGAAGTCACCACGACGATGGTGTTCTCGTAGAGCCCCATCCCCTGCAGCGCCTGCATCAGGTTGCCTATGGCGGTATCGACGAAGGCGATTTCCTGGTCATACCGTCCTTTGAGAGCGGCGAGGTCGGTTGCCGAATCCAGGCTCTCCGCCCATTCGGCGACTCGATTTCCCCGCCGAGGCGGCTCAGACTCCATCTGGAGTGAGCCGAAGGCCTCCAGTTGTCCCTCGAGTCTTTTTGTGTAGGGCCAATGAACATCGAGATAGTGCAGATAGGCCAGGAAGGGAGAGGTGCCGATGCCTTCGAGTTGCCCCAGTAGCTTGTTGTTGAGCTTGTCGGCACTCAGTCCGCGAACGGCCTCGAAATGGTCGAAGCCCTGAGCGAAACCGAAGCGGGCCTGGAGATGCACCTGATTGAGAACACCGATGGTGGTGTAGCCTCCGGCCTGGAATCTCTCGGCCAGGGTGTCGTAACCGTCGTCGAGGATGTCGGTTCTGTAGGCGTCATCCTCCTGCACACCTACGCGATCGATGCCATGCTGCCCCGGGTACAGCGAAGTGAAGAGCGTGGCGATGGAGGGCTTGGTCCAGGTGGAGTGTGCAAAGGCCGAGGTGAAGACCACGCCTTCATCTGCCAGCCGGTCGATCGTCGGAGAGGTCGGCAGACCGTAGCCTCCTACGCCAAGGTGATCGGCTCGCAGGGCGTCGATGAGAATCACCAGAACATTGGGTGGTGGACCAGGGTCGCTCTCCGGGGAGTCACGACCACAGGCAAGCAGCGGCAGCAGGACAAGCACCAGAATCCAGCCAGGACGGAAGTGGCCAATCGGCCAGCACGGACTTAGGAACCTCGACGTCGGGGAGGTCATTCGCCTGCCTGCTCCTGATTTGGGATGATCGTCTTGTGGTTGGTGGACGCTCGACGTCCGAGCTCATCGAAGCAGCGATGAGCATATCACCGAGCCTCGAGGAGCCGACTACGCCTATGGCGCTGGGTGCCCTTCTGTCGAGGGCCATCCAATAGAATCGAGCTTGCTCGACGACGAGGCAGCCTGGAATGAAGAGGTCAGCACAGATCATTGCAGTAGCCCTTGCGCTACTGATTTCCGGCTGCGGTCGCGAAGAAGAGGATCGAGGACCGACCAGTCCGAATATCGACTCGCTGCTGGCTTCAGGGGTCAGCTTCCAGCGCGCCGTGGCCCCGAGGGCTCTGACCTGGCCCTCCATGGCCTCGGTGTTCACGGGGCTCTATCCGACCGGCCACGGCTTGATCGCCAACGGCTACGAGTTTGCCGACGCCACGATCACGTTGCCGAAGATCCTGGGCGCTGCCGGTTATCAGACGGGGGCCGTGCTCAGCAACATGTGCCAAGCGAACCACCAGGGCTGGGAAAGCTTTAAGTGTACCGGCGGCAACGACACCCGCGTCAACCGGGTGGCGAAGCAGTGGATCGATGGCATCGAGGGTGATCGCCCCTTCTTCCTCTGGGCGCACTATTTTGGCGCCCATGCTCCCTACTACAACGGCGGCATCGTGGCCCGTCGGGTGCTGGATCGATACTACGAGGGCCCGATAGCGGCGAAGAAGAACGCGCTCAATCGGGTGATGCGCGAGGGCATCGAGCTCAGTGAGGGCGATCTGGCTCAACTGGATGCGGTCTACGATGCGGCGGTCATGGGGACCGATCAATTCGTCGGCGAGCTCCTCGACCATCTACGAGAGGCCGGCCGGCTGGAGAACACCCTCATCGTCTTTGTTGCCGACCATGGAGAGGATCTCTACCAGCACAATGGCTACCTCTACCACGCCTGCTCCGTCTACCAGTCGTCCCTTCACGTGCCCCTCGGTTTCGTAGCCCCCGGGTTGATCCCCGCTGGCGCACGCGTCTCTCAGACGGTCGAGTTGATCGATGTGCTGCCCACGATGCTGGAGCTGCTCGGGCTGGCAATCGATGGTGACATCCACGGCAGCTCCCTGCTTGCTCACCTGGAACGGCCGGAGAGCGGAGGTGAGGGTAAGCCGGCCTTCTCTGAATACGATGACACTCGAATCCACACGGTGCAGGTGGGTGACTGGAAGCTCGTGGACAACCCCGATACCGACCTACCGGTTTGTTTTGCTGGCGTCCCGGAGGATTTCTACCCTATCGCCGAGGTCGAGCTCTACAACCTCCGAGAGGATCCCGAGGAAACCGTCAACCTGGCCGCACAGTACCCCGACCGGGTGCTGGAGATGAGGGAGTTGATCCGGCGGCGATTCGCGTCGCTGCCGCGCAACATCGAGCAGCAGGAGATTCCAGAGGAGCTGAGACAGGAACTGGAGGCCCTTGGCTACGTAGCCAACTGACTCCTCGACCGCGGGCGGAGGATGGCATGACCGAAACTGACACCGACAGGGTGAAGTTCTATCGCTTCTTTGTGCTGCTGATGGTGGTCGCCATCTCGGCACTCTTCTTCACCATGATCCGGCAGTTCTTGATGACCCTGCTGCTGGCGGCCATCTTCTCTGGCCTGGCCTATCCACTCTATCGACGGCTGAACAAGAGATTCGGCCAGCGCAAGATGCTGGCTTCCGCCGCCACCATTCTCATCGCCATCCTGGTCGTCGTCATTCCCCTGACGGCTTTGTTGGGCTTGATCGCGAACGAGGCCTTTCAGATCAGCCAAATAGTCAAGCCGTGGATCCAGGAACAGATCAGCCAACCTACCGGCGTGGCGGAACGTCTGCCCGAGTGGGCCCAGCCATGGCTCGAGAAACTGAATCCCTTCAGAGATCAGATTCTGGAAAAGACAGGCGAGATCACAGGCATGGCAGGCAACTTCCTCTTCAAGAGCCTTTCCGCCACCACCAAGGGGACGGTGTCATTCTTCCTTCAGCTCTTCGTCATGCTGTATGCCATGTTCTTCCTCTTGATGGATGGCCCGATGTTGATCCAGAAGGTCCGTTCCTTCTTGCCTCTCAGCGAGCCCGACAAGGACCTCATGGAGGAGCGTTTCATGTCGGTCACCAGGGCCACGATCAAGGGCACTTTCGCGATCGGTGCCATCCAGGGTCTTCTCGGCGGCCTGGGCCTGGCGGCGGCCGGCATTCAGGGCGCAATCTTCTGGGGCGCCATCATGGCAGTGTTGTCCATCATTCCCGGTATCGGTGCAGCAATTGTCTGGGTGCCCGCAGTGATCTATCTGTTGGTAAAGGGTAACCTCGTCGCTGGAGTGGCCTTGCTGGCCTGGTGCGCGGGTGTGGTGGGGACCGTAGACAACGTGCTGCGACCTCGGCTGGTGGGCAAGGACGCCAAGATGCCAGATCTGTTGATCCTGCTGAGCACTCTCGGCGGCATCGTCATGTTCGGCGCTGTCGGCTTCATCCTCGGTCCCATCGTGGCGGCCCTTTTTCTCACCATCTGGGACATGTACGGGGCGGCCTTCAAGGATGTGCTGCGGCCCACCCCTTTGACCAGTGAGCCCGGCGGAGATTCGGAGTCGCCCCTCTGAGAGCCGAGTCGACAGCTTACTGTTGATGGGTCGACCAGGCTTCCAGATCGCCGGACTCGAAGCCGTTGGCGAAGACCTGCTCACCGTAGTCAGGCGGTAGATCGACACCCGAAACGACCCCGAGCGGCGAGTAATCAGAGTAGCCCGGGAAGATGACGCCGAGCTTGTTGTTGCCGAGGCGGCGGATCAGGATCTCGCTCAGAATCCGTCGGTAGTCGGTGGTCACTGCCAGGTCGAGTCCCTCGAACAGCTGGTGGCTTGCCAGACCGGGCCACGAGCCGTGTAGGCCTCCGATGGCGCTGCCACCCATCACCATCATGGCGTTGCCGTGCCCGTGGTCCGTGCCATCATCCGAGTTCTCCTCGAACCTACGGCCGAACTCGCTCATCACAACCAGAGTCAATCGCTGGGCAAAGTCCTGGGAACCACCGCCGTCGAGATCGGTGTAGAAGGCAAGGAGGCCCTGGGCCAGGTCTTCGATAAGCAGAGGGACCCAATAGCCGTGACCGGTGTGGGTGTCCCAGCCTCCGAGATCGAGGGTAGCGACGTGTAGGCCCATCTCCAGCTTGATCATCTGCGCCACGGTTGCCAGGTGCTCGCCGAACCCGGTATCGGGATAGACGGCGCCATTGGCTGGCGAATAGTCGTCATCGACATAGAGCTCGATTACGTCGAGGGCATCGAGGGCTTTGTTGCCGGTAGTGTGGAGCAGCGAGTTGTCGGCAGTGTAGATGTGCCGCAAGGAAGTGCGTTGGGCATCACGCCAGCGCCAAGGTCCCGTCGTCAGGCTGAAGACTCCCGGGTCGACCAGGTTCACGGTCTCTCGATCGCCGCGCAGCGACGCTTGCTGGCTGCTCCCCATGGCCAGTGAGGGCATGATGACTTCGGGCGGCAGGCCAGCCGATGATTGGAGATGACGTGTCAGCCAACCGGTGGGCGTGTTCTTGAGTCCGGGCGTGCCAAGCTCCATGAACTCCATGGCGTCGAAGTGGCTGCGATTGGCCTCGTTGAGCCCGGCAGCGTGGACAACGGCGACGTTGCCATTCTGGTAGAGCTCCAGCAGCGGGGCGGCAGCTGGGTGAAGGCCGAACTGTGCATCGAGTGGAAGTGCCGCGTCAGGCCCGGTGGTAGGAACGGCGAGACTCGGTCGGGCAGCCTCGTAGTAGCCGCGGTCTGCACCTGAGATCGGCGGTAGCAGGCTGAGCCCATCGGTGCCGCCTCGCAGAAAGAGCACGACCAGGACTTCCTGGTCCGCGGTTGGCTGGGCAAAAGCCAGGGTGTTGAAACGCGAGCCGGCGAGGCCGGCGATGGCCGCCGAGCAACCAACCATGAATCCGCGACGGGTGATCTCAGACATCTAGCCGGAGCCTCCTTTGACCGCTGCTGCGTTGCTCATCATTCCTAACGCCACAGGAACTCTGGAGTCATGAAGATGAGTCCCAGCAACGTCTGCAGACGCTCCTGGGTGCCCACGTCGGTGTCCAACGGCAGATCGAAGTCGGGATTGCGGCCTTGAGCCATGAAGTCGATCAGCTCCTCGGAGGTCTCCGAGGTGGCAGGTCGACCCAGGATTCGATCGACCCAGAACTCTGTGATGGCTCTGGCCGAACGAGCCTGCGGGGGCGTCTGGCTGACCGCGTCCATTCGATAGGTATCGGCAGAATCCTGAACGTCGATCAGCCAATTGGTCAGTCGCCACCCCATTACCCTGGGTCCCGAGCTGATCCAGGCTTCCTTGAAGTCGGGGTAGCCGTTCGGAGGGTGCCAGCCGAAGAGGTACTGACCGGTGTTGTAGTAGAGCCACTCGAACGTGTCGGTGTCGCCGTTGCCTTCGATGAACGGGAAGTCGGCGTCGCCGGCCCTGAGAGTGCTGACAGCGATCTCGAAAGGCCGTTTCACCTTATCGCCCCAGGTCGAGCGAAACTCGTCAGAGAGCAGAATGGCGCGCACGACCTGGGCAATCTGGTCGGGGGCATCCACTTGGGTCGTGAAGACCGCCGCCGCGGCGTCGACGATCCCGTCAGGGGGCTGGTCACCGATCAGCCGGCTACACAGCTTGCGGGCTATGTACCTACCCGTGCCAGGGTGAGCGGCCAGCAGATCGAGCACGTCTCGGCCGTCCTTCTCGGCGGGTTGGTTCGCCGGCAGGTCGAGTCCGAGGACGTTCTTTGCGGCGAGATCGTGCCAGTCGTGTCGATAGAGATAGATCCCGTTGCCCGTAGTGGGATCCCACCAGGGATCGCCATCCACAGACCACCCCGTCAGGCATCGTGCCACCGAAAAGACGTCCTCATCGACGAATCCGACCGCGATGCCGTCCCCGTCGGTCGGAACTTGGTTCCGCGGGATGGCGCCGAAGTAGTTTTCGGAGCCCAGGGTGTGGAGCTCGAGGAGCTCACGGGCGAAGTTCTCATTGGGGCCGTCTTTCGAGCTCTGCCAGTTGTCCAGATAGAACAGCATGTCGGTGCTTTTGGCGACTGCTTCGAGCATCGTTCGAAAGTTGCCCATCACGTTGGGTCGGATGACATCCCGGTCATAGTGGACGAAGACCGGCGCTTCCCAGAAGTCCCAGCCGTAGACGTTGAAGTGGTTGTGCCAGAAGTCTGCCAGCACTTGCAAGAGCTGACGCCGGCTGTAGACCGCTCGAACAAAGGTGCTGAGCTGTGTCTCGACGACTGGGCGAATGCGGACTTCCCAGTCTGGGTCGCCGACTGCATGGTCCACCCAGAGTTGAGACAGGGACTTGTTTATGGTGGTGAATCCCGAGGCCGCGATTCGAGCTTCTGCCTCACTGTCATCGATGCTCTCGGGAGCGAGTTGCTGGTCCACAAAGGCGAGGAGCCTCGCCTCATCGGTGCCTCCCAAAGCCTCGAAGGCATCGAGGTCGCCGGGTCTGGGACCGAAGGCCATCCGGTTGAAGGCCACCACGCCGACCGGCGGAGCTTCCAAGTGAGCGGCCTCCGCCCGGCTTTCGACGAGAGACCGACTGGTGGCAGAGCGCATCAATGGCCGCCGGGTCGATTCGAGGAAGGACCTGGAAGGGGGCTCTACCAGAGATCGAGAGGCCGGGAGGCGGGCTGCCCGGCGAAGGAATTCACGGTGATCGAGGCCGGGGGGGCGGTAAAGAGGGGCCATTCTGACTGGTATAGAGGATCTCAGACGGTGGGTCTATGGACTTTGTCACAGGTTGTCCTGCGGCCGAAGGCGAGAGTCGCAGTATTCTTAGGCTGTTCCGCGGAACCATGTTCGACTGCGGAACTAATCGAAAGCGGGGAGCTTCCCGGAGCGACTTCGAGTGCTAGAGATGGGATTCAGAGATCCTTCACAGCTGCGAGACCCGAACCGGCGCAGACCTACCTGCTCACTTGACGGGGCCCTGGGAGCTCTCTGGTTGCTGATTGCCGCCTGTATGGTGAGTCCCGCGTGGTGCCAGGCTCCCATCATCGAGGATGACTCGTCGCCAACGGCTGAGGACAGCGAGCAAGCTGAAGATACAGTCGAGTCCCGAGAGGATTTTGGCGTGGAAGCCATACAGAATCCTTGCGCCCTGCCTCAGGACGACCCTGGGGCCTGGATCGACTGGGTACAGCGCAGTATCTTCAAGAGCGTCTGCTCGTCGGCGCGGTGGTTCGACAATCTGTTCGGCAACGACGCGGCCTTTATCGAGGCCGAGCCCACCATCGGCTGGTTTCGGGGCGCTGTGGTCTGGAACGAACGGGACGGTGTGGATCTGGATGGCACGCTGAGGACAAAGTTCGATCTACCCAATGTCGACAAGGTCGAAAGGAGGGTGAGGGGGTTCTTTGGGCGGGTCAGTGACGAAGAGTTCACTCGAGAGACGGGTAGCCCGCTGGAGCGAAGACCCGACGTGTTTCGGAATACAGAAGACGAGGAGTGGCTTCTGGGTCTCGGCTACAGCCCGATCAAGAACTCTCGTCGACGCCTGGATATCGGCGGCGGCGTCAACGTCGCGTGGCCGCCAGATGTCTGGGGCAGGGCCCGCTATCGCCGCCATGCCTTCTTCGGCGACAGGACGCTGGGTCGTTACCGCCAGACCCTGTTTTGGAAGCAGGAAGACGGCGCGGGAGCCTCGACGATCTTCGATTTGGAGCACATGATCCGAAAGCGCTTCCTGCTGGGTTGGAATGGGAGCGCGACCTTCTCCCAGGACACAGAAGGCGTGGATTGGCTTACTTCGTTCATCCTCTATCAGGCGTTGACGCCGGGCTCTGCCCTCGCCTATCGATTTGCCATCGACGGCGAGACCGGCGCCGATGTGCCGCTGAATGTCTACAGCATCCGGCTCACCTACAGAGGCAGAGTCAGTCGCGAGTGGTTGTTTCTCGAGGTGCGCCCGGAGGTGGCCTACCGGAAGTTCGAGCGAGGCGGCGATTGGGATGTAGTGCCCGGGCTGTATCTCGGCTTCGAGCTCCACTTCGGTCAAGATGCCGGCCAGGCTCGCCGCCGCCTATGAGCTACGAAGCTCTACTCGGTGGGCAGCCCCAGCGTTTCGCGCACCGTGGGCTCGAGACGAGTCATGCCCGCCGCCTTGCCTACCGCTAGCGCCTCCTCAGGGCTCATGCCGTCGACGTAGAAGGCCTTCATCGCGAAGAGTCCCCCTACGCGATTGCCACTTGCACAGTGCACAAGAACAGGCGACTCCGTGGCTTCGAGGGCGTCGGCCAGGGCTCGCGCCTTCTCTTGGGTAATGTCTGAAGGGCCACCGATGGGAAGCGAGACGTAGGTCATCTCTAGATACCGAACCAGTTCCGGGTCGGTGTTGTCCTTCTCTTCGGGCTGGCGAAGGTTGATCACGGTCTTGTAGCCGAGGTCCCGAGCTCTCTCGAGCTGGGCTGGCGTGGGTTGACCTCCTACCAGGATCGCCTCCCCTTCGAAAGGCGCAAGGCCGTTCGTAAGGAGAACCTCGGGACGCAGACTCTCAACGACCGCACTTTCCTCGGCGGCTGTGCTCGTTGCACGGGTCTGTGGAGGAGTCGTCTGCTCGACTCCAGGAGCGCATGCAATCGCCCAGAGGGTCAGATAGACAAAGGAGTACTTCAAGGTCTTGAGGCTGCTCATTGGAGTCCTTTCTCTTCAGCGTGAGTGCCAAGAATAGTCGAATCCGAGGGCAGGAAACAGCTCCTGCACCACGAGAATTCAGCAGCCGTAAGACGGGTAGGGCCCAGGGTCCTTAGCGAGTTCCAGGTAGATCGGCAAGGTCGACCTCGTAGACCCGAATGATCGGCACGGGTCCGAACGGCCCCTGCCGCAGCAGGGGTGTCCTGAAGACTTCCCTGAAGCCCGGCGGCGGGGCGGGCGCTGCCACCGAGGTTTGCTCGGAGAAATCGGTAGCGAAGGCCAGTCGCGCGCCGATCGTGTCCAGGAGTCGGTTCAACCTGATCGCACGCCGGCCGTCTGGGGTCTTGGGTCCGAGGAAGACCTCGGGATCGATAGCCGCCATCCGTGCAGCGTGCTCGAGTTTCAGCAGGTCGCTTTCCACCACCACCCAGCGGACCCGTCGGCGCTCCAGCAGAGAGGCGATCTCATCGTCGTCCTCCAGGAAATAGAATCCCACAGCGTCGTGAAAGCTGGGCTGTCCATGCGACCCGAACGGGCTGGCGATGGTAGCTTTCTGTCCGATCCACTCGAACCAGTGACCGGCGCTCCAGGGCCCCAGGACCGACTCCTCGGCTGGTATCTCGGGTTGTTTCCAGGAGGCGGGCGGCCGAGCAGTCGCACGGAGAAAGAAGCAGACGCTGTCCATGCCGGAGGCCACCACAGGTGCGGGGCGACCGAAAAAGCGGAGCCCTGCAAAGCCCGGTACTGGAAGATACGCCGCCAGGCAGGGCAGGAAGGTCAGGGCGACGAGAAGGTAGGCCCGCTGAGGGAGGTGATCTATGGAGGTCCGTGAAGAGAACTGGACCATGGCGAGGGCGGCCACGGCTGCCACGGCGAATACCGCGCCATGACTGTAGCGGGCCTGAAACAGAGCCAACAACAGCGTGTAGATGGCCCAGGTCAGTAGAAAAGCGGTTGCGACCGGAGACCTGGTACGCCTCACGAGCCAGAGGCCGACAATCGGCAGCAGCAACGGGATCAAGGATAGGCGCACCAGGAGGGGCCTGAGGTCGGGTCGGCCGAGGAGTGACAGCAGTGGCCGAGACTCGGCGATGGACTGGAGCCAGGGCTCGGCGCGACCGAGAAATGTCAGACCAGCTAAAAGGGGCGGTAGGCAAATTGGGAGAAGGACAGTGAGTGCAATGGCGCTGACGCAAGCCAGCGCCACAGTCTGCCAGCGGTTGCGCCGCGAGTTGCCGGTGGCGAGGGCAAGCAGGCTGCCGGCCAGCGACACTCCCAGGAGGGCAGCCAGCTGAAGCCAGGACAGGCCTTCGTAGGAAGCTCCGGCCGAGGAAGTCCAGACACTCCCCAGAACGAACGGCAGGACGATGAGGGCAGCGCCCAGTCCTCCCAGGGCCAGGCTCTTCCCGAGGCGTGAAGAGGACTCGGAGCGCCACCCGGCAGCGGCAGTCGACGACACTCCGACAACAATGAAGAGGCCACTGTGGATGATAGCTCCTGGCCATGTCAACATGAGAGCGCTCAACCAGAGGGCAGCCTCGATGGAGCTTCTTCCAACCGGCATCGGATCGGATTCGGTCCGGCCCAAGGCCCCCGCCATCGCCGCCAGAACACCGAGAGCGGCGAGCTCTATCAGCGGATCGTGGTCCGAGGCGCCGAGGAGCGTGAAGCGCACAGCGCCAGGAAGAAAGGCCGCCAGCGCAGCGCCGAGGATGGCTGTGCGGCGTCCGGCGAGTCGCCTGAGGAGCACCGCCAGGACGAGGATCTGAAGCACGCCGAGGACCGGGGGTAGGACGGCACCCGCCAATTCGACAGCCGACTCGGGTCCTCCGGGCAGTACCTTGGCCATGGTGGCCAGAAGAAAGTCGTACAGAGGCGCCCACACCAGGGGCGCACCCTCGGGTACGTTCATGAGGTGGTCGAATTGAGGCACCCATGGCCAGTCCATCAGGGTGAGCCAGGCGCGGCGCAGATGGTAGTAGCCGTCCGTGCCGTCCAATGTGATGCCACTCGCGGTAAAGACCGAGCTCCAGGTCCCGAGCCGGAGCGCTGCGGCAATCAGCGACACCACGATCAGGCTGGTTGCGTAACGCTGGCGACTCATCAGCATGACTGGGTCCAGAGGGATTCAGCGATTGCAAGGCTACACCGTCCGAATCTCCTGGACCAACACGAACTTGCACCGTTAGAAGTAACAGGGGCATAGGGCAGTCGGGGCTTAGAGGCCTAGGGGAATGGGAGGGGGCCCCACTGCCTCAAAGGTAGGCCGGAGGGACGACGGACTCCTCAACCCCCAAGCCCTCAAAGACCGGCCGAAGGTACGCCGGCCGCCTCATCCCCTTATTAGGCGTAGCGGACCCAGCGCCAGAGCTCTCTGAGATTGGGCTTCTTGCCGTACATCAAGATCCCCACCCGGTAGATTCGCGCACAGAGCCAGATCATCCCGACGCACAGCGCGGTGGTGAGAAAATAGCCGAGCAGGATCTGCCAGGTAGGTGGCATCTTTACGGCGATCCTCAGCACCATGAGAAAGGGCGTGAAGATCGGAATCAGCGAGGTCACCACTGCAAGCGTCGAGTCGGGATCGTTGAGGATCGGTAGGAAGAAGATCCATGGGAGGACGACGAAGATGACCGCGAGCGAAGCCATCTGCTGCGCCTCCTGGGGGTTGTTGAAGGCCGATCCGATCATGGCGTAGAAAGTGGCGTAGAAGAAGTAGCCCAGAATGAACAGCAGGAAGAAGTGCAGCACCAGAATCGGCGAGAGTGTGGGCAGCTCGGTGCCTGCCGGCAGGAACGCCATGATGGCAACCACCCCAGGCGCGGTGAGAACCGCTGCAGTGGCGATCCAGATGGCGATCTGGGTCAGGCCAGCCAGGCCGATGCCGGCGATCTTGCCGGCCATCAGGTCGATTGGATCGACGGTCGAAAGGAGCACCTCGACTACTCGGGAGCTCTTCTCCTCCAGGACGCCGAGCATGACCTGCTGGCCATAGATCAAAGTGGTCATATACAGCACCATGAAGACGCCGAAGGCCAAGGCAAATCCACCCAGCCCGCCTTCCGCACGACTCCCCTCTTCCGAGATGCGAACGGTGTCCAAATCGATCGTGCTGGAGAGCTCCGCCACGATCTCGGGGTCGTAGCCCGACTCCACCAGCCGAACCTGTTGCACCGCCACGGACAGCGCCCCTGTCAGGGCTTGCTGGGTAATGAAGTTCGAGACGCTTTCAGCGTGGTACTCCACCCGATTCTCGGCCAACATCTCGGGATCGATCCAGACCCAGGCCGCGATCTCTTCGTCCAGCACGCGTTGATCGAGATCCGCCCGCTGTGACTCGGCGTCCACCCGAGGCTCGACTAGCTCCAGATCGAAGCTGACCTGATCGGCTGTGCGCCTCGCCAAATCGTCCAGAGCCGTCTGTAGCAATTCTGCGACCAGGTGGGTCCGGTCCACGACCGCCAGTTTCTGGCTGGTTCGCGCCTTTGCCACCATGAGGCTGGGCAGGACTGCCCAGGCCGCCATCATTATCGGCAGCGCGATGGTGCTGATCCAGAAGCCCTTGCTGCGGAGGCGTGCCAGATACTCGCGTTTGGCGATGGTTCGGAAGTTACCGGGTCGCATCTCTGACTGCCTTGATGAAGATCTCTTCGAGATCGGGCTCTTGGGATCGGAACTCGTGGACAGAAAGAAATGCCACCAACTCGCTTAACACCTCGGAGCCACTGGCATCGGGTTCCAGCAGCAGTTTGGCCGAGCCGTCGTGGAACAGGGCCTGCTGGACTCCGTTCACCTTGTCGATCCGCTCCAGGTCGCCGTCAGCGACGAGGCGGTAGGAGTTACTACCCAGGCGTCGCTTCATGGTGGGCAGCTCCCCTTCCAGAATCGTGCGTCCCTGGGAAACAAGGCAGATGTAGTCGCACAGCTTCTCGGCCTGCTCCATGATGTGGGTGGAGAAGATGATCGTCTTGCCTTGCCTCTGGTAGTCGGCGAGTAGGTCCTTGAACAACCCCTGATTGATGGGGTCTAGGCCCGAGAAGGGCTCATCGAGGATGAGCAGATCGGGGTCGTGGAGAACCGTGCCGATGATCTGGATCTTCTGCTGCATTCCCTTCGAGAGCTCCTCTACCTTCCTCTGCCCCCATTCAGCGAGCTCCACCCGCCCGAGCCAGCTCTCGATGGCCGGCAGCGCCTCGCGCCGCCGGATTCCGTGCAACTCGGCCAGAAAGGCCAGCTGATCCGTGACGGTCATCTTCCGATACAGACCCCGTTCCTCGGGCAGGTATCCGACGCGCGCCAGGTCGGCCCTGCATCTGGGATGCCCGTTGAGAAGCACGAGACCGGAGTCCGGCGCGATGATGTCCATGATCATGCGCAAAGTCGTCGTCTTGCCGGCGCCATTCGGTCCCAGCAGGCCGTAGATGGTCCCCTGAGGTACGGCGAAGGAGACTTCGTCCACCGCGGTGAAATCGCCGAAGGACTTGGAAACGGCTTGCAGCTCGAGAGAGGGCGTCATGGGCGAAGGTGGCGAGAAACGGGTCCAGGGCGTCAGGTCGATTCTACTCGGCTAGGAGTCGGTGGAAACAACGAGTGCCTCGACACGTAGGTGGCAAGGTGGTAGAAAGTGCGGACCTCCAAGCGAGGGATGGGCTCGGTTGAGCGCTCTCTCGAGGACCTTCCCCAGACTCGCATGCGTTCGTTCTGCCTCTTCGCCGCCTCTCTGTGTCTTCCTTTGCCTGTGCTGGCAGCGGTAGACGGCATCATCAAGACCGCGACCGGGACGCCGGTCGAACATGCTCGAGTGGAGGTGACTGATTCTTCGACTGTAACCTTCTCGGACATGGACGGAGAATTCCGGTTCGAGGGAGTGGAGTCGCCCTTGCTGCTCCTGGTAACGCATCCTCGCTTCTTGCCCCAGGCCTTGTCCCTCGAAGCGGGAGATCCTTTGCCGGTCGAGATCACGCTGGAGGCGAAACAGGAGATCTACGAGGAGATCGCGGTGTCGGCCAATCGGGGAGAGGAGAACTTCTCACCCATTACCGTGGCAAGCAGCGTTGTCGAGATGCAGGATGTGGCGACTCCACCGGCGACCCTGACCGAGCTGATCTCCACGGTACCGACCGTCTCGGAGAACGGTCAAGGGGGCCTCCTCCAGACCTACTCGATTCGCGGTATGTCACGTCAACGGGTGATGACGCTGGTGTCGGGGATGAGGATCATGGCGGAGCGGCGCGCCGGCGTCTCGGCCTCCTTTCTCGACCCGGTGCTTTTGAGCTCTGTGGATGTCGTGCGGGGACCGTCGTCAACCTACTACGGATCCGGGGCCATTGGCGGAGTGGTCCAGTTGTTCCCCAGGGGATTCGACGCCTGGGCCGTCGAAGCCGGCTACGCCAGCCAGGGGAACGAGGCATTTGGCACCGTCGGTTGGGGAGACAAGGGTTGGTCCGGTGGCCTGGCTCACCGGACAGCATCGGACAGTGAGACCCCTGATGGTGAAACACTCAACTCGGCCTTCACTCAGACCTCGGGTACCTTGAAGAAGGAGTGGGACTCCGGGCGGTTCCACTACGAGCTGCTGGGAATCGGCTCTCTGGCCAGCGATATCGGCAAGGCGAGCACCGACTTTCCCGAGCGCACCACGATCTATCCCGAGGAGCGTCATCTGTTGCTTCGATTTGCGGTGAACGCCGACAGCGGTTGGGGCCTGCAAGCCTGGGCTCATCCCAATGACCTGGTGACGGAAGTGCTCGAGGAGGACGTGTCGTTCTCGGCAGTCGACAACGAAGCTCTCGATCTGGGGCTCAACTGGCAGAAGCAGATGACGTTGAAGGGTGGCAGATCGGTGCGCTTCGGCATCGACTGGGTCGGTCGGCGAAACGTCAACGCTCTCGAGAGCACCCGCGACCTGGTCGACGACGAGCTCACCACTCAGAAGACACTCGAGGACGGGGAGGAAGACGAAGTCGGAGCCTATGGGGCGCTGGAGTGGAACTGGGGGCGCGCGACGCTGGTGGCCGGCGGCCGACTGACATACCAAAGGCAGGCCAACGCCGGCGCCTCGAGCACCGACGACTCGGCCGCCAGCGGCTTCGCCGGTCTCGTGGTGCCGTTGGGGGCCGGATTCGAGCTGGTCGGCAACGTCGGATCCGGCCTGCGCTTCGCGACCCTGAGCGAGCGCTACTTCAGTGGCGTAACCGGCCGGGGTGAGGTTGTCGGGAACCCGAACCTGGATCCGGAGCGCTCCGTGAATCTGGAGACCGGGCTGCGTTGGTACGGCAAGAAGCTCTTTGTCTCTGGCTACCTCTTTCGCAACGACATCGACGACTACATCGAGCGGATCGAGATCGAGCCGGATCTTCTCACCTTCGTCAACCTGACATCCGGCACCATTCAGGGGATCGAGGCCGAAGGTCACTATCAGATCGACGAGCACTGGAGCTTCGAGTTCGGCGCGCATCTGATGGAGGGCGACAACGACCAGGGCGAACAGCTGTCCGACATTCCGGCCAACCGATTCTTCCTGGGTGGAAGATGGCGGCAGGGCTCGTGGTCCGGTCAGCTCCGCTGGGAGGAGAGAGCCGAGAAGGATGTTCCCGGCAGCGGCGAGAAGCCGATCCCCTCGGCCAGCCTCTTGTCGGGAACCCTTGAGTACGAGCTGCGGGAGGGCCTGTGGCTGTCGCTGAACGGCCGCAATCTCCTGGACGCGTCGTATTTCAACTCGCCCGATCGCAAGGTGCCCTACTCGCCCGGGCGCTCGCTCGGTGTGACGCTGCGCTGGCGACCCCAGTAGCTGTTCAGCCGTTCGCTAGGCCTCGTTGGTCTCCTCGACGTGCTTCCGATAGAGCTTGAGAGGTTTGCGTTGTGTCTTGCGGAGTCGCAGGTTGAGCATTTCCACGAAGACCGAGAAGCCCATGGCGAAGTAGATGTAGCCCTTCGGGATGTGGAATCCCAAGCCGTCGGCAACCAGTGCCATTCCCACCAGCAGCAGGAAGCTCAACGCCAACATCTTGACGGTCGGGTGGTCTTCCACGAAGTCGCCGATGGGCTTGGCGAACAGCATCATGAAGATCACCGCCAGGACCACCGCCGTCACCATGACCGGAATCTCCTTGACCATGCCGACAGCGGTGATGACCGAGTCGAGGGAGAACACGAGGTCCAGCAGCATGATCTGCACCAGCACGCTGCCGAACCGGGCGGCGCCTTTGGAGACCTTGATATCCGCCTCACCTTCCAGCTTGTCGTGGATCTCGTGAGTGCTCTTGGCGAGCAGGAACAGGCCGCCGACGATGAGGATCAGATCCCTGCCCGATACGGGGTGGCTGAAGACCGTGAACAGGGGCGAGGTCAGGCGAACGATCCAGGCGAGCGACAGCAGCAGCAGGATGCGCATGATCATGGCCAGAGCCAGGCCGATCATCCGACCCTTCTGGCGCTGCTCCGCGGGCAGCTTGCCCGCCAGAATGGAGATGAAGATGATGTTGTCGATCCCCAGAACGATCTCGAGGGCGGTCAACGTGATCAACGCGATCCATGCTTGGGGGTCACTCAGCCATTCCATTCTTCTTCTCCTTCCAACTGGTCCGCCAGCAAAGCGTAGAGGTACATGTCCATCAGCTGGCCATTCTTGGTGACGCTGTGCCGCAGCCGCCCCTCCAGGGTGAACTCGGCTTTCTCCAGGACTCGCCTGGAGGCTGGATTGAACTCGAAGACTCGTGCCTCGAGGCGAGCGAATCCGTGCTCCCGAAACGCCCAGCGGGTGAATATCCGGAGAGCCCTGGTGGCAATCCCTCGTCCCCAGAACGGCTCTCCTAGCCAATAGCCCACCTCGGCCGTGTGCCGAAAGACATCGTCGCGCAGGAGCAGTCCAATTCCACCGATCAGCTCATCAGGGGTTGCGATAGCGAAGCTGACTTCCGGATCTTGTTTCTTTGCCGACTGCAGCCACTCGTGGGCCGCTTCTTCGGTGTACGGATTGGGAAAATGGTCTAGGAGCTGCCGCGCGATGGCGGCGTTGTCGGCGTACTTCATGAGAGCCGCTACGTCCCCCGAATCGTAGCTCCGAACAACGTAGTCGCCGTTTCCAATGGGCAATCTCATGGGGTCGAGCGGGCTCCTTGCTCCGATTGGGTGTCGAGGACTTCGGTGTCGAGGACGACGGCTCCCTCGATCTCACCGGCTCGCAGCCGCCTCAGTGCTTCGTTGGCCTGGGTCAGTGGGAGCACCGCGATCTGGGATCTCACCGGTACCTGGGGAGCGATCTCGAGGAACTCCTCGCCATCCTGTCGGGTCAGGTTGGCGACGGAACGCACCACCCGCTCGCCCCACAGCAAGTCGTAGGGAAAGGCCGGGATCTCACTCATGTGGATACCGGCGCAAACCACGATGCCTGCCTTGCGAACCGCGCGAAGAGAGAGCGGCAGCAGCGCGCCGACCGGGGCGAATAGAATGGCCGCATCGAGCTCCGCGGGAGGCAGGGCGTCGGAATCCCCCGCCCAGACAGCACCCAATCGTGTGGCGAACGCTTGACCTTCCTCATCGCCCGGTCGGGTAAAGGCATAGACCTCGCGACCCTGATGCAGAGCGACCTGCGCGATGATGTGGGCAGCGGCGCCGAATCCGTAGAGGCCCAGTCTTCGAGCCCTGTCGGTCATTCTCAGAGACCGGAAACCGATCATTCCGGCACAGAGCAGGGGCGCGGCCGCGAAATCCGAGTAGCTCTCGGGGATGGGGAAGCAGTACCGTGCGTCAGCCAGTGTGTACTCCGCGTACCCGCCGTCGATCTGGTATCCGGTGAACCGGGCTCGGTTACACAGATTTTCCTCACCGCTGGCGCAGTATTCGCAATCGCCGCACGTCCAGCCCAACCACGGGATGCCGATCCGTTGCCCTACCTCCAAGCTGCCGACGTTGTGACCGAGCCTTACAACCGTGCCGACGATCTCGTGGCCCAGGACGAGGGGTAACTCGGGCTCGTCGAGATCCCCATCCACCACGTGTAGGTCTGTGCGGCAGACTCCGCAGGCGGCTACTCGAATAAGGACCTGCCCAGGGCCACACCGCGGTATCTCCAGGTCCATCAGACGGAGGGGGTCTCCAAGGCGCTCCAGTACCATGGCCTTCATGGTTCTTGGAAGAGAGGGGCTACCCGGGGCTCTCGCTTCTTCGATCATCGATCTTCGACCGGCTCACTGACCATCTGCTCGAGGAAGTCTGCGAGCTGCAGCAGTTGACTCTCGTCCATGGAGCGCACAGTGCTCCGCACCACCGAGGGAAGCACGCGTGCTGCTGTTCCCAGGGCCACTTCCACACCTTTACGCCGGATGGCGCTCACACCGACCAGCTCGAGAGGGTGGAGAAAGAAATAGCTCAGCCCGGTGTCGGTCAGGTCGAGAACGAGATCGATCAAGTCACCGACGACCCCGCGGTCGGCGGGATCCTTCCTCAGCGCGGCCACATCGATCTCGAAGGCGACTCTGCCGCCGATCTCGTTGTCGCTGGGAGCCATGACCGATTCAGCTCACTGACCAACGCCAATGGCCGGGTACGTCTCGGCCAAAGCAGGGATTGCTCCGCTCATCAGATAGGCCGCACCCAGAGGCAGCAGGGTGAGCCAGAGGGTGGATTTGCGCATGGAACCTCCAGGCAAGAAGAGAAGTCCGAGGCCTCGAAAGAACTGCGGGGAACGGTTGGACTCTAGCACGGGGTTGGACGGTCCTGGAGGGGCACTTCTCCCGACATTGCCCCTAGGCGGCGCACCAGAAATCAACCGTCTCACGCAGTTTCAGAGACTCGAGTCTTTGCCGAATGAGGCGCCGCGCTCCCCTCGAGGAGACCGCCGCCAGCAGAACTCGGTTATCTGATTCCTGGAGCAATCGGGGGAGGTCCTCGGCTGGATAGATGGGCCTGCCACGGAGCGTGCCTCCGATCTTGGTGGGATCGATGTCGATGAACCCGGTTACCGAGACTCCGGCGCGGATCAGATGCTTCGACAGGCGGCGGCCGGTCTGACCAGCCCCCCAGACGATGACGCTGTCCATGCCCTTCAGGGGTCCTTCGGCCAGATGATGGGCTTTGCAGGCGAGGAAGCGTTCGACAGCATAGCGAGGATCGGTGAAGGTGAGCCTCGCTGCGTGGTGTCGCCAGAAGTAGAGCGACTCGGGAACCTTGGCGAAGCGCTTGCCTGCCGCTGCCAGTCGGAGCCACAGATCGTAATCTTCGGGGAATCCGACTTCGCGATAGCCGCCAGCCTCTTCGAGTACGAATCGACGCACCATGGCTGCCGGGTGAGGGATGGGGCTTTCGATGAAGCGCTCGGCCAGGATCTGGTCGTGGGTCACCAGACTGTTGAGCCAGCCCTCGTAGATCCGGAGGCCTTCGCGAAGAGTCTCCTCCGGGAAGTGGCTCACGAGGCAGGCGACCACGTCCAGGTCTGGGTCTTCCTTGAAAGCCAGGGACTGCAGTTCCAGCCTCCCCGGATGTGCCCTGTCGTCAGCGTCCATTCGAGCCACCAACTTTGCCCGGCAATTGACCAGGCCCGCGTTGAGGGTCTCGACCAGCCCGGAACGGGGGAGGGTCAGCACTCGAATACGGCCGTCCTGGGTGCCCCACCGCTTCAGGATCTCCGCCGTTCCATCCGTCGAGCCATCGTCAACCGCCACGACCTCGAAGTCCTCGCAACTCTGCTCGGCGAGGCTGCCGAGGCATTCGTCGAGGAACTCCTCCCCGTTGTAGACAGGTAGAAGAACGGAGATGGCGGGTGTGGCAGGCACGATTCTGGGAATCAGGATTCCGGGCAAGTGGACACGAGTCTAACCTTGCCGTCCGCCGAGAATTGGATCGAAGAGACTTTCCCTCATAATGTGGGTGCCACAGCTGACGGGAGCTACCACCATGTCCGACCACTATCGAAACCTCGAACGGATGTATCTTTCAGCGCCGGTCAACCGGAGCTACTCGCCCACACTCGAGATCTCCGAGGGGCGGGCGGTCGTCGAGTTCGAGGTGGGTGAGACGTTCTTCCACGCTGCAAACGCCGTCCACGGTGCGGTCTACTTCAAGGCGCTCGACGACTCCGCGTTCTTCGCGGCCAGCTCGCTGGTGCCGGATCGCTTTGTTGTGACGGTTTCTTTCAACGTCTACTTCACCCGGCCGGTGAGCGAAGGAACGCTGCGTGCCGAAGGTCGCGTGGTTCACCATTCGAAGAGCCTCCTGGTCGCCGAATCGGTGCTCTTCAACGGGGACAAGGAGGTCGCCCGCGGCAGCGGCACCTTCGTGCCCAGCAAGATCGAGCTCTCAGAAGAGCTCGGCTATCGCTGAGACTCTGTCTGATTGACAGCTCGAATAGGTCACGGGGGCGTCAGTCGGGGTTGTCGAGGCTCTGCCGGAGGTCGTCTGGGAGATTCCCGCGCAAGGCCGTCTCGTAGAAACGCCAACGTAGCTCCATCTGCTCTTCGGGGGTGAGATCTCCTGGGTCGCCCCAGGCGCGGCGGCGGGCCTCCACGGCCCAGGTCAGGGTTACCGCGGCGGCGACGGAGATGTTCAGGGACTGCGAGAGTCCGTACAAAGGAATGACGAAGGCCCCGTCGCATGCCTCGATGATCTCTTCGGGAAGTCCTTTCGACTCGTTGCCGAAGAGGATCGCCAGCGGGCGAGTGAAGTCCATTGCCTGGAGTGGAACGGCGTCTTCTTCAAAGGAAGCCGCGTAGAGAGCCAGGCCCCGATCCCGAAGTTTGCTCTGAGCGCTGGCGAATTCGGCGTGCTCGATGACATCGATCCAGCGGTGGGCGTTCTGCGTGATTCGTGGGTTGGCGTGCAGAGAGCCACCGGCCACGCTCTGAATGAAGTGGAACTCCTGCAAGCCCAGGGCCTCGCAGCTGCGCATGACCGCCGCCTGATTGTGCGGGTCGTGAACGCCGTGCAGGACGGGCACAAGAGTCCGGGATCGGTGGCGGATGGCCTCTTCCAGACGGAAGCGTCGAATGGGGTTCAGGAGTCCCCGGTCGCGAAAGGCACGCAAAGGCTCGGGGAACTGGTCGGTGAGCCTCTCCAGGTCGGCCAGTTGCTCTTCTGTCGGTGGTGGTTTGGGTGTCCGACGGCCCCGCGGAGACGGGGTTCCATCGGCTCG
>CAMYLC010000088.1 GCA_947259195.1 Thermoanaerobaculia bacterium | reverse complement strand
ATTGTCGAAATCGCAGAGCACGACCTGCTGCCAGGTTCCCGTCTCCAGCCGACCCTGAGTCACAGGCAGGACCATCGAAGGTCCGAGCAGCGCCGCACGCACATGGGAATAGCCGTTGCCATCGCCCCATCTGAGGTTGTGGTCGTATTCGGCGTTGCGTGGCGCCAGTCGCTCGACGGCCTTCTTCAGATCGCTGACAGCGCCGCTCTCGAACTCGATGGTGGTCACAGAGGCTGTGGAGCCTGGAACGGCTACCAGAACCCAGCCATCTTCGATTCCAGCTTTTGCGAGGAACTCCAGGACATCGCCTGTCAGGTCCAGAACATCAGTCTCTCCCGAGGTGCTTCGCTCCAGGACTGTCGTCTCGAGTTTCATCGCTGAATCCTCCGGTACTCTGGTTCCTGGGTCTATACAAGTCCCTTGAGATAGCCGCCCTCGACGGCGATGGCCTGTCCGGTAACGTAGGAAGCCGACGGCGAGCAAAGAAAGGCGATCACCTCGCCGATTTCCGAGGGTTCTGCCATCCGGCCAATCGGCAGCTCCCGCCCCTGCGCTGTGAGGATCTCCTCGGGATTCTGGCCGGTCTGCTGTGCCAGTTGGGTCGCCAGCTCCTCCTGCCTCTCGGTTCGGGTGTAGCCCGGAAGCACGGAGTTGACGGTGACGCCGTCGGCAGCAACCTCCAGTGCCAGCGTCTTCAGGTAGCCGAGAACGGCAGGCCGCAGTGCGTTGGAGAGTGCGAGGCGTGGAATCGGCTGTCGTGCTGACACCGAGTTGATGGCCACGATTCGACCCCAGCCCCGTCTTCTCATTCCCGGTACTACGAGTCTGCAGAGTCGGGGTATGAAGAGAAAGGCCAGGGGCAGGGCCTCCTGCCAGTCGGTCTCGTCCAGTTCGACCGCAGGCTTGATACGGGGCCCACCACCATTGGCCACCAGGATGTCGATAGGCCCCAGCTGCTCCTCGACCTCGTTGACTAGGTCTTCGAGCTCTTCGGGTTGCCGAATGTCGGCTGGGATGGCCACGACCTCGCCGACTCCTGCGGACAGCGAGCGATGGGCTGCCTCCAGCTTCTTCCCGCCACGACTGTTCAATGCCACGCGGGCACCGAGCGCGACGAGCGCTCGAGCTGCAGCAAAGCCCAGGCCAGTACTCGACCCCGACACCAGCGCGACACGATCTTGAAGAACCGTCATCGAAGCCTCCTTGTCCTGGATCTCGAGTCAATCGATCTTCTTGCCATTCTCGTCATAGTCGTAGACCCCCCGACCCACCTTCCGACCCAGGCGTCCAGCCTGGACATACTGCTGAAAGAGGTTGTTGGGTCGGTAGAGGTCTCCTAGAGACCGACTCAGGCGCTCGAGGACCGACAACCTGACATCCAGCCCCACCAGATCGATCATCTCGAAAGGGCCCATGGGGTGGTTGAGGCCCAATTTCAAGGCCTTGTCGATGTCGGAGGCGCTGGCAACTCCCTCTTGCAGCATGCGGAAGGCCTCGTTGCCGATGAGCGCGTTGATTCGCGAGGTCACAAAGCCGGGCGATTCCTTCACCTCTACAACTTCCTTGCCCATCGATTCAGCGACTTCGCGAAGCGCTTGGAGAGTCTCCCAGTCGGTTTCGAGCCCTTTCACCAGCTCGACGAGTCGCATGAGGTGGACCGGATTGAAGAAGTGCATGCCGGCGAATCGCTCCGGCCTGTCCAAGGAGCCTGCCATCTCGGTGATCGACAGCGCCGAGGTGTTGGAGGCGAAAAGAGCGTGCTCGGGGGCTGATTGAACGACACTCTGGAAGGTGTCGATCTTGAGCTCCATCGACTCGGGTACCGCTTCGATGACCAGATCTGCCTTCGAGACGGCGCTCCCGAGCTCCTGCTGAAACTCGAGCAGCTCTCGGGCACGCTGTGCGATCGCCGGATCCACCTTGCCCAGCTCGACGCCCTTCTCGAGGTTGCCGTGAATCTCAGTACGGGCCTGCTCGAGAGCATCGCCGGAGATGTCAAACAGGCAGGTGTCATAGCCTCCGGTCGCGGCCACGTGGGCGATTCCCCGCCCCATGGTGCCGGCTCCGAGCACAGTAATGGTGCGAATTTCCGGTTGGGTTTGCCGACTCATGGAGTGGCCTCGCTCTCGTTGGGTGTGGTGTCGGTTCTGGGTGCAGGTGGGTTACATGCGACCTCCGGGTCGCCCACCGTGAGTACGATCTTGCCGAACAAAGCCCGGTCGGTCAGGAGCTTTTGGGCTTCGGGTGCTTTCTCCAAGGCAAGCGTGCGGTCGATCACCGGTCTCAACTGGCCGGTGTCGAAGAACCTCAGGACTTCCCTCAGTTCGGCGAGACTGCCCATGGTCGAACCCAGGATCGACAGACTCTTGAAGAACACCGCGCGGAGGTTGATATGCGCCGTGGCATCGGCGGTGGCACCACAGAGCACCATTCGACCACCCCAGGCCAAGGCCTTCAGGCTCTCTTCGAAGACAGGTCCTCCGACATGGTCGAAGACGACCTCCACGCCCTTGCCTTCGGTGATCTTCCGCACATCCGAGGCGAAATGGCCTGTCGAGTAGTCCAAGGTGTGGGTGGCACCCAGCTGAAAAGCCTGCAGCCGCTTTCCCTCCGTCCCGGCGGTGGCGATGATCCTCTGTGCACCCAGGAGCTTGGCGATCTGGATGCCGGCCGAGGAGACTCCGGAGCCGGCAGCGTGGATGAGCACGTCCTCCAGAGGCCGCAGCTCGGCTCGGGCTGCGAGCATGTGCCAGGCGGTGAGAAAGACCAGGGGGATGGCTGCGGCCTCGACGTAGGAGAGCCCCTTTGGGATGTCCAGGATATTGCGGCGTGGAACGGCCACGAGCTCTGCGTAGCCTCCGTCACGATCCTCTCCGAAGATCCCGTAGGAGCGACAGAACTGATCGTTGGCCGCAAGACAGGCCGGGCAGATGCCGCAAGAGACCCCTGGAGCCACCAGAACCGGTCGGCCGGCAGCGAGGTCGGCCGCGAGATCTCCGGTTTCCTCGATCTCGCCGGCAATCTCGCTGCCCGGAATCAACGGCAGGGGGAAGCGGTGCCCCGCGACACCGTTTCGGACCCAGAGGTCCAGGTGATTGAGACCACAAGCCCGTACGCGAACCAGGACTTCGTCGGCGCGCGGCTCAGGGCGAGGTAGCTCTAACCACTCAAGCGCCTCGGGCCCTCCATGATGGGCTATCCGATATGCGAGCATCCGGAAATTGTAGCAGCGACCCCTGGCCCTGCCGCTGGCGTTTCGACGGGTTTCACAGAGACTAAAGTGTCCTCTCAGGCTAGACTAGGCGCGAATTGGCTGGCACCTGTCGAGTTGGAGGCTGGGTTGAAGAAGATATGGGCGAGTGCAGAGAGTCTTCTGAGAGCGACAATGTCGCTGGCCATGTTGTTTTTCCTGCTGCCCGTGCTTGCCTCTGGTAGCTCTTCAGGTGGCTACTCGCCCTTATCCTTTTTGCTGGATCTAAGAGGGGATTCGGTCAAGGTCCGCTATGCGCCTGGCTCCTTGGATCGAGCCGCGCACAGCCAGGAGAGATTCGAGCTCGTGGTCTCCGACTGCAAGAGCTGGAGCCGCAGCCAACTCCCCCTGGCGCTCTACGTCCTGGGCCCGGAAGAGTGGCAGGCGGCCGAGGTAGACCGCCCTTACGGGCTACCGCAGCACATGAGCGGTTCCGAGCTTGCCCTCGCCAGCTGGGGAGATGCCGAGACGGTAGAGCTGTGGCGGGGTCTCTTGGGTCGACGACTGCCGGTGATTCCAGGCACTGCCTTGCGAGGCAGCCCGGAGGAGGTTGCCAGCATGGCCCTGCACGACCTAATGGCGGTCGTCGAGGCCTTCGAGATGTGTCTTGAGGGCAGCGGCGTCTCCGGCGACCAGCCCTGGATCGAGGGTCTCTTGGTGCAGGTGATGGCGCGGTCGTTCATCCAGAAGCACGAGGCCGGGCGCTTGTCGGAGGTCGACGGAGTCTTCGCCAGCCTTTCCGATCAAGGGGGCGGACCAGGGGCTCTACCGCTGAGTCAGGCGCTCGCCCCCGACTCGCCGGCTGTGTGGTTGTGGGCGGAGGCCCAGTTCTACCAGGCAGCCAAGCTCCTGGCGGAAGAGGGAGGCAAGGCGCCTGTCAAATCGGTGTTCAAGCTGGCTGGAAAGCAAGGTGGAAATCTGAAAGCGGCAGACCTGGTGGCTGAATATCCCGTGCTTGCAGACTGGCTGATGAAGGCCTTCGAAGGGGATTCGGCGACGCCGTAGAGGCGATAGTACAAGGGTTGAGTAGGAGCAACTCACCCCTTTCGGTCAGGGCCCGGGTAGTGGTGTGTGGAGGCCGTCCTTGCGTTTCTCGCAACTTTTGTCTAACAATCGAAAGGCTAGGAAGATACCGGAAACGAGATCCAGGCTTCGGCCGTCGGCTGAGGTAGGAATCTGGAAAGGGAGGTTCGAGATGAAGAAGGCGTTGATGGCGTTGGGTCTTGCTGCTCTGCTGACGGCTCCCGCTATGGCAGGTAGTCTTGGCATCTATGGCGCCTGGTGGACTTCGGAGGATGCGAGCGACTCGCTCGGCCTCGGCGGTTGGGTCGATTTCTACCTCGGAAAAGGTGTCGAGATCGAGCTGAGGGGCAGTCATTTCAGCGATTTCAATACGGTCAACGACGTCGGCGACTTGGCTGACCTGAGGGTCTCTGCATTCGACCTCGGTTTCACCTACAATTTCGGCTATAGCTCGGGGAAGAAGCTGAATCCCTACATCGGCGGAGGCGGCACCATTTTCTCTACCGAGTTGGACCGGGTCGACAACGACAAGAGGCTGGGTACCGTGGACGACGAGTGGGGCTACTATGCGGTCGGCGGTATCGAGGTTCCGATCAGCAAGAGCTTCGCGTTCATTGCCGAGGCGATGTTTCGTCAGTCGAAGTTCGAGATCCTGGGCAACGATTTGGGTTTCTCGGGCGTCAATCAGAAGGTCGACATGAAGGGCTTCGAGGGCAACCTAGGCATCGCCTTCAAGTGGTAGACGTCGGCCGACTCGAAGTTCCAGACTCAACCTGAATACTCTCGGCGGGAGTCGGCGATCCAATCTGGATCGCCGGCCCGCCGGTTTCCTTTTCAGGAGGGTCCCAGCTGCCCTTAGAAATTTACTTTCAAGGTCATGACTTGTTTTCGTCCTCAGCAGTTTCGTCGCCAGGTTGTTCCTCGGCATCGAAGAGGGGCGTGCGCTTCAATCCGATCCCACGCCAGACGAAGTAGATGGCGGGGAAGACGATCAACTCGCCCATGAAAGAGGTGAACAAACCGCCGACCATCGGCGCTGCGATTCGCCGCATCACGTCCGCACCCGTGCCGGAGGACCACAGGATCGGGACCAGGGCGATGAAGGTCGTTACCACTGCCATGGTCTTGGGCCGAATTCGCTGGACAGCGCCGTGGTCCACGGCTTCGCGCAGGTCGGAGAACGTGCGCATCTTTCCCTTGTCTCTCCAGTTGCCGTAGGCGATATCCAGATACAGGAGCATGACTACACCGGTTTCAGCTGCAAGCCCGGCCAACGCGATCACTCCGACCCAGACGGCAACCGACCAGTTGTAGCCCAGCCAGTCCATCAGCCAGATCGAACCCACTAGTGCAAACGGCACCGCCGACAGCACGATGGCGGTCTTGATCAGCGACTTCGTGTGGAAGTAGAGGATCAGGAAGATCAGGAAGAGCGTGATGGGCACGATCATCAGCAGTCGGGCCTTGGCGCGCTGCATGTACTCGTACTGTCCGGACCAGAAGATGCTGTAGCCCGGAGGCAGGTCGACCTTCTCCGCCACCTCCTGCCTGGCTCTCTCAACCCAGCCGCCGACGTCGATGCCGCGCAGGTCAACATACACCCAGGCATTCGGGCGGGCGCCTTCCGTCTTGATTCCCGGAGGCCCTGTTCGGATCACCAGCTCGGAGAGCTGTCCCAGAGGAACTTGGGCACCCGACGGCGCGGCGACCAGAACCTCCCTCAGGGTCGAAGGATCATCGCGAAGCTCCCGTGGGTAACGGACGTTGATCGGGTATCTTTCGAGACCCTCGACCGTCCACGAAACGTTCATTCCACCGACGGCGGATTGAATGACGTCCTGGATATCTCCGACTTTGATGCCGAAGCGTGCGGCCGCCTCTCTGTCGATCTCGAAATCGACATAGGAGCCGCCCATCACCCGCTCGGCGTAGACCGAGAACGTTCCTGGGAGGGGTTTGACTACGGCCTCGACCTGCTCAGCAATGGTCTGCAGCTGAGTCAGGTCGGGGCCTGCCACCTTGATGCCGACCGGTGTTTTGATGCCCGTCGAGAGCATGTCGATGCGGGTCTTGATCGGCATCGTCCAGGCGTTGGTCAGCCCTGGTATCTGGATGGCTCGGTCGAGCTCGGCGATGAGGTCGTCCTTGGACAGCCCTGGCCGCCACTCCGCTGGGTCCTTGAGAACGATGGTCGTCTCGATCATCGACAAGGGGGCCGGATCGGTCGCAGTGTCGGCACGTCCCACCTTGCCGAAGACGCTCTCGACCTCCGGGAAGGTCCTGATGATCTTGTCGGTCTGCTGTAGGAGCTCCTTGGCTTTGGTGATCGAAATGCCCGGAAACGTCGTCGGCATGTAGAGCAGATCCCCTTCCCACAGCGGTGGCATGAACTCGGAGCCGATCCTCTGCAGTGGAACAAGGGTCACGGCGAGAATTACGACCATCGCGAGGATTACCAACCAGCGCCAACGTAGGGCCCAATTGAGCACCGGGCTGTAGAGAAACCGGAGGACGCGTGAAATCGGGTTACGGTCTTCGCCGCGAATCTTGCCGCGCACGAACCAGTACATGAGCACCGGCACGGCGGTAACCGCCAGGATGGAGGCCATGGCCATGGAGTAGGTCTTCGTGAACGCCAGGGGTTTGAAGAGACGACCCTCCTGCGCTTCGAGGGTGAAGACCGGCAGAAATGAGACCGTGATTACCAGAAGCGTGAAGAACAGGGTCGGACCCACCTCCTGAGCCGCCTTCGTGATGATCTCCAGGTGGGATCGTTTCCCCTGCCATTCCTCGTAATGTTTGTGGGCGTTTTCGACCATGATGATGGCCGCGTCCACCAGCACACCGATCGAGATCGCGATGCCTCCCAGAGACATGATGTTCGCTCCGATTCCCTGGATCTTCATGATGATGAATGCCAGAAGAATAGAGACTGGAATGGAGATAATCGCGACCAGTGCCGAGCGGAAGTGAACCAGAAAGACCAGGCAGACCAGCGCCACAACAATCGATTCCTCGAGCAGGGTGTAGGTCAACGTCTTCACGGCGCGATCGATCAGGCCGGTTCGGTCGTAGGCGATGGAGATCTCCACTTCCTCAGGGAGGCCGGCCTTGAGCTCCTCGAGGCGCTCCTTCACGTTCTTGATAACCGTTCGCGTGTCGGCCCCCCAGCGAACCACAACAATGCCGCCCACAGTCTCTCCTTCACCGTTCCACTCGGCCAGACCGCGACGGATCTCGGGCCCGATGGTGACCCGCGCCACATCTCTGAGCAGCACGGGTACCCCGCCTGGGGACGCCGTCAGCACGATGGTCTCGAGATCCTTCACGTTCTTCACGTAACCCAGTCCCCGAACCATGAACTCCTTCTCGGCTAGCTCGACGACTCGCCCACCGACATCGATGTTGGATCGTTGAATCGCCTTTTTCACCTGATCGATCGGAATCCCGTAGGCGCGCAGCCGTACCGGATCGACTTCGACCTGGTACTGCCGCACGAAGCCGCCGATCGATGCCACCTCGGCCACGCCTTCGACCGAGGTCAAGCCATACCGCAGATACCAGTCCTGATAGCTGCGCAGGTCGGCAAGAGAGTGATTCTCGGAATTGAGGACATACATGAAGGCCCAGCCCACCCCGGTTGCGTCTGGCCCGAGCTGAGGCGCCACACCGGCAGGAAGCTGCTTCGACAGTCCCGAGAGGTATTCCAGGACTCGGGAGCGGGCCCAATAGAGGTCAGTCCCGTCTTCGAAGATCACGTAGACGAACGAGAAGCCGAAGAAGGAGTATCCCCTGACGACCTTGGCAAACGGGACGGCTAGCATGGTCGAGGTGATGGGATAGGTGACCTGATCCTCGACGACTTGCGGGGCCTGACCGGCATACTCGGTGAAAATGATCACCTGGACATCCGACAGATCCGGTATGGCGTCGACCGTGGTATTGCGGATGGCCCATATGCCTCCCAGGACCGCCAGTACCAGGCCCACAATGACGACAAGCTGGTTCTTCAAAGACCACTCGATAACTCGATCCAACATGGCAATCCCCTCTAGCGGTCTTTCTGTTGAGAGCGCTGCGCCACCATCTTCTGCACCGCGGCTTGCAGGCTCGACTCCGAGTCGATGAGGAACTGCGATGACGTCACGATGCGATCACCCTCGTCCAAGCCTTCGAGAACCTCGACTTCGCCACCACCTTCGTGTCCGGTCGTGATCTCCCGCGGAGCGAAGCTCCCCTCACCGAGATCGACGATCACGATGCTGCGCTGGCCGGTTCTCAGGATCGCCTGCGTGGGCACCACCAAAGCCTGGCGGGCGGCCGTGGGGTGAAAGCGGACGGTGCCGAACATTCCGGCCCTGAGACGCCCGGTCGGGTTGGGGACTTCGACCTTCAGGCGCAGCGTCCGAGTGGCTTCGGAGAACTCCGGCTCGATGTAGCGAACGGCGCCGCGAAAGACCTCGCCGGGGAAGTAGGTCAACTCGACCTCGGCCTCGCTACCCAAGCCGATTTCGGCAACCTGATGCTCGAAGATCTCGACCGACAGCCAGATCGTTCGCAGGTCGGCGATGTGGTACACCTCCATGCCCGGCCGCACGGCCATCCCTTCCAGGCCATTCATTCTCTTCATGACGAGTCCGCTGGCTGGCGCCGCCACCTGCAGAGTCCGGAAGACCTCTCCAGTCCGCTCCAGCTCGTCGATTTGTTCGGAGGAGATATCCCAGTACCGGAGGCGCTCCCGGGCCGAGTCGGCCAGCGCGTTCGCCCGGCGCCCGGCCTCGGTGCTGGTGATGTCGAGCTTCTTCGCGTACTGGATGGCGGAGAGCAGCTCTTGCTCGGTCTGGACGAGCTCGGGTGAATAGATCTCGAAGAGGGGTTGGCCCTTCTTGACCGGCTCGCCCACGTAGTTGACATAGACCTTCTCGACCCAGCCGGAGTACTTCGTGGTCACGGTGACCATCCGCTCCTGGTCGTACTCGAGGTAGCCGACCGTGCGGATCTCCTGGTTCAGGTCTCGCCGCTCGACGACCGCGGTCTGGACGTTCATGTTCTGGACGACGACCGGATCGATGCTCACGGCCGTTCCCTGACCGACGACCTGGTCCGCCTGGTCAGCGTAGACCGGCACGTAGTCCATCCCCATCTCGTCCTTGGCCGGAACCGGTGAAGAGATGGTGGGGTTCATCGGATCGCGATAGAAGAGAATCTCCCGCTCGCTGCCAGTGGTCTGGCGCCGCTTCACATTCCCAGCACCAGTCTGGCCCGCGGCCAGCACGAGCTCCATGCCGCACACCGGGCACTCACCAGGCTCGTCTTCGAGAATGTGGGGGTGCATGGGACAGGTCCAAAGCTGCCCCTCCTCGGTGCCGTAGCTAGTGTCCATCTCGCCGGTGCGGTAGCCGAGGCGAGCTTGCAGCCAGCCGTCGACGGGGTGGAGGCCCCAAGGGTCGAAGAACAACAGGAAGAAGATGACGAAGCTGAGAGCGATCCAGAGGAGCCCTTGCAACAGGCCTTTGCTGTGAGAGGATCTTGGTGTCATGGTTTTGGTGCCTCCTTGTGGTGCTCGAGTCACAGCGGCCTCGCTACCGCGCCTTCGAGCCTCGCCAGGCGGATGGCGAAATCGGCCTGGGCCCGGGCGATCGAGGTCTGCGTGCGGTAGAGAACGTGCTCGGCGTCGAGCAGATCGAGGGCGTTGAAGGTGCCAGACACGTAGGCGGATTCAGCCGACGCCACCGACTCCTCTGCTTGCACGATCAGAATGTCCTCCAGCAGCCGGAGCTGTTGCCACGAAAGGGGAATCCTCTGGACCAGCTCGCCGATCGAGGACCGGATGGCGGCGACCGTCTCGCGCTTCGCCTCCTGCGCGGCGAGCTCGAGCTGCGCGGCTTCGTCGACACGGGCGGCGAGGCTCCGGCGCCAGAAGGGAATGCTCACGCCACCCTGGATGCCGAAGATGTCGTCGCCGTTGCCTTCCGGCGGCAAGGCCACTCCAACGGGATCCTCTCGGGGTTCGACGAATGTGTAGGTGAGGCCGACCTTGAAGTTCGGGCGGTAGCTCTTCTCGGCTCGCTCGATGCGCAGCCGGGAAGCGGCGATACGAGCGTCGAGTGCGGCGAGCTCCGGACGAGACGCCAAGGCGGAGTCCAGGAGGTCCTCATGCTCGAGGTGGATCTCGCGACCCGCCGGCAGAGCCGCCGGCAGGATCACCGTCGAGGCGGGTCGATCCAGCAAGTTGTTGAGTTGAGACTCCAGGTCGATACGTCGCTGATCGATGTCGAGGAGTTGACTCTCGGCTGCTGTGATCTCGGCCTGAATCTTGATAACGCCCTGGCTGGTGCCCATGCCCGTGGCGTAGCGCGACCGCGAGATCTCCTCGTGCTGACCGAGATGATCTAGGAAATCCTGGGTGATCTCCCTCTGGCGAGCGAGGAACGCCAGCTCGAAGTAGAGGCGCCGGACCTCGGTCACCAGGGAAAGACGCCTGGCCTCGACGTCGGCATGGAGCGAGGCGGCTGTTAGTAGACCAGCCTGCTCGTCGAGATCCAACTTGGAGAGCCAGGGCAGCTCCTGCAGCAGGTTGAGTGTCAGAACCTGAGGGCCAGTTCGAGTCTCGGGGCTCTGCAGAAACGCGATGATGCCGACCGTGGGGTCGGGCAGCGCGCCAACCGCAACGCTCCGATGCTCGGCGGCTCGGGCCTGCGCCGTCGCCACAGCGACTCCCGGATTTCTTGTCAGAGCCTCGACTATCAGTGCCGCGAGCTTTGCGTCGCTCTCGGTGCGCAGAATGCGATCAGCCGAAGCTGCGATCGGGGTGGCCGTCGTCTCCTCGCCTGGCGGCGAGTGACCGGCGTTTGGGTCTGTTTGCTGCCCGGTCAGCGGCGCCGAGAGAAGCGCCGCGGCGACCAGACAATTGATGGTCCTTGAATACACGAAAATCCTCCAAAGAGACCTGTGTTGGGGGTTTCGCCACCGTCATCGGTGACGAGCCTGCACAGTTCGCTCTCGAGGAGGATCAGATCAAGAAGGAAGACAGGAGGGTGTAGCGCCCCAGTTCGTGCCCCTGGGATGCGATGGTCGCGTCTGAGCTCACCAACGGCACGAGCCGTTCCTCGACCGTTGACTGTACGACCTCGGCCAGCAAGAGGCTGGATGACAGGTCGAGCTGACCGACTGGAGCCGAGTCGATGGGCTCGCGATCGATCGGGGCTTGGCAGCAAGCACCGGCCGCAGGGGTCAAGGACCCGCGGTCCTGCGATGTCCCGGCGCCCTCGTGACAACCAGACATCGAGCTCCCCGCGCCGGACATGGGGCAAGCGGACATCTGGCAGACGCCCGTGTCCACGGAATCGCAGCCCCAGGCCATTGGTGAGGCCAAAAGGAGGAGAACTCCGATCAGAGCAGCGAGTGTTCTTCGACTTATCATCAGGATCTTGGTGGAACGTCTTCTGTCAAAATAGAGATCTGTCGCCCATCTGTCAAGTTGGCACTGCACCTGCTCTCGAGGTGGTACCGTAATAGAAGAAGAATCCGACGAGGTCCCCGCGACGAGTTGTGGGGCCTGATCGGGGAGCCTTGGAAGTCTCGAGGAGGAAAATGATGACGCAGCAAGATCGTCCGAAGTTCACCTATCTTGGTCACGCCACGATCCGTTGTGACATGCCTGACGGCAGGGTGTTGCTCATCGATCCATGGGTCGAGGGCAATCCGGCCTGTCCCGAAGAGCTCAAGGAGTTCGACCGCATCGACGCGATGCTCATCACCCATGCTCATTTCGACCACATCGGTGATGCCGTGGGGCTCGCCCAGCGTTACGAGCCAGAGATCGTGGTGGCCAATTTCGAGACCTGCCACTGGTTGGAAAGCAAGGGTGTGGCGAACACTTCGGCTATGAACATCGGCGGCAGCCAGGAGGTGCTGGGCTGCAAGGTGACGATGGTCAGGGCCGATCACTCCTGCGGCATCCTGGATGGGGACCAGATTCTCTACGGCGGCACCGCAAGCGGCTATGTCGTCAGCCTGGCAGGTGGAATCACTTTCTACCACGCGGGTGACACCGGCCTTTTTTCAGATATGCAATTGATCGCGGAGATGCATCGACCGGAGCTGGTCTTCGTTCCTATCGGAGATCTATTCACCATGGGCCCCGATGCAGCGGCCCGAGCCTGCCGGTTCCTCGAGGCTCGCAAGGTCATCCCGATTCATTGGCAGACCTTCCCGATCCTGACGGGCACGCCTCGGGAGCTGGAGGAGGAGCTGACCCAGCTCGGTGGGCGCACCGAGGTGATCGCCCTCCAGCCGGGCCAGTCGCACTGAGCCGAGCTGGCCACCCAGAGAAACGATGCCGACAAGCACCGTCGAGGACTATCTGAAGTGCATCCTGCTGGCGGAGCAGGAGGCGCCGGAGCAGCCGGTCAGTACTGGGCAGATCGCAGGTGCGCTGAGCGTGGCGCCAGGCACGGTCACCGCAATGCTCAAGACCCTGGCCTACAGTGGTCTGGTGAGCTACGAGCCATACTCAGGGGTGTCCCTCACCGATCCGGGACGTCAGCTGGCGGTTCACGTGCTGCGCCGCCATCGACTGGTGGAGCTCTTCCTGGTGCGGGTAATGGGCCTCGACTGGGCGGAGGTGCACGACGAGGCCGAGCTGCTGGAGCACGCCGTGTCGGATCGCATCATCGAGCGCATGGACGCCATGCTGGGGGCGCCCGATGTAGACCCCCATGGCGACCCGATCCCCACGGCGGGTGGGGAAGTGGAGCACCAAGAGCTGCAGAGCCTGCTCGACTGCCCGTCGGGAGTCTGGCTGCAGGTCGCCCGGGTCACGGACCAGACCGTCGACTTCCTCCAGCTGGTGGAAACCGAGCGATTGATGCCAGGCAGTCGACTCAAGGTGATTCGCCGCGATGAGGCGGCTGACACCATGGAGTTGGAGCGCCCAGGCGTGGGGCCGCTTGCACTGGGCCTGCGGGCGTCTTCCAAGATTCTGGTCTCAGAGGAACTCTAGCCAGGGCCGTTCAGAGGCGGTTCACGGCCAGCCATCGGGCTCGCATCAGCAGTGACAAACGGGATGCGGCTCCCAGCTGTGGCGACTCGTGCCGCAGACCCGCACCTGTTTCCTCCAGCAGATTCAGCAGACGATCCCCTGCCAAGAGCAGGTACTTGCCACAACGCCTATAGTCGGGTGGCAACTCGGGGACTGTCCGCGCCGAACGCATCAGCAATGGTCGAATCCTGGCGCACTCGGAATGTACGGCCTTCTCCAGTACCCCGATGTCGACTCTGTTGGATGTCTGCCAGGGCTCGGGCAGTTCGGCGACGGGAAGCCTTGCCTGGTGGCGGCGAAGATCCTCCCCCAGCATTCTCAGCGAGAGGATTCTGGTCAGGGCTGCGGCCATAGCCTCGAGGGCGGCAGAGGGCGGTTGGCCGACGAGCACTTCCACCAGGGCTCCGCCCAGCTCGGCGCTGTCGCGTTCCGCGGCTTCGGCCGTTGCTGGGCGACGCACGGTGGCCCGGTGACGGGCTGCACTCATCAGCCGGTCGAAGCCGTCTCGCGACCAGGGAATCTGCTTGTCGAGTTGTGCGATCTGCACGAAAACGGGCTGTCCAGGCGGCTCACCGGTCAGGGCGGCTTCCAGACTGAACTCCCACCGGTTGATCTGGGAAAGACGCTCCCCTTCGAGGCCGCTCTGACGGGCGAAGTCGAAGAGCGTGAAGGCGAAGGCGGCGAGCGCCTGTGCCCGGCGGCGCTCGATGCCCGGCAGGAGTGTCAGGGCAGGTGCAAAGTCGAGGAGAAGTCGCCGGGTGATCTCGGCGCAGAGGGCCGCGGCCTCCCGGGGATCGGTCTTGTCGAGGGGCCGACGGATCTCGTCGGTCAGCCGGCTGTGGCGACTCGAGACGTAGTCTTCGGCTCGTCGGCTGACCTTCGGCGGCTTCTCGATGCTCCCGGCAGAGACCTCGATGGCATCGGGCGCCAGGGCTTTCCCCGCTTGCTCTCTGTCTTTACGCATGGTGGGTGCTTCGGTCTTGGATCGGTCTCCCGATCCTAGCAGTCGATGCATCTTCCGCCTCCACGCAGTTCGTGCTTCCAGTGGCAATCTAGAGAGATATGGAAATATGCCAATTGGATATACTGGCTGGGCTTTCAGGGCAGGGGATCCTGGAGCAATTTCGGTGGCTGTGGAGAGCTTCATTCCCGTTCGAAGCACGACTGACTAGATTGGGCGAGTCGATGGCGAGGCAAGACCGTATCAAGCGCCGCATGATTCGTCAGCTGGTGCGCGACAACCTCGAGACCCTCGAGGGAGCTCACCCCCGACGACGTGGGCGCCGTCTCCGAACAGTGCTGACCGTGGCACGGGTGCTTCTCCTTGTCGCACTGCCAGCAGCGCTCTTTACATCGACCTATGTCTTGTCGACTGTGGCTGCCGAGTGGCGGGACGATGTCTGGCAGGATGCCGCACACAACCCGACTTTTTCGACAAGGGCACCGATCTCCTTCAGCGAGATGGAGCCGCTGCCACCTATCGAACCGAACCGGGCCATTGCGACACCCCAACCGATCGATCCGTCAATCCTGCCTCTTGCTCTGCACACGGTAGTGCTGGACCCGGGGCATGGTGGGGAGAACGAAGGCACCATCTCGCCGACGGGCCTGATCGAGAAGGAGATCACCCTGGATATCGGGCAGCGTGTCCGGAGCCTTCTCGAGAGCTACTCCTACAAGGTCGTGATGACGCGCCAACGCGACGAGGATTTTTCACTCAAGCAGCGGGCCGAGCTGGCCAACGCAGCGCGGGGTGACATCTTCGTCTCGATTCACGTGAACTGGATCGAGAACCGGGAGGTACGGGGGGTCGAGACGTTTTTTCTGGGTGCCACCGAGGACCCCTACCTGAAGGCCCTGGCGGCACGTGAGAACCAGAACTCGGGCTACTCGCTGGCCGACTTCCGAGACATCCTGGAGCAGGTCTACGCCGGGGTGAGACAAGAGGAGTCACGACAGCTCGCCGGAGCCATGCAGCAGGCGCTGTACGATTCGCTGCGGGCCGTGAACTCGACGGTGCGCGATCGGGGTGTCAAGAGCGCACCCTTCGGGGTGCTGACTCACACCGAGATGCCGGCCATCCTGGCGGAAGTCTCCTGTGTGTCCAACGATGTCGAGGCCCGGCTTCTCATGACGCCGATCTATCGCCAGTACCTCGCCGAGGCCATCGTCGAGGGCATTCAGATCTATGCCCGCGGCCTGGGCCAATCCAACCATCTCGAGGGTTGATCGATGTCCGAAGCCACACCTCAGCAGGGGAGCGACAGCGTGCTCAATCTGGGAGTCGACTTGGGTACTTCCAGGAGCTCGGTGTCGGCTTCGAACGGGGTGCGCCAGGCCGTCGAGAGCTACGTCGGGTGGCCGCTGGACATGGTCGCCCGAAAAGTCCTGAGGAGAGATGTTCTGGTGGGCAGGGAGGCCCTCGACAATCGTCTGATGCTGGATCTCCATCGGCCCCTGGAACGGGGTCTGATCAAGGAGGGGTCTGACAAGGACCTTCACGCCGTGCGCGAGCTGCTCAAGCACCTGGTGTCGCTGGCTCTCGCGGGAGCCGATCGCGACATCATGACTGTCCAGGCGGTGGTCGGTGTACCGGCCGAGGCATTGAGGGTCAACAAGCAGCAGCTGCGCAGCGCGCTGAAGGGCATCGTGGATTCGCTGATGATCGTCTCCGAGCCGTTTGCCGTGGCCTACGCTCTGGAATCACTGGTCAATTCCCTGATCATCGACATTGGGGCCGGCACCGCCGACTTCTGCGTCATGCACGGCAGGTACCCATTGGAAGAGGACCAGCGAACGCTGCCCATAGCCGGTGATCATGTGGACGAGCAGCTTCACCGGCTGATCACCTCCAAGTACCCGGACGCCAAGATCTCGCTCCACATGGCGCGGCAGTGGAAGGAGAAGCACAGTTTCATGGGCGAGCCGACCGAGAAGGTCTGGGTCGTCGCTCCAGTCCAGGGACGGCCTACCGAGTTCGATGCCACGGAGCCGATGCGGGCGGCCTGCGAGAGTCTGCTCCCATCCGTCAAGGAGACCATGTTGGATCTGATCTCACGCGTGCAGCCCGAGTATCAGGATAGGGTGCGCAACAATGTGATCCTCTCCGGCGGCAGTGGTCTGATTCGTGGTTTCGGGATGGCCTTGCAGCAGGGCCTCGAGGACGTCGGTGGCGGGCGAGTCCGCGTAGTGGCCGATCCCCTACATGTGGGGGCCGACGGAGGTCTGGCCCTGGCCATGGACGCGCCTCCCTCCGAATGGGACAAGCTGGCAGCATAATCCCCCACCCATCCATGGAGTAAGGGAGTAAGGGCCTAGGGGCCTAGGGGATCCCTGGTAGCCGACAAGGATTGCTGGCTCGCTCCACCGCGCACACGGAGCAAGGGTGTAAGGGCATGGGGACGGAAGAGCCACCAGCGGCTCCACCTAGTCAAAGCCTCGCCGCCACCTCGAGCCACTGAAGCCCCCAAGCCCCCAAGCCCCCAAGCCCCTAAGCCCGTGGTACCGATACAATTCACTCGAGTCGTGCGGCGAAGGTGGTCATGAAGAAGAGACAGGCGACAAAGCGAGTCGAGGAGCTCCGCGAGGCGATCCGCCGGCACGACTTCCTCTACTATGTCAGGGACTCGCCAGAGATCTCGGATGAAGCTTACGACCAGCTGTTTCGCGAGCTGAGTCGGCTCGAGGACGAGCATCCTCAGCTGCTCGCAGAGGACTCGCCTACCCAGCGGGTGTCGGGTGAGCCCCTGCCCGCATTCGAGGCGGTGGAGCACGCCGCACCCATGCTCAGCCTGGACTCCGACGTCGACCCGGTACCTCCTTGCGGGGCGGGAACTTGAAGGCGAAGGCCCAACGGGGGTGGCGGGCCGTCGAGCTGGTCTACGAGGGAGGCCTGCTGACCCGGGCGGCTACCCGAGGTGACGGCAGCCGAGGCGAAGGGATCCTGGCCAACGTCAAGACCATCGCCGCGGTGCCGCTGCGCCTGCGGGCAGACGAGGTAGCGGTGCCGCCCTTTCTCTCGGTTCGCGGCGAAGTCATCATGCAGTTGGAAGCGTTCGAACAGCTCAACGAGCGACTCATGGAGGCTGGTCGGGAGCCGTTCGCCAATCCCCGCAACGCCGCAGCTGGCGCCCTGCGTCAGCTGGATCCCAGGATTACCTCGTCACGACCCCTGGATATCTTCGTCTACGACATCCTGGCCGCCGACGGCCTCGAGCTCGAGACCCAGTGGGAGGTGTTGGAGAAGCTGCGCCGCTGGGGCCTGCGCGTCAACGACCTGCCACGACTCCTCTCTTCCGTCGAAGGTCTCCTGGAGTATCACGCGGACCTGCTGGAGCGGCGCGACGACATCGGCTACGAGATCGACGGGGTCGTTATCAAGCTGAACGACCTCGGGATGAGGCAAAGCCTTGGCTCGACGGCCCGCCACCCCCGTTGGGCCTTCGCCTTCAAGTTCCCGCCCCGCAAGGAGGTAACCCGCGTTCTGAAAATCCTCGCCAGCGTTGGTCGCACCGGTGTCGTCACACCGGTGGCGATGATGAGGCCGGTCGAGATCGGCGGTGTGACGGTCAGCAGGGCGACGCTTCACAACCGTCAAGAAGTGACGCGAAAGGACATCCGGGAAGGGGATCGCGTGCGGGTGCAGCGGGCCGGAGATGTGATTCCACAGGTGGTGGAACGGATCGAGGAGCCCGGGCGAAAGCGAACCCCGAGGTTCGAGATGCCTGCCGCATGTCCTTCATGCGGGACCCCTCTCATCGATCGAGGCCCGTTCAGCGTCTGCCCGAACAGTTTCGAGTGTCCCGCGCAGCTCGCTGGGAGACTGCTGCATCTCGGGTCGCGCAACGCCCTAGATATCGAGGGCCTGGGCGATGAGACGGCAAGGCTATTGGTGGACAGGGGGCTGGTGCGACAGCTTCCCGACCTGTTCGATCTGAAGGCGGAGCAGCTGCAGGAGTTGGAAGGCTTCGCGGAGAAGTCGGCGGCCAATCTCGTCGACGGCATTCGAAGCGCCTCGCGTACGGACCTGGCTCGTTTCCTGACCGGGCTCGGGATTCCAGAGGTCGGCGTAGCGGTGGCTCGCCAACTGGCGCGCCACTTTCGATCCATCGAGGCGCTCCGAGAAGCCGATGAAGAAGTGCTGCAGGAGGTCGACGGCGTCGGGCCCAGGATGGCGGAGCAGATCGCCGGGTTTTTCGTCGAGCCGCACAACGAGCAGGTGTTGGATCGCTTACTTGAAGGCCGTGTAGAGCTGCTCGAACCTGCCGATGAGGAGATCTCGACCGACCTGGAAGGGCTTCGATTCGTCCTGACCGGTGGTCTCGAACGACTCTCGCGCGGGCAGGCCAAGCACCTTCTGGAGTCACTGGGCGCCAAAGTGACTTCCACCGTTTCTTCGCAGACCGACTATGTGGTTGCAGGCACCGATCCCGGCTCGAAGCTGGAGAAGGCCGAGAGGCTGGGTCTCCAGATTCTCGACGAGGCGGCCTTTCTGGAGCTGTTGCGGGCCAGTGGCGTTACTCCCTGACCAAGGATGAGCCCGAATCGGCCTCGGGCAGCACATCGGGCCACCAACCTCCCGGCTGGTCGACCTGGAACGGACAGGTGGCTTGAATTCCGAGCTCTTCGAGCATGGGGTGATGGGAGCGCAGAATCGGATGGGTCACGTTCATCGCTTCGCACCGGTACCCGCCGCAGCGGTACATGGGGCTGCCAAAGGACATGGCGAGGAGTAGCGCACAGGTCAGGCCGGCGTAGAGGGCAGTGCCCCGGAGAGCGAGGTGGCGCCGCGGGCCTTTCAGGAGCGCTGCTCCAGCCAGGACCGAGGGCATCACCGCCAAATGGAGCAGCACCACGATCTGCCAGCTCATGGTCGTGGTGGGTGACAAGAAGCAGGCCAGCAGGGTGACGAGGAAGGACCATCGTACGACCCCTTTGAGCCATGTTCGGTCCGAGGCCCGCGGATTACTGGCCCACCACCATCCTTTGGAGTGGCGCCACAGTCGAAGGTTGGCCCAGACGGCCACCGGCACGGTGAGGAGCCCCAGGATCCACCAGATCGATGGCAGTATCGGGGCCATGGCCTGACCAGCCTTGGGTCCCACGAGGGCGGTGAAGTCGAGGCAGTACATGGAGTCACTCACCGCCAGAGAATCGAGCCTTAGCCAGTACCCGAGGCCCCGGATCAGGTGGCTCCAAGGGCGAAGTCCGGAGGCCAGAAGACCTTCGCCTGTCGGCAGGAGCGAAGGGTCTTGCAGGATCGCGAGCAGCCAGGGCGTGAGCGAAGCCGCAACGACGGCGACTCCCAGTGCCGCACCCTTTAGTTGGATCTTGAAATAGCCCCGCCACCACAGGACAACCGAGATCGGCGCCAGCAGGATGGCGGAGGCGTGAAGCTGGGCCGGCAGGCCGATCGCCACCACGAGCAGGAAGCTGGGCCAAAGTCGTGCTTGGTGCCGCTGCCGATAGACGCTCCAGAAGTGCAGCGCTCCGAAGAAGAGCATGGTGTTCGGGTTCCACAGGAAGGTCGAGTGGTAGAGCCGCCAGGGGCTCAACCAGTACAGGATCGCGAAGAGTAGCCGCCCACTCCGCCCAGTGACCCTGGATACGAGACGATCGAGTACCCAAAAGGCGACGATCTGCAGACCGAGTATCAGTAGGGTGGGGGCGCGATGGTGGCGCCAGACAAGCAGCGGCAGACCGGTGACAAGGGCCGTGAGCCCGCCGGGCGCCTTGCCACCTGCGGAGGTGGGCAACCCGAAGGGAATCCACACGCCGTCGGTGATCAGGAACCACCCGCGGGCCAGCATGTTCAGCTGGTCGCCCGCTACCTGGCTGCGGACTAGCATCAAAACCGAAAAGAAGGCCCCGAGCACGACAACGAGCCAGAAGAAGCGGTCGTTCCGCACTCGACAACTCTATCAGCGCACTCTCGACTCTCAGCCCGAGCCAGGGACTAGAATCAGGGCGGAGGATGCCGATGGAGAACCTCGAAATCGCCCAGGTCCTCTCGCAGATGGCAGATCTGCTCGAGATCCAAGACGCCAACCCATTTCGGGTACGGGCCTATCGCAATGCCGCTCGTTTCGTGGATGGTCATGCCGAGCCGATGCGCAGGCTCGTGGCGGAAGAGAGCGATTTGACGCAGCTGCCTGGTATCGGCAAGGAGATGGCCAGGCATATTCACGAACTGCTTGAAACCGGTGGCCTCGCGGCTCTCGATGAGCTGGCCGAGACAATACCCCGCTCACTCATCGACGTCATCGAGCTGCCCGGTGTGGGTCCCAAGAAGGCGAAAAAGCTGTGGCAGGAGCTTGGCATCGAAACCGTGGACGAGCTCGAGCAAAGAGCCGAATCGGGAGAAGTCGCGGCCCTGGACGGATTCGGGGAGAAGAGCCAGCAGAAGATCCTCATCGGTATCGAACAGTTCCGACAGCACCGGAGTCGTTTCAAGCTGGTGGAGGCCGATCTGTTGGTGACCCCGCTGCTCGAGTATCTTCAGGAGAGCCCGGAGATCGAGCGCCTCGAGGTGGCGGGCAGCTACCGGCGCCGGGTGGAGACGGTCGGCGACATCGATCTTCTAGCCATCGCCAGGAACGCGGAGACGGTGATGGATCGCTTCACTTCGTACTCGAAGGTCACCCAGGTGCAGCTGTCGGGTAGCACGCGGGGCAGGGTCTCGCTGCAGTCCGGCCTGGAGGTCGATCTGCGGATTCTCACCGAACCGAGCTATGGCGCGGGGCTCGTCTACTTCACCGGCTCCAAAGAGCACAACATCAAGCTGCGCAAGCGGGCCCTCGAGAGGAGGCTGAGGCTCTCGGAGTACGGCGTATTCCGAGAGGAAGGCGAGGACCAGCAAGTGTCGGGGGAGAGGGATCCGTGGGCGGGCGAGCTGATCGCCGGTCGAAGCGAAGAGGATGTCTATGCTGCCGTGGAGCTGCCCTGGATCGCGCCAGAGCTACGAGAGGATCGTGGCGAGGTGGAGGCGGCAGCCAAGAGCGAGCTGCCGGTGCTGCTGGAGCTGACCGACATGAAGGGCGATTTGCAGATGCACTCCACCTGGTCGGATGGCAAGAACAGTATCGAGGAGATGGTGGCCGCCTGTGCGGCGCGCGGCTACGAGTACATGGCCCTGACCGATCACAGCAAGGCCCTGGCCATGACCGGCGGACTCGACGCCAAACGCATCCGCGAACAGTGGGAGGAGATCGAAGAGGTTCAGGCGCGGCACCCCGAGATCCGCATCCTGAGAAGTCAGGAAGTGGACATCCTGGCCGACGGATCGCTGGACCAGGACGACGATGTGTTGGAGGAGCTCGATTTGGTGGTCGTCTCCGTCCACTCCCGCTTCGAACTGCCCGCGACCGAGCAGACGGCGCGGGTCCTGGCGGCCCTCCAGCACCCACAGGTCGACATCCTAGCCCACCCGACCGGAAGGCTCATCAACCGGCGACCGCCGTTCGAGCTGCAGCTCGATGAGGTGCTGCACTGTGCCAAGGACAATGGTGTGGTGGTGGAGCTCAACGCTCATCCGGAACGACTGGATCTCAAAGATACGCAGCTCATGTTGGCTCGCGAGATGGGCCTGAAGGTCGCCATCAGCACCGATGCCCATCGGGTTCGGGATCTCGATCTCATGCACTACGGCGTCGAGCAGGCCAGGCGAGCCTGGCTCTCGAAGTCGGATGTGGTGAATGCGTTGTCGCTGGAGGAGTTTCTGAAAACCTGGTGACGAAACACCACCCGCCCCGGCCAGGATAGGTCCGGCCGCTTCGGACATTCAAACGACGAAGCATACTAGACGACTAGTGGGTGTTCTCTTCGGCGTGCCCCAGCACGCTCTCGCACTGGTCGGGGGTGAGAAGACCTTCACTTTGCAGTCGAAGGGCGAGAAACTCTGCGATCGTTGTCAGATCCCACAAGGCCAACTTCTGAGCCTCCATGGGGCTCAGGGCCTCGTGCCGGATGGCGAGGAAGAGGAGAAATTCGGCCAGGGTGTCGATCACTGGCCTACCCTCGGGTGCGGCTTGGAGGGCGCTGTCAATTCCAGGTAGCTGTAGTGACATCGGTAAGTCCGCGGTAGTTCATGTCCGGCTGCGACCATCCTCGCGTAATCGGTAGGTGGCCGCAGTTAGCTTCTCCACTGCGGTGGGGTGGGAGAGTGTGCTGAGTCAGAAGCCGGCCAGGGATCGGGCCTCGTCGAGGAGGTTGAAGACCCGCTCCTGGTTGCGAGCTGGGTTGCTGTAGGTGGTGGCGGTGCCCCGGGCCGTGGCATCGAATTGCGAGAACATCGCGCGTAACTCACCGGCGGCCTCAGCCGCTTTGCTGCAGGCTTCGGCAGGACAGGAGCATGTCATCTCGGCGTCACGAATCTCGGCCTCGACATCCCAGCTGGCGGTAGACCACTCATCCACATCGGTCGGTCCGGTGCTGAATCTCCGTACCAGTTGGCCCAGGCTGTCGTTGGCTTGGGCGACTCTCTCGATACAGGACCAGGCGGGATCGGACGTGTCACCGTCCGTAGCTTGATAGCTGCGGGCGGTCGGCGCAACCTGCTCTCGAATCCAGGGCAGGCCGCGGGTAAGAGCGAAATAGATGATGGCCATGACCACTGCGAGGGAGACGAGTTTTGAGAGCATGAGCGATTTTCCTCTTAGGGTTTACTGGGCTTGGAAGTAGCCGACATCCTGCGCCGTTGGGCGATCTCGGGCGCCTCCTTGAGGCAGGTTCCCAGGATTCCCAGGGAAGTCCAGAAGGCAGCCAGTCCGGTGCGCTTCAGCTCGGCAGGAGCATCGCCGACTTGGGGAAAGCCCCTGCCGTCGGCTTGCAGGTTCTCCCAATCGCGGAACAGGCGCCCCCACTGGCTTTCCAGGACCTCGGCCATCTGCTTCTTGGCCTTGAACGGATACCAGAAGGTGTCGTGGTACAGCACGCTCGCGGCATAGGCCCAGGGCGCCAGCACGGTCTTCAGGGACCACTCGATGGGCTTCTTGAGGGGGCCCCAGTAGATCTTGTGCTGCATGCGCGAGGCGAAGGTCATCTTCTTGAACGGCCCGACGAAATTCCAGCGTTCGGCTGCCGCCGACTCGTCGCCGACCAGCTCGATCTCTCGCAGGTCTCCACAGCCGAGCCCGAGCTCGTGGGCCAGCCGGATGAAGCGAATCTCCATGGGGTCGAAACCCATCAGGGCGGCCGCCACCGCGTCGATGGCCACCTGATCCGAGCTTGCGAGGATCACGTTCTTGACGTGCGGGATCATGCACCTCGGTCCGGGACCGTCGCCTGCAAAGGTGCCATCCATGACCGCGAAGACGCCGCGATGGATCTTCTTCTGAATCATCAGGAGATCGACCAGAGTCTCGTGGATCACCGGATGGGTCCAGTGCCGCTTCTCGTTGAGGAGACCACCGAAGGCGTTCTTCATGGCGCCAGTGGTCGTCGTGAAAACATGCGTCTTCACCGTCGGCAGATGGATGATGTTCTCGCCGATGAAGCGTCGGGGGATGTGGAATCCTTTCGGGTAGACCTCGTTCAGGCAGAGGAAGTCGTCCGTCAGATCACCGACGGCATCGCGAATGTGGATCCATTCTTCACCTTCGTACAGATGGACGTTGTCGAGTCCATGAGCTTCGACCACAGGCAGTTGTTTGTTCTCGCGCTCACCCAGATGAGCGTCGATGACGACCGTCCGGTTGTGACAGGCGTGGATCAGGGCAGGGTCGTATCCGTCCTGCAGCATCGTTCGAATCACACCGTCGAGCTGCCACGGCGTGGTGGAGCTGCCCGGGTAGAAGAAATGCCACGAAATGTTCACCTTGAGCGCGGTGTCGGCGTCGGCAGCGATGACTTGTCTGTAACCGGCCAGGTGCATCAGCTCACTGTAGTCGGCAAGCACCGACCGAGGTTCGGTTTTCAAGATGGCTACGCGCGATTTCGTCATCGACTTCACCCTTGGAAGTGGGCGGGAGTGTACCACTGCGCGACTGTGAAACTATAAAGTGGGGGTGGTGGGTCCCAGGCGGCGGCCCCGGCTTTGACCGTGGCCGCCGTGAGGTCAGTGACAAAGGTCCGAGGCGTGCGTCAGGAGAATGTCATGCACCTCTTCGGAGGACAGCAGGCCATCCTGTTGGAGTCGGAGGGCCAGGTACTCAGCGATCGTGATCAGATCCCAATTCAGCAACTCAGTGGCTTCGTCCTGACTGATGGCGCTGTCGCGCACGGCAAGTTGCAGAAGGGCATCTGCCACCGCATCGATCGATGGTGGGGGACAGTGCCTGAGCTCAGCTACGACGAGTTCTCTGGGTTGTTCCATGGCCATTACCTCAAGCTTGGACTTGGGCTTTGCTGCCGAGGTTCGGATCCCGACTCTTCGGTCTTCTCTTTGGCGCTCGGTTGATATCGACGGACCCAGTACCTGTAGTACTCCCCGGAAGCGGTAAGGTTCTCGCAAACCTTTGCGCACCGCTCGCAGAGAAACTTGTCGGTAAGGGACCCGCAATCCGGGCAACGGTGTGGAGAGTTCCGATTCATCGAGTGCTTTCTCCAGCTCGCATTGTGGCGTTTCTCTCAGTTCACCTGAGATATACAGCAGGAAGCGTGCCAAGGGTGAAGAGGCTTGAAAACACTTATTCCCATGCTGCTATGAATAGGCGAACTGTCAATTAATGGCAGCAAAGTGACAGGGGATGATGGAGGGATTCAAAATTCTGATTCAAAGATTCGGCTGGCACTCATCCGAAAAGATGGAGGAAGTCGCATGATTGACAGAGAAACCGCAGGAAATGTGGAGGTGCTGCGACTGCGGCACGGCAAGGTGAACTCACTGGATACGGAGCTGCTGCAAGCTCTCGACGATCAATTGGTGGCTCTGGAAGAGGGTCCGTGGCGAGCTGTGGTCCTGACAGGCGAGGGTCGGGCCTTTTCGGCCGGCCTCGACCTGCAAGCAATCGTCGATGGAGGAGCCGACTACGTTAGGTCGTTGCTGGAGGTCCTGACCCGCCTGCTTCTGAGATTGCTCCGGTTTCCGCGACCGACGGTTGCGGCCATCAACGGACACGCCATCGCCGGCGGATGCATCTTGCCTTGTACCTGTGACGCTCGCCTCATGGCCTCGAGCGGTGGCCGCATCGGAGTAACCGAGCTTTTGGTCGGTGTTCCATTTCCCACGGCTGCCCTGGAACCGGTCCGCGAAGTGGTGGATGGCCGCTATCTACGGCGTCTGGTCTACGAGTCTTCGCTGCTCTCGGCGGAGGAGGCTCTCGATGCCGGTCTCGTGGATGAAGTGCTGCCGCCTGACGATCTCGACCGACGGTCTCTGGAGCTGGGGGAGAGGTTGGCGCGAATTCGACCGCCGGTCTTTGCGATGACGAAACGTCAGCTGACAGCTCCGCTGCTCGCACGAATCGAGCGCTTGACCGCGCTGCACGAGTCCGCTGCCGAGGAACTCTGGTTCGGGGAGGAGGCGCTCGACACCATCCGTCGATTCGTCGCAGAGAATCTCTAGCGAATCGAGTCGGGAGGGACGACCCGGGTCAGCCAGCTGTCCCGATACTCGCGGTGCAGTGGCGTGTCGGGGAAGCTCTCCTCTGCTGGGTAGGGGTAGACGCTCATGGCTCTGAACGGCAACGGCTCGACCTGTTCCCCGGCGCCCGTATTGCGGTCGGCATCCTTGTCCCAGCCGTGGCTCTCGAGGAACAGGGTGCGTCGCCATCCCGGCTGCACCGGAGGCAACCTCGAGGCGTCGAACACCAGTGCCATTTCGTCTCCCGGGCCCATGATCACCGAGCGATCGTCAGAGTCCTCGAGCAGCTCCCGAACATCGCCGTAGCGGGTGTAGTTGCCGGGGAACACCAGCCATGGCGACTCGGTGCTGACCCGCTCATAGTCGAACAGATGAGGGCCGTTCGGCGCCTGTCGGACCATCTCGGAGAAGCCCCGATAGTGCAGGTCGGCCGCGACTGGAGCCAGCTGAGCGCGGACAATCGGCTCGTCGTCCGCAGTAGCCGTCGACCAGGCGATCCGATCCCACGACAGCCACTGGGTACCGACGATGCGAAGGCGAGTCGCTCCCTCCGGCAGCGCGGGAGTGTCGACGACCATGGTCTTGGCCTTACCTGCCGGGAAGCCCATGGATGGCATCAGGACCTGCCAGCCGTCTTCGGTCTCGACCTCCAGGCGCGGGGGCCAGGTCGCGAGATCCGGCCGTTGGGCGACGGCCAGGTTCAGACTCGCATCGGACGGAAAGATCCAGCCATCCAGATGCAGCCGGATAGCGCTCGAAGGCGAGCCCCCTAGATCGAAAGTGAGTTCCCAGGGCTCTGCCGCGACGCCTTGATAAGCACTCCGTACCCAGCCATCGGCGAAGACTCCGTCACGTGTCGCGACGCGCGCTGTCACGTCAGCACCGCTGGCGTCCCAGGCCTGGGCGACCGGTTGGAGATCTCTGGTCGCGAGAACGGCTTCGGGCAGCGTGCGACCCGGGACGATGCGCAGGTTGCTGGCCACCTCGAGGTCGTCGGGGTGATCCACGACCCAGGCTCGGACATAGTCGAAGAAAGCCGCCTCCCAGAGCTCCTCGGTGATCATGAGGCGATAGGAGCCTTCGACGGGCTCCGCGCCGTCCACCCGCACCAGCTCCTGGGGATCGGAGCTGGCCCAGACGCCGGGGGCTACCGGCAGGCCGGCGGGTGCACCCCACAGCAGATCGGTGACGAATCGGACGCGCTCGCCGTCCCACGCATACAGGAAGGGACAGCTACCCTTGAGCAGCTGTTCCTCGACGATCCACTGATTGGTCGGGGGTTGCAGGCGGTTCTGCGGCACTCCGTTGGTCCAGACGGCGCGCAGGATCTCCGCCGTCGACTGCTGCCCCAGGCCGAAGTGGGTGACGTCGGCGGTCACTTCCAGATACTGGTAGGCGCGACCGTGGATCACCTCGAGGGAGGCGCCGATGCCGAAGATGTTGTTCTTGCTGTTTCCCTTGTCTAGACCGCGCAGCCGCACCATCATGCATTGGTTGTTGCTACCGCCCCGATTCTCGAGCTGGGTGAGGCCCTCTGGGCCGCCAACCAGGAGGTCCAGGTCACAGTCCTGATCCAGGTCGATGGCTGCCAGGGCCGTGGCCGAGCTTGGAGCTCCCTCGGTTGGCAGCGTCTCGAAGGTCGGTCCGGGCCTCTGGGCTGCGATGACGACTCCGGAAGGACCCGCCATAGCCAGATCCATCCTGCCATCGTTGTCGGCGTCGAAGACGGCAAGCGAGCTCCAGTCCCCTTTCGTCTCGAGCTTCGCGCCGAGGTTCCAGGGCTCGAACCCTCCTCCCGTGTTGCGGAAGACCTGCAACTCTGCGCCGCCGGCCACAAGATCGGTGAGCCCGTCGTTGTCGAGATCCGAGCTGACCACGATCGTCGCCGCCTTCGCACCGGCCAGGCCGCCTTCGGTTGTGTGATCGACAAGCTGCCCCTGGCGGAGGTTGTCCAACCAGGTCAGCCCGCCTTCGTGCGCCAGGATCAGATCCACGTCACCGTCCCGATCCAGGTCGCTGGCCTTCACGTCGCTGACGCTTGTCGGTCCCTCGGCGGGCAGGCTCTTGCTGCCAACGGCTTCCAGAGGTCCTCGAAGAGCGTTTCTGTAGAGCTCGCCGCTGGCGCTTTTGCCGCCGAACAGGGCAAGGTCCAGGTCGCCCTCGATATCGAAGTCCAGAACCGTTCCCGCGGTCGCACCGCTCGCCTGCAAGCCGAAGGTCTCTGTAGCTGGCTCGAAGCTGCCCTCGGGCTGGCCGCGAAAGATGTGCACGACGTCGGAACCGAGGGCGATGAGGTCGAGGTGCCCGTCGTTGTCGAGATCGGCGATCAGCAGTCGCTCCGCTCCGGGCGCCGGCAGACTCGCCGCGGCCTGGCTCGAGTCTTCAGCTAGCCACACCTCGAGCGAAGTGCTGTCCGCCGTCGTGAGGAAGGCCCAGTCGCTCTTCTGGTCGTCGTCGAAATCGCCGCTCGCCAGGGCAGCTCCACCAATCGGTCGGGTCGACAATGCCTGGCCGTGAAATGTCACTTTCGCCGGCTCACCCATGCTGGTGAGAAGAGGCTCACCCTGGAGATGGAGCAGCGGCCATCCCTGGATTCCCGGCGCCACCTCCCTGAGGCCCTCCTTGTACATGGCGGTGATCTTCAGCACGTTCTCGAGTCGCAGCGCGGGCACTCTCGCGGCGGCCATGTCGTCCGCCTCCAGGGCGGCGAGGATCTGATCGATCAGGGTCATGGCGGCGGCCGGCGCCTGCCAGGCCGTCTCCTGGATGCGCAGGAAGATCTTGCTGGCACCAGCCCGATCGCCAGCTTGCAGGGCCCGCTGGCCCGCCTGGAGGAGGAGAACAGGATTATCCGGTCGCAGCCGAACGAGCCCTTCCAGGGCCTGAGCGGCTGCGGCCTCGGCGCCCTCGCCGGCGTAGGTCGTGGCCTGTCGATAGAGGGCGTACTGGATCGCCACGTTGTCGGGAGCAGCCTTGGCGGCCTTGGCGTACTCGGGCAGCGCCTCATCCGGCTGGCCTCCCCATTGCAGGATCTCTCCTCGGATGGTCAGGATCTCCGGATTGCCTGGCGATTTGGCCAGGGCTTCGTCGACCCGGGTCCGTGCCTCTTCGAACTTCTGCTGTCTCATCAGGGCGATGGAGAGGTTGGCGTACCCCAGTGGGTCGTCGGGGAGGATCTCGATCAATTGCCGAAAGGCCTCCTCGGCCAGGGCCGGTTGCTCGTTCTCCAGCTGGGCGTTGCCCACGTTGCGAAGCTCTACGGCCTGATCGGGCACGGCTGCCTGGATGGGGATGGTGACTGCGAGGGCGACGACGAAGACGAGCGTCGAGGTTTTCATGGCATGGTCATTCTATCGAGCCTGGGGCATGGGGGTGTAAGGGCTTGGGGGTGGTTGCCGCCGGACTTCGCCCGTCCGATCCTCTGGGTCTTGAGGTCTTGGGGTCTTGAGGTCTTGAGGTCTTGGGGTCTTGGGGCCGGGGGGTCTCTGGATTCTGACATCCACACAAGTAACCAGGATCTGGAGGTGGTTCAGCCGGTAGAGTCCCAGGGGGTTCTTGCAGCGGAAGGGAGGAAAGCCTCCTGGGACTCTACCGGTTGGGCCACCGGCTAGGTCAGAGCAACAAAGTTCTGGGGCCCCACGTCGGACCCCCGCGCGATCAGCCCCATTGGCCCAGGTTCCAAGTCCCCACTCGGTGTCCGAACAGGGTGGTAGTCTCCAACGATCATGAGCACGGTAGACGAACATCGTCAAGCGGCGCGACAGAAGCTGTATTTCTCGGTGATCACCGTCAGCGACAGCCGCACGGTGGAGGACGACGTCAGCGGCAAGCGCATCTGTGAGTTGGCCGTCGCCGACGGGCACGAGGTCCTCGATCACGAGATCGTTACCGACGACAGGCTGGAGATCCGCACCCGACTCCACTCGGTCCTGGCCGACGAGAGGGTCGATGTCGTAGTGCTCAACGGCGGTACGGGCTTTTCCCAGCGGGACGTGACAACGGAAGTAGTCGAGCCCCTCCTGGATACGGTGATCGACGGGTTCGGAGAGCTGCTTCGAATGCTGTCCTGGCAGCAGGTGGGGGCAGCGGCCATGCTGAGTCGACCCGTCGCGGGCCTTGTCGGCATGAGGGCTGTGTTTGTGTTGCCCGGCTCCCCACAGGCGGTCGAGCTGGGGATGCAACAGCTCATCCTGCCCGAGGCGGCCCATCTTCTGAGCCAGGTCACGAGGTCGGACTAGTCGCCGCCATGGCCGAAGCTCGCCCACGCCTCTACCTGATCGACGGCTACTCGAACATCTTTCGGGCCTTCTACGCCATCCGGCACCTCTCCAACTCGAAGGGCGAGCCCACCAACGCGGTCTACGGCTTCGTGCAGATGCTGCGCAAGCTGCTGCGCGACGAGCAGCCCGATCTGATCGGTGTGGCGTTGGATGTCTCCCGTCGAACCGTGCGGACCGAAAAGTTCGAGGACTACAAGGCCAACAGGGCGCCGATGCCCGAGGAGTTGCGGGGGCAGATCCCGCAGATTCGCCAGGCCCTCGAAGCACACCGGATCCCCATCCTGGAGATGGAGAACTACGAGGCCGACGATGTGCTGGGGAGCCTGGCCAGAAAGGGTGCGGCGGAAGGCTACGACGTAATCTTGGTCAGTGCCGACAAGGACTTGATGCAGCTGGTCGACGAGCATGTCTTCCTGATGCATACCGGCCGCAACAAGCTCTACGACCCCGCGGGCGTCGAGGAGGACTTCGGCGTGCCGCCGAGTCAGGTAGTCGAGGTCCTGGCTCTCAAAGGGGATTCGGTGGACAACGTCCCAGGCGTGCCTGGGATCGGGGAGAAGGGCGCGATTCAGCTGATTCGAGACCATGGCACGGTCGAAAACCTGCTCGAACGGGCCGAGGAGCTCAAACGCAAGAGTTACAGGGAAGGCCTGCAGCAAAACCACGAACTGGCCCTGCTCTCGAAGGAGCTGGTGACGATCCACACCAATCTGCCACTCGATTTCGAGCCGGACGAGCTGCGGTATGAAGAGCCCGACAACGAGGCTTTGAAAAAGCTGTTCCGCGAGTTGGAGTTCTTCTCGCTGGTGGATGAGTTGGAGGCCGGTGGGCCGGCAGAGGACATCCCCGCGGCCACCGCCATTCTCACAGCCGAGCAATGGAGCCAGCACGTCGATGCTTGGGCGGGAGAGGTCTCGCTGGCAGTCATCGGCGATCCCCCCGTCGGCCTGGCCGCGTCAGCCGATGAGGCGGATCCGATCTTCGCGAACTTCACTCAGCGGGGAGTCCGGGAGGCGGTGCTCGAATCCCTTGACGGCTGGTTTCAGGATGAAGGCCGGCAGCTCGTTGGCCACGACCTCAAGGAGGTCTTGCGTCTCGTCGCCGCTCAGTCGACGGTCAGGGCCACGCTTCTGGACACGATGCTCATCTCCTATGTGCTGCGGCCCGCCTCGCGGGCACATTCTCTGGAAGAGATCGCTCTCGAACGGTTGGGTCAGAAGATCTCGAGTGCCAAGGAGGTCGGGCTGACAGGAGGCGCGCTACCTCAGCTGGACGACACCGCTCTTCTGGCCTATGCCGGAGAACAGGTCGTTGTGCCCCAGCGATTGCTGCCTGGGTTGATGAAGGAGCTCGGCGAGGTAGACCTCTTCCGGGTCTATCGGGAGATCGAGGCCCCCCTGATTCCCGTCCTGATGAGAATGGAAGAGAACGGGATCCTGCTGGACCGGGTTTTTCTCGAAGAGATGTCGAGCCAGCTCGGCGGGGAGCTGGACGAGCTGCGCAAAGAGATCTTCGAAGTGGCGGGCGAGGAATTCAACATCAACTCGCCACAGCAGCTCGGCGTCATCCTGTTCGAGAAGCTCGGGTATCCCGTCATCAAGAAGACCCGCAAGACCAAAAGCTACGCCACCGGCGCCGACATCCTCCAGCAGCTCGCCCTGCAGGGCTACCCGCTGCCCGAGCTCATTCTCCGCTATCGGGAGCTCAGCAAGCTCAAGTCCACCTACGTGGATGCCTTGCCGGCCCTCGTAGCCAAAGACGGGCGGATCCATACACGCTACGAACAGGCCGTGGCGGCCACCGGTAGGCTCTCGTCGGTCAATCCGAACCTGCAGAACATTCCGGTGCGAACCGAGCTGGGCCAGCGCATTCGGAAGGCCTTCGTGGCCGCTCGAGACCACCTACTGCTCGTGGCGGACTACAACCAGATCGAGTTGCGGGTGCTGGCACACATCGCCGAGGAGACGGCTCTCGTCGAGGCTTTCGAGTCGGGCGAGGACATCCACCGGGCCACGGCAGCGGCGGTCTTCGGTGTGGCGCCGGAGCTGGTGACGATGGAGCAGCGGCGCGCCGCCAAGACCATCAACTTCGGCATCATCTATGGCATCAGCGCGTTCGGGCTGGGCCGTAACCTGGGTATCTCCCCATCCGAAGCCGGTCTCTTCATCGAGGCCTACTTCGAGCGCTATCCAGGTGTTCAGCGATACATGGACGACACCCTGGCCAGTGCGGAAGAGGAGGGCAAGGTGGAGACCCTCTACGGGCGGGTGCGATGGCTGCCGGAGATCCAGGCCAGGAATCGCAACCTGAGGGAGAACGCGCAGCGGATGGCCATCAACGCTCGCATCCAGGGAACGGCCGCCGATCTGCTGAAGATGGCCATGATCACCCTGGACGAAGGGCTTCGGCGCCAGTTTCCGACTTCCGGGCTTCTGCTGACGGTGCACGACGAGTTGGTGTTGGAAGTGCCCATCGCCGACTTGGACTCGGTAGCCGAGCTGGTTCGCGAGACCATGGAGGGTGTGGAGAAGCTGACGGTACCTCTGGTCGTGGATGTGGGGAGCGGCCCCACCTGGTACGACGCCAAGGCCTAGGTTTGTCATGAGTTATCCGGCCTCTGAGCCGGCGAGTGTCTTCCAGGTCGAGACGATGGAAGAGAAGCGTTTCATCGAATTGTTGGTCGAGCTCCACGAGGGCCTGCCGCGGCTCGGCCCCGGCAACGACGAGTCCACGCTGAGAGCTCTGAGCCTTTGTGAGGGCTTGCCCTCGGAGCCCGAGATTCTGGATGTGGGCTGCGGCACTGGAGCCCAGACACTCGTGCTGGCCTCCAACACCGTCGGCCACATCACGGCGGTTGATCTGATTCCTGACTTCCTGGCTCGACTCGACAAAGACGTCGTTCACCTGGGGCTCGAGGAGCGCGTCGAGATCCGGCAGGCGGACATGAACGAGTTGCCCTTCCCGAGGTCTAGATTCGATCTTGTCTGGAGCGAAGGCGCGATCTACATCATGGGCTTCGACAACGGCCTCTCCGAGTGGCGTCCCCTGGTGAAGCCGGGTGGCTACCTCGTCGTCTCTGAAGTCTCCTGGTTCAAACCGAATCCGCCGCAGGAGGTGCAGGATTTCTGGAACGAGAACTACCCAGCCATTCGCACAGTCGATGAGAACCTCGCTGCCGCGAGAGAGCGGGGATGGTTACCGGTCGGGCACTTCCACCTGCCCAAGGAGGGCTGGGTCCAGGAGTACTACGGGCGGCTCGAAAAGCAGCTCCCCGCTTTTCGCCAAACCCAGGCCGACGACCCGGAAGCCCAGGAGGTAGCCGACCTGACCGAGCTAGAGATGTCCATGTTCTCTCGCTACTCCGACTTCTATGGCTACGAGTTCTACATCTTCCGCCGCACCGACTAGCGATAGACACCGCGCCGGTGGCCGATCTTCAAGATGACGATCACCACTCGCTTCTTCGCCACACTGTAGAGAACGCGGAAGCGTCCAACCCTGATGCGAAAGACGTCTTCATAGCCCGAGAGCTTCTTGGCATCTCTCGGTCGAGGGTCTTCAGCGAGCGCTAGCATCGCCTTGGCGAGGCGCTGCTGATCTTCCCGATGGAGGGCTCGGAGCTGCTTCTCCGCCGAGTGGGTGATCTCGATCTCAAACCGAGTCATTCAATTTGAGCTCGGCGAGGACGTCTGCCAGGGGTCGAGTGGGCTCGTGGCGGATCTTCTTGAGGTCCTCGATGTCCTCCAGCTCTTCTAGCCGATCGAGCAGTGCCTCCTGGACGAAGTGGTTCATCACGATGCCCCGGCTTCGACAGTAGTCATCGATCGCTTTCTTGAGCGCCTCGTCGATCCGGGTATTGAGTTGAACGGTGGCCATCCCCGACTCCTTTGAGTGCGTTAGTAGCAATTGCTAGCAAAGTATAGCAGTCGCTATCAATGCTCTTTCAGGCACCGGGTCGCAAGGCCAGGACCAGGCGGATGCCCTCGTCGACGAGAGTCAT
>CAMYLC010000087.1 GCA_947259195.1 Thermoanaerobaculia bacterium | reverse complement strand
TCGGCCCAGGATCCATCTGCACTACCCGTGTGGTGACCGGTGCCGGTATGCCACAGGTGACCGCGATCAGGGAAAGCTGCAAGGCCGCCCTGAAGCAAGACATCCCCATCATTGCCGATGGCGGAATCAAGTTTTCCGGTGACGTCACCAAAGCTCTGGCTGCGGGTGCCAACAGCGTCATGATCGGCTCGCTTTTCGCGGGTACCGAAGAGAGCCCCGGAGAGACGATCCTCTACCAGGGCCGCACCTACAAGGCCTATCGGGGTATGGGATCGCTGGCAGCCATGAGCAGTGGCAGTGCCGAGCGCTACTTCCAGGAGTCCGACGCCGAGCTCAGCAAGCTGGTACCAGAAGGTATCGAAGGCATGGTGCCATACAAGGGCAGCGTGCACCAGATGCTGCCCCAGCTCACCGGTGGTCTGCGCTCAGGTATGGGGCTGGCCGGCTGCGCCTCGATTGGCGAGCTGCCCGCCAAGGTTCGCTTCCTGAGGGTCACCAGCGCCGGCTTGAAGGAGGGCCACGCCCACGACGTGGTCATCACCAAGGAAGCCCCGAACTATCCCACCACCGGCTAGGGCGATTCGGGAACCCACAGGAGTGCCACGCGACGGACATCGATGTCGATGCGGCGCGGGCGGCAAGCGACGACCGTGAGCTCTTCGGCCTCGGGGTCATAGCGGTCACTGACCTCGTCGATCTTCTCCGCCAGTTCTCGATTGACCTCCTCGAGCTGTTCGATCAGGGCCTCGACGTTTTCCGCCGCCCTCTCGACATCTTCGCTCTGCTCTTTCGATCGACCGATCCCTTTCATTGCCGATCCGGCTCGGCCAAGATCCGTCTTCGAGATCCCCTTGCGACCGGTCAGGACAGAGAGCAGCGCCGTGCCAAAGGAGATGGCCGTCTTCAACTTCTCGGAAGAGGCTTGCTCGCTTTCCTTCTCCACTTTGGCGCGCGCTCGACGAACGCGCTCCCCGAGTGTCGCGGCCTTCTTGGCATAACGCTCTCTGAGTTTCTCGAGCTCGGCATCCCGCTTCTCGCGGCCCAGATCGGCGAGTCGAATGCGAAAATCCCGCTCGCTTTCGCCGGGATCCGATTGAATCTTGAAGGAGGGACTCTTGAACAGCTCCAGAGATTGTGTTCGATAGAGCGCTTCCTCGAGCGCCCGGCCCCAGGCAGTGTAGCTCTTGCTCTTGCCTGCCGCCGCCGGCAAGGGCTGCCATGCAGCACCTTCGACGGGTTCTGGATAGAGATCCTGTTCCACCAGCTGTCGATCTTCGGCCTGTGACCAATCCACATCCGAACCCTCCGCCGTCAGAGGCGCTACCAACATGGGCTCCTCGACCCGCAGCTCGAGCTTGGTTCGGCGATCGACGAAGTGGACGCGCGCCTGACCCAATAGATGAGGTCGATAGAAGACGGCACCGAGCGACCTCGCTCCAGCCCCTTGAAATACCTCCTCCACATCACGCTCGACAACCGGCCTCTCTGCGAGTTCCGCTGCCCTCTCCGAGACTGCCTTCGAGGCGGACTTGGCAGAGAGCTCCTCGTCACCGGCCAGGACCTCGCTTTTGCGAGGCGACATGAGCCGGCGAATCTGCTGACGCGTCAGCGGGCCGCGCAGATAGGACATCACCCATCGAGTCTGGAACAGGGTCGGTTCACTCTCGTGCACGTTATGCAGAAGGAAGACTCTCTTGCCAAGACCCGAAATGATTCGATCCAGCTCCTGTTTGTCGAATCCTTGCCCTGCCCGCGCCCCCTCGAGACCTTCCAGGATTCGCATCTTGTCTCTCTCGGTCTGCAACCGCCCGATAAACCACGTACCGGTGTTGGAGAGCCCTTTGTAGTCCAGGTCGGCAGGGTTCTGAGTCGCCAGGACCACGCCAACGCCGTAGGCCCTGGCCTGCTTCAGAAGCGTCAGGAGAGGTCTCTTGGAAGGCGGCTCCGCCACTGGCGGCATGAACCCGAAAATCTCGTCCATGTACAACAAAGCCCTGAGGGAGGTCGTCCCGGGTCGGCTTCTCATCCAGCTCACCAGCTCGTTCAGCAACAACGAAACGAAGAACATCCGCTCGCTGTCCGAAAGATGGGCGATGGACAGGATGGCGACTCTCGGCTTGCCCGACTCCGTATACAACAGCTGATCGACATCGAGCGGCACACCCTCGAGCCAACTTTGAAAGCCGGGCGACGCCAGGAGATTGTTGAGCCTCAGGGCCAGTTTCGCGCGCTCCTTGGCCGGGAAGAAGGTATCGACATCCAACACACCGACGCGCTCGACAGGGGGGTCTTGGATACCCCGAATCAGGCCGGCAAGATCCGCATCCCGACCCTGACTCCATTGCTCTTGGAGCAGCGTGGAAAGCAGGATGTGCTCGCGGCTCTGTATCGGATCGGCTTCGAGTCCCAGCAAACCGAGCAGACCCGAGACTGTCGTCGCGATCCGCTCCCGCACGAGATCGGCTTCCTCGAGAACTTCCGCTGGCGGTGCGGCAAACGATGCCAGCACCGAGACCGGGATCCCCGCGTGGCTACCTGGGGTATAGATCGCGAAGTCGGCGGACTGCTGCAGACGCCGAATACGCTCTCCATCTTGCCCCCAGGAAGCCAGGCCCTGGCGCCAGAGCTCCGCCTGGGCCGCGGCGTACTCCGCGGTAGAGACTTCGGCCCGGCGGGCATCGTCGCTGTTGACCCAGGGCTCGAAGTCCTCAGGGCGTAGGTCTGGAAAAGTCAGCAAGAGGTTTCCCAGATCTCCCTTAGGGTCGATCACCAGGGCGGGCACCCCATCGATCGCCGCCTCCTCGATCAACCCGATGCACAGTCCTGTCTTGCCGCTGCCGGTCATGCCGACACAGACAGCGTGCGTCAGCAGGTCCTTGGAGTCGTAGAGGAGAGGACCTGCAACCTCCTCCTGCCCCGTCGGATCAACGGGACGCCCCAAATAGAAGGCGCCCAGCTTCTCGTAGGTTGAGACGTCCACTTCCGTCTACTCGACGCCCGGATCAGGCGTTGCGTTCGATGAACTGTTCGAAGGCGCTCTTGGGCATGGCACCCAGCATGCGATCGGCAGCCTCACCACCCTTGAAGAGAATAAAGGTGGGAATGCTCTGGACTCCGAACTGCATGGCGATGTCCTGATTTTCGTCTACATTCAGCTTGACGATCCGCACCTTGCCATCCATCTCATCGGCCAACTCGTCGAGAAGCGGCGCCACCATCAAACAGGGACCACACCAAGAGGCCCAAAAATCCACCAAGACCGGCAGATCGGAATTCAAGACATCACTACCAAAACTCTCGGAGCTCACCGCTACCACTTTGTCACTTGCCATTGTCATTCAATCCTCGAGAAAAAGATGATGGGTGTCCCCCGGGGAATCAAAGGCCGAGGGTCGGCACGAAAGTAGAACAACTCTCGCGCGCCAAGTATTCTCGTGCTGCTGCCGCGTCCTTGCCGATCTGCTCCACGAGCTCGTTGGCCGAGGGAAAGTGTCGCTCCCCCCGCAGCCGCGTCACGAAGCTCGATTCTATCCTGTTGCCGTAAGACTCTCGACCAAAATCAAAGACATGAGTCTCCACCACTCGGTCGTCCTTTCCAGGAAAGGTCGGCCGACGGCCGATATTGGTCACGCCACCGTAGGTCTTACCGCGCTCGGGAATCCATACCTGAGAGGCGTACACCCCATCCGCCGGGAGGAGATCGTGATCGGCCTCGAGGTTGAGGGTCGGCCAACCATGCTCTCGACCTCTCCCCTCCTCGAGGTTGAGGGTCGGCCAACCATGCTCTCGACCTCTCCCCTCGCCGTGGACTACCCGCCCTGTCATGGCGTAGGGACGGCCCAACATCTCGGCGGCTGCCAAGACCTGCCCCTCTCGAATGGCCTTGCGAATCCTGGTGCTGGAAACGACTTTCCCGGCCAGACGCACCTCCTCGATACCGATCGCTCGAAAACCCAATTCCCTGCCCATCGTGTCGAGGAGAGCCAGATCTCCCTCACGTTGACGGCCGAACCCGAACGTCGAGCCGACGTAGATCTCGACGGCCCCCAGTCTCCGGACCAGGAAATCTTCCACGAAAACGCGAGCCGGGGTCGCAGCGTATCCAGAGGTGAATCGCACATTGATCAACAGGTCGATACCATGCTGCCTGATCAACACCTCCTTCTGTGCGAGAGTCGTCAGTCTTTGGGGAGGCCGCTCCGGACGCAGGATAGACAATGGATGCGGTTCGAAAGTGACGACCGCCGACTTGGCATCCACCGCGCTGGCCCTTGTGGTCACCGTCTCCAGGATTCGCTGCTGCCCCAGATGGATGCCATCAAAGTTGCCCACCGTGACCACCGTCGGGCCTAAGCTTTCCTGGAGTCGCCAGGCGTCGTCGAATACCTGCATGGTGGCAGAAAAGGGACTCAGGTGACGGCCAGCTGCACCCCGGGCTGCTCCCGAGGACCGACGATGCGGCCGACCAGATCATCCGCGAAACCCTCTGTTATCTCCACTTCGACGAGCTCTCCACTGGGTGCCAGACCGTCGTTGATCAGCACGCGGCCATCGATGTCCGGGGCCATGCCATAGTGCCGCCCCTGTAGAAGGTGTTCGGTCTCCTCGCAGACCCCCTCGACCAAGACCTGCAGATTCCTCCCCACCAGACGCTGACGGCTCGCCTCGGCGATCGGCCTTTGGGTCTCGAGGAGTTGCTCATAACGTCTCCGAGCGACGCTACGGGATACCGACCCTGCAAGCGCGGCGGCCGGCGTCCCCTCCTCCGGACTGTAGACAAAGCCTCCCAGATGATCGAATCGTGCCTGGCGAACAAACTCGAGAAGATCCTCGAAGTGGCCCTGGGTCTCGCCTGGAAATCCGACGATGAAAGTAGAGCGCAAAAAGACATCGGGCACTTCCCGGCGAATCTGATCCAACAGACGGAGATAGCGCTCTCGAGAGCCACCTCGCCGCATGGCGCTGAGAATCTCGGAGTGGCTGTGCTGCAGAGGCATGTCGATATACGACACGAACCTCTCTTCGCTTCCCATCAAGCCCAAGAGATCCTGATCGAGGGTCGTGGGATAGGCGTAAAGAAAACGAATCCAAGCGAAAGAAGTCGCCTCGAGCAAAGCTTCGACCAGGCGCACCAGGCCGTGCCGGCCCAGACTCAGGTCCTCTCCATAGCGGGTCGTGTCCTGGGCGATCAAGCACAGCTCGCGGACTCCGGACTCTTCCAGCCGACGGGCCTCCTCCACCAGGCTCTCCACAGTCCGACTGCGGAACTGGCCACGCCAAGAGGGGATCGCGCAAAAGGTACAAGGATTGTCGCACCCCTCGGCCACCTTGAGGTAGGCGAAGCCGCGCGTGGTCAACATCCGTGGAGCGGTATGGTCGAACACGACATGGGACTGGGATGGGGGCTGGGGTCCGCCGCCAATCTCTACAAGCTGCTCGACATCCCGCAGCTGATCCAGGCCGATAAAGCCGTCGATCTCGGGAATCTCCCGGGCCAGATCTTCACCGTAGCGATTGGCCATGCAGCCTGCCACAAAGAGCTGCTTGCTCCCCATTTTCTTGGTGGCCGCGACCTCCAGGATGGCGTCGATGGACTCCTGCTTGGCTTCCTCTACAAAACCACATGTATTGACGATCACCGCGTCGGCGCTGGCGATGTCGGTGACGATCTCATGACCCTGGCCCGCCAGCTCGCCGAGCATGATCTCGCTGTCGACCTGGTTCTTCGGACAGCCCAGACTGATCAGACCGATGCGCTTCCCTTTGGCACGTTCGTTCATGAGCGCCGCAGAGTGTAGCAAACCGTCTGCTACGATTTCGCCTGTCGTGGAAGTCCTCGCCCATATTCTCCATGCCACCGTGGAGGTTTATCTCGTCGCCAGCCCCTATATCCTGCTGGGGCTGGCTGCCGCGGGTTTCATGCACATCCTCATCCCGGCCCAGGGAATCGCCAGATGGCTTGGCCGCCCGGGCTTTGGCGCCACCGCTCGGGCCGCTCTGCTGGGCATCCCTTTGCCTCTTTGCTCGTGTGCTGTGGTGCCGGTAACCATCGAGCTGTCGAGAAAGGGAGCCAGTCGCGAGGCCAGCCTGGCTTTCCTCGTTTCGACCCCCGAGACCGGTGTCGATTCGATCCTTCTGACCTACGGGCTCATGGGTCCGGTGATGGCCGTGGTGCGACCTCTCGCCGCACTTCTCACCAGCCTGGTGGCCGCTACTTCCTCCATGATCTGGCGCGCCCAGGATGGGGAGGGCTCCGAGCCAGTCGCTCCTCCCGTGGAACCTCAGGCGTCTACGACCTCGACCCAGGTGGTGCCCGAGCTGCCGAGGTCCCGGCTTCGGCGGGCCGTACGCTACGGCTTTGTCGAAATGGTGGACGAGATCGGCTTCTGGCTTGTTGTCGGATTGGTCCTGACGGGCGTCATCACCGCACTGGTGCCAGAGGAGTGGATCCAGGGAGCCCTGGGTCGAGGACCCGGCGCTTCGTTCGTGCTCCTGCTTCTCGCGATTCCGCTCTACATGTGCGCGTCGGCCAGCACCCCTGTCGGCGCCGCTCTGCTGCTCAAGGGTGTCAGCCCGGGTGCCGCCCTCGTGTTCCTTCTGGCAGGGCCGGCGACCAACGCTTCGTCCCTGGTGGTCATCGCCCGCTTCTTCGGGCGCAAGTTCGTCGCCCTCTACCTGTCCAGCGTTGTCGTCACGGCCCTCGCCTCCGGGTACTTCTTCGATCTCTTCCTCGAGCGTACGGGTTGGACAATCGTTCCGACTCTGGCAGGCGATCATCTGGAAGAGATCTCATGGATTACCCTGTCGTCGGCCGCGCTGTTGGGGCTCTTGTTGTTGTGGAGTCTGGCCAGGGGTTCATGGCGAATGGCCATACGCGAGGTGGTCGGCGACTTCAAATCCTGGGGCAGCCTCTTCTCCACCCGCCAAGACGTCGAGGGCCGGGAA
>CAMYLC010000086.1 GCA_947259195.1 Thermoanaerobaculia bacterium | reverse complement strand
CTGGATCTGCCGCGAGATCCCGTCCGTGCCGCTCGCCGAGCGGTAGTACGGAATCGGATAGCCCTGACGGCCGGTAATGTTGGCGGCGACGTTGAAGCCCCACGGGCGATCGGGCGCCACCTGATACATGCCGTTCAGGTTCCAACCCCAGTCCGATTGCAGCCAGGACTCGTTGCGGCCGGAGCCGGTCGACTGCACGACGTAGGTCGAGCCGTCGATGACAGCACCGGCGGCTACACCTGGCAGCACCCGGTTGGGGTCGTTGTTGTTGAAGTAGCTACCCGGCACGCTCCAGGACTCGTCGAAGTTGTACTGGATGTAACCACGCATCATCCACTGGTTTGCCAGTCGCTTCGTGAAGCCAAGGGTTGCACCGAGATAGTCGATCTCGCGATCACCGTTGGTGAAGTACTGACCACCGGTGTACTGCCAGTTGCTATTCGCCGAGAAGTATGGGTATGAGTACGTGCCCGCAGATCCGCCAATACCCGGCACATCGATGACGGTCGTCGACGTCTGGACGTACTCGCTGGCCGGAATCGTCGTTACCTCGCCGGTATCTCTGTTCCGGAACAACCGCTGGAAGTCCTGGAAGTCCGTCACCTTACGCCAGGTGACCGTCAGACTGGTCACGAACTCTGGCAGAAAGGCGTGCTCGGCACCGAGGATCAACTCGTTGGTGAGCGGAGCATCCATCCCCGGGTCGTTCTTGTTCGACGACGACAGAGAGGTCGGGTTGGCAGGGTCGAAGCCCCAGTAGCCAGCCGCCACGGCATACTGCTCGCCGGCATCGTAGAAACCCGGGAAACCACCCGGATCGTCGACGAAGACGATGTACGCGAGGTTACCGCTCAACGGATTGGTTCGGCTGATGTTACCGAGCGACATGACATCCGGGAACTGCGAGAAGCTGCCGCGGATGAGTGTCTTGCGCTCTTCACCCAGGGCGTAGGTCACGCCCAGGCGCGGAGTGATGCTCGACCAGGCGAGCCCGTCGGCATTGTTGCCCTCGAAGTTGAGGGCCGGCATCTCGTTGGGGAAGCCAATGTTGGCATCCACGACGCCCGCGGAGTTCTTGCCGGACTGGTCGTCCCAACGGAAGCCGACGTTGAACGTCCAGGCGCCCATCGTCATCGTGTCCTGGACCCACAGTGAGTCGTAGTTCGTGATGACAGGTACCGGACCCTGACGGTAGGCGTAAACCGCGGCATAGTCGTCGGCGCGGTTCACTGGCAGTCCGAGAGATGCGCCAAACTGTGCATCTCCCGCCACGCCGGCATAGACGCCGTCGTAGTGGAAGATGTTCCGGCCGGGGTACGACCAACCACTCTCTGTGGAGGCCTCGCGCGTCCGTCCACCGAACTTGAGCTCGTGGTTCAGGTTCGAAGTGGTGAAGAAGTAGGAGCCGTCAATCTTGAACTCCTCGGTCGGACGGCTGTTGCCGCCGGAAGCGTTGTTGGTCGTGAAGCCGTTGCCGTCGGTGTACTTCTCACCGCCGGGGAACGGATTCGCTGCGTTGCCCGAACCGGCACCACCCTGTGCCGTCAGCGAGAAGCCGCCGTCGACGAAGGAGTACTGACCGGTCAGGAACAGGTTGGAGCCGAAGACGTGGGTGTCCTCGATCTTGGTGATCCCGGTCGGACCACGCTGGTTCCAGGTCGCCGAGGGGTCGTTGTCCGGCGACGCGCCTCGACCGATCTTCCGCTTGTCACCGTTGTTGAAGGAGGCGACAAAGGAGTTGGCCGCGGTGAACTGAGCGTTCAGCTTGATCGCGGTGCCCTCGAGGATCGTGCGGTCGGACTGTCCACCACCGGTGATCCGGTTGATGTCGTTCTGACCCCACGAAGCCCACAGCCAGACGCGATCCCGCCACGCCGGGCCACCGGCCTCGAAACCGAATTCCTGGATACGATCCACCGTGTCACCGGAGTAGCCAGTCTGGCCAGGTCCGAGGTCGCTGTCCGAGTAACCCGGATCGGCGGCGTCGAGAGCCCCGAAGTAACCACCGGCATCGGTCAGCAGGAAGCGGGCCGAGCCGCGAAACTCGTTGGTGCCACGCTTGGTGACCATGTTCACGGAGACTCCAGCGGCGCCCTTGCTTACGTCGGGACCGCCAGTAGCCAGCTGAATCTCGGAGAACTGGTCGAAGTCGTAGTAGGTGGGTGAGGAGCCGATGGCGGACATGTCCGTGATCTGGACCCCGTCGACAAGAAAGTCGTTCTCGTCGCCGTTGTTGGCCTGGCCACGGAAGACGGCCTGCTGGCCGCTCTCGTTACCACCGACGTTGATTCGGTCGGTCATGACTCCGGGAGCCTGCTGCACGATGGCCCACGGGTCACGCGCGCTCGGAATGCTCTCGAGCTCGACCTGACTGATCGTGGTACCGGCGGTGAGCCGGCGCTCATCCAGCAATGGGCTCTCAGAGGTCACGGTAATAACCTCACCAATGGCAGCACTGAGCTGCACCTGGATGGTGGTGTTACGACCGACCCTGACGTTGACGTTCGGGTACTCAACGGTGGAGAAACCGTCCAAGGTCGCTTTCAGGGCATAGTTGCCCGGAGCGAGGCCGAGGAAACGGGTTTCACCCTGCGCGCTGGTAATCCCGAGTCTTGGCGCTCCGCCACCCGTCATTTCAACATTGACGCCTGGCAGAGTTTGTCCTGCGGTGTCAGTGACCTGAACGTAGATGTTCCCGGTCTCCTCCTGCGCGACTGCCATGGTGCTTAGCAGAAGCGCCACACCGAAGACAACAAATTTTCGCCACATGCTTCGGTTCATACGAAAAACCTCCTTGGTCATTCGTGTTTGGAGCTTTCGCACGCTGCCAAAGCTCCGCTTACGCTGTTATAGATGAACGAGGACCTCTTGCCCTCGAATGCACACGTTGGATGAAGCCTCTCCGAATTGTCTGAACTTGAAAACTCTATAGAAAGCATCGACACCTTGTCAAGCAAAGTCTCTGCCAACTTTCAGAAGGCCTCCTGGAAATAGAGTAACCTACTGCGGAAGAGGGAGTTACAAGTTCTCGAGAGGGTTGGAATAAGGCCCCGGTCAGGGGGTAATTCGGTCCCTTGAACTCGTCCAATTCAAATTTCTGAATTGCAGCCTCGGAAAGGCTCTTAATCGCGGGATCGAGGGCCTGAGCTGTCGTCGATTCGGAGGGAGTATGATCAGGCGATAAGGCGGGGGCTGCGGATAGCAAACTTTTCTGCCGGCCCCGACGTAAGTGAAGGGTGGGAGATCAGTGAAATACGGCTTTCAGAAGGCGATGTCGAGACCTTGGTCTTCGGTGATGGCCTTTCTTTGCATAGGATTTGCGGGCTGCTCGGGATACGAGCCGATCAATCCGCAAGTGCTTCTGTACGACGAAATGGCGGAGAGAGTCGGCCCCGAGCGAGCCGCCAGCGTCGCGGTGCCTTTCGAGATCAACGACGAGATTCGCACTGCCATGCGTGGGCGAGCCATGCCGATCGGTCGCGAGAAAACCCGCACCAGCGCGATCTTGGATTTCGTTTTCGAGTCCCTCGACCTTCAATACTCCCTGTCGCCGACGCGGGACGCGATCGGAACTTACAGAGCCAGGAGCGGCAATTGCCTGTCCTTTGTGAATCTGTTCGTCGGCATGTCCCGAGAGGTCCGCTTGAACCCCTTCTATGTCGAGGTCACCGACTTTCAGCGCTGGAACTACCGCGATGGCGTCGTTGTCAGCCAGGGTCACATCGTCGCCGGTATGTCCGTCGATGGCAGCCTCTCGACGTTCGATTTCCTACCCTACGAGGCCAAAGCCTACCGGTTCTACAACAACATCGGCGCCGAGGCTCTGTTGGAGGGAAATTTGGAGGAGGCAGAACAGGCCCTGAGGCTGGCGGTCGACCTGGATCCTGACTTTGGCAAGGCGCTCAACAATCTCGGTGTCTTCTATCTGAGATCGGGCCGAGCCGACGATGCCATTCAGATGTTAAGAGATGCTCTGGGCAGAGATCCGGCGGATGTGGCCCTGATGACCAACCTGGCGCGAGCTTTGCAAACGAAAGGCGAGACACAGGAAGCCTCCGAGCTGTTGGCGCAGCTCGACGAGGTCAGTCAGACGAGCCCTTTCTTCTTCATCTATCGAGGGGAGATGGCTCTGGGTGATGGAGATACAGCGACGGCTCTCGAGTTCATGCGTAGGGCCCTGCGGCGAGACAGCGAGGTTCCGGATGTGCATGTCGGCCTGGTGAAGGTGTACCTGGCACTCGGTGAGATGGGCAAAGCTCGCCACCATCTCGAGCGCGCCCTACGGCTCGACGCGACCAATCAGGAGGCCCGTCGGTTCGCGGTCATGTTGCAGGCCACAGGGGCCGAGGACTAGGTCGCGAGCAGAGAGCCACTGTCTCGGTCTGTTGCAGAGGAGTCGAACAGGGAGCTAGGATGAAGGTAGCCGTTTCTCCGAGGAGGTCGAACATGTCGCAGCTATCCGCGCCTCTAGGCCATCGAGCCGCCGCTCTGATCGTGGCTGCCATGAGCCTGGTCGTTATCCCGAGTGCAATCCGGAGCCAGACCGTTGAAGAGGTTTTCAAGGACAACGTCGAGGTCGTCGAGATCCAGGTGCCCGTCAACGTGGTCGGCAAGGATGGTGAGCCGGTTCGCGATCTCACCGCCGAGAGCTTCAAGATCTTCGACGGCAAGAAACAGCAACGGATCAAGGGCTTCAGGGTTGTCGATCTGGATGTGATCGAGAGCGGCATGACGCGCCGGGAGATGGAGCTGGCGGTTCCCGCCGCAGCTCGCAGGCATTTTCTGCTGCTCTTCGATCTCTCGTGGTCCTCGCCCACATCCATCCTCAGGGCCCGTCAAGCGGCGCGGCAATTCGTGCTGGATTCCTTGCATCCGACAGATCTGGCGGCGGTGATGGTCTTCGAGGCGGAGTGGGGTCCCCGGTTGATCATCACGTTCACGCCCGACAGGGTGCAATTGGCCCGCGCTATCGACACCCTGGGTGGTGCGCGATGGATGATGGCAGGCCGCAACAACATCGACCCTTTGCGCTTCATGGTGCCGGATCTTCGGGCGGGTCGAAGCCCGGGTATCGGCGACCCGTTGCCGATGAGCCCCTCCGACCCGAGCTCTCGGGACGACGCACTGGCCGCGGCGACCTTTCGCGAAGCGATCGCGCAGTCAAAAGAGACCGGCAAGCCGCTGCTGATTGTCGGCAGCGCGCCGCACTGACCGCCGTGCGAAGCTCTTAAGAAGCGTCTGAACGACGACGAATCTCTTAAGAGCATTGTGGCACAGTTTGTGCCGCACGTGGTTCACCTGGATGATGAAGAGCAAGCGGCCGAGTTTGTTAAGGCATTCCAGCTGGAAAAACTCGCGACGCCCATGATCGTGATTTCCAGCCCCCGCGGCGACGTGCTCGAAAAGCAG
>CAMYLC010000085.1 GCA_947259195.1 Thermoanaerobaculia bacterium | reverse complement strand
ACTGACTGCACCTTGGCAGAACCTATTCAGCGGGTTTGCATCTGCAGGAGGCTCAGCAGGTCGATCTTGCCGACTTCGTATTGCGCTTGCCCAAGCTCGTAGGCCTTGAAGTTGTTGTCGACGGCCGAGGCCAGGAAGCCCTCGCGTTGTGCATACAGATCTTCGTTGGTCAGCGACGGGGCGGGGGTGGGAGTTCTTGAGAAAGCGGGGACAGGCAGCCATCGCGATCACGAAGAAGACAACTGCCACTGCCTTGCTTCTCATATCCATTTACCCATAGCTTGTTGTTCACTCCTCACTTCCCACTACGTCACCGTGCCAGGACTCACCAGCAGGATACCCGGTAGTGACGATGGGCTTCAGGAAGCCAATCAGAACACCGAGACCAGCCTGAGACTGAACACCGAGGCGAAATCATTGTTGGGATCCAATGCCGGATTGATGACAGCCATGTAGCTGAGGGTGGTGTCTATCCCGGGAAAGAACGGGAATCGGTAGATGACCTCCACGTTTGATTCCGGTCTCGAGCCTTCGGCCACAGGGTCCACCCAGTTGAACGAGGCAGCCACGACGTCATTGCTGATGGTACCGAAGAAACACGGATCGTAGAGGAGGAGAGTGGCCGAAGCCTGGCTTACGAAGTAGGCCGAATCATCGAAGGAGTGACCATATTTGAAGACGGCAACCTGGTTCCCATCCCTGGAGAATTCCTGCTCGTGCAAGAGGTAGTATCCCCAGCCTTCCGGACCATTCGACCCGTTGATAGGGAGCCCGTCTTCTGTACCGTCATTGTGCCAAAGGGTCAACTTCGAGTATCCGGACTTCTCGGTCTTCGGGGCGATCTAGAAGCCAAGCTCGATTGCTGAGAAGAGGTTCCCTTCCGGGGTGACGAATTCCTGTCGGTTGGAATCGGCGTCGTGAACGGCACCGATAAAACCGACTCGATCGTTGATGTACCAGGCCCCAGCCACACCCCACCCCGTATCTGCGAGCCCGATCACGAACGGCCCGGTGCCCAAGATGGGTTGGTAGGTGAGGGCCCAGAGCATCTTCACCTTCGACGCCGACGGCAATCTGCTGGAGGTGCTCGCCTCGATGTCCGGACTCCCAGAACAGTCGATAAGCAAGCGACACACCCGACCAGACCCGCGCAGAGCCTCACCCAGGTCGTCATGCAGCCGCTGAGCTGCACCGGAAGTGCGATATTTCCGCACCGGCATCGCGCCGATGCTTGCCTCTGTGACCCCGTTCGACAACCTATCTCTGGAGACTCTAGGCCTTGAGCCAAGATCATAAGCGGGTCATGATAATGACGTGGAGAGCAAGGTGAAAGAGTACCTCGCCGAGATCGGGCGACGTGGGGGCCGGAAGAGTCGCCGGGCTCTGGACCCCGAAACGGCGCGTGCTGCCACGCGTCGTGGACTAGGTGCCGCCCGTTGGGAAGGGGGCTCGGTGCTTGATGGGGCTGGGGTTCCAGAGGACATTCGAGACTACAATGGGGCGAGTCCAGATTCCTGCAGATTCCTGCAAATCACGCCTGGAACCGAGGTGACACCATGCCGAAAGCTACTTCTCTGATCTGCCTGTCGCTGACTGCGCTCCTGCTGGCACCCGTACCCATGAATGCTCAGGATGCCTCAGGGCCGACTCTCAGGGCGATCACCTTCAATGTCTGGCACGGGCTGCGGAGTGGTGAGAGCAACAAACGCTTTCCCGGTGAGGATGAGGAGCGCAAGGAGCGGCGGCTGGCGTGGCAGATCGAGGAGTTGAAGCGTCTCGATCCCGACGTGCTCTTCTTTCAGGAAGTCAATCCGAATCAGCCGCTGGCCCGCTGGTACGCGGAGCAGCTCGGCTACGACGAGATCCACAAGGTCACCAGCTGCGGTCTCCACCTCGGAGGTATCTACAAGATCCCCAAGAACATGAACGAGGGGCTCGCGATCCTGGCCAAGCCGAAGCTGGGGCTGCGCCGCGTCGGTAAGAAGCGCCTGAGCGGCAACGCCACGTGTAGCGCCACGTGGGGCTTTCAAACCAAGGAATCTCGCTATGCCCTGTTTGGCGAGATTACGGTGAATGGCAAGAAAGTCCTGGTGACTACAGCTCACCTCTTTTCCGCTCCCTTCGTACTCCCAAGCTTCGACGAGGACCTCGAGAAGTTGGTCGAGCAGGGGGTCCTCGAGCCCGGCCAGCGGGACGAGATCCTCGCCGCCCGTGCGCAGAAGGTCGCGCGGGCCAAGGGCGAGGCAAAGCTCCTGGTTCAAGAGATCGAGAAGCGGCGAGCCCGTCTCGGTCCGAACACTCCCGCGATTCTGGGTGGCGACTTCAATGCCGAGCCGGATGCGCCCGGAATTGCCGCCATCAAAGCGGCTGGTTTTCTCGAGGCCGGCACCGGACCCGATTTCCACACTTGGGACCCGGTCACCAATGAGGTCAACTACGGCATCGGCAGCAAACGGCACGACCCTCTACCTACCTTCGACAAGCCCGAAGTACAGGAATTGCTCAGCTACCGCCACACGACTCCCAGGCAGATCGACCACATCTTCGTGTCGCCGGACTTCGAGGTTGTTGCAGCGGCAATGGTGCTGGACCAAGACAAGGATGGCATATACCCGTCGGATCACTTTGGGATCCTCGCGGTCCTGCAACTTCGCTGAGGACCGCGGGGGTTGGAGCGGCCGGCGTCCCTTCGGCCGACCCTTGAGGCTTGGGGGTTGAAGCGCTCGGCGACTTCGCCGACCGGCCTTTGAGGCAGTGGGGCCCCCTCCCTCGCCTTCTCTTGTGCGAACCTGGCGATAGCTGTGCCAGCCCACCGTCCAAAAGGCTCCTCTTAGCGCCCAAAATATACAACTCGAGGGCCAAAGTGGCCAACGGCCGATCCTTGGGTCAGTGGGCTCTCCTCACCTACATTCAAATTACCAAATTCAACCCATTGGCCGTATTCAACCAATTGTAGGGACGGTCACGTGCTGGAGAGTCTTTTCCGTGTGACCCTGCCCCACTGCCTCAAGGATCGGCTGGAGCAAGCGACAGACTCCTCAACCCCCAAGCCACAACGATCGACCGGGAGGCACGACCGGGCGCCTCAACCCTCCTTGGCGCTATGCGCCAAGGAATTGGCGCCTCTCGCCGCTGCTTTTTCTCGCGGCCAACTGTAATTTTCTCGTAGTAGCCGACACCTACTCCCTGGACAAGGAATTTCGTGATCGGCCACGACGAAAGCCGGCACAAGAGATGCAATAGCAAGTAGACGAGAAAGCTACACGGTAGCAAGAAAGGAGACCGACATGATCCATGAGCAAATGATGCAAAGGGCACAAGTGGTCAAGGCGGAAAGGTCGCAACCGATCGTCGTCGGTCACTGGGCGCTGTTCTCCCTGTTCCTGCTATGGCTGACGCTGCTCGCTTCGGCTTTCAACCTGGGTCTCAACCTGAGCTAGGCAGGACATCCAGACCGGCACAGAGCTCCAGATTGTCCTCAATCAGGGACGTTTCGCAACGGAAGAAGCCGACTACTCGACCCAACTCGCTTGAGCCGCAATGCGCTCCGTGGGGAAGATCCCGGGAAAGGTGATGTCGTAGCGCTCTCGGCTGTTCGGCGGGATGTACATGGGGAAATCACGGGTCTCGATGACCCCTCCGGAACCGACCAGACTGACCTGCAGCTTGCCGCGCGAGGCAGAGCGAGTCGGATTGTTGACGAAACCGGTCACCGTTACGAAGCCCATCGAGCTAATCGTGACGTAAGGTGGCCCGACGGGCTGCACGCCTTCAGCCGGGCACGCCTTCAGCCGGTCGAGGACCGGCCGGCCCCTGAGGGGTTGCTCGGGCCGAGCTCTCGAGTCGTCCAAGCTCGGAGCGAAGGTGGTTCAACTCGGCCACGGCCTGGTCCAGCCCATCTCGGTAGCGCTCCGAGTCCTGCTGCAACTGACTTACGCGCGCCTCCAACGAGGCGATCTCGGAGCTATGCCTGGACAGCTCGAAATCCTTGTCCCGTAGCTGCATCTCCAGCTCGGCGATCCGCGCATCCTTGGCATGAGGCGAATCAGTCTGCTTGGCCAACGAGCCGGTTGACGCAGTCGTTTCAAGCTCGGGTTCTACTGACGCAGAATCGGCCGGGACCGCGGCATTCACCTCGGCTCGGTCGACTTCACTGGATCTTAGGGAAACCAGCACCGAGCCTGCTACCCCTGCCACGGCGATTGCGGCCACGACCCAGAGGAGCGACACACTCGAAGACCGCGTCTCGGTCGGTGGAACGTATCTCTCGAAGCTACCCATCAATGGACTTTCTGCGCTCGACCCTCTTCACGAATGCACCCGACAGCGTGACGCCCAACGGCGGGAGGGGGCAAGCCCCTCCCCTACATTCCCTACGCCCCTACGCCCCTACGCCCCTACGCCCCGTAGGGGCTCTAATACACCTCCGGCACCCAGGTCCTCTTCTCGAGGGCCTTCTCGTCGTCGTAGGCGCCTTTCTTTCCCCGGGACGGCAGCTCCACCGGCTCGTAGGGCAGATCCTCGTAGGGAATCAGGCTCAGCAGGTGCGAGATGCAATTGAGCCGCCCGCGCCTCTGGTCGTTGGAGTCCACCACATACCAGCGAGCCCACGAGGTGTCGGTCGCTACGAACATGGCGTCCCGTGCCCGGGCGTAG
>CAMYLC010000084.1 GCA_947259195.1 Thermoanaerobaculia bacterium | reverse complement strand
GCCAAGCGCCGTGCAGCCAGTAGGGCCGTACCTGAGCCCGGTGCTTGACCATCTCACCTACCGCGGTGATCAGACGCACCACGCCCATGCCCAAGAGGATCGCGAACATGACAGCGAGGAATGGAAATGCGGAGACGGTCATCGACTATCGATGATAGCTCACCAGTGGTGGATGAGCTTCTACAACGAGCGCCGACCGCACTCGTCGCTCGACGACCGGACGCCCGAGGAGGCGTACACTGACGACGGGGCTGCTCGGAGACCGGGGCTTCGCCCCGCCGCCTCGCAGCCCAAAGAGGAAGCAGCCTGAATCATGAACCCGCATCCCACCTTAGCTGTCACTGAAAACTGTCCGAAGGATGGGGTCTATGCTGAGTTCGGGACTATGCGGAGTTGGTCTGGCGGAGCGCGTGAGCGTGGGCAAGCTGGTGGCAAGGGACTCCGCATAGTCAAAGGGCCTCCAGAAAGGCGAGTAGGTGGTCGTTGGCCGTGAACCGGACGGGTGTGGGCGAAGGGTCCTTGATGCGATTGAGGGCAGCCTCCTTCATCGCGAGGTCGGCTTCGATGTAGAGGTGCGTGGTGGCCGTGTCCTCGTGACCGAGCCAGAGGGCGATGACGGTGATGTCGACTCCGGATTGGAGCAGGTGCATCGCGGTTGTGTGCCTCAGGGTATGGGGCGAGATCCGGCGGGAGGCGAGAGAGGGGCACCGCTCGGCCGCCTTTCTGAGCGCCGTTCGCAAGCGGTACTCGACGCCCGAGCGCGACAGGCGCTGGCCGGAGCGATTGGGAAACACAGGAGCGCCTGGGCTGCGCTCGATCCGTGGGAACCACGTGCGCAGGAGTGCAGCTGTGCTTTTCCAGAGAGGTACTACACGCTCCTTGCGCCCCTTGCCGTGAAGAAGCAGGGCAGACGAGCGATCCAGGAGGACATCGGCGATTGTCAGGCCGGTGATCTCGGAGACACGCGCGCCAGTGTTGTAGAGCACGGCAAACAGAACAGTGTCGCGTTGACCGCTCCAGGTGTCGCGGTCGGGCGCGTCGAGCAGGGCTTCTACCTCCTCGCGCGTTAGATAGTCGAGGGCGGGCCGGTCGAAGCGCTTCGTGGAGATGGCGAGTACGCGCTGCGCGACGGGCAAGCAAGTGGGATCGCGCACGGATGCGTATCGCAGGAATGACCGGATGGCTGTGAGACGCAGGTTTCGCGTACGCGGGGAATTGCCGCGCTCGGCCTCGAGGTGATCGAGGAACGCGAGGATCCTCGGCGCGTCGAGATCCTCGAGTGTCAGCGCGGAAGGCGTCCGTCCGCTGCATTGCTCGAGGTAGTCGAGCAACAGCTCGAAGCTGTCACGGTAGCTTGCGATCGTATGCGAGCTGACACCGCGCTCTTTGATGAGGCGCCGCAGGAAGAAGTCCTGCAAGAGAGCTGGGAAGCCGATCTTGGAAGGTGTCACGATGCGCTCTCCTCGTTTCGTCGGGCGAAGCGCTCAAAACGCTGCGAGCTGATGGCCATCAGCTCGGGAACCGCAGAGAGGTACCAGTAGGTGTGGGTGACCTTGGCGTGGCCGAGGTAGGTCGAGAGTGCCAGGATCCTGTGATTGACGTCGACGCCTTCCTCGTACCAGCGCAGGAGCCGGCGCACGGCGAACGTGTGACGCAGATCGTGTATGCGTGGTCGGCGAGCGCGGCCCTGTGCCGTCCAACCGAGGCGATCTCGGATCCTGCTGAAGGTCTTCTCGACAGCTGCCAGTGTGAGCGCCGGTGTGCGATCGGTGCGGAAGAAACACCCGGAACGAGGAGCATTGCTACAGGCGTCGCGTTGGGCGGCGTAGCGGGTCATGGCCTTCGTCGTGGTCGAGTGAAGTGGCACCAGGCGGGATTTGCGGAACTTGCCTTCTCGAATGGTCAGGACCCCCTCGACCAGGTCGACATCGTCGATCGATAGGCAGCGAGCCTCGGAGAGTCGCAATCCGGTCGACGCCAGGAGTGAGAAGAATGCGATGTAGGTCCGTGGACGAAGTCCCCTGCGCGGCAGTAGGAGCCTGGCCTCCTGTAGCAGCGCTGCGATCTCCGCATCGCTGTAGATGTGAGGCTGTGCGCGGCGACGGGGCACGTGGCCCAGGAGCCCGACCGGCGGGATCTCGGTGTCCGGGTCGATAACGGCACGGTGCCGGGCAAACTGTCGGACGACGGAGAGGCGGCGGGCGGCCTGTGCCGGGTCACTCGAGCGCGAACATAGCGCCCATTGCACAGCGAGATCGATTGTCACGGAGCCACGGTGTCCGATCCGGTCCGCATAGCGGGCGAAGTCTCGAAGCAGCCATCGCGGCGACACGAGAGCGAAGCCCAGCCCGTGGCGGTAGACCAGGTACTCGTCGACCAGGTCGGCGAAGCTCGGAGATATCGTCATCGGATCTCCTCCGGCCAAGGGAGAGCCACCTCACGCAGCGCCGGCAGGTCGAGCTTGGCGTAGATTACCGTCGTGTCTAGGCTGCGGTGCCCCAAGAAGTCCGCAACCACCTTGAGGCTCGTCCCGCGCCGCACGAGGCGGCTGGCGACGGTATGGCGGAAGACATAGGCACCACCGATAGGTGGCTCGACTCCTGCGCGCCGCAGCGCACGAACCACGACTTCAGAGACGGCATGGCTCGAGATCGGTTGGCCACGGTGGGGCCCGACATGCTTCACGAACACACGGCGCTCATCGGTCGCTGGGCGCTGGTGCCGTAGGTAGGCGACGATCGCCCCGCCGGCCTGTCGCGGGAGAGGAAGAACTGCCCCTCGACGAGTCTTGCGTGTCCGCAACTCGATGGTACTGCGGCGCCAGTCGATGTCTTCGAGACAGAGCTCCGCGACCTCGCCAGGCCGAAGCCCCAGGCTCGCAAGGCACAAGATGATCGCGCGATCCCTTTGCCCATGAGGGGTTGAGGTATCGAACGACTTGAGAACCTGCTCGAGCTGCTGGTCGCTCAGACATCGAGGGAGAGCCGACAGCCGCCAATGGGCGACAACGGGAATCGCAGCCTCCAATCGCCCGTCGCACAGACCCTCAACGCATAGGAACCGAAAGAACGAACGCAGAGCGGTCCGCACATGCTTCATCGATCGGGGCGAGAATCGTCCGCTCATCGAGGCGATGAACTCCACCACGTCCGAGGGGATCAAGTGCGTGGGGTCGACTGGGTCGTCCCCGAGGGCCACACGTACGAAGGGACGTATGAAACGCTCGTAGTCCTGCAGAGTCTGCTCTCGCAGGCCGCGAGTGCGTCGCTGGTGCCGCTCGTACGCCTCGACCAAGGTGTCAAGGGTCGACGAGTCCTGAACTGTCATGGAATGCTCCTTTCCGGCCGAAGAGGCCGGAACGAGCATCCGAACTATGCGGAGTCTTGACCAGTAGTCTGCTGATGCGAACCCTCAGCAGACGCTCTCTCGTGGCGCGCCAGAAGAAGAACTCCGCATAGTCCCGAACTCAGCATAGACCCGTTTCGGTGGACACTTAATCCTATGGGAGAGAGGGGGCCCCGATGGGAAAGGACGTCCCCCGTACCCACCCGCCCAGTCGATCCGTAGCTGGGTATACTGGTCGAGCCTCCAAAAGCTGATCCACCTGGAGTGCCTCTAATCACGTCGTGAATATCTTTATCGCCCTGCTGAACAGCACCCTCCTGATCTGGCTCTACGCCTCACTGCGCCCGATGTATGGGGTGGGAATGAAGACTGTGCTCGTCACCAGCGCTCTGGGGGTTATCTGGGGGGCGTCCATGGCCATCAACGCGATCAACCTGGGTCTGGTTCCTTTCCAGGCGGGCTTGATCGAGCCGGCCTTCGTAGCCGTCGAGTTTCCGATCGCGATGCTAGTCGGCGCAGAGGTCTACGAAGGA
>CAMYLC010000083.1 GCA_947259195.1 Thermoanaerobaculia bacterium | reverse complement strand
CCGCCGTCCGCCAGCGGACCACTCGGACGGACCTCTCCGAGAAGAGGGTCATCTGTTCAGGACCCAAGCCCCAAAGATCGGCTGGAGCAAGCGACGGCCGCTTCAGCCCCAAGCCCTCATAGGTCGGCCGGAGGTACGACGGTCGATTCATCCCATGAGCCCCGGGCTCACGGAATATCGTAGCGACGGCGCTTTTCCCACAGAGTCTTGCGACTGATGCCGAGCAGCTCGGCGGCTCGGCCCTGGTGTCCGCGGGTGTAGGCCAGCGCCCGCAGGATCTGGCGGCGCTCTACTGCTTGCAGAGGTTCGGGCGGACCACTGCGGCGATCCGGGCAGGGTGGGTTCAGGGGACCTCCTCCCTGAAGGATCAGGGCCCGCTCGAGGATATTCCGCAGCTCTCGCAGATTTCCCGGCCACGGATACTCTTCCATCCACTCTCGAGCGCTCGAGGCGAGCGTCAGGCTGCTGATGCCGAAACGCTCTCCGAGGTCCGCCAGGAAGAAGTTCATCATCGACGGAAGATCTTCCCGCCGCTTCCTCAGAGGAAGCAGACGTAGGGTGACGACTTCCATTCGATAGAAGAGGTCGGACCTGAATGCCCCGCTGGACACCCTGGCGGGCAGATCATCGGACCCGATTCCCAAGAATCGGACATTGGCAAGACGCTCTGTGCCCCCCAAGGGAGCGTAGGTGCTCTCCGCCAGCAGCCGCAACAGCTTTGGCTGAGCTGCGACAGGGATATCCTCGACGTGATCCAGCAGCAGAGTACCTTCTTCTGCCGTCGCGACTCGACCGGCGAGGGGCGACTCGGCGCCGGTGAATGCACCAGGGCGGTAGCCGAAGAGCTCGCTTTCGAAAAGTGAGCTGGGAATCGCGCTGATGTCCACCTCGACCAAAGGACCAGTGGAGCGCAGACTGGTGGCATGCATGGCTCTGGCGACCGCTGAGCGCCCGGTTCCCGGCTCACCCAGAATGAGCACAGGGACATCGGTTCGCGCCGCCCGCTCGGCGCCCCGAATCTGCTGCTCCAGGGAAGGGGAATGGGCAAAGAGCTCGGAGACAGGCGAGGGGCTGGTCACTGAGTGAACTCGTGCGTCACATCGGGAGCGTCCGCCCACAGCTTTTCGAGGGCGTAGAAGGACCGGGTCTCCTCATCGAAGACATGGACCACGAAATCACCGAAGTCCAGCAACACCCAGCGGCCTGACTGATAGCCCTCGACATGGTGGGCTCGCACGTGCTCCGCTCGCAGCCTCTGGAGCACCGCATCAGCGATCGCCTGGACCTGACGCTCGCTGTTGCCACTGCAAACCAGGAAGTAGTCGGCCAGGGAACTGATCTCGGAGAGCTCCAGGATCCTGAGACGCTTGGCCTTGAGGTCTTCCGCGGCAGCCACGACTTCCCTGCACCGAGCGGCGATATCCGGCGGGCTGGAGGTCGGTTTGGTCATTGATAGAGGTTGTACTTATGAATGTACTCTAACACCAATTCCGGCAGCCAACCTTCTGCCGGCTGCCCTCCCTCGGCCAGCACCCGACGCAACCTGGTGGCCGAAACCGCCACGGGCTGATTGGTGATGAAACAGACCCTGTCGGCTTCCATTAACGCCGCCACCTCGGGGGTCAGCTGGGCCTCCAGGGCGCCAGGACGCCAATCGGGTCGCACCAAGACTGCGAGCTTGACCATGTCTACCAAGTCCTTCCATCGTTTCCAGGTATGAAGCTCGGCGAAGCTGTCACAGCCGATGAGCAGATAGAGGTCTGCAGCCGGAAAGGCGGATCGAAAGTGCTCGACCGAATCGACAGTGAACGCTTCTCGCTGGGGTGTCAACTCGAACGGATCGGCGACCAGCCCCGGTTCTGAAAGTAGAGCCAGCTCCACCATTGTCCATCGGGCATGCGGTGGGGCGACCTGACCACCCGACTTGTGGGGAGGAATCGCGGTGGGCAGGTAGACAACACGGTCGAGGCCGAGTTGAGTCCGCGCTTCCTTCACCGGCAGAATATGGCCGAAGTGGATCGGATCGAAGGTACCGCCAAAAAGACCAATCTTCATTTGCCCTCTACCTCTACCAACAGCTGGCGCAACCCGTTGACCAATTCTCTCACTCCGGTTTGACTCACCGAGCTTATCTCCCGATACTCCAAACCTCTCCGGCTGGCCGCTGCCCTCAGGTGCTTTCTTCTCTCCTCCCGCGCGGCGTCCAACTTGGTACCGACGATCCAGCGGGGCCGGCTCAGAAGCTCGGGGTCGAAGGCCTCCATCTCATGCTCGATGGTCGACAGGTCGTCCTCGGCACCGCCGGTTTCGCCTGCCAGATCCACCAGATGTAGAAGCACTCTGCAGCGTTCCACATGACGCAAGAACTGGTGCCCGAGGCCCGCTCCCTGCGCGGCTCCTTCAATCAAACCTGGCAGATCGGCGACCACGAAGGGCTCGTCGCTAGGTCCGTCGGCAACGACTCCCAGTTGAGGAACCAGAGTCGTGAAGGGATAGTCCGCAATGCGGGGCCGAGCAGCCGATATGACGCTGATCAGGGTCGACTTGCCGGCGTTGGGCAGGCCCACGACTCCCACGTCCGCCAGTAGCTTGAGCTCCAAGCGAAGCCGGCGCTCAACACCTTCTTTTCCGGGGTCAGCTCTGTCAGGAGCCCTGTTTGTCGAAGTCGCGAAGCGAGCGTTGCCTCGACCACCCCGGCCGCCCTCGGCCACGACCAGGCGCTCGCCATGAGCGAGAATCTCGCCCACCGGAGTCGAGTCCTCGGCGTCGTAGACCTGGGTTCCGGGCGGCACCTTGATGTCGAGGTTGCTTCCGGATCGGCCGGTCTTGTTGGACCCTTCGCCATGTCGACCCCGCTCTGCAGGGTAGATCGAGCGGTAGCGGAGGTGGTAGAGGGTGTTCAGTCCTTCGTCTCCGACCAGGATGACAGCTCCACCGTGGCCGCCATCTCCGCCTGATGGGCCCCCTCGCGGAACGTACTTCTCGCGACGAAAGGCGACACAGCCGTTGCCTCCACGTCCGGCGCGGACATGAACGACGGCTTCGTCTAGGAAGATCAATTCTGGGGAGCCGATCGCTCGACATCGGGGTCGGCTTCAGCTGCCGAGATGCAACTACTCGGCCGGCAGGACGTTGACGAACCTGCCTCGTCGGCCCCTGTTCTGGAACTGCACCACGCCATCGGCCTTGGCAAACAACGTGTCGTCTTTGCCTCGACCGACATTCAGGCCGGGGAAGAACTTCGTGCCCCGCTGTCGAACGATGATCGTTCCGCCGGTCACCGCCTGGCCGCCAAATCGCTTCACACCCAGGTGCTGCGCATTGGAGTCGCGCCCGTTTCGGCTGGATCCCTGTCCCTTCTTATGTGCCATAACGCTTCAACCTTCCTTCTTCTCGGCCTTGGCTTTGCTGGCTGGGGCGGCCTCGATCTTGTCGATTCTCACCCGCAAGAGGTCTTGCCGATGACCGGTGAGCCGACGATAGCCCTTTCGACGCTTCATCTTGAAGACTTTGATCTTGGGGCCCCGGACCTCGTCCATGAGGGTGCCTGTCACACTCGCGCCCTCAACGGTGGGCACCCCCACCTTCGTGCCTTTGTCATCGCCGACCAGCAGAATGCGGTCGAACTTCACCTTCTTGATCTTCTTCCCGGAAACCGGAGTCTTCTCGACGTCAATCACGTCGCCGGGCTGGACCCGATATTGCTTACCGCCGGTTTCGATGACTGCATACATGGATACGACCCTCCCGTTTGGCCGCTCAAGGCGGAGGGCGCAGAGGCTAGCATGAAGGGTCAACAGGGTCAATATCGGCGCCACCTCGATCAGGCGCTTGCGGTATCGAACGTCACAGCCAGTTCCTGAAGTCAGTGCTATGCTGAATTGTCATCAAAAGGAGAAGGCCGTGGCAATACCCGACTACCTCATCTGCCTCAACTGCGAGGCACCCTCTTACATCTTCGAATGGAAAGATGACGAAGTCGTCGAAGCCTACTGCGAGCTTTGCACTAGCGAAGAGGTCGATCAATTCTTGACCCAGGAAGACTTCGACGCGTTGATCGAAGGCTGAGGGACCGACACTGTGTCGGGCGTGTCGCTTGGCAGTGCTTCTGGCAGCGCCAGACGAATCAGTGTCCCCTCGCCAGGTCGGCTGACGACGGTCAGGTCGGCATGATGAGCTTCGGCAATCCTCCTGACCACCGGTAGCCCCAGGCCGGTTCCTCCCTTGCGGGTCGAATAGAAGAGATCGAACATCTGCGACTGGACTTCCTGCGACATTCCGCTGCCCAGATCCTCCACCTCGAAGACCACGCGACCCGACTCACGGCTAACGGCCAATCGCACCTCTTCAGCACCTCTGTCTTGATCGCTATCGCTCGCGGCGAGTGCGTTTTGCACCAGATTCAGCAGCAGCTGGTTTATCTGCCCGGGGTCGACGCGCACCTTTGCTCCGCCACTCTTGTCCTCGACCCGCAACTGCGCACCTCTAGCCCGGAGCTCGCCTTTCAGCACTTCTCGGCACCGCTCCAGAAGCTCCACAGCTGGAAGCTCTTCCAGCTCCAGAGGCCGCGGCCGCGCATACTGGAGGAAATCCGTAACCAGCCGCTCCAACCGATGGATTTCATCCCGGGTAATGGACATGAGCCTGCTACTGGACTGCGCTCCAGCCAGGGCACCGACGCCTCCCGACATCTCCTCTTCCAATAGCTGCATATTCAGATTCAAGGAGTTCAAGGGGTTGCGAATCTCATGTGCCAGGCCGGATGCCAGGGTCCCGATGTAGGCCATGCGCTCGGCCTCGCGAGCCTGTTCCTGGAGAAGCTGCCCCCGTTTCCACAATCGCCAGATGATGGCGAAGGCCAGCAGCAGCACGACGAGGGTCATGGCGGCGACTACGGCTGTTTTCTGAACCAGCTCCGAGCGCAGGGTCTGAATGCTGCGCTGCAGCTCTCCCTGGCTGATCCCGACCCGCAAGAACCCCAGCTCACCGATCGGCAGATTCAGATCGTAAAGCTCCTCGAGGGGCACTTCGAGGGGAAACGTCGCTTGTCGCTCGATGGGCCTCTCCTCGATTCTCGAGGGCCTCTCCCTGTCCTCCAACACCAGTCCTGCAGAGGGCTCCACCTCGAGAGTCGTCTCTCCGGCTCCGCGGAAGACCAAGCGACCCTCGCCGTCCACGACTTCGACTGTCCGTACGAACTTGCGCTGTTTCAGGATCGAATCGATGTACGTCTGGACCTCCCTCTCCATCGCCGTCACCGTGTAGAGGTCTCCACCCGCCTCCTCGGCCGTTCCCGCGAGCCTCTCAGCCAGTCCTTCCGCCTCCTCGCGGGTCTCCAACAACACGCGTTCGATCTCGCGCTTCGAAAGCGAGCGAAAGAGGAGCCACCCGAAGAGTCCGATATCCAGAAAGATGAACAGACCCAACAGCAGGGCCGCCACAAATATCCGGCGAGAGGATGCGGAGGGTGCCGTCAGAGACATCGCCCCAAGGATAGCAAGCCCCCAAGCGCATCTATCGCCCAGTTCATTGACCCCCGAAAGAGCCGTTGGTTAGCATGCTGGGATCGAAGTCCTGAAGTATCCTTCCGGATGCGCTATATGAGTCCCGAGCCCTATCGGAGTGTCACCCCCTGCCGGCTGGCGACTCTCGTCTCAGTTCTCCTTCTTTCGCTGGGCTGCCAACGATTGGAGGGCCCTGAAGAGACCTCAACCGCCCCCACCGTTCCCCGGCGCGGCGGCACGCTGGTCATAGCGATCGGCAATGATATCCATGGAATCAACCCGCTGATCTCGGGGCTCGACACCCAGACGAAGGCTGTCCTCGATCGCCTCTTTCTGCACCTCTTCGAGGAGCAGGCCGACTACACCGAGCATCCACCAACCTTCGAGCCGCGACTCGTCGAGAGCTTCGAGTGGTCCGCAGACGGCAGGACACTCGATCTCGAGCTGCGCTCGGGTGTCTCGTGGTCCGATGGTGTGCCGGTAACCGCCGAAGATGTGCGATGGACCTGGCAGGCGCAGACCGATCCGGATCTCGCCTGGGGCTATGCCCAGTCGAAGCAGAACATCCGCGACGTCGAGGTAGTCGACCAACTCAGATTGAGGATCCACTTCCATCAAGGGTCCCCCAGCCAACTGGCCGAGCTCAACGAAGGGTCCATCCTGCCAAAACACGCCTGGAGCGAGCTGCCATTCTCCGAGTGGCGATCGAACGAACCTTGGTTCGTGGATCACCTCATCGTCAACGGGCCCTTCGATCTCGAAAGCTGGACGCGGCAAGAGCAGATCGTGCTGCGGCGCAACGAGTCCTACTTCGAACCCGAGTTGCCCAGGCTCGACCGAGTGATCCTGCGGGTCGTGCCCCAGAAGCAGAATCAGCTCGGCGAGCTGCTGGCAGGCGAGGTCGACTTCGTGGAGCAGGTCCCACCGTCCGAGGTGTCACGCCTCGAGGAGCAGGGAGCTCAGATCCTGCGCTTCTGGGCCCGCCAGTTCAACTATCTCTGCTGGAACACGCAGCGCCGCTTGTTCGCCGACCCAGAACTGCGGCGCGCCCTGACCATGGCCATCGACCGACAGGAGATCATCGACACTCTCTGGTACCGCTTCGCCAGGATCGCCGTCTCGCCGATCCTGACCAGCATCTGGGCCCATGATCCCGACCTGCGGCCCGTGCCCTTCGATCTCGAGGCCTCTCGTCGGGTCCTACAATCCAAGGGCTGGAGCGACACAGATGGGGACGGAATACTGGACAAAGAGGGAGAGCCCTTCTCCTTCGAGTTGATCACCAACACAGGTAGCCAGGTGAGGATCGACGCCGCCGTCATGGTTCAGGAGCACCTGCGCCGAGCGGGGATCGAGGCGCGGGTGCGACAACTCGAGTTCAACACGGTTGTCAGCCGCGCCCTGGAGCACGACTTCGACGCCATGCTCGGCGGCTGGGACATCGACACCTCATTGGATCTGACCTACGCCTTCCATAGCCAGTCCATCGACGATGGCTACAATTTCGGCCAGTTCTCCGACCCCGATGTGGATCGGCTCATCGATGCCGCCAATCAGGCAATGGATCCGGCTGAGCGAATGCTGCTGCTGCGCGAGATCGAATCGATCCTGCACCGAACACAGCCCTATACTTTCCTTTGGGAACCGCAGCGACTTGCCGCTGCCTCGAACCGTTTGCGAGATGCAACCCCGAGCCCGGTCAGTTCCTACTTCCGACTCAGGGAGTGGTGGCTCGCCGAGGCGGACTGACCTCGAGCCGATTCCGCCATGAGCTCCTCCCTGCTGAGCTTCCTGGTACGCCGCTCCGCCGCGGCGGCACTGCTGATCCTCATCGTCCTGAGCCTGACCTTCTTCTTCATCCATCTGGCACCCGGAGATCCCACTCTGGTTCTTCAGGATCCGCGTCTCACCGGCGACCAGCGCGAGGCCATGCGCCGTGCCTATGGGCTCGACCGGCCTCTAGCGGCACAGTACCTGAGCTGGCTCCACGCTGTGGTCTTCGACGCAGACTGGGGTATCTCCTATGTTCATTCTCGGCCTGTAACGGAGGTCATCGGCGAGTACGCATTGCCGACCCTGCTGCTTACGGCGGCCGGTCTCCTCGTTCAGTTCGGCGTCGGATTGCTGGCTGGGGTCACCGCTGCACGGCATGCGGGGACATCGAGAGACTACCTGATCCGCCTCACCGCAATGGTTCTCTACTCTCTGCCGGTCTTCTGGACCGGGCTCATGGCACTGCTGCTGTTCAGCTACAACTGGTCGCTCTTCCCGCCCGGTCACCTCCAGGCCGTCGATGCTGCCTCGTTGTCACCGATGGAACGCACCCTCGACGTCCTCCACCACCTAGCGCTTCCGGCCCTCGTGCTGGGCCTCGCCGCCGCCGGCGGGACGGCCAGATTCACCCGCAACAGCTTGCTCGAGGAACTTGGTGAGGATTACATCCGCACCGCCCGGGCCAAGGGACTGAGCGAGTCCAGGATCGTCTGGATCCACGCCCTGAGAAACGCGGCTGCGCCGATTCTTCAACTGTTCGGCTTGTCTCTGCCGCTGCTATTGAGCGGTGCCCTCGTCGTCGAGGTCGTCTTCTCCTGGCCCGGCCTGGGCCGGCTCACCTTCGATTCGATTTTGAGTCGTGACTATCCAGTCGTGCTCGCCACCACCGCTCTGACCGGTGTTCTGGTCGTGGTCGGCAATCTATTGGTCGATCTCCTTCATGGGGTGACAGACCCCAGGGTGCGGCAGTGAACACCGACCGGGCTTCTTCGAGCCGCCTGATCCGATCCCCTCTCAGCCGGCTGGGTCTGGCGATCGCAGTAGTCCTCAGCGTTCTCACCATCGGTGCGCCGGCTCTCGCTCCTCATGCTCCCTACGAACAGCTCGATCCGGCAGCGGGCAGATTCCTACCGCCGCTGAGCAGCCGAGTAGTCCTGCCTTTGCGCGAGGGAGGTTGGCTCTTGGCGGACAGCGCTCGAGTGACGGACAACGGTGTCGTGGTGCAGCGGCTGGGACGCACCGAAACCCTGCCCCTGGACCGATTCACCGGCATCTCGGAAAACGGGGGCGTGAGTCGCCAGTTCTTTCTTCTGGGCACTGACAAGTACGGCCGTGACCTCTGGTCGAGGCTCCTCTACGGAGCCCGCGTCTCGCTCCTCATCGGCCTTCTCGCTGCCGGACTTTCCCTGACTCTCGGCATCGCGGTGGGAGGGGTGGCGGCGCTCGCCGGAGGCTGGATAGACGGCCTCCTGATGCGTCTCGTCGACGGTCTCTTGATGTTCCCTCGCCTTTTTCTCGTGCTGGTCATCGCGGCGATGTTCGATATCGACCTGCTGGCGGTTATTCTGGTCCTCGGCGGCACCAGCTGGATGGCAGCGAGTCGGTTGGTGCGGGCCGAGATCCTCAGTCTTCGCGAGCGTGATTTCGTGGTCGCGGCCAGGGGAATCGGATTGCATCCTGTCCGTATCTTCTGGCGACACCTGCTCCCCAATGCCCTGCCTCCCGTGCTCATTGACACCACGCTGCGGATCGGCGATCTAATCCTCATCGAGGCATCTCTCTCCTTCCTGGGATTCGGAGTACAGCCGCCGATTCCCAGTTGGGGCAACATGGTGGCCGACGGCGCCTCGAGCCTGACCACAGCGTGGTGGGTGGCCGCCTTTCCCGGCATCGCCATCTGCTTGGCGGTGGTCGCGTTCAACCTACTCGGGGATGGTCTCCGAGACAGCCTAGATCCTCGCCTCGACGAAACTTTGCCATGCTGACTTCAGAATTCGACTACCAACTGCCCACAGAGCTCATCGCCCAGGAGGCCACCCCACGTGGCGAAAGCCGTCTCCTACATCTCGGTCGAGACGGGACTCGCCAACATGTCCAGATCACTGACCTACCCGGACTGCTGTCAGCCGGTGACCTGCTCGTCGTGAACAACACCAAGGTCATGCCGGCCCGTCTCCACGCCTGGCGAGAGGCCACCGGAGGTCAGATCGAGCTGCTGCTGGTGGAGAAGCTGTCAGAGACCCACTGGACGGCACTTCTCAAGCCTGGCCGTCGAGTCCGGCGCGGTACCCGCATGCTGCTCGCCGACGGCCTGGGTGTGGAGATCCGCGAGAAGCTCGTCGATGGACGCTACCGTGTCCAGTTCTCGGAGCCCATCGAGCCGCACCTGGAGAGCCTCGGGCACGTCCCGTTGCCTCCCTATATTAAGCGTGACGACAAGCCCGAGGACCGGGCCCGGTACCAGACCGTCTTCGCCAGGTTTCTGGGTGCCATAGCTGCCCCAACCGCCGGCCTTCACTTCGACGACGAGTTGCTTTCACGACTTCGCGACGCGGGTGTCGGACTCGCCGAGTTGACCCTGCACGTCGGGATCGGCACATTCAAACCGGTCACCGCCGAGCTCGTGCACGAACATCGAATGGAAGCCGAGAACTATCGAGTCCCGGCCGAAACTGCGGTAGCCATCAGCGAAGCCAGGCGACAGGGCGGACGTATCGTCGCGGTGGGCACCACTACCGTTCGCACTCTCGAGACGGTGGCTCGACAATTCGACGGCTCGATAGTGGAAAGCGAGGGCAGCACCGACCTGTTCATCACGCCGGGCTTTCCATTCCAAGCTGTAGATCTTCTCCTGACCAACTTTCACCTGCCGCGTACCACCCTCCTGATGTTGGTCGCCGCTCTGGCTGGCAAGGAGGCAATTCTAGACGCCTACGCCGATGCCATCACGCATCGCTACCGATTCTTCTCCTACGGAGATGCGATGTTGGTCGAGCGGCCATGAATAATGCGGGCTAGGATCCCGGTGGTGGAGGTCTGAAGCTGCCCTTCAGAGTCACTGGCACCAAAAAGAAGATGGCGAAGACCCCGCTCGCGTACAGGGGGGCCAGGGGGGCAATCGCCTGAGTGGTGAGAGGTGCCAGGGCCCTGACCAGATAGAGAAGCCCCGGCGTACCCAGAAGATACACCAACATCAAGCTCCGTCTGAGAGGCTTCGGCACTCGCTGCGCGCGTTGAAGGTAGACGTTGCCAGCCAGCCAGCCGAGAAAAGCCGCCAGGCCGTAAAACTGATAGAGCCCCAGATCGAGCAGGCCGGCAATCGGCAGCAAGCCGACAAACGAGGCCAGTGCCGCTAGCCAGCAGACGAAGAAGAAGCCGAGAAGAGCAAGCTCCAAACCGCTTTACTCGCCATCTTCCAGAAACTTCTCATAGGCCGCCGAGTCCATCAGGCCATCCAGATCACCCTGGGAGCTGAATCGGACCTTTACCAGCCAACCTTCACCGTGTGGGTCCTGGTTGATGAGCTCCGGGGAGTCTGCCAGAGCCGCGTTGACCTCGACAATCTCTCCAGTAACCGGGGTGAATACCTCGGCGACGGCCTTGACCGACTCGATCGTGCCGATCTCTTCGTGGGCGTCGAACTCCTGACCCGGCTCTGGAACTTCCACGAAGACCACCTCGCCCAATTCGTCTTGCGCATAGTGGGTGATACCGATGACACAGACGTCGCCCTCGACGCGCACCCATTCATGGTCCTTCGAATAACGAAGAGTATCCGGATACATCTGCTTCCTCCCTGTCTCACCAGCCCGGATGGCTTCTCCTCAAGGTCCGAGCACATTATCGATGGCACTCGCTAGCTTATCCTGTCTGGCCAGCAGATCTTCCCGGGCCGCCGCGTGATTTCTCGCTACTTGGCTCGCTTGTAGAACGGTAGATCGACGATCACGGCCGGCACGACCTTGCCCCGAATGTCCAGGCTTAGCGAAGCACCGATGGTCGCCATGGAGACCGGCACATAGGCCATGCCGATAGCCCTCTCGAGTGTCGGACTGAAGGTGCCGCTGGTCACGAAGCCGACTTCCTCGTCCTCGGCAATCACCTTGTGACCCTGACGCGCGATGCCGCGCCCTTCGACGTTGAAACCGACCAGCTTGCGGGTCAGGCCTGCGTCTCTGATCTCGACAAGAGCCTGGCGCCCGACAAAGTCCGACGCCTCGAGCTTGACGACCCATTGCAGCCCCGCTTCGAGAGGCGTTGTGGTGTCGTCGATCTCGTGACCGTACAGCGCCATTGCCGCCTCCATCCGCAGCGTGTCGCGGGCTCCCAGACCGGCAGGAACCAGACCTGCCGGTCCTCCCACATCCAGCAGGCGATCCCAGACCGCTGGAGCATCCTCCGGCGCCAGGTAGAGCTCGAAACCGTCCTCACCTGTGTAGCCGGTGCGCGAGATGAGCGTCGCCCTGCCGCTCACTTCACCCTCAACGAAGGCGTAGTACCGAATGGCCGTCAGATCCGTGCTGGTGAGCTCCGAGAGAATGGCTTCAGCCTTCGGTCCCTGCAGCGCGATCAGGCCATAGTCCGATGAAACGTCCTCGAGAGTCACACCGGCGTCGTTGTGACCCTGCAGCCAGGCGAGGTCCTTCTCCGCGTTGGCAGCGTTGACCACCAGAAGAAACTCCTCCTCGGCAAAGCGGTAGATCAGTAGATCGTCGACGTAGGTGCCCTGCTCGGTCAGCAGACCGCTGTAGTGAATCCGACCGGGCTTCAACTTGGCGACATCATTGGGTGTCATTGCCTGGAGAAAGCCCTCCGCGCCCTTTCCGGAAACCCGGAACTCCCCCATGTGCGAGACATCGAAGATTCCCGCCGCCGTCCGCACGGCACGGTGCTCTTGCAGGACTCCGGAGTACTGGACCGGCATCTGCCAGCCCGCGAACTCGACCAGCTTGCCACCTGCCGCCTGGTGAGCGTCGTAGAGAGGAGTGCGACGAACGAGAGTGTTCTCTGCCATGGTTTGTGACTCGCTGGACAGGGATTCGGAAGAACGACTTCTGGCCGCTGGAACTATACCAGCTGGTGCGGCACCGAGGCCGCCTCGGACTGGCGCGACGCGACCCATGGATGGGAGACGAAGGAGACTCGGCGGGGCTCGTCCCCACTTTCGTTAACTCTCTGACAGTCAATGACTTAGATGCTTTCGGGCAGGTTTCCACAACAACGGCTGTGGAAAAGGGTCGCAGCTCTCAGCGCTCTCTGTTAGCAGTTCGCGAGGAAGATTATAAACTACTGAATACAAAGCGCTTACACGAACTGCACAATTTCTTGTTCAATCAGGAACCGGCGACCAACATTCTCCGCCTTCAGCCGGTTTTCCACCGCCTATTCCACAGGCTTTTCCTCGTCTTCTGTGGAGAATCCACGTGCTAGTCTCTTGCCGATGGCCGAGAAGCGGATTCTCATCGTCGAAGACGAGCCCGCCATTGCCGAGGTCCTGGAATACAACCTCGCAAAGGAGGGCTACGAGGTCAGCATCGACTACCGTGGCGATACAGCACTCGAAGCGATTCGGCAGAACCCTCCGGATCTGGTGATCCTCGACCTGATGCTGCCTGGTCTCGACGGCCTGGAGCTCACCCGGTTCCTCAAGAGGGATGCCAGGACAAGCCAGATTCCGCTGCTGATGCTCACCGCCAAGAGCGAGGAGGTCGACCGCATCGTCGGACTGGAGCTCGGCGCCGACGACTACATCACCAAACCCTTCAGCCCGCGGGAGGTCGTACTGAGGGTCAAGGCAGTCCTACGGCGAGGTACGGGAACAGAGGAGCAGCAGGAGCTTCTCGAGATAGGAGACATTCGCCTCGACGTCGCAGGGCATCGCCTGTTCTTGTCGGAGGACGAGATCCCGCTCACCGCGACGGAGTTCCGGCTGCTGAGGATCCTCCTGGAACGACGCAACCGCGTCCAGACTCGCGAGAGCCTGCTGACCGACGTCTGGCGCTACTCCGAAGATGTGGACAGTCGAACGGTCGACACCCACATTCGCCGCCTGCGGCGCAAGCTCGGGCCCGAGGCGGAACGAATCGAGACCGTGGTCGGAGTGGGTTACCGTCTCCGCGGCTGACTCTCGATGCGGCGCTCCTTCTTTTCCAACCGGCTTCGCGTTGCTCTTGCCCTGCCGGCCTTTGCCGCGCTGCTCGTATCCATCGGAATCCTCTGGGTACTGCTGAGCAACCTCTTACAGCAGAGCGCCGCTCGACAGCTCCAAAACACCCTGCCCATCGTCGCAGATTCGATCACCGGCCGGCTCTCCGTCGAACCGACAGCGCTTCAAGATCTCGTTCATCAGCTGACCGGCGACACGGAGGTTCGCCTGACCCTGATCCGGGCCGACGGGGTCGTCGTCGCCGACAGCTCGCGCTCCTGGGATCAGATGCTGCGGATGGACAATCACGCCAATCGCCCAGAGATCAGGGCGGCTCTATCGGAGGGTCGGGGTTCGTCGATACGCCGCAGCGACACCACGGGGCTTCACTACGTCTACACCGCCCAGGTTCTGGACACCGAGGGCGATCGGTTCGTGCTTCGCCTGGCCCAGCCCCTGGCCGGACTTCAAGCGCTCCGTCGAAGCCTCGGGTGGGTCTTGGTCGCTGCCTCTCTGGCTGCCCTTCTGGCCATGAGCGGTTTGCTGTGGTGGCTCGAGTGGCGGGTCTCCGAGGCTCTGCCGGATCTCCTGGCCGGAGCTGAAAGGCTGGAAGCAGGAGATTTCAGTCACCGTGTCTCGCTGCCATCCGATCCCGAACTGGCTCGCATCGGCAGATTTCTCAATCGAGTCGCCAGTGAAGCGGAGACCCGAATCGAGGACCTGGAGACAGAGCGGGGGCACCTCAGGGCCGTCGTCTCCAGCATGGGAGAGGGAGTCCTGGTAACCGATTCCGAAGGATTCGTTTGGCTCGCCAACGAGGCTTTCAAGGAGATCTTCGGTATCCGGGGTGAAACGTCGGACCGCTCCCCGCTGGAGCTGACCCGCCAGACGCAGCTCGAGGACCTCATCGTCTCCACTCTGGTCAACGGCAAAGGGAGTACCTCGGAGATTCAATTGCAGGGCCTGCCGAGTCGCCATGTGGCGCTCTCCAGCACGCCGCTCGGCGAAGGGCTTGGCGCGGTGGTCGTGGCACGGGACATCACAGACCTGGTGCGACTCACCCAGGTCCGCAGGGATTTCATCGCCAACATCTCGCATGAGCTCAAGACTCCCCTCTCGGCCATCCGCGGATACACCGAGACCTTGCGGGACGGAGCCCTGGAGGAGCCCGAGGCATCGCAGCGGTTCCTGGGAAGGATCCTGCAGCAGTGCTCCCGGCTTCAGACTCTTCTGGAAGATCTCCTGACACTGTCCAGATTGGAGAATCTGGAGGGTCAGCTCGAGCCCCAGGCGGTCGATCTGAAGGCCGTCCTCGATGACTGCCTCGAGACCCTGGCTCCTCAGATCACCGAGCGGCAGATTCGACTCGAGGTCGAGGTGCCCTCACTGCCGAGCCAGACCGGCGACCAGGAGGCTCTGCAGCGACTGTTCATCAATCTGCTGGAGAACGCCATCAAGTACAACCGCACCGGAGGCCGGGTCACCGTTCGACTGAGCCCTTCGAAGGGAATGGTCGTGCTCGAGGTCGACGATTCGGGAATCGGCATCCCCGCCACCTCGATCGACCGCGTCTTCGAGCGCTTCTATCGAGTGGACAAGGGCAGGAGTCGTGACGAGGGTGGCACCGGGCTCGGGCTGGCCATCGTCAAACACGTGGCCCAACTACACGGCGGACGGGTCGAAGTGGAGAGCCACCTCGGCGAAGGCTCCACGTTCCGCGTCTACCTGCCTGGTGAAACTGTCTAGCGGGCTACTGGCCGCCCGAACCTAGCGAACCGGCGGCTCGAAATCGTCCTCGGCCAGCTCGGCCAAGATCTCGGTTCGCGAGGTTGATTTCCCTTCGCCTGTCCAGAGGGTGTTCCAGAGTAAGCACTGGCTCATCGCGTTTCTGAAAGCCCTGGGCACGTTGTCCGAACCTGGGAAGTTGGCCTCGACATCTTCGCAGACGGGTTGCCACCGGTCGGGATTACCTCCGGTCCCAGTCTGCTCCGCGAGGATCTCGGCTCCCTGGCGGATCGTGTACGACATCGGTCCTCCATCCTTGCGGTCACGCCAGAGGCCCCAGATCCGTCGCAGGTCGACCTCGATCTCCACGGGATCGCCGGATCGGACCTCGAACTCGGCGAGGTGAGGAACCGACAGAGACTCGTACCTCCACCCGCTCCTCCGCTCCTCGTAGCGCTGCAGGACCACTCGGAGCTCCCGGCGCCCCGGTTGAATCACTCTTCGGGCCTCGACCGGTTTGGCTTTGGCGTCCGGTCTCACCCAGGAGACGAGATCGCCGTCCAGGTAGAGGAAGACGCTCCAACGCGGCTCGCGCGGAGAATCCGGCTCCTCTTCGTCGACCCAGACCCTTTTCGCGCTGAGACTAACGATCGCTTGTACGCCATCACCGGGCACATCCGCAGGAGTTGGCGACGCCGACACAGGGGTCGCTGGCTCCACCCGAGACGGTTCTGGCGCCGTCGGGGGTGTGCTCACTGGCTCTGTGGAACGCCCTTGTTCGACGAGCTCCAGTAGAGCGGTCATCAGCTGGTCGGAAGCTCCGGCCTCGGTCAGGGCGATCAATCCCTGGCTACCGATGTCGACCGGCTGCCTGTCGGTCGATTCCAGCCACTGGAGAATCAGGCTGTCCGAGACCCCCGCGTTCAGCATCTCGACTACCTCCGAGACAATCGGATCCAGGGGCGCATCCGACCGGCTCGCGTCTTCACCAACGGCACCAACCGAGAGCCCGAGCAGGAGCCCGATCCCAATCAGTGAGGCACCTATGTATCGTCTTGTTCTGCTCATTCGAAGAGTCTACTTGTCAGATCCGATTGCTAGCCGCCACTAGAAAACAAACTGCCACTGCATGACGAATTGGTTGCGGTCAGCACCGTCGACGCCGTTGACGTTCGACTCGATGCGGTACAGGAACTGAGCCTTGGCCTTGTGCTGGTTGAAAAAGTAGTTGATGCCAAAGTCATTCGCGTACCACTTTCTCTCGTAGCCATCGGTGTCCATGCTGTCTCGCTTGTAGACGAACTCGATGGGCAAGTTGGCAAGCATGTAGCCGCCCTCGAGCTGCCACTTCTTGATCGTGGTCTCGCCGTTGACGTACATGCCGCTGTCGAGGGGTGTCAGGTTCCCTCCGTCATCGATGAAGTTCCTGGCCAGCATCTCACCGGCGACCTGGTTGTACTCCAGGTCCACCGACAATCCGCGACCGCGAATGCCGCCGCTCAGCTCCCAGCCCGTGGCGGTATCGAGATCACACTTCTTCTCATTGATGCAGACCTTGTTGCCATTCTCGTCTACGTCGGTGTACGGGATCCGGTTGTCGTTGTTGGTCCAGTAGAAGGCGGCGGCCTCAACGGCGTAGTTGAACGAGCCCCGCTTGAAGTCGCCCTGATCGCGTTTGATCGCCTCGCGAGGATAGAAGGTCACGCGCCCGGCTCCGACCCAGCCCTGGGTCCAGTCTCCGAGGTCGTTGACCGGGGTGTCGAAGTCCATCCGCCTGTTGTCGGGATCGAAGTTCTGGCCGCCGACGTTGAGCTTGTACTCGAACTTCTTGTTGTCGGAATTGCCATCGATACGGAAACCGAGCATGCGGTCGGGACTGCCAAAGTTGTGCTGGCCGACGAACCAACGCTCCACGGTCTGCTGACGCTTGGACGACGTCAGAAACTCGCGCGAGAACACCGTCTTGGAATTGCCGATGAAGATCTTGTGATTCTTGAACCCGGTGTACTGCATGTAGGCGTCCTTGACCGCCAGCTCGTTATCATCGAGGGACTTGCCGAAGTCGAACTGGATTTTGCCGTTCCAGTCCTTGGTCACAGACCCGGAGATATAGGGGCGCAGGCGGCGGAAGAAGATCGTGTCCTCGGAATCCTCGCCACGCGGGTCGAGGTAGAGATATTGAATCTGCATCCGTCCACCGATCTCGATGAACTTGTTGCCGTCCTCGTAGACCTTGATGCCTGCGTTGGCGGCAGGCGCCAAACCCGCCAGAGCAGCACACGCCACCAAGAGGACAAGTAGATTACGCTTGAACATGGGTCGTTCTCCTCCTTGAGTGTTCTTGACTATTGAGTGTTCGTTGGAACCGATGACAGAGGTAACTGCGGATCACCGACGGGTGTCACAGGACTGTCACGGCTCCTTCACGCGGTTGAGCCAAGCTCAGGAGATCCTTTCCTACTTGAAGTCCGACTGCACATGAGTGGCGGGATGTCCCGCAGCCCAAGCCTGTTTTTAGCACAACTCCACCGTGGCGGGCTGATTGGCGACACCCTAGAATGGCTTCAGAAGAAAGGACGGTTCGTCTCATGGAACGACACATGGATCAAGCTCTTACCGATGTCCGACAGCTCTTGCTGCGGATGGGGGCTCAGGTGGAAGAGATGGTGGCAGGGTCGGTGCAGGCCCTCGTCGATCGAGACACAGAACGGAGCCAGGGCATCGTCGAGCAGGACACTGAAATAGACCAGATGCAGATCGACATCGACAGGGCCTGCGAGACCATCATGGCCACCCAGCAACCCACGGCCGTCGACATGCGATTCCTCGTGGCGGTGATGAAGATCAACACCGATCTCGAGAGAATCGGCGACCTGGCGGTGAATATCTGCCGGTCCGTGGCCATGCTCAACGAGCTACCTCCACTCAAGCCCTACGTCGATCTGCCCAGACTCACGCAATTCGTCCGCGACATGGTGAAGGGAAGTCTCGACTCGCTGGTCGACCGGGACACCGACCTGGCTGTCCGAGTCTGCCGTGACGACGACCAAGTCGACGCCATGTACGAGCAGCTCTTCAGAGAGCTGCTGACGTACATGATCGAGGATCCCAAGAACGTCACCCGAGGCCTGCAGCTGCTCTTCATTTGTCGAGATCTGGAGCGAGTCGCCGACCACGCGACCAACATCGCAGAGGACGTGATCTTCTTCGTCGAGGGCAAGGACATTCGTCATCTGCAGACGGGCCCAGAGCTGACCGACGCGGTCGATAGCTAGAGAGGACGAGGTCGAGATGAACACCGCAGCTTCCGAGCCAACCCGTCAAGAATCTCCGCAGGCCGAAGGTCTCGATCCGGCGCTGAATCCACCGATCGACGATCCGCTGCTCGAGATCGAGCATCTTTCGCTCTGGTACGGCAATGCCCAGGCGCTGCGGGACATCACAATGAAAATCCCTCGGAACCAGATCACCGCCTATATCGGGCCGTCGGGCTGCGGCAAGTCGACCCTGCTGAGGTGCATCAATCGTCTCAACGATCTGATTCCGATCGTACGGACGGAGGGTGACATCCGATTCGAGGGCGAGAGCATTCTCGATCCCAGGTTCGATACGAACCTCCTGCGGAAGAGGGTCGGGATGGTCTTTCAGAAGTCCAACCCGTTCCCGAAGTCGATCTACGAGAATGTGGTCTACGGGCTGCGACTGCAGGGCATCACTCAGAAGTCGATGCTGGACGAGGTGGTCGAGAGAAGCCTCAGGGACGCCGCTCTATGGGACGAGGTCAAGGATCGCCTCCAAGAAAGAGCTCTGGGGCTATCAGGGGGACAACAGCAGCGACTCTGTATCGCCCGAGCCATTGCGGTCGAGCCCGAGGTCATTCTCTACGACGAGCCGTGCTCGGCTCTGGATCCGATCTCCACCAACAAGATCGAAGAGCTCATGCTGGAGCTCAAGAAGGACTACACGCAGGTCATCGTCACGCACAACATGCAGCAGGCCTCGCGCATCTCCGACCTGACTGCCTTCATGTACCTGGGTGACCTCATCGAATACGGCAAGACGGACGAGCTCTTCGTCCGACCCAGGAAGGATCAGACCGAGGCCTACATCACGGGCCGCTTCGGCTGATTCGATTCAGCTCCTCAGTTCGTCACAGATCCGTCACTCGGCCGTAGCGGCGCCGTCGCAGTGGCCTCCTAGTGTTTCGAGGCAGGCTG
>CAMYLC010000082.1 GCA_947259195.1 Thermoanaerobaculia bacterium | reverse complement strand
TACGGTCACGATGCTGCCGCCGGTAGCCGAGACGAGCTGTTCGAGACCTCGTAGCTCCTGCTCGTGACCTTTGCCGTCGCGCCACGCCGAGAAACGGGAGACTCGTGGTTCGGGCTCGCCAAGACGGATCCAATAGACGAGAGACTGGGATCTGCGGGCAGTCTCCATGACTTGTTGCATGGTCAAGACGCTGGTCAGATCCACGCCGTCGGTCAGGAGGATGACCAGTCGGCGCCCCTGGCGCTCCTCCAAGAGCTTGAGTGCCACGTAGAGATGGTCGTTCAGGGAGGTGCCACCCGAGGCTCTGGCACGCCCAAGTCCGGTACTCAGAACCTGGGGAAAGCTGGTAAAGGGCGTCGACATGCTGAGAGTGTCGTTGAACAGCATCAGCTTCGCCTGATCGAGGGATTCCATGGCCGTGGCGAACGTCTTGGCTCCGGCGAGCGCCGCTTCGAGTTTCGCTCCCTCCATGCTGCGACTTGCATCGACCAGCAGGACTGCGACAAAGGGAATATCTCCGCGCTCGAAGGTGACAATCTCTTGCGGTTTGCCGTTGTCCCGCACCTGGAAGTCGCCACGCTGGAGGTCAGGGACTCGTTGTCCGTGTTGGGTAACCGTCAGATAGAGCTGCTGTAATGAAACATCGATGGCTAGATCGACAGGGACCGCGGGGGTCTCGAGCATGATCCGAAACGGTCGCCCGGCCAGATCCGTTGCCAGAACCTCGAAGATGTGGGTGCGATTCACTTCTCCCAGGTCTACTTCCATCTCGAAGGGTGGCTCGTCGCGAGTACCGATAATTCTGTCGTCGACGAGAAAAAGGACCTCCTGCACCTCGGATGCGGGTAGGACATCCACAGAGAATACGACCGCGCCAAACACCGGGTGAACGCTGTCGGGGCTGAGGATCGTCATGTGCAATGCCGGGCAAGGTGCCGAGACCAGGGCAAGGAGACTCGCGAACAGGAAAAGGTGCTTCTTCATTGCTGAGCGACGATAGGATCCGAGGTCATCAGGGCCTTCCTGAGATCAGGAAGCCACTTCTGAGCACGTATCGCCAAGGCCTCCAGTTGGCCGCTTTGACTCCAACTCGGCGGCCGGTGGTACAGCCATCTCGCCGAAGGCTCTCTGAGCCCGACTGAAGATGGCTCCAAGGCGCTCAGAACGCTCTGGGCTGCCGCCGGGCGACCGGTCGAATCGAGACAGAAGGCGAGCTGCACATTGAGATTGAAGTCACTCGGCCAGTTCTCGAGACCCTCCTGCAAGATCTCGATGGCCTGCTGCGGACGCCCCCTGTCGAGAGCGAGGCGTCCCATCTCTTGATAGGCCAGAAGAGCTATCCAAGGCTCCACATCCCTCGAAGCGAGCTGGGATAGAAGGGTGTGGGCACGTTTTGGATGTGATTGGCGAGCAAGATTGACGCCCAGTCGAAGTGTGGCTTCGGCGTGATCCGGTCTCTCGGCCAAGAGACTCTCGAGGATCCTGATCGCGTCGGCATAGCGGCCGTGTCGTTCGTAGACCAGGGCTAGACCGAGGAGCGCTGCCGGGTTCTGCCCGTCGCTGGCCAAAGATTCTTTGAAGAGAAGAATGGATCCCGCAAGATTGCCGAATTCGGCCTCGCCGGTGGCGACTTCCGTCAAGAGATCTGCGGCAGCGGATCTCGCTTCGAGTTCCTGCCGGTGAAGGAGATACAAGTCCACGAGTCGCCGGATGAGGCGAATGGAATGTCTCGTCAAGATGTTCTGGCCCTTGGCGCGGTAGGCCGCAGCGGACTGGGCGTGGAGAACCAGGACCGGCAACAGGTCCGCGCCTTGCTTCGAGAGCTCGCTGGCAACCAGGTATTCGTTTGCTTCCAGGCGCTCGGTCGCGAGTCTTTCCGACCCGAAAGTGAAGCGCTCCTCCAGAGTCCGCAAGCCGGGACGGGCAAGGTCGAATCCGCTGTTGGCCAGCTGTGTGAGAACCTGGCGGTAATGGCGGCTGATCTCTTCATCCACGAGCCCGGGATCCGGAGTGGGCGATCCAGCTATCGCATCCGGCCGACTCTCACCCGGCGAATCCAGATCCAGTTGTGGCCAGAAAGAGGCATCCGTGTCGCCAGTGACCACCAGATTGAAGGGTCTCGTCGATGGCCCGGTATCGATCCCGGGACGCAAATTGATGACCGCCGTATAGACGCCGCTAGGAAGATCCACTTCGGGAAGCTCGATTTCCAGAATGTCCAGCTGCAGCGATGAGGAGGAGCTGCGCTGGCGCAGGGTCACCGGCAAGCGCACGGCGGTCTCTGCAAACGCCGGGCGCAAGATGGCTTCAAGCTGCTCTTGCGTGGTCGTGGAATCGGCGAGATAGAGCAGGCCCCGTGGAATCTCACCGCGGCGCAGAATTGGCAGGGCGGCGGGAAGAAACTCCTCATGGTGAGTGACGAAGGGCGGTCGGGTCGGCGCCGCATTGGCTCGGGGACTGCTGGGGATCGCGACCAGCCAGCCGCCAGACCGGTCGGGGAACACAGGAGGTCTGGTGCCATGATCCGCCTGGGTTCCGTCACCCACCGAAACCTCCAGACTACGAATCCCGAAGGCCTGCTCACCGGTTCTGACGAGGAGACGGAGCAGATGTTCACCAGTCGGAAGCGACAGGAACAAGGGTACCTTCAAACCGCTGGTCTCCAACACCTCGCGATGACGTCCGAGGTCGATTCGGACGCGCCGTGAAAGGGCCGCGCGGACCTCGCGGCGGTCGTCGAGAGCATAGAGGTGCAGATCGACTTCCAATTCATCTCCCGCGGCACCTTCGAGGATCGCGGGGCCTTCGACCTCGACGACAAGGACCACCCAGGCGCTGCCGTCCCCGCGATCGAAGACGCCATTCCACGCCGCCAAGCGGATGTCTCCGCCTTCCTGTCCGCTGAGAATCATGGCCGCTTCCAGGGCTCTAACCACAGCATCGGGAGTGGCCTCGAGGACCTCTGAATCGGCCTGTACAGGATAGGTGGCCAACGCGAGATGAACCGCCAAAGTCAGCCACACACCGGTCAGGAGGTCTCTGGGGTTCATGGATCCTCCGGTGCCGAGATCACCATCGTCGACAACAGGTGGCTCAGATCGTCCCGGATACCGACAGCCACGAAAGACGTTCCGGCGGGGATCTCGAGGGTCCACGAATACTCGACCGATCGTCCGAGAGCCGTCAGCATCTCGTCGTTGGCGATCCGGATGGGGAGTACCCCCTTGCGCACCCGTGACGCCTGGTGAAACAGCTCACCCCAGAGAGAAAAGACAGAGAGTTGACCGATGTGATGATTGCCCTCGGGCCGCAGCGCGATCCGGGCAAAGGGCAGGACCAGTTGAATCTCGGCCAGCTCGGTCGCTGAATCATCGCTGCGATGAAGACGCAGATCGAGGTGGACCTCCAATGGATTCCGCACCTCATTCAACAGCAGGCTGGAAACGGTGGCTTGCGCAGCCTCCTGATCGTGATTCCGGAGGCGAAAGAACTTTCGATGGGCCAGGGCGTAGGTCGGGTTTGGGTCGATGAGCTGAACCGTGATCTCGTGCGGACCATCACCGAGTCCCTGAGGTGCTGTGAACGCCAGTGAGTAGTACATCGTTCTTCTGCCGAGGGTTGCCGGCAGTCCGGTCGCCAGGTCGCTGCCTCGGAACAGCTCACCACCCGTAAGGCTGGTGATCTCCTTCAAGAGGCGAAGATCGGGAATTCCCTGTTCGATCGAGGCGCTCCGGGTGAAACCGCCACCGGGATTTCCGGGCACGCCCTGACCGGCAGTCGCCGTAGTGACAAGAGATTTGCCCTGCTGGCTGGAGCTCATGTCGATCGCGTGTATGGTCACGCCTGCCGCGGCAGCATGGGAAGCGGCCTGCCGGAGAGCCTCGGCGGCATCCAGGT
>CAMYLC010000081.1 GCA_947259195.1 Thermoanaerobaculia bacterium | reverse complement strand
ACCAAGACTGTCGGCATCGACATTCAGGTTCCACCCGACGCGTGGGGAGACTTGCCAGTGATCATCAGCGCTCGGGCCTTTGACCCAACCGGTGCCCAGGTCGAATCGGCGACCGAGATCGCCGTCGACGGCAAAGCCGATCCCGTCCAGCCGGAGCTCGCCTGGTCGGTCCCGGAGGCGATGCTGGGTGGAGCCAACGTCGCCTGGTCCAAGCTCGGTAGCCAACTGGTCGGTGTCGAGGAAGGGTCTGATCCGGTGACGATTCCGGGCGCCGGTCGGTACATGGACATGCTGATCGACGGCAAGGTCCGCCCGACTAGCGGTCCCATTCTGAGCCCTGAAAAAGGGGCCGATGAGATTTCGATTACAGTCGATCTCGCCGGCAACGAAGCGCAGGAGGTTGTGGGGATCCTCTTGAACCCGATCGGCCGTGGCAAACAGACTCAATTTCTGGACGAGTTCAAGGTTCAGCTCTCGGAAGACGGCTCGAACTTCGAGACCGTACTCCACGATCATCTGAAACCGCTTCCCATGGAACAGGCCTTCGCTCTGGAGAGACCGACCGCCGCTCGGTTTGCCCGTCTGCTCTTGCTCAGCAACCAGGACGGCAAGCTGGCGGGGAGCGTCGGTCTGGGTGAATGGAAGGTCGTCGCGCGGCCCGGGATCGATATTTCCGGTTCCCGCGGTTGGAATCTCGCCGATCCCGAATTGGGCGGCCACGTGGTTTGGGCGCGGCCCGACATCTCGGGCCAGTGGGACCGATCCATCCTGACCGAATCGAAGGAAAACCCTGCGCCCTATCTTCGCGCGGGTCAGGAACTGGTATGGGCGATCAGCTTCCAGCATCAGCGGGCGGCTCTCATCCACCGATTCGAGTGGGCCGATTCGGACCGGGTGACGCCCGAGAACCGGATCGACGAGGTCTCGGTTGCGGTGGCGGTCGACAGTCCGGTAGGCCCCTGGACCAAGGTGGCTGAATGGGATCGCATGAAATCTCCAGGGGAGCTGGTGCTCGCCTCGCCGGTCTGGGCGAGATACGTGCGATTTAGCTATGCCGGTCCGCAAGAGAAGTCCCGCCGGTACGCCCCAGAAACGCTGCGCGTCTTCGAGCAGGCCCCGGACGCGACCTACAGTTCAATTCTCGGAGAGTGGGGAGACACGTCCTGGAGAGCCCAGTACGAGCTGACGCAGGGTGTGCCCCTCGAAACGGACTCGAAAACCGCATCGGGGAACAACTCGCAAGCCATGGCGGCGCCACTGCGGTTTGATCAGACAGTCACCGGCCGAGTGATGCTGGGCGAGGAGGAAGACTGGTACAAGGTCACCGTACCCGCCAACGGCAATACCCTCACGATCACTCTGTCCGGCACTCCGACACTCCGCACAGCCGTCCGAGTGCTCGATGCAGCCGGTTCCGAAGTGCCGCCGCAGAAGGCGGGGTCTGGTGCCGACTATCAACGATACAAGGTCGTCGTGGAGCCGGAGCAAACCTACTATCTGGAAATTGTCGAGCCACCGCGGGCGGTCGTCTTTGCCTTCGACAACAGTGGCAGCGTCACCGCTTTCAAGAACGCGATCTATCGAGCCGTCAACACCTACGCGGGCGACCTGGTACCCGGCCGCGACGTAGCCAACATCCTGCCCTTCGGCGACCCCCTTCTGATGACCGACTGGATCGGTGAACCCTATATATTGCGCATGGCGTTGAACGACTACGATCGCCAGGCTACTTCGAGCGCCGCTGAAGGGAGTCTCCTCAGAGCGACAGCAACTCTCGAGCCCAGACCCGGTACCAAGGCCGTGGTGATGGTCACCGACGCGGCGACACCCCGTCAGTTCGAGATGTGGAGCGTTCTCGAAAAGGTTCAACCACGGATCTTCACCATGCGAGTCGGACACGCCGACACGACCGGTCTCTATGAGGACCTTATGCAGAGCTGGGCCCAGGTCAACAACGGTCACTACGACTTTCTTTCGACCCAGGGGGAGATGGATCGGGCCTTCGACCGCGCGGCGACGCTCCTTCGCCAGCCGGCCGCCTACGGCTTGGAGGTCAGCGCCAACTTTGAACGGGCTCCGGGACCCGGCAAGCTGCAAGTCGTTAGCGGCGACAAGAATCTCGGTGGTGCAGTCGCCCTGATCCTCGATGCTTCGGGCTCGATGCTCAAGCGTATGGAAGGTGGTCGCAGAATCGAAATCGCCAAGGACCTCCTAGCCAAAGCGGTCACTGAGCACATCCCTCCCGGCACACCGGTCGCACTGCGCGTTTTTGGCCATAAGGAGGCCAACTCTTGCCGCACGGATCTAGTGATCCCGATGAAACCACTTGACCCGACTGCGATGGCGAAGACCCTCGAGGGCATCAACGCCAAGAATCTCGCCAAGACTCCTATCGCAGATTCCCTCGCCAAGATCGAAGCGGATCTCGAGGGCGCCAAGGGTAAGCGGGTCGTGGTTCTCGTCACCGACGGCGAAGAGACCTGTGATGGCGATCCCGAAGCCGTTCTCCAGAAGCTCGCCGATCGTGGCATTGATCTGCGGTTGGAGATCGTCGGTTTCGCCATCGCCGACGACGAGCTCAAGCAACGGTTCGAGGGCTGGGCTGATCAGGGCGGCGGTCGCTATTTCGATGCAGGGGATGCCGCGAGCCTCGAGCGCAGCCTCGCCGAGGCCTTGAAGATCCCCTACTCCGTCTTCGACCAGAACGGCTCGCTCGTGGCGAAGGGCACTGTCGATGGCGACCCACTGGCCTTGGAGGCAGGCTCCTATCGGGTGACCATTGCCACATCACCGCCCAGGACCCTTGAAGAGGTCGAGATTCCAGGAGGTCAACAGGTCGTGCTCGAGGCCGGTGATTCTTGAGAATGAGTTAAGGCTTTGCGATCCAGGAACCGGCTCCATTCGGCACCATCGAGCCCACAGCCGGCTACACGCAGTCGAACTGAATAGGAGACAAGAAATGAGAGCTCAGCGACGATCACTGATGGTACTTGCTGCGACCGCCATCCTTCTTGGCGCCTGCGGAGGAGGTCAAACGCAGGCTGACCCAGAAGCTGACGAGGCCATCGCCACCGAGCCACCGCCAGCGTCCCAGACGGGTCAGGATGCGGCCGAAGACGCGACCCCGGGCACCGTAGCCTTCACAGCCGACGGCGAAGAGATGAGCTTCGACTACCTGCCGGAATCGGAAGTCAGGTATCACCATCTCGGCAGCTCCATCTGGGCCTATCCGGAAGCGGGCTCGACCGAGAGTTTCGCCATCCATTTCATGTCGATCGATCTGAAGACTCTGACCTACCCGACCGATTTGCCGCTGCCCAAGGATCCGAGTCAGCCCTTCGACCCGATGGCCGCCATGGCCTCGGTCGGATTCGGGTACATCAACGCCGAAGGTGTCGAGTGGGCCGGTCCAGGGAAGATTCAGATCGAATCCTTTGGCGCCGACGGCGTGATGCGAGGATCGTTCGACCAGGTGTCACTCCCCCACACCGACAATGAGTTGCCCAACATCACCGTGACCGGTGGCAATTTTCACGTCCGGATTACCTCTCCCTGATGAGGCACGGAGCCGTGGCGGGATCCGGGGGCACTCTCCGTATATTCAGGTGGACAAGCAATACCAGCAGGTAGGTGTCGCCGCGGTGGTAGAGTCCATCGAGCTCAACTGAAGTAGGACTATCCTGATGACCAAAGCACGAATCGGAGTCGCTGTCTCGATCCTTCTCGGTTTCACCCTCGTCTCGACCGGGGCTGAAGCCCAGCTCCTCAAGAAGCTGAAAAAGGCCGCCGACAAGGCTCTGGACGTGGCCGAGGAAGTCGATCGATTCACCTTCGATGAAGATGAGGAAATCGAGCTGGGCGAAGCCATCAGCTACAGGATTCGCGCTCGATACGGTGTGACCCAGGATCTCGAG
>CAMYLC010000080.1:14189-33467 GCA_947259195.1 Thermoanaerobaculia bacterium | reverse complement strand
CGTTCCTTCGTCACCTCTTGCAGCATCTCCTCGACAACTGTCTCGTCCTCGAACCGATAGCCGCATCGCAGTGCCGGTTGCACGATTGCTCGACGTAGGGACGAGCCTGTCGGGGGACCTAACGGGGTGAGCTCTGAGAACAACGGCCTCAGGATCTCGAAGGGCTGACACTGAAAGAGATAGTCATCCCGCATCGACAGCAGAACATGCACATCAGCCTCCAGGGCGGCGCGCCCCAGCAGCTCCGCGAACCGCTCCTGGACGTCCACTGGGCTCTGGGTGAATAGCTCCTCGAACTGATCGACAACGATCAAGAGCTCCCCGTGCTTGGCGCGCTGCTCCCGAAGGACTTCCAGGGCTGGATCCAGACCGCCCAGAGAGGAGATGAACCTAATTGCCTCCTGATTGGTTTCCAGTTCGGGCAGCAGCGCCCGGCCCAAGAAGGCGAAGGGATCGGTGCTCGGGGCCATTCGAATGCAGAAGCAGCCCTCGGGAGCAGCCGGAAGCAATCCGGCATTGATGAACGAACTCTTACCTGAGCCCGAGGGTCCCATCAGCCCCAGCAGATTCACCTGCTGGAGCCGCTTCCAGACGGCCTCCACCTCGGCCTCGCGGCCGAAGAAGAACTCGGCATCTTCCAGCTGGAATGATGCCAACCCCGGATACGGATGCTCATGCTCGACGCCTTCGACACGGAAGGCGACCTCTTCAAGAGCCCGGGCGAGCTCGGCGGCCGTGGCGTAGCGCTCCTCAAAGCCGGGCGAGACAGCCCGGGTGAGGATCGGCTTCCACGGAGTCTCCGGCAGCTTCGGCGGCTCTTCCCGAATCGCTTCCCAGAAGCTCTGCCGGCTCGACTCTTCGGGACCTGCCTCGGCAGACAGCATCTCCGCGAGGACAATCCCCGCCGAGTACACATCAGCCCGCGCATCTGTGGCTTCGCCCCGAGCCTGCTCGGGAGGCATATAGGCAGGGGTGCCGCCGATCGAACCGCTACCACTGGGCGAGGTGAGCCCGAAATCCATGATCACCACCCGGCCCGTGCGGGTCAGCATGACGTTTTCCGGCTTAATGTCCCTATGGACCAACCCGGCATCGTGAACGGCCTCGAGACCGGCCAGCAGCTGTGAGGCGATCTCGTTCGCCTCACGGAGCTCAATGGGCCCATGCGCCCTCAGGTGCTCGAGCAGGGTCACGCCGTCGATGTACTCCATCGACAATCGAGAATTCGGGTATCACCCGTCTCCAGGTTCCAGATCCGCACCTTCGAGCCGCCCTCCGGGTCGAGACCCAATCCTCCTGCAGCGACTAGGGCATCTTCCGTCTCGAACATCTTGGGGTGCAGGCTCTTCAGTGCCACTTCGAGGCGGAGCTTCAAGTCGTAGGCCCGCCACACTTCCCCCATCCCGCCTCGACCGAGAAGTGACTCGACCCGATAGCGGTCACCCAGTAGTCGGCCTGGGGAAAACGCGAGCTCTTCAGACTCCTCACCTTTTCCATAGGCAAGCGTTGCAGTCTCCTGGAAATCGAGAGTGGGTTGCTCACTGGAGACTTGGTCAACTTCTTCCAGAGCCAGCCGAAGCAGGCAATTCGGGCAGAGACCACCAGCCAGCTCATCCGGAGAGAGCCGGTGTCCGCAGTCGAGGCACGGCGGAGCCACGGGCATGTTCGTCGCTTCTGAGCGCGACCTAGAGAGGTCGTGTCATAAGGGTAAGACGGAAAATCGGAGATTTGTTAGGCCTGGTGGGGTTCCCAGGGGCCTACTGCGCCCAGGAGGTGGCGCACTTCCTCATCGACCTGGGTAGAATCGGCAACCGTCATCGCGATCTCGTCGCGCAGAAGCTGGCCGAAACTCTGGCGAAGTCGATGCACCGCACCGCGGACCGCTCCGTCGCTCATCTCGAGCTCCACTGCGACTTCACGATATGGAAGATGAGGTTCCTCGCCCACCAGGTAGGGCCTCAGCTTCTCGAAACGGGCGCCGTCGCCGCCGGAGGTCTCCTTCTCTTCCAGCTTCTCCAACGCGCGTTCCAGGACGATGAGTGCCCAACGCCGCTCAAAGACCTGATCTGGGGTCAGATCGTCGGCGGGCTCGTATCCGTAGCGGGACTCCGCGATCTTCGCGTCGAGAGAGATATCGATCAGTCCACCCCCTCGCTTGAGGGCACGGGCCTTCTCGCGCTCATGTGCGAGGAAGTGCTTGAGGGTGGCCAGGAGAAAGGAGCGGAAGCGCCCCTCAGACGGCTCGACGCTCTTGAGAACGTCCTTCTCGAGGAGGTAGGCGAAAAAGGCCTGGGTCAGGTCTGCCGCCTCTTCGGAATCGTTACCCTGGCGACGAACGAAAGCGTACAACGGGTACCAGTAGGCCTCGAACAGGACCGCCAAGGCCGTGCGAGCCTCCGATTCCGAGCCGTCACGAGCGGCCAGGACCTGACTCCACTGGGTCGTCGCGAATCCCGAGCCCATGACCTCCCCCGGTCAAGTAGCAGCGACCTTTTACCTGGTTCGTTACCAGTGTAGCAGCGGGCGGAGGGCGCCACAATGCGACCTGGGAAACGTTGAGGAGTTCGGACCTGGGAAATTCCAGGGGGCTTTCTTCCCGACCGCTGCAAGAACCCCCTGAGATCCCCCAGGTCCGAATTCTTGACCACAGGGTGATCGGCCGGGTTCAAAAACGCGCGGGGGGAGACCCTGTCACCCCCCCACACCCCGGCCGCCACAGGTGCGGCCGCTTCAATGCGTGGCCCGGGTCAAGCAGTCGGTTCGGGAGCCGCGGTGCCGCGGCGCTTGCCCATGGCCTGTTTGAGGATACCGCTGACGGCCGCGCGGGCGTCGTCGAAGAAAGTGTAGAAGACGGGCACTACTAGCAGTGTCAGCAAGGTCGCCGTGGTCAGACCGCCGATCAGGGTCAGGCCGAAGCTCTTGTAGCTCAGGCCGATGCTGGAGGCCCCCTGGACGGTCAGAGGGATCATGCCGCCGATGGTGGTCAAGGCGGTCATCATGATGGGTCGGAAGCGCCGCTCGGCCGCCAGGAGAAGGGCTTCGTGCCTGCTGTGCCCAGCGTGCCTCAGCCGCGTCACGTAGTCGATCAGCACGATGCCGTTGTTCACCACGACGCCCACCAGGAGGATCAAGCCGACAGCCCCCAAGAAGTCGATGTTCAGCCCGAAGATGAAGTGAGCCCAGTAGACCCCCAGGCTGGCCAGGGGAATGGTCAGAATGATGGAGAGCGGCAGGATGAAGCTCTCGAACAGGAAGCCCATGAGCAGGTAGATGAAGATCACCGAGACAATGCCGGCAAACAACATGTTCTGCAGGTCTTCACTCAGGCCCTGCATTCCCTCACCCATACCGAAGATCACCCCTTCAGGCAGCTCGATGAGGCTCGCCATGGCCATCAGCCGGGCCCGGGTCTCCTCCTCCTCATCCTCGCGGAGCTCCAGGGTGATCTCCCTCGATGTTCTTTTGTTGGTGCGGAAGATGCGCTGAGCCGAGGCCAGGTAGCGGGGTTCCGCCAGGGATGACAGGGGCACGAAGTCACCCTCGTTGGTCGGCACCCAGAAATTGTTGAGCTCGTCGAGGGAGTCCCGGTCCTCTTCTCTGAAGCGCACTACGACCGGAATCTCCTTGCCCCCTTGGTGATAGCGCGGCAGGGTCTCGCCTCGAAGTGCATAGCCCACGACGGCGGAAACCACCATCGGGTTGATGTTCTGGCTCTGCATGCGCTCACGATCCAGCACGAGGGCCATCTCGCTGGGTGTGTCGTCGCCGACCTTCTTCACACCCACGACGCCCTCCACCGTGGCGAAGATCTCCTCTAGCTGGACCGCGGTCACTTCCAGGATTCCGGAATCCTCGCCTTCGAGCTTGAAGGTATGGGTGCCTTTGCCCTGTCGGTCGTCGCCCTGTTGGTCCTCGCCCGTGTAGAGCTTGACACCGGCCTTCTCCGGCAGCCGCTCCTTGACCCGCTCCGTCGCCTCCTTGGGGCTGACCTTGTTGGTGCGCTCCTCTTTGAACCAGCCCTGAAAGGACCCATAAGTGCTGCGATGTTGAATGAACCACCCGTCCAGGTCTAGCTCTTCCGCCATCTCCTCGATGAGACTCTCGCCCGCCAGAAAATACTCCTCGGCCTCTTCCAGAGTGGTGTTTTGCGGCAAGTTGACGTTGATTTCGAAGCCACCGCGGTCTTCGTCCTGCACGTCGACGAATTTAATCTGCTGCATCGGCAAGGCGGCCGTCAAGGCGAACACCGCCATCACCAGCAACACGAGATCCAGCCTTCGGCGCAAGAAGAACGCCAGAGTCTTGGTGTAGAAGTGATTGAGCTTGCCGAACGTGAGATCGTAGGCTTTCTTCAGCCAATTGGCCATCGGATGAGGCTTCTTATTGTCTTCAGCCTCCTTTTCGGGCAGCGTGATGAAGACGAAGAGCGGAATGAAGATCAACGCCACCAGCAGAGAGCCCAGCAGAGCCACGGAGATGGGGATCGAGAGCCGTAAGAGGAAGAACTGGCCCATACCTTCGACGAGAGAGACGGGCAGAAAGACCACGATCGTCGTCAGGGTGGCCATGACGATCGCCAGGGCGATCTCGCCAGCTCCCTGAATGCAGGCCTGGCGCCTCGGCATTCCTTCGCGATGCAGTCTGAATATGTTCTCGGCCACCACGACCGAGTTGTCCACCAGGAGACCGACGGAGATCATCAGCGCCAGCAGCGTCAAGATGTTGAGGGACTCGCCGACGAAATACATGACGGTGAGAGCGATGACGATGCTCAGTGGGATCGACAGGGTAACGATGAGGGTCATACGGACCCGTCGCAGGAAGAAGAAGAGCACCAGCAGGGCGAGGATTCCTCCGACCTTGCCGCTATCGAACATCGTGTCCAACGATTCCCTGATGATCTCGCCCTGATTGAACAGAATCGCCGTCTCAATGAGCTGTAGGCGGGGGTTCTCTCGGAGCTCCTCGACGACAGCCTCGACGCGTCTGGCGGTTTCCAGTGTGTTGGCGTCGCCCTCTTTGTTGATGCCCAACGCCACCGCGGGCTTGCTCATGGCTCTCACCCGATAGGTCTTCTCGGGCAGATCGTAGGTGACCGTCGCAATGTCCCGTAGGCGCACGGTCTCTGCTACCAGGCGATCCTCCAGCTCTTCGAGGCTGTGGTAGCGGGCCACCGACCTCAGCAGGAGTTTCTTGGAGCCTTGGTAGACGGTACCGCTGGAGAGAGTGAAATTGTCGCCCGACAGCTGCTGCGCCAGCTCGTAGATATTCAAGCCCGCAGCCGAGGTTCGCTCCCGATCGAGCTCGATGAGGATCTCTTTCTCCTCGAGGCCGTAGGCATCGACAGATGCGACCCCTTCGACTCGCTGCAGGCGCAGAATGATCTCGTCCTGAACCAGGTTGTAGACGTCGACCACGGCTGGATCGATGGCCAACCCCAGGAAGAAGATCGGAATGCCCGAGGCATCGTCCTTGTGGACGAAGATCTGCTCGACGTCATCGGGCATCTCGATTCTGGCTCGCTCGACTCGATCCCGCACCTCCCGGTAGGCCACATCCATGTCGGTGCCCTGCTTGAACATGAGGTTGCACATGCCGAAGCCGGTTCGCGCGTACGAGTTCAACTGATCGATCCCTGCGACTGTGGACAGCTCTTCCTCCAGCGGCAGAACGATCTTGTCCAGTACTTCCTGAGAAGGGGCCTCACGCCACGGTACCTGCACACTCAAATGCGGGCCGGCGAACCCCGAAGGCAGGAGCTCGATGGGAATACTGATGGTGGCCACCGTCCCCAAAACGATTATGGTCAGCAGAATCATGAAGACCGTGATGCGACGGTCCAGGGAGAATTGAGGCAGGCGTGATTCCCGAGCTGTCGTCTCGGTGGTGACGGGCTCGACGTGATCTCTTTTGTCCATGCCTGACTCCTCGCTAACCTGGATCTAGCTGCTCTCGAAGGGCGCAGCGTCTGCCGCTCCCACATCACCTACTGGCGTTCGTCCCGAAATGGTCTCGGCCACCATCTCGCCCACCACGCGCTCTCTGAATCGGCTTACCTGAGCGTAGATTGACGGAATGATGAACAACGTCAACAGAGTCGAGACCAGCAGGCCACTGATCACCGCCACCGCCATTGGCGTTCGCAGCTCAGCGCCGTCGCCCAGGCCCAATGCCATGGGTAATAGACCGAGAGTGGTGGTGGCGGTCGTCATGAGAATCGGACGCAGGCGCACGGAGCCGGCGGTAACGACCGCTTCGATGAGCTCCATACCGCGACCGCGCAGGGTATTGATGTAGTCCACTAGCACGATGGCGTTGTTGACCACGATCCCCGCCAGCATGATCATGCCCAGAAAGACCACGATGGAAAGACTGATCTCCAAGAAATAGAGCGTCATCATCGTGCCAAAGAACGCCAGTGGGATGGTGAACAGGATCACCAGGGGCTGCCATAGAGACTCGAACTGCGCTGCCATGATCACGTAGACGAGGAAGACTGACAACGCGAGAGCCAGTACCAGACTGCCCTGGCTGCGCTCCCACTCCTCGTTCTGGCCGGAGATGAAGAACGTTGTTCCGGTCGGCCAACTGATGGCGTTGAGCTCGTTCTTGATCGCCACCACGGCCCCACCCAACGAGCCTCGAGCGATATTCGAGGTGACGAGCGCCACCCGACGTCCGTCGATGCGGCGCACCTCGCTCGGGCCTTCGGCCAGCTCCACAGTCGCTACCGCCGACAGAGGAATCGGCCGATCCCCTCCCGGATTGACGATCATGCCCTCCACCTCCTCGACTGTCTCCCTGTCCTCCATCTTCAGCCGCACCACGATGGGGATGCGGCGATCCTTGAGATTGAAGCGGGTGGCCTCGAACCCTTGCACTTTGTCGCGTACCAGCCGAGCCACCTGAGCGAGATTCAGGTCGTAGCGCGACAGCAGGTCCCGGTTGTAGACCACCTGGACCTCTGGTGCACCACGCCGCTGGGTCGTCTCGACATCCGCCAGCTGAGGCATGGCGGCCATGGTCTCCCTGGCCCTTCCCGCCTGCTGCCGCAGCAGCACCAGATCATCGCTGTGCACTTCGACTTCGATGGGTGCCTTGAAGCTGAACAGCACCGGTCGCGTCACCCGGGCATCGAGGTCCGGAATCTGTGCGAAGCGGGAGCGAAGCCGCCGAATGACCTCGTCTTCGAGTCGCGGATCGGCCCTTTCCAGGAGAATCTTGAAGCGCGCCGTGTGCTCCCCTTCGTCGGATCGATTCGAGTAGGCCGCATCGTAGCCCACGGTGAGCATCAGCGACTCGATGTGCTCCTTCTCCGCCAGAATCGCCTCCTCCACAGGGGATACGATCTCTTCCGTGGCTTCAATAGGAGTCCCGACCGGAAGTTGGACCTCGACCGTGAACTCTCCCTGACGGACCTCCGGCAGGAGCTCGGTACCGAGGGATGTTCCAAACCAGACCGTCGCAGCCAGCGAGGCCAACACCAAGATGAACATGGTTATGGGGTTGCGAAGAGCCCATTTCAGAGCCCCGGGGTACCATTTGCGCAGTCCTTCCAACGCGGCATCCATCAGCTTGACCGGCAGATAGACCAGGCCACCGAAGACGCCTCCCAGGACAGGAGCAATCGCCTTGCGACCCAGCCAGATCAAGCCGAAAAACAATGCCAGACTCGTCTTCCCGATGACCTCCATGATCGTTCCGATGACAAAGCGCAGGAGTAGATAGAGTGCCACCACGGGATAGGCAAGCCAGCGAAGCATTTTGCGCACCGGGCCTCGCGGTTTCGCGCCTGCGGCTCTGAATCGCTGCCAATCGTGATTCAACGAGACCCAGGCCCCGAACTCCTTCCAGTGGGTTTCGAGCGGCTTCGTCTCGGTCCATTGGAGTCCTTCGCGGCTGGCCAGCATCGGAATCAGGAACAGAGCCACGACCAGAGAGGCGAGCAACGAGATCACCACAGCCAGACCCAGATCCCCAAAGGCCTGTCCCGCCACGCCCTCCACAAAGACCATCGGGAAGAACACTGCGATCGTCGTGAGTGTCGAGGCGATAACCGCACCTCGCACCTCGGAGGTCCCCCTGTTGGCCGCAGTCTCCAGGTCGTCCCCCTCTTCGCGGCAGCGGAAGATGGATTCCAGCACCACGATCGAGGAGTCGACCAACATGCCAATCCCCAGCGCGAGGCCACCCAGCGACATGATGTTGAGGCTCACACCCAGCATGTTGAGGGGGGCAAACGTCACCAGTAGGGAGATGGGTATGCTGATGGCGATGATGGCTGTGGTCCGCAGGTCCTTCAGGAACAGGAACAGCACCAGGACGGCCAACATCCCACCGATGATCGCCGTGTTGCGGACCTCCTTGATGCTGCTCTCGATGAACAGCGAGCGGTCCGCCACCAGCGTCAGCTCGGCCCCATCGTTGCGCCATGCCTGCTCGATCAGCCCCGGCGGCGGCGGCGGTTTCTTCTTGCCCTCCTTTTGCCACCAGCCGGTCTTCTTGTCGGCTTTCTTTTCCTCTTCGACCTTGCCGCCGTGAGCCTTCTGCTCCGCCTCCAGCTTCGCCTTCTCGAGATCGAAATCACCGAGCGCCGCCGTCACCCGCTTGGCCAGTGCCACGATATTGGCATCGGCCTCCTTGAAGATGTCGAGCTGGACACTTTCCATCCCGTTGGTTCGCGTCAGGATCTCCCGCTCCTTGTGCGCATTGACGACGGTGCCGACGTCTCGCACGCGGACTTCACGGCCCTCGTAGCGGGCCACTACCGTGTCGGCGATCTGCTCGAGGTTCTCGTACTCGTTGAGGGTACGAACCATGTACTCGGTACGCCCTTCGGTCAGCGTGCCACCGGCCAGGTTGATGTTCTCCTGCGCCAGGCGGTCGATGACGGTCTGGATCGAGAGACCCGTGCGGCGTAGCTCGACTTCGTCGAGCAGAACGTGGATCTCCTCTTCCAGGCCACCGCGAACCCGAACAGCCGCCACACCTTTGATCGGCTCCAGGGATCGCTTGATCTGCAGATCGGCGATGCGTCTCAGACGCCTCAGTCCCTCTTCACCCTCGAAGCGATTGCCGCTGCCCGAGAGACTGAGCTCCATGACCGGATCGAGCGAGGGATCGAATCGCAGGATCAGGGGCCTCTCGGTCTCCTGGGGAAGCAAGATCAGGTCGAGCTTCTCGAGGGAATCCTGGATCGCCTCGGACATGGAAGTGTCCCAGGTGAACTCCAGGACGACATCACTCACTCCGGCGCGGCTGATGGAACTGATGCGTCGCAGCCCGCCGACAACACCGAGAGCCTCCTCCACCGGACGGCTGATGTCGTTCTCCACTTCTTCCGGCGCTGTTCCCGGGTACTCGGTACGCACCGTAATAGTTGGATACGACAGCTCCGGCATGAGATTGACGGGCAGTCGCCCATAGGAGAAATAGCCGAAGACCACTGCGGCTACGAAGACCATGGTGATAGCCACCGGCCGTCGGGTGGTGAAGCTGGAGAGGGCGTCCGAGGAGGCGGTGGTCTCGTTGGAGTTGGTGGTGGTCATGGGCTTAGGGGCTTAGGGGTGTAGGGGCCTAGGGGCTTGGAAAGGCTGCCGGCCGGCACAGGTCCGGCCGCTTCAATCGCTCATGGCCTCACTGCCACATTGCCCCATTGCATCACTGCCTTTCTCCTAGCTGGTTGCCTCCTGTTCCTCAGCACCTTCTTCTGGTTCTTCTGCTCCGACCAGCCGCACCGTGGAGCCGTCTTTGAGGCTCGATTGGCCGCCTACGACGACTCGATCGCCGGCGGCGAGAATCGAGGCCGGCTCGATGTTGTCCCGATCTTGAAGTGCCGCTTCGATCAGGAGCCGCTCTACGGTCTCGTCGTCTTTCATGCGAAAGACGAAGATCTGGTCGGCGTCGTAGACCAGTGCCTTCTTGGGCACCAGGACGGCATCCTCATGCACCTCGGTGATCAGCTCTGCGGTCACGTACATGCCGGGCAGCAAGTTCTCACTCCGCGGGATGGCCACCGTGACTTTGACTGTGCCGCTTTTGGGATCGACTCGCGGCGCCAGGCGATCGACTGTTCCAGTACGGGGCTCGGCTCCGCCTGCCTCAGCGAAGATCCGAGCTTCCAGGCCCGGCTTCAGTCGGTAAAGCTCTTTTTCCGGAACATAGACTCGGGCGACGATCGAGTCGAAGTCCACGATGTCGAAGAGGTGTTGGTTGACCGTCACTTGATCCCCGACATTCACGAAGCGCTCGGTGATCGTGCCCTTGATGGGAGCTCTCACCTCGGTGTAGCCCAGCTCTCGCTTGGCATCTCTCAAGGCCAGTTCGAGCTGCTCCATGTTGTGGGTCGCTTCGGTATAGGTCTCTTCGCTGATCAGCTTCTGATCCCACAGATTGGTCTGGCGCTCGTACTCGCGCTTGGCCTTGGCGAGCTGACTCTCCACCCGGGCCACTTCCGTCCGCTGGGCCTCATCCTGAAGACTGACCAAGAGTTGGCCTCTGGCAACGTCGTCACCCTCCTCCACCAGCAGCCGTGTGACTTTGCGCTCGGCCTCGGAGAAGACCTGGACTTCGTTCTCGGCCTCCAGATTCGTAGAGAAACGCAGTAGCGCCTCGATCCTGCCGCGCTCCAGAGAGACCACCTCGATCGGCACGGCCTCTTCCTCGTCCTCCTCCTCGTCTTCGCCGTCCTTGTCCTTCTTCTTGCTCTTCTTGGTGTCTCGGTCCCCGGTGGAGTCCGAGTCGCCCTCCACCGCCTCGGTCCCGTCGCCGCCACCAGTATTGTCCGACCGGTTACAGGCTGCCCCGAAACCTAGTGACAGCAGCAGGCAAAGCGCGAGCAGGAGTGGCATTCCGGATGCAAGAAACCTCATGAATTCCCTCTCTTTGTCGTCGATCAGGGCGCAGACTTACCTCTGCTGGCGCCTGCCAGCCCGCAAGTCTACCCCTATTGACTTCTTACTACGTGCCCTGCGGGCCTTATGTTGCGCTTTTGGCGTCAATCGAGAGCATACAGCATTCGCTAAGAGGTCAATCCGACCGATCTACTCACTGCGAAACTGGGGTAGTCTCTCAAATATGCTCGCCTCTACTCTCGTCAAGAAGGACTCGCGGACCGTGATGTCGGTCCAGACGCTGCCTGACCCCGTCCCGGGGCCCGGTGAGGCTCTCCTCGAAATCCGGGCAGCCGCCCTGAATCACCTCGACCTTTACGGTCGAGCGCATCACGCAGCCAACTCTCGGGCCGAGCCTCAGATCGTCGGCTCGGACGCGTCGGGTGTCGTGGCGGCGCTGGGTCCGGAGGTGGACACCCTGGAGATCGGTGCCGAGGTCGTCTTGAATCCGGGTCTCGGTTGTGGCCGGTGCGAGTTCTGCATGCGCGGACAACAGAGCGAATGCCCACGATTCGACCTGGTGGGTCGCGGGACTCCCGGAACCTTCGCCGAGAAGACCGTCGTTCCGGCCGCCAACCTCCACCCGAAACCGTCCCACCTTTCTTTCGCCCAGGGAGCAGCCCTCTGCCTCGATCACGTGACCGCCTGGCGAATGCTGATGACACGGGGTGATCTGCGGATGGGTGATTCGGTTCTCATTCACGGGATCGGAGGCGGGGCGGCCCTGGCATCGCTACAGCTGGCTCGGCTCCTGGACGCCAAGGTGATCGTGACCTCCAGCTCGGACGAGAAGCTTCGGAGAGCCGATGAGTTGGGAGCGCACCTCGGCATCAACTACCGCCAGCAGGACGACGTGGCCGAGATTGTCCGCAAGTTCACGGACGGCAGGGGTGTGGATCTGGTGATCGACACTGTCGGCGCTGCTACCTGGCCTTCCAGTGTCGCGGCGGCCCGCAATGGTGGTCGTGTGGTGGCGTGTGGTGCAACAACCGGAGCGGACGGTGTCGTGAACATCCGAGAGGTGTTCTGGCGGCAGATCTCGATTCTCGGCTCCACGATGGGTTCGGACAAGGACTTCCGCGACATGCTCTCGGCAGTCGAGGGCCATTCTCTGGAACCGGTGATCGACTCGACTTGGCCATTGGCCGAAGCCGGCGCCGCGCTGGATCGCCTACAGAGCGGGGCGCAGTTTGGAAAGATCGTACTGGAAGTCTGAAGTTTGGGTATTGTCGCCCGCCTTGGTCCTTCGAGGCCGGGCAGCCAAGAGGGGGGAATCCTGATGAAGGTCATTAGCAACGTCGTCCCGTCGCTCGTTCTGCTTTTGCTGCTTGTGTGTGGTTCGGTCGCTATTGCCGCCGAAAGTGCTCCTGAGGAGAAGACCGAACCTCGACCTCTGGAAGTCGACGACTACTTCCGGATCGGCCAGGTATCCGATCCCCAGATGTCGCCCGACGGACTCTGGGTCGCCTACACCGTGACCACCTACGACCTGGAGGAGGACAAGTCCAGCACCAGAATCTGGATGGTCCCCAGCACAGGCGGCGAGGCCCGACCACTGACCGGAGAGAAGGTATCGTCTTCCAGGCCGCGCTGGAGTCCCGACGGCAAATACCTGGCCTTTCTCTCGGCGCGAGATGAAAGCACGACCGAGGTTTGGACTCTCTTCCGCCAGGGGGGCGAGAGCATACAGGTCACAGACACTCCACAGAGTGTCAACTCCTTCGAGTGGGCTCCCGACAGCCAGCGAATGGTGCTGGTCTTGAAGGACCCCAAACCCGAAGAGTTGGAAGCCCACGAGAAAGGCGAAGACTACGAAGAGAAGACCTCTCCACCCTGGGTCGTGACCCGTCAGCAATTCAAGCTCGACTATGTTGGCTACCTCGACAGCCGCCGCGACCATCTCTACGTCTTCGACCTGGCTACGAAAGAAACGACCCAGATCACCTCGGGTGACTTCGACGACTCTCAGCCCTCCTGGTCGCCCAACGGTGCCCAGATCGCTTTCACCAGCAATCGGACAGAGAACCCGGACGCCAACTACAACACCGACATCTGGCTGGTCTCGGCGAGCAACACCGATAAGGGTGCCGAGCTGCTCCAGATCACCGACAACCCTGGTCCGGATGCATCGCCCAGCTGGAGCCCTGATGGCAGATCGATCGCTCACACCTCGAACGTGGAGACAGGGGCTCGATCGCTTTATGGCACCAACCATCTGGCAGTCTCATCCGCGACCGGCGGCGGATCGAAGCTCCTCACCGAGGATCTGGATCGGATGGTCTACCAGCCCCGGTTCTCCCCTCGAGACCAGGATATCTACTTCCTCCTCGAGGACAGCGGAGAACAGAACCTGGCCCGCGTGTCGGCCGGCGGCGGCGGCGTCGAACGGCTGATTCAAGGCCCGCGAGTCGTAGGTGGCTTCGACTTCGGATCCGAAGGAGCCATCGCCGTTCGGATCAGCGAGCCGCAGCTTCCCGACGAGATCTTCCTGTTCCAGAATGGCAAGCTCGAGCAGCGTTCCCAAACCAACGCCGAACTGTTGTCGGGCCTCCAGCTCGGACAGGTCGAAAAGGTACAGTTTCAAAGCCCGGACGGTACGCCGATCGAGAGCTTTGTCATCAAGCCACCGGGATTCGATGAGGGTGTTCGATACCCGACCATTCTCCGAATTCACGGCGGACCTCAGGCCCAGTACGACTTCAGCTTCTATTTCGAGCAACAGATCTTCGCCGCCAACGGCTACGTCGTGGTAATGCCCAATCCCAGAGGCTCCACCGGCTACGGTCAGGACTTTTGCCTGGGGATCTGGCAGGCCTGGGGAGAGCCGGACTACGAAGATGTAATGGCTGCTGTCGACAGTGTCATCGAACGTGGATGGGCCGACCCCGAACGCCTCGCCGTGTCGGGCTGGTCCTACGGCGGCATGCTGACCAACCATGTCATCACCAAGACCGATCGCTTCAAGGCCGCAGCCACAGGAGCCAGCGCCACGCTCTACGTGGTCAACTACGGTCACGATCAGTACCAGCGTTGGTGGGAGTTCGAGCTCGGCGTGCCTTGGAAGCCTGAGAACCGGGAGCTCTGGGAGAAGCTCTCCCCCTACAACCGCATCGAGAGCGTAGTGACGCCGACTCTGATCCTGGGCGGCAAAGAGGACTGGAACGTGCCCATCATCAATTCAGAGCAGCTCTACTTGGCTCTCAAGAAGCTCGGAGTTTCCACCGAGCTGGTGGTCTATCCCGGCGAGTATCACGGCATCGATACACCTTCGCACACCAAGGACCTCTACGAGCGCTACCTGGAGTGGTTCGATAAATACCTGAACGGAGACGACTCATGAAGAACGCCCTGACCAGCCTCATCCTTGCCCTGCTCCTGCTTGCTGCGCCGGCGCCAACAGACGCCGCGAGCAAGGCCAAGGAGGAGGCTGTGGCCTCCATCGACCGTCAGCAATCCGATCTCACACAGATGTCGGATCAGATCTGGGCATTCGCCGAGACCGCCCTACGTGAAGTGCAATCGGCGTCCGTCTTGGCCGACTACGCCGAGGCCCAGGGCTTCGAGGTCGAGCGCGGCGTTGCAGAAATGCCCACAGCCTTCATAGCCACCTATGGCATGGGCAAACCGGTGATCGGCATCATGGGCGAGTACGACGCTCTGCCTGGCATCTCCCAGAAGGCGCAGCCGACACAAGAGGCTCGAGTGGAGGGTGGTGGCGGCCATGGTTGTGGACACAACCTCTTCGGCACCGCGAGCCTCGCTGCGGCAGTCGCCATCAAGGAACTGATCGCCGCCGGAGAGCTCGATGGAACGATTCGGTTCTATGGAACGCCTGCCGAGGAGGCGATCGGGGGCAAGCTCTACATGATTCGGGCCGGCCTCTTCGATGACGTCGATGTCGCCCTGGCCTGGCATCCCAGCGACGAGATTTCCGCCGACACCGACAGCAGCCAGGCCCTGGCCGATTTCGTGGTCGAGTTCCGTGGCAAAACGGCCCACGCCGCTGCCGACCCCTGGAACGGCCGCAGCGCCCTGGACGGCATCGAGGTCTTCACGCATGCCATCAATCTCATGCGCGAGCACGTTCGGCCCACGGCTCGGATCCACTACGTGATAGCTGATGGAGGCAACGTACCCAACGTTGTTCCGGACTACGCCAAGCTCTGGTGCTGGGTCCGAGACACCGAGCACAACGGCGTCAATGACCTTTTGGAGCGGGCCCGGGCCATCGCCCAAGGCGCGGCCCTGGCGACCGGTACCGAGAGCACTTTCACGGTGCAGTCGGGCGACTACGAGATGCTGCCCAACTTCGCAGGCGCCAAGCTCGTCCACGACAACTTCACCTGGTTGGGCCCGCTGGAGTTCACCGAAGCAGAACAGGCATTCGCCAAAGAGATCCAGCAGGTCACCGAAGTCGAACAAGTAGGCCTCAAGGGAGAGATCAAGCCGCTCGACCTGGAGCCAGGACCACCCGATGGAGGTTCCACCGACGTAGCCGACGTGAGCTGGAATGTTCCGACCATCCACCTCTCGGTCACCACGGCCGCCTTCGAGGCGCCGTGGCACGCCTGGCCGGTCGTCGCAGCAGGTGGCACATCCATCGGACACAAGGGCATGAACTACGCTGCCAAGGCGTTGGCAGCCACGATGGTGGACCTCTATGAGAACCCCGAAGCCCGAGCCGCCATGAAGAAGGAGTTCGAGGAGAAGACCAGGGACTTCGTCTACAAGCCCTATATCCCGGAGGGGCCACCGCCGGTACCCGAAGAGATACTGGAAGCCCAGGGGGAATAGTGGAAATCAGATCAGGAGCCTGCAAACCCTCGGCTTGGCGGCTTGTCGATGCCTGAGGGGGTCCACAGCCCGGAAGGCCACCGCGGAATGCAGCTCAGGTGGCTGGCACTCGTCATCCCGGCTCTGCTGCTCGGGTGTGAGTCTGGGGAATCTCCGCCCAACGGACCTGCCGGAATCCGGATCGATCGGAATGTAGCGGTTCCCATGCGCGACGGAGTCGTGCTCCGAGCCAATGTCTGGAGACCTGCCTCCGGGGGCCCGTTCCCGGTCCTCGTCTACCGCACGCCCTACGGCAAGGATGCCACTGAGGAGTGGTACACCACCCATCTACACGCCGTCGAACGCGGCTATGCGGTAGTACTCCAGGACGTGCGCGGACGATACGAGTCAGACGGAGAGTTCGACCCCTACAGGAATGAAGGCCGTGATGGATACGACACGATCGAGTGGGCAGCAGTGCAGCCCTGGTCCAACGGCTCGGTAGGCACCTTCGGCCTCTCCTATCCCGGCGCGGTTCAATGGCTGGCCGCCCTCGAAAGCCCCCCACACCTGAAGGCCATGGTGCCGGCGATGACGTTCTCGACCCCGCGCAACTTCTTTTACTCAGGCGGCGTCTTCGACGCTTCCTGGATTCCCTGGATCCACAACAGCATCGCCCCGGACATTCGCCGGAGAAAGGACCTGCCCGGAGCCAGGACAGCTGACGAGGCCAATACCATCTGGGAATCCAAAGGTCACGAGATGCGCACTCGTCTCCCTCTCGACAGCTTGGAAGAGCTCCAGGATGTGGCGCCTTTCTACTTCGAGTGGATCGAGCACTCTCCCGACGATCCCTGGTGGGACTGGGCCGAAGTTCGCGGTCACTACGACCGGGTCACGGCCGCAGTGCTCAGTATTTCGGGATGGTACGACGAAGCCTACGGACCCGAGGGAGCGACGACGAACTTCAACGGTTTGATCGAATCCAGGAAGAACGAGCCCAACGCCCGCACAGCCCTGGTTTTGGGACCGTGGATCCATGGCGTGGACTCGATGGCGCAGACCAAGACAGGCAACTTGGACTTCGGCCCTGACGCCGCCATCGACTACGACGAGTTGGTCCTGGACTGGATGGACCACTACCTGAAGGGCCTCGACAACGGCGTCGATTCCGAGCCGCCGGTCCGCATCTTCGTCATGGGTGAGAACAGGTGGCGCACCGAGGAAAGCTGGCCTCCGTCAGGCGCCGAACCGATGACGCTCTACCTCGCGGCCACCGGGTCCGCAGCTGCTGCCGGATCTCTGGCAATGACTCCCCCACTTACCGATCCGGCAGCAAGCAGCCTGGTTTCGGATCCCGAAAACCCAGTTACTGATCCCTATGTAGTCTTCGGTCCGCACGACTATGGCGAGCTCGCCGGAACCGAGGGCGTCCTGATTTTCGACTCGGATCCCCTCGAGCGAGATCTCGAGGTAACCGGACCGATCACCGCCGAGATCTATCTGTCCTGTGACTGCCCAGACACGGATCTCTGGGTGCGCCTGATCGACGTCTCCCCTGACGGCAGCGCCTTCAACCTCATGAGTCCCGGCCTGGACGTCCTCAGGGCCAGCTACCGGGATCTCGAGAGAGGGCGTCAGCTACTGGAGACCGGCACCGTCTATCGGCTCGACTTCGGCAATCTCATGACCAGCAGCGTGTTCCGGACAGGCCACCGCATCCGCGTGCAGATCTCGACGGCCTTTGCGCCTCACTTCTCCCGCAATCTACATAGTGGAGAGCTGGAAACTACCTCGAAGAAAATGCGACCCGCCGTGGTCAGCATTCATCACGATGCGCGTTACCCTTCCCGAATCACTCTGCCGGTGGTGAATCGTCAGTCGGAGCCCGAATAGGTCGACTCGCCTCCCAGATAGGTTCCCGAGACCGCGATCTCGAGCAACGCCGGCGGCGCGACCTGCAAAGGATCCGCATCGAGCACGACGAAGTCCGCTCGGGATCCGACCGTCAGACCTGCCCTACCGGCCCCCTGTCCACCGCCAGGCCAAACGCGAGTCATCGTCTCCAGTGCCCTATCCCGATCGAGCCGCTCGGCGGGGTGCCATCCCTCCTCCGGCAGTCCGTTCAGGTTTCGCCGGGTCACGGCGCAATAGAACGTGGTCAGCGGTGGCAGCGGCGTCGTGAAGTAGTCCGAGCCGAACGCCAGATGGGCGCCGAGCTTCGAAAGCCGACCCCAGGCGTAGACCCGGGCGCTGTTCTCCGTGCCGACCCGCGAGTCCTCCATTGCTCGACCGTCGTCCCCAGGTGCCACGAAGTTGGGCTGGATCGAAAGCAAGACACCCAGATCCGCGGCTCTCGCGAAGTCCTGCTCCCTGGCATAGGAGAAGTGCTCGATGCGCAAGCGGGTAGGCTCGAGGTCCGGCCTCTCCTGCAATATGGATTCGTAGACATCCAGAACTGTAGCGACCGCTTGATCACCGATCGCATGGCTCGCCACGTCGAGGCCACCATCCAGCGCCTTGACCGCTTCAGCCCGAAGCTCCTCAGCGGTCATCCTCGCCACACCTCGCGTATCCGCGTCGTCGTGAAATGGATGTGTCAGATGGGCACCGCGGCTTCCCATCGCCCCATCGGCCCACAACTTCACGTGGCTGATCTCCAACCTGGGCGACAACCGGTGAGATGCCGATGGCTCCTCCACCAGATCGTCGAAGAATCGGCTGGGCGCAGGCATCATGAGGGAAACCCGCAGGGGCAGGGGCGATTCGAGATCCTCCACCACCAGCAGCTCGAGATAGCGCTCGAAGTCGAGTCGCAGATCCACGATTCCCGGCACCGCTAGAAATCCGGCATCGAAGACTTCGGTGACACCCTGCGCGGCGATCGCCTCTGTTGCGAGCCGAAAGGCCGCGCGAATCTGCTGGTCCGAAGGCTCTGGGATCAAAGGTAACACCAGCTCGTTGGCGCGCTCCAGAAGAACTCCCGTCGGCGTACCATCCGCCTCACGACGCAGGGCACCACCTGCGGGATCCGCGGTAGAGGGCCCGATCTTCGCGAGCTCCAAGCCCAATGCGTTCAGCCATCCCGCATGGGCATCGACGCGTGTCAGATAGACGGGGTGACCGGGCGCGTATCGGGTCAGGGCCTCATGGCTCGGCAGCTCCTGCGACCCCCAGGCTCCCTGGCTCCAACCCTTGCCGACAATCCAGCTCCCGGGGTCCAGAGCCGAGGCGCGCCCTGCAATCTCCTCACCCAGCGCCTCCTGTGTCGGAAATGCCGTGACGTCGATGAAGTTGGCGGGCGGCTCATTCGCGTACATCAGCGAGATACCGATGTTCAAGAGATGAACGTGGTGGTCGACAAAGGAAGGAGCCAGCACTCGGCCCGCCAGATCGACATCGACCGTCGCCGGTCCCCGCCGGCTCTCCATCTCCTGATCGCTGCCCAGGGCCACGATCTGACCCCCGGCAACCGCCAGGGCAGTCGGCACTGACTCGTCTCCGCTCAGCGTCAGGATTCTGCCGCCTCGAAAGATATGGCTGGCCTCCGATGCCGGAGCCCCTGCCGGTGTTTCTGAAGAGTTTCCACACGACAACGAGCCCGCCACAAGCA
>CAMYLC010000080.1:0-14173 GCA_947259195.1 Thermoanaerobaculia bacterium | reverse complement strand
TAGAAGCCGGGTTGGTTTCCACTCGAGTGTCGACACGAACACCTCCTGCACGTCTGACCCACAGTTCGAGAACTTCGGCACCGAACCCGTGTAGGTCCGACTCGGGGGACCGACCGCTATGGCTGGCCCCGCACTTCGACGATCGCTCCGGCGATGAACCTCGGAATGATTTCCAGCACCGATTCTCGCGTCACACCGCCGACGGCGGCACCGAACTCCTCGCTCGAGAACAGCTCGCCCTCTCCAATCCACTCCTCGAGCAGAGCCGCCGAGATCTCTTCGTTGCTCTGTGCCGAGCTCTGTCGACGACCCAGCAGATGCTGTTTTGCTTCGGCCACCTCCTGCTCGGTCGGTGGATGCCTCTGCAGGTCTTCGAGCGACTCGACAAGAAGCTGCCGCATCGGTGTCAGCTTCTCAGGATCGACCCCGATCTGCATGGCGACTCTCGCACGAGTGCCATCCGAGTCGTAGCTGGAGTCGATGTAGTAGACCAGTCCCTGCCTCGAGATCGCTTCTTTGCCCAACCTCCCCTCGTAACCATGGCTCAGGACATAGAGCAGCATTCGCCATGCCCGGGACTCCGGGTCGGAGGGCGGCGGCGCTGGTACGACGTAGCCAAGCTGGGCCTGGGCGATCGCGAAATCCAATTCCACGATGCGGGACTGCTCTGCCACCGAGAGCGATGGGCCGCTGGGTATCGGAACCACCCCGACATCGCCCAACTCCTTCTCGAGGCTGGCCAGAGCCGTAGCCTCGTCGAGATCACCCACCAGGGCCACTGCTGCTGCTCCCGAGCCGATCTTTGGCGGCTGTATTCCCAGCAGATAGTCCAGCTCTGCTGATAGACGACTCTCGGGGTCCCGAATCTCTGCTGCAGCGGGCGTCACATCCATAGGTCTTCCCGTCTCCAGAATCGAGCGAGCCCGTTGCAGGGTCTCCTGTAGCTCGGCCGGCTGAAACCTGAAATCGAGCGATGTCTGGCGCCATAGCGGAGAACCCTGACGGTCATTACCGGCGAAATCCACTCCGGTCGTCGGTACTAGGACCCGCAGGAAGGCCGCAGGAGACAGCGAGACGCGTTGAAACAGAACCGGCAAGCCGCTAGCCAGTCTCAGGAGCTTGGGGAGCGAAGGTGGGCTCGGTTCCTCCACTGCCGCAGTGGCTGGTGCCCAGTCGATCCGTTCTTCGATCGCAGGCTCTCGCCCTGCCGTCAGCGCTGTCGGCGCTCCGGCGAGGTACCAGCCGATCGTCCTGCGCTCTGATCCGAGGTAGGTGCGAGCGGCACTCTGGACATCTGCTGCGGTCACCGCCGCGATTCTGCTCGGCAGGCTCTGTAGCACCTCCAGCGCGTCGAGCCCCTCGAAGAAAGCCAGCTGATGGGCGGCATCCTCCGTTGTCTCCACATCGAAGATCACCTCTCGCATCAGATGCCGCTTGGCCCTCTTCAATTCCTCTTCACTGGGGGGTCGCTCTCGCAGGCTCTGCACCGCTTCCTCGATCCGGGCCTCGATGTCTTCCTGGGATGCCGACGGGGCGGCCATGCCGCCGAGAGTGAACACATAGGGTGCTGCGGTCGGGATGAACCAACTGACAAGACCGTCGTGGATTCCTGCCATCCGGCTCTGTTCCCGGGCTGGATCGCCCCACTCGTTCTGCGAGAAATTGACCCCCGAGCCCCCGGCCAGGACCTCTTGCAAGACGAGAAAGGGAACGTAGTCCTGATTCATCGCCGACGGAGCTCGATATGCGATCTTGAAATAGCTGCTCGAACCGGGCCCGCGAAGAACGAGGCGCCGCACTCCGGCCTGCGGAGGCTCGATTGTCGGCGGCGGCTCGGCCCGCCGGCCGCCGGAAAGAGCACCGAAGAGCTTTTTCACGCGCTCCCCCACATCCGTTTTCGAAACGTCGCCCACCACGACGAGGACTGCATTGGCCGGCTGGTAGTAGCGCTCATAGAAGCTCACGATATCCGCGTGTTGGATGCTCTCGACATCGCTTTCCCAGCCAATCGTGTTGTTGCGGTAGGGGTGCTGCAGAAACGATACTTGCAGGACGGCGTCGTGGAGCAGCGAAGCCGGGTCGTTCTCGTAACCGTGCAACTCCGCCAGGATCGCGCCGCGTTCCGCTTCGACCTGATCGGCAGGGATCAGGAGGCGTGCCATGCGATCGGCCTCGATCCTCAGCGCCAGATCGAGGTACTCCGACGGCAGAGTCTCGAAGTAGGTCGTCTGGTCCAGCCAGGTATAGGCGTGCCACTCGCCTCCGACCGCGTAGATCCGACTGACCACCTCCGTATCTGGGAAATTCATGGTGTCGCGAAACGCCATGTGCTCCATGAAGTGGGCCATTCCGGTTCGCCCCACTTCTTCGTGCCGAGCTCCAACCCGATACAACGCCTGAACGCTCACCACCGGGAACGTTCGGTCCTCGAGGACGATCAGGGTCAGGCCGTTGTCGAGCCTGGACACCTCGGCCCGCGACAGGTCGAACCCCGCTACCGGCGGGGCGAAAAGAAGGGCCAGAAGACTCGCCTTGCAGCAGGATCGCCAGTCAAACATCGGGAGCCCTTTCTAGAGGTACAAAACGCGAACATCCTGCTCGGTCACATCTGGGTGAAGGGATGTCAGCGTCAACTCGCCTTCTTCGAACCCGAAGCAGGCACCGCCCTCGCTACGCATGGGCATGAAGGGCAGGCGGGCCGCTCCGGCCGCGAAGCGAGCAGACATCCCGAAGTGGGTGTACTCCTCGATCTCCACCTCGTTCGGAATCCCCTTCTCCACTGCTCGACGAAAGGCATGCAGGGGGCCGGCCCCAGGATTACCAGCCCAATTGAAGACGACTCTCTTCGCGCAACCGGCACCGATCATCTGGTCGTAGATGAGGTCTGGCGTCATCCGGCACACAGTCAGGTCCTTCTTTCTCTGCCGAATGATCTCGTGCGCTGCAGCGAAGCCTATGAGGTGTGTAAAGCCCTCGATCACCAGACAGTCCCCGTCGCTGACGAACTGGCTCACCGCCTCTTGCATGGGAATCGGCTTGCTGCTCACTCACTCACCTACTCGAGAGCCTGCCCGAACCGCTCCACGATCTCAGAGATCTCCTCCGGAGTCACCGAAAAGGGGGGCGCCAGCATCACGAGGTCACCACGAGTGCCGTCGACATGGCCGATGTTCGGCCAGACGATAAGACCGTTGTCGAATGCCCTGGAGGTGAAGCGCTCTGCAAATCGATCTGCCCGAGGCATCGGCTCCTTGGTCGTCCGGTCTGCCACGAACTCGACGCCGGCCAGCAGCCCCTTGCCCCGGATGTCGCCAACAACTTCGAAGCTCCGGAGCTCTTGGAGTCGCTCGAAGAACGGCTTCTCCATGGAGTCGCAGCGCTCCACCAGTCTCTCTCGTTTCAGGTAGCGGATCGTCGCCAGGCCTGCCGCGCAGATCACGGGCGTATGGGAATAGGTTTGGGCATGATTGAAGTAGCCGCTGGTCCTGGCCAGGGCTTCGACGATCTCCAGCTTCGCTACCACAGCGCTCAGAGGAGCGAGACCCCCGTTGAGCCCCTTGCCCAGAACCAGAATGTCGGGAACGACACCAAAGTGCTCGAAGGCAAACCATCGCCCGGTGCGCCCCATGCCGCAGAGCACTTCGTCGGCGATGTACAGCACATCGTGACGACGACAGATCTCCTGCGTCCGCTCGTAGTAGTCACTGCGCGGTACCATGGCACCGGCCGATGATCCGATGACCGGCTCGGCGATGAAGGCCGCCACTGTCTCGGGATCGCTCTCCTGGATCGCCGCCTCCAGAACCTCGCCGCTCGAGGCATCGGAATCGGGATGGCGGTAGGTGTCGGGTGCCGGAATGCTCGGGAACTCGTTGAGCAGCGGACCGTAGATCTTGCGGTAGTGTTCCCGGCTCGAGAGAGACAGGGCGGTCAAGGTGTTGCCGTGGTACGAGGGCACCCTGCTGATGACCTTCCACTTCCGCTCTCGCCCTTTCTCCACCCAGTACTGTCGTGCCATCTTGACGGCGGCCTCCACGGCCTCGGATCCGCTGGCCAAAAAGTAACTGTGCTGCAAGCTCTCGGGAAGCACCTCCGCCAGCTCCTGAGCCAGCTCTTCGACGTACCGATGGGTGAACTGGGCGCCGCTCACAAAGCCGAGCCGGGCTGCTTCCGCCAGGACCTCGGCAAGCTCCTCGAGTCCGTGCCCGACGTTAGCGACCATTGCGCCGCCCGAGGCATCGAGGTAGCGGCGGCCCGATTCGTCCACGATCGTGGCGCCCTCGGCTGAAACCACGCGGCGAAACTCCTTGTCCAGCCGGCGATAGAAGACCTTGCTTTTCGGGTAGCTTGGTGTCAACGGAGCAACTCCTCGACGACGCCATACAGGGCGGTCAGCTTGTCTTGCGAGAGAGCCGTTACCGAGCGCAGTAAACCCTCGCCGACCCGTTCGAGCCTGTTCCCCACCGATACCGCCACGACCACGGGGCTAGAGGCCGCCTCGCATAGGTAGCCCAGTTGCTTTGGAAGCAGCGGCGCCGAGGTCACAACGACCGCTGCGTCGCCAATCTCCACGGATTCAACCAAATGGTCCCCGAAGTCCTTGCGCCGAACACTGGACGCCGAATCTCCATTTGTCTGGAGGGCTCCAAGGAGACGCAAGTCCCAGTCGTCAGGCAGCTCGGGTGCCTCTTCATCCAAGCCGATACACAGCGGCGGCCACCCCAGGTCGATCCCCATTTCCGGATCTCGCTTGTGGCCCAGGCTGATGCCGGCGTTGTAGATCTTTCCCAGCAGAGCCCGAGGGGTGATGAAAATTGGCGCTGAGATCGTCGCAAACTCGTCGATAACCGGATGCCCGAGAAGCCACCGGTAGGTGCCCCGGCAGCGATAGGCGGCAAAGTAACGACTCGGAGGGGCGTTCCATGCGTCGAGCATCACCACCGAGCAGAAGGGCAGTGTGACGAGCTTGATCACGACTGTCCTCCTTCACCTGCGGATGGAAAAAGGCGATGGTGGCGCTGCATGATCTCCAGAGTCCGATTCAGGGGCAGCGCAAAGACCCTGCTCCCGTCCCGACCTTCCATATCCGTGGCCAGAAATAAGGCGTTGACGATCGCTTCTTCCGTCGCCTCACTGGCGGCTTCCAGAAGCGAATAGATCGCCGTCTCATCGATAGACCGTTGGGTGTAGGTGTCGCCCCGCCAGAAGACTCGCCGCGGAATCGGATTGCCAGTGCTGAAAGCCAGGGTGAAGTCGCCACTGGAATTACCGGAGATGCTTCCAGTCTTGGCCAGGCCGTGACCGGCGCGACGCGCCAGCCGATTCAACTGATAGTCCAGAAGAGGCGCGTCGGTCGCAACGACCATCAGGATCGAATTCGGATCGGTTTCTCGCCCCTCTTTGGGAAGGAGGTCCCCGATCTCCTCACCGACCGGTGCGCCGTCGATGCGAAGCAGCTCACGGGCTCCGTGATTGGCCTGCACCAGAACGCCCACAGTGAATTTCTCCAAGGGTGGCGGCAGCTTCCGGGAGGCGGTGCCGATGCCGCCCTTGAACTGGTAGCAGATCATGCCGGTTCCGCCTCCCACGCAGCCCTCCTCCACTGGGCCCGTCCGAGCGCCTTGAAGCGCAGCGTCCACATGCTGTTTGTGGACATGCCGGCCCTCGATGTCGTTGAGCACGGCATCCCAGGTCTCGCCGACGACCGGCTCGACGGCGGGCAGATCGTCGTCGAGAAGTTGATCCAGCAGGGCGTCGTACACCATGCCGACGCTCGAAGTGTTGGTGAGACAGATCGGCGATCCGAGAATTCCCAACGACCGGAGCTGCACGAGGCCGGTGACTTCACCGTTGCCATTCGGCACGTCGAAGCCGCAAGGCAGGTAGTCGTCGCGGATCTTTCGATTCGGCCAGATCGCCGTGACACCGGTGCGAACCGGACCCCGACCCACGACCAGCGGCCCACTGCCCTCGATGATCGTGCTGTGTCCTACCTCGACGCCCGGCACATCGGTGATTGCATTCCAACGTCCGGGCTGCAGGCGTCCGATTCGAACCCCGAGATCGCGGGCTCGATGTCTGCCGGTGACCGACTTCCTGTCGGCCCTTGTGGCCACGCCCGCCATGGCCAGAGGGCCCAGCTGAAGAACTTGTCGCCTGTCGAGAGACATGAGGTTTTGTGCCCCCCTTTCCTGTCACCGAAACCTCCTGGATCATAGCTCGGAACACCTCCGAATGGACCTGTTTACTTCGCCACCGATTCCCGCATACGCTTCTCCTACAGTGACCAAGCCCAAGAGGATCTCGTCTTCCCCAGCCGAGCTCGTTCGTGGTCTCGGCACCTGGGATACGACCCTGCTGACCATCGGCTCGGTGATCGGCACCGGAATCTTCATTACCACCGCCGACATGGCGAGGGTTCTTCCGAGTCAGGGCACGATCCTGTTGGTGTGGATCCTGGGTGGCCTGCTCTCTCTGGCGGGAGCGCTGACCTACGCCGAATTGGGAACGCTGTTTCCCAGGGCCGGAGGGATGTATCACTTCCTCAAAGAGGCCTACGGTCCCCTCTGGGGCTTCCTTTACGGCTGGGCCTGCTTTCTCATCATCATGTCGGGGGGCATCGCCGCCCTGGCGGTCGCTTTCGGAGAGTACCTGGGAAGCTTCGTCCCCTTCTTCTCGACGGCCAACAAGCTCTGGTCGGTACCTCTGCTTGGATGGACATGGTCGGTCTCCGGCGGCCAGCTCGCCGCCGCGCTGGCGATCCTCTTCCTGACCACCGTGAACTACGTCGGTCTTCGCGAGGGTGCCGGCATTCAGAACCTCCTGACTGTGATTCGAATCGGTTCGATCGGGCTCCTGGTGGCGTTCGGCCTCGCAGTCGAGCCGACCGCCTCCTACAGAATGGCGCAACCTGTAGCCTCGGCTGGACTTCTCGCGGCTCTCGGCATCGGCATGATCGCCGCTCTGTGGACCTATGACGGCTGGTACGGTCCCACATTCTCGGCCGGCGAGATGAAGACCCCCAACAGGAGCCTTCCCATCGGCCTCATCTGGGGCACCGTCACCATCATGGTGCTGTATGGCCTCGTCAACCTGGTCTACTTCCGGGCCCTGTCGATGGAGGCAATGGCGGCGACGCCACGGATCGCCGAAACGGCTGCTGCCGCTCTCTTCGGGCCGGGCGCCGCCAAGCTGGTTACTCTCGGGGTCTTGATCTCCACCTTCGGCTGTCTGTCAGCCACCATTCTGTACAGTCCCCGGATCTACCTTCCCATGGCCCGCGACGGCGTTTTCTTTCGGTCCCTGGCCCAGGTGCACCCCAAATTCCACACTCCAGGGCGGAGCCTGTGGGCCCAGAGCCTCTGGGCGATCGCCCTCACCCTGTCGGGAACCTACGAACAGCTCTACACCTACGTGGTCTTCGCGGCCGTGTTGTTTCACATAGCGACCGCTGGAGCGGTGTTCGTCCTTCGCCGCAAGCGGCCCGACGCTCCCCGGCCCTATCGCGTCTGGGGATATCCGGTCGTACCGGCTCTCTTCATCTTCGCTTCGATTCTGCTGATCGGAAATACCCTGGTGGAGAAACCGATCGAGTCTCTTCTCGGCCTCGGTCTTGTGGCGCTAGGACTTCCGGCCTACCTCTGGTGGAGCCGTCATCCCGTCCAACCAGAGGCAAAGAGCCCGCCCGCGGCCTGAAATCAGCCTGACGAAATTTCCTTAAAGGGACGTCTGATGAGCTTCGACTATGGGGTACTGGGTGGAGGGCGCCAAGGCACAGCAGCGGCCTTCGACATGGCCAGACGAGGCGACGCAGCAAGCGTCTCCATCGCTGATCTGGACCCAGAGGCAGCGCAGCGATCCGCGCGGCGGGTCAACGAGTTGACCAGTTCAGACATCGCCCGGGGTGTGGGCCTCGATGTTACGGACTCAGCGGCGCTGGCCGAATTCCTGAAGGGTATCGACAGCTTCCTGAGCGCCGTCCCCTACTATCTCAATCTGCCGATCGCCGGGGTGGCGATCGAGGCTCGAGCGAACATGTGCGATCTGGGCGGCAATACGGCCATCGCTCGTCAGCAACTGGAGCTCGACGAAAGAGCCCGAGATGTCGGTATCAGCATCATTCCAGACTGCGGACAGGTACCCGGAATGGGGACCAGCCTGATGACCTACACAATGGGTCTGCTCGACGAGCCGCGCGAGGTGATCATGTGGGATGGCGGCATTCCTGCTCGGCCCGAGCTGCCCTGGAACTACGCTCTGACCTTCAACATCGCCGGGCTCACCAACGAGTACGACGGCAACGGTGTCTTCCTGCGGGGCGGCGAGATCACCGAAGTCCCCTGCTTCGACCCGGAAGGCTACGAGCTGCTCCAGTTCCCGCCACCCTTCGGCGAGCTCGAGGCATTCGTGACGGCCGGCGGCACCTCCACTATGCCTTGGACCTTCGCCGGCAAGCTCCAGACCCTGGAGAACCGCACGATTCGGTACCCGGGTCATGCGGCTCAATGGCGGGCATTTCGCGACGCCGGGCTATTCGAGCAGGAGCCGGTGGAGGTCCACGGGGCCAAGGTCAGGCCGAGGGACGTCCTCCATGCCGTCCTGGGTCCGCGACTCGAAGTCCATGGGGAATTCGAGGATGCTGTCGTAGTCCGTGTCGTCGCCAGGGGACACCATCAAGGAAGGTCAGCAGCGGCGCAGCTCGATCTTGTCGACTTCTTCGATCCAGATACCGGCTTCACTTCCATGCAGCGCACCACCGGCTGGGATGGAGCCATTGTCGCCGAGATGATGGCGCGGGGCGAAACGACTCGTGGCGCCGTGCCCCGCGAGCTGTCGGTGAATCCGAAGCGCTATGTCGAGGAGCTTCGCTCCAGGGGATTCTCGATCGACGAAGATCTGCGCTTCACCGACGAGGCACCTTCCGACTAGCCGGACTCCCGGCCCGAGGGCGAGGTCGAACCGAGACTCGACGCGGATTCAGAAGGGGCCCCACTGAATCCAGTGGGCGATGAGGAGGAAGACCAGGCCGGTAGCGATCCAGAGCAGCTGCAGGGGCCAGATGAACCGCACCCAGCGCTCCCAGCGAACCCCGATCAGGGCCAGGCCAGCCATGAAGTAACCCTGGGTCGGGGTCAGCACATTCGAGAATCCGTCTCCGAACTGATAGGCCAGGACCGTCGTCTGTCGGGTCACACCCACCAGGTCGCCGAGAGGCGCCAGAATCGGGATCGAGAGGGCCGCCTGGCCGCTACCCGAGGGAACCAGAAAGTTCAGCAGTACTTGAACTCCGTAGATCCCGGCCACGCTGATGGATGCGGGCAGCCCGCTCACCGAGGAGGCCATGCCATGCAGGATGGTGTCGGTGACGCCCGCACCATCGAAAATGACCAGGATTCCGCGCGCCAGACCCACCACCAGGGCACCTCCGGTAATCGCGGCGGCACCCTCCAGAAAGCGTTCTCCCGTGCCGCTCGCGCCGAGCCCCCCGACCAGACCCGCCAGCACAGCCACTGCGATGAAGAGGCCCGAGAGCTCCATGATGCCCCACTGCCACCGTAGGGCACCGAACACGACGGCCAGGAGAGCGGCCACCAACAGGCCCAGAACTGCGCCCTGACGACCGCCGACCTTGGTCGTGGTCTCGCCCCCGGCACCGCTTGTCTCCGCCTGGGTTCGGTTCCGCCTGGCATACAGCACCACGAAGATGACGGTAATGGCTGTGATCACCGTCCAGACCAGCAAGCGGTATCCGACTCCAGAGAAGAGGGGAAGGCCTGCGATGCCCTGTGCTACTCCGACGGTGAACGGATTCAGAAAGGCACCCGAGAATCCGGCCCCGGCGCCGACCAGACCGATGGCCCCGGCAGTGATGTCGTCATACCCCAGGCGCCTGGTGAGAATCAGCAAGCCAGGCAGGAATACCAGGGTCTCCTCGGCCATTCCGATCGTGGCACCAGCAACAGAGAACAGCACCACCAGAACCGCGACGATCAGCTCCCCGCGACCTTGACAGGCTCTGACGATGCCCTGGATCGAGGCTTCGACCGCTCCGGTCGCATTGATGACGCCGAAGGCACCACCGATGATGAATATGTAGAAGACGATATAGGCCGTCTCGACGAGACCTCTCGGGTAGGCCAGGAAGACCTCGGTGACTCCGGCGGGCTCACCCTCGACACGGTGGTACGAATCAGGCAGGACCAGCTCTCTGCCATCCACCTCCTGCCGATCGTATTGTCCAGCCGGAATCCAGTGTGTCGCGATAGCGGCGACGACCACGAGACCGAAGAGCAGCGCGAAGGTGTGGGGAACCCGCAACTTCATCCGTTGGCCTGGCAGAAATCAAGGGCGGTGAGCGCGTACAGGCGTGCAGCTTCGAGAACCTGTTCGATCTCGATGGCTTCGCGCGGCGAGTGAGCGAGCTGCAGATCGCCGGGCCCCAGGATTACGGTCGGGATTCCTCCGAACTCGGCCAACAGGGCTCCATCGGTCCAGGCGGGAAAATCGCCAGCCTTTCGCGCCGAACCCGAGAGCTCTCGGAGGGCGTGACCGACCGACAGAGCTATCGGATCGTCGGCCCCGGTCTTGAGGGCCACATGCTCCAGAGTCGCCATGCCACCCGGAACCCTTCGCAGCTCTGTCCCCAGGCCCGGCATCTCCGATTCGACCTGGTCCAGCAGTGCCCGAAGCTCCTCCGTCATCGAGTCGAAGTCCTCACCGGGTACTGAACGTCGATCTGCGGTGAGCGCGCAGAAGGCCGCCACGGTCGAGGGTTGATCGCCGCCCTGAATCGTGCCGAAATTCAGTGTCGGCGGTCCCAGCAGCGCATCGGCACGATCAGTGAATCGAGGCGCCAACTCGTTTCGCGCCAACTCGATGAAGCGAGCAGCGGCAGCGATCGCGTTGATCCCGGCCTGCGGTGTACCACCGTGCGCCGACTTGCCCTGAAACCGAAACTCCAGCCACTCCAGACCCTTGTGGCCCAGCGCCAGCCGGTTCTCTGTGGGCTCACCGACGACGGCACCATCCGCCTTGAATCCGCTCGCCACGAGGTGCTCGGCGCCGAGGCTCTCCATCTCCTCGTCGATGATCGCTGCGAGAGTCACCCTGCCTCCTTGCAGTGCGCCGGAACGATGGATTGCCACCATGCAGGCTGCCATCGCAGCCAGGGCGCCCTTCATGTCGACGCTACCCCGTCCCTCCACCCACCCACCGCGAACCTCACCTGAGAAACCGACACCCTCGTCACCTTCGTTCAGAGGAACCGTGTCGGTATGTCCGCAGAGTAGGAGATGTCGCCCCTGCACCCTGCTGTCCAGGGTACAGATCAGATTCGGTCGCCCCTCCACCACCTCGTCGAGACTCGTCTCGAGACCATGGTCCTCCAGATACGCACCCAGAGCTCGAGCCACACCTTCCTCTTGTCGCTCGAGACCCCGGTGACTTGGAATGCGAATCAACTCGCTGAGCAGGTCGATCGGTTCGGCTCGGTCGATTGGTTCGAAGAGCTCTCTGCGTGGTCGCATCATAGTTCTGCGAATACCTGGTCCAGGATGTCGACCGCGACGTCGGATTCCTTCTCGGAAACGACCAGCGGCGGTGCGATGCGCACGCTGCTCTCGCCACAACCGAGAAATGCCACACCCTTTTCGAAGGCCGCATGCAGGACCTTCTCGAGCAGCTCGGCATCCGGTTCTCTCGATTCACGATTCTTCACCAGATCCACGGCTAGCATCAAGCCCAGACCTCGGACCTCTCCGATGCAGGCATGCTTCTCCATGAGCGCCCGCAAACGGCCCTTCAAGTAGTCACCCATCTTGGCGGCGTTGTCCATCAACCCCTCTTCCAGTAGGTCGATCGTCGCCATGGCCGCCTCGCACGAGACGGGATTGCCGCCAAACGTGCTGCCATGACCACCCGAACGCCACTGCATGAGCTCGTCGCTAGCCACCACCGCCGAGATGGGCATGCCGGAGGCGATACCCTTGGCAAGCACCAGAATGTCCGGCTCGAGACCAAAATGCTCGCTGGCGAACATTTTGCCGGTTCGGCCAAAACCGCTCTGCACCTCGTCGGCGATGACCAGAATGCCATGCTCCTTCGCAAGCCTGGCAATGCGGTCCAGGAACTCAGGCTTTGGCACGAAGTAGCCACCCTCGCCTTGCACGGGCTCTACGACGATGGCCGCAATTTCCTCCGGCGGTGCCACGGTCTTGAAGAGCGTCTTTTCCAACAGGTCCAGGCACTCGACGTTACAAGTCTGCGGGTCGCGGCTCACTGGGCAGCGATAGCACACGGCATAGTGGGTGTGGTGCACTTCGGGAAGAAACGGAGCGTAGCCCTTGCGCTGCGTCGCCTTGCTGGCAGTGAGCGACAGCGCGCCCATGGTCCGACCATGGAAGGCGCCGAAGAAGGCGACGATCTTCTGCCGCCCGGTGCGCAGACGCGCCAGCTTGAGTGCCGTCTCGACTGCTTCCGCACCCGAGTTTGCAAAGTAGGCCCGCTTCTTGGAGTCGCCTGGAGCAAGCGCCGCAAGCCTCTCAGCCAGCTCCACCACCTGCGGATAAGAGAAGTCGATGGCGCAGAGATGAATCAACCGCTCGGCCTGCTTCTGGATGGCCGCGACAACCCTCGGGTGACAATGACCCGTCGCGCAGACTGCAATGCCGGCCGCGAAGTCGAGGAATCGGTTGCCGTCCATATCGGTCAAGACCATGCCTTCGGCCTTGTCGACCACCAGCGGGTAGTCCTTGACGTAGTTCTGCGAGACCCAGAATTTCTCCCGATCCAACATCGCCTGAGCCTTGGGTCCGGGCAGAGGGGTACCGATGAAGGGGACCTGCGTTGCGTTCATGGTTCAGTCTCCGAAATGCAGAGATGGTGGTAGGAGCGATTCTCTACTCCATGAGAGTCCGGCTCTGTTCACGCAGGAACTGTGACACATAGTAGGGGCCGCAGACACCCTTGCCGGTCGATCCACTGGACTTCCAGCCACAAAAGGGATTCACACCGGGCCAGGCTCCGGTCGTGGCACCGCTGCGACGATTTGCATAGGTCACTCCAGACTCAATTCGATCGAAGAACGTGTCGACCTCCTCGAGATCTTCGCTGAAGATCCCGGCAGTCAGCCCGTAATCACTCCGGTTCGAGTACTCGATGGCCTGATCCAGGGAGTCCACCTCGCCAAGGTAGAGCAGGGGTAGGAAGAGCTCCTCTCGAACCAGGCGGTGATCCTCGGGCAAACCGCTGACGACGGTTGGAGTGACGAAGAATCCGTGCTCGTATTCTCCACCATCGAGAACCTCTCCACCGACCAGGACCTCGCCATCGCGTTTGGCGGCGGCCACAGCCTGCTTGAACTTCCGCACCGCGGCCTCGTTGATCACCGGCCCCAGGAAGCTCTCACGTTGCAGCGGATTACCGATTCCCAGCGCGGCGGTCTGTTCGCGCAGCAAGTCCTTGAACTCCTTCGCCACTTCGCGATCGACGTAGACGCGGCTGCAGGCGCTGCACTTCTGCCCTCCGAATCCGAAGGCGGAGCGGGCGACGCCCTCTGCCGCCTTCTCCAGATCTGCCTTGGCCGTTACGATTGTCGGGTTCTTACCCCCCATCTCGAGGTAGCACGGCCGCACACGACCTTCATTGAACCTCCTGAAGATCTGCATGCCGACATCCTTCGATCCAGTGAAAACGAGGCCCGAGACCCTGGGATCGTCGACGAGAACCCGACCCAGATCCGAGCCGCTGCCGCTGAGGTAGTTCAGGACTCCGGGCGGCAAGCCCGATTCCGTCAGGATCTCGTACAGCTTCAGGGCACTGGCGGGAGCCTCGCTAGCCGGCTTCAGAACCACGGTGTTGCCTGCGATCAAGGCACCCGCGGCCATGCCGGCCGCCAGAGCCACGGGGAAGTTGAAGGGCGAGACCACGACCCAGACACCATAGGGTCGGAGCAGGTCTCGCGTTTTCTCATTCGGCGCCAGCTGGCCCATGGGTCGATCGAACCCCGAGGCATCCTCCATCTGCTGGCAGTAGTAGCGCAGCAGATCGGCCGCCTCCTCGGCATCTGCCAGTGATTCGAAGCGGTTCTTACCTACCTCCAGACTCATCAGGGCCGCCAACTCGAATCGGTGCAAGCTGATGTTCTCGGCGGCTGTTCTCAGGATGGAAAGACGCT
>CAMYLC010000079.1 GCA_947259195.1 Thermoanaerobaculia bacterium | reverse complement strand
GGTCTTCGATGAGCCCTTTGGAGACAGTAGCTCGTGGGCGACGTATCTGGTCTCGAGACTGGCCCGCCAACACGCCGTTGTCGCCCTGAGCGGCGAAGGTGGTGATGAGCTGTTCTGCGGTTACCAGTGGTACAGCAAGTGGCTGACGGTGAGGCCGAACCTCTTTCACCGGTTTTTGGCCCATTCGCTGCCGTCTTTCTCGGATGGGGGACGCTCCAGTCAACGCCGCTCTTCGACCGGTCTCGAGAAGTACGCTTCCTTCCTGGGTCCTTTTACGCCGCAACAGAAGGCCCTGCTCCTGGGCCCGGTCCTGGCCGAGGTCGACTACGACGACCTGTGGCACTTTCGGCGGTATTGGCGAGAGGATCTGGAGCCATTGAAGCGCCTGCAGTGGGCCGATCTCCACACCTATCTGCCTGGAGACCTGTTGACCAAAGTGGATCGAGCCAGCATGGCCCACTCCCTCGAGGTCCGGCCGCCGCTGTTGGATCACAAGCTGGTGGAGTGGGCCCTTTCCCTGGACACTAGCCTGCTGCGAGACGTGCAGGGGGGACGTGGCAAGCTCATCGTACGGAGCTTGATGGAGCCCAGAATTCCCAGCGGCTTGTTCGACCGACCCAAACGGGGCTTCAATCTACCGATTCGCGACTGGCTGCGGCAGCAGCCCCACCTGCTGAGTGCGGCTCTGGATCGTCTTGCCGAAGCAGGAATCGTCCGCCAACCGAGATTCGCGCACTTCACCAACGAGCAGTCCTGGACGCTGCTGGCATTGGACCGCTGGCTTCTTCAATCCGGCTACTCGCTATAGACGGCCCGTCAGCTCTTCCACGAGGTCTGCAGCGTGGGCGGAGACGACGCGAATGTCGTAGTGCTCACGCACCCGCTCCCTCCCGGCACGCCCCATCTCAGAGGCCCTGCCGGGGTCGCTCAGAAGCTCCCGCAGAGCGCTGGCCCATTCGCTGGGGTCGGAGGCGAGGAAGCCGGTCTGCCCGTGCTGGACGACCTCCAGATTGGCACCGACTGCCGAGCCGACGCAGGGCAGTCGGGCAGCCATGTATTGCAGCAACTTGAAAGCACACTTGCCGTGAGTCCATTCGTCGTCGGTGAGAGGCATGATGCCGATGCCGGCGGAGCTCAAGCTGGTGGCCTCCGTCGCCACCGTCCACTGGGCTCTTTCGATGGGAACCTCGGACCAGTCGGGAAACTCGGCGGAGACGATCTTGAGCTTCAGGTCGGGCTCCCCAACTGCCAGCTGAGCCACGACACCCCTGATCAGCTCGAGGTAAGGGAGGTTCTCCGGCAGACCGATCCAGACCAGGGTGGCGGGGTTTCTCGTGGCCGTCAAGGTCTCATAGGGTTCGAGATCGACTGGAGTCGGGACGATCTCCACCCAGGGAGCCGACCGGCGAGCCCGCTCAGCCAGACACTCATTGCCGGCCATCACCAGGTCGGAGATGGCACACGTGCGCGCGAATTTGTACTGGCGGAACCAGGATTTGTCCGGTGGATCGCCAAGGTTTCTCGGGCGTCTGTAGTAGATGGCATCGTCCACATCGAAAACCAGGGACCGGCAGAGCCGTCGCAGTGGAATGAACTCGACAGGGGTCAGCTTTATGCGATGCAGAAGGACGACGTCTGCGGAGCGCAAGGCGTCGCGGCGTGCCAGCAAGCGTCTCAGGTAGTGTCCTTTGGGGAGGGTCTCGACATCACACTGCCAGCCTCTACTGGCCAAGACATCGCGAGTCGTGAGCATCCGATGACGGAAGGACGGCTCTTCGGCGTCGTAGGTCCAGAAAAGGGCTCTGCCTGGGGCGGTCATGAGTTCGGAGGGTCAGTCCTTTCGGTCGGCGGCACCGATGACCAGGGTGAGCTCGCCTTTGATCGCGGTGCGCTCTCCAAGATCGTGGCGGATCTCGGAGAGCCGACCCCGCAGGGTCTCCTCATGAAGCTTGGTGAGCTCTCGGCCGACTGCGGCGGGTCTGTCCCCGAGGACTGCCAGCAGATCGTCCAGGCTCGCCAGGATCCGGTGCGGAGACTCGAACAGGATCAAGGTGTGGTCGAGGTCTGCGAAGCGACCGAAGAAGCGACGGCGCTTGCCGCTCTTGGGAGGGGGAAACCCGGCGAAGGTGAATGGGTAGGGTGGCAGCCCGGATTGAACCAGGGCGGTAACCACCGCCGACGGCCCGGGAAGGTGGTAAACCTCCAGCCCCTGTTCCAGGCACTCCCGGATCAGAACGTATCCGGGATCAGAAAGGAGGGGCGTACCCGCGTCCGAAACCAGGGCCACATCGCTGCCGCCCTGCATGGCCTCGATCAGCTTGGGCACCCGCTGGCGCTCGTTGTGCTCGTGGATCGAGAGCAGCGGCCGCTTGGTTCCCAGATGGGCCAGCAGGCGGCCGGTCCGCCGCGTGTCCTCGCAGGCGACCAGATCGACTTCGCGAAGCGTCTGCGCTGCCCTCGAGGACAGGTCCTCGAGATTGCCGATGGGTGTCGCGACGACGATGAGTCTGCCGGGCATTCCCGGTCAGTCGCGAGGGATCTCGCGATCCAGATTGATGGCGCTGTCCGACAGGCGGGCGATGAGCATCAATCGCCGTTTGAAGCGGTTGTTCTCTTCCAGGGTGACGATCCGGCGCACCACCGTTTCGGGGTAGTCCAACGCGATGACCTCCTCGTCGGAGAGCCCGAAGTTGAACATCAAGTAGAGCACCTCGTCGGCCGTCGGATAGTCGAAGCCGAGCTCATCTTCATCGGTCTGTCCAGGCCAAAGATCGGCCGAGGGCTTTTTGTCTACGATTCGAGCTGGTAGATCCAGATAGGTGGCCAACTGCCAGACCTGTTGCTTGTAGAGGTCGCCGAGAGGGTTGATGGAGCTGGCGTTGTCGCCAAAGATCGTCGAGTAGCCGAGCAGAATCTCGGTCTTGTTCGACGTGCCGAGGACCAGACCGCGAAGCTTCTTGGCCTGATCGTAGAGAATGGACATACGCTCGCGGGCCATCTTGTTGCCGAGACGGACCTTACCCGGGTCGGACTCGTAATGGTCGAAGTACGCGTCGACCATGGGCGAGATATCGATGTTGTAGGTGGTCAAGCCGAGAGCCGCAGCTACTTCTTCCGCGTCGGTCACCGAGTCGGGACTCGAGGTCTGGTGGGGAAGCATGAAGGCATGGACGTTTTCGGGTCCCAGAGCGCCTACCGCGAGAGCGGCCGACAGGGCAGAATCCACCCCACCGCTCAGTCCCACGACAACGCCTTCCGAGCGGCTGGTCTCGACCGCGTCCTTGATGAAGGACACCAGGGCCTGGACGGCCAGCTCCGCATTGAGGTGCAGTTTCTCTCGGACCCGATCTTTGGCGCTCATTTGAGCCCCTCGATATCCCGGCGGTGCGACTGCAGCAGCGGCACACGCCAGCGCACGCGGTCCACTTCGCGCAGATCCAACCGCGCGACCAGCAGGTCCTCTTCAAAGGAGGAGGCTCGCATCAGGATCTGGCCATCGGGCCGGACGATGTGGCTGGCGCCGGCATAGAAAGACCCCTCCTCCCAGCCCACGCGATTGCAGTAGACCAGCCAGCAGGTATTGACCAGCGCGGTGGAGCGGGTCAGGCACTCCCACGTGTCCTGACTCTCCAGCTTGTCGCCCGACCCGACTCGGCCCGGGCCCGCCGACAAGACGGCCAACAGCTTGCCGCCGGCGATGGCCAACCGCCGGGCGAGATGGGGATGCCAGAGATCCTCACAGATCAACAACCCGAGGACTTGACCATTGACGGGGGCGAGATCTAGACGCTCGCCCTGGCCAAAGAACCGGCCCTCCTGAAAAATGCCATAGGTGGGCAGGTAGAGCTTGCGGTGGACATGGGCGATCTCTCCTCGATGGAGGAGAACCGCGCTGTTGTAGAGGAAGCCTTCGCGGCCTTCCTCGACCAGGCCGACCACGACCGACATGTCGCCGGCGGCCTCCAGCAGGCGCTGAATGATCGGCGACTCGTCGGG
>CAMYLC010000078.1 GCA_947259195.1 Thermoanaerobaculia bacterium | reverse complement strand
GTTGAAGTGTTCTTCAATGGCACCAAGATCGCCGAGAGCCGACGCGCCAAACGAGTGCTCGAAACCAGCCATCCTCCGACGTTCTACATCCCACCCGAAGACGTGGACTGGACGTACTTGGCCGAATCCAGACGGCGAACCGTCTGCGAGTTCAAGGGCGTCGCCCGCTATCACAACCTCATCGATGGCGAGCACGAATCGCTCGACGCCGCTTGGTCCTACCCCGATCCGGTGCCCGCTTTCGAGTCGATTCGCGATCACCTCGCGTTCTACCCTTCGCGCGTCGAGGCCTGCTACCTCGATGGCGAGCGAGTCGTTACCCAGGACGGCGATTTCTACGGCGGCTGGATCACCCGGAACATCGTCGGACCATTCAAAGGTGGGTCAGGCACGTGGGGCTGGTAGGACCCACACTGTCAGTAGCCTGCCAAGCCTCCCGCTGCAATCCGCTGAAGACAATCGCGGTCTGAGACAGAGGCAGCGCCTGGTGGACGCCGCGTCAGTCTCGGGCCACCGTAACGATCCCCAGGTGGCCATCGGCACGACGAAGGTCATGTTGGGATCGACGGCGTCGCAAACCAGCACCTCGCCGGCCTGGAATCGGAGCAGATCATCGACGTTCTCGATCACCCGGGCTTCGCCGGTTGCGACGCCGGGCCCGGCCGGCTGGCCAACGAGCTGACGGGGCAGCGCGCGAAATCCCCTCTCGAGCACAGGCTCGGCCGCCGCCTGCCGCGGCTCCACGACCAGATTCGGATGGCGCAACACCTGAAGGACGCGCTCGAGATCGGCTGACCGCACAACCTCAGAGTGATTGCCGCGAAGTCGGGTGCGGCCCTCTTCGACCGCATTTAGGACCAGCGCCTCGAAGCGGGCGAGGTGAATGTTGTCGTCGTCCCGCAATCGGTAGCTCGCCCGGCCGAGCTCGAGCAGCTGGCGCGCCAGTGTCTGTCGATCACTGTCGACGGCACTGAAGAAAGCCTCCGTGAGCTCTTCGATATCGGTCTCGGAGGCCGACTCGGTCACCGCTGGTGCCGCGGCCAGGTTGAGCAGGAAGCGGATCAATCGCGCCCGGTCGCCAAAGCACTTTTCAGAGGCGAAGGCGACCTCACCGAACTGCCTCACGAATTCCTCGATGTCCTGCTCGAATGCCGCGTCACCGGAGTCCCCGGCTTGCAGCCGTGTTCGCAATCCCGAATCCTCCCGCACCCTCGCCCCGAGACGACTCAGCTCACGGTTGCGATGCACGCTCAACAGAGGAGTCGCAGCGAGAAGCGTCATGAACTCGTAGGGGTCTGCGGGGCGCACGACGTCGTTGTAGAACTGGCCGAAGAGACGAATGCCATGGGCGAGCGGGATGAAATCGCGCGAGTAGACTTCCACCCAGTGGTCGTGCGCTCTGCGCCGCTGCTCGATCTCTTCCACGAGCGCGGCTGTATCCAGAGCCGCGAGATCCCGACTCGCGATCTTTGCTGCTTCGTGCTCTATGGCCGGTAGCAACTCGTTTTCGACCCGATCGCGCAAGGCGAGCAGGCTATGAAGGCTCCGCGACAGGCTCAGGTACCAGGCTCGCTTGTCGCCGCTGTCCTCTGCCATCGTGGTGATGGGCCGCGATTGGAGGAGCACCAGCCGACCTTGGTCCAAAGTCCACTCGACGTCCTGGGGTCCGCCGAACAACTCCTCGGTGACACGAACGGCCTCGAAGACCTGTTGTAGCCCCGAATCGTTCAGAGGCGCTATCGGCTCCTGCTCGGCCGACACGGACTCGACCTCTGTGTGGCGACCGCGAGCGACGAGGCGCCTTCGCTCGCTCGGGGCGACGTGCTCGACGAGGCGCCCAGTCCGACGATCCAGACTCCAGCGATCTGGCTCGATGGTGCCGTCTACCAATCCCTGATTGAGACCGTAGACGGCCTCCACGGCGACCAACTCAGGGTCGTTGGGATGAGCTCCGAAGGCGATCCCCGAGACGGGGCCCTCCACAAGGCCCTGGAGGATCACCGCCATGGTGCTCGATTCGACGTCGATCCCGAGCTCGCGCCGGTAGAGCAGGGCCCGGTCGGTCCACAACGAGGCCCACACCTTCCGGATCGCCTCGAGCGTGGCAGTCAGTCCCTGCACACCGACGAAAGAATCGTGGAGACCGGCAAAGGAAGTTGCCTGCGAGTCCTCGCCCGGGGCTGACGAGCGCACGGCGAGGAAGCCCTGCGGCAGCTCTGTGAGCACCAGCGACTTCACCGCCCACACGATCTCCTCGGGTATCGGCGCCCGGATGAAGCGATTCCGGATGCGGAGCGCCGCGTCCCAGATCTCCTCCCAACGCATCTCGGCAAAGCTCTTGCGGCCCAATTCCTGCTGAATCACGGACCGCAGCGAGGCCTGCTCGACGAAGAGGTCGTAGGCCTCGGTGGCCAGACAGAGGGTGGGCGGGACCGCCCGACCGCCACGGTGAAGGGCGGCCAGAGCGACCGCCTTACCTCCGACCCGATCGCCGTCGGTATCGGTGATCTCGTCTAGACCGTAGACCAGCTTCATGGATCGATGTGGAGCTCGATCACCTGCTGAAAGTGGGTCACCACCATGTAGACCGAGACGCGAAGCCTGAGGAGCACACAGCTCGGTGACCGGACAAAGCTCTCGAGGTGGGGGTGCTTGGCCAGGAACAGGCGCTCGAAATCGGGCCGCTCCTGCTCCTGGATTTCCTCGACCGCTCCGATCGCGGTGGCGGCCGATGCCTCGGTAAAGTCGGTCGATCGATTCCTGCGATTGTCCACCAACATCGAGGCACGGGCGTCGGCTTCGAGGTTGGCGAGCTTGCGCGTCGACCGGCCGGTGGCAAAGAGCAGCTGTTTCAGGTCCGGTGTCGCGGCGAATCCCACGAGACTGGTGTACGGCTCTCCCTCGTGCTGGGTGCCGAGCACTCCAAGCAATTGGCCCTCGAGCAGTCCGCGAAGGATCTCCATGTGGCTGTGATCGTGGCTCATGCCATCGCCTGTTTCCGGTGGAAATTATAGGACCCTGCCACAGGCTGTCTACCCTGGCAGAGTCAGTCACCGGAATTCGACGCAACACGAACACCACAGAGAAGGCATGCTAGTGAGCGCCAGGGCCGGAATCGCTCTCGGTTTGTGGGCTGGGTTGTCCCTCATCGGATTCGAAGGCCTGTTGACAGTCCAGGAATCGGAGACCAAGTCCTCTCTAGAGCTACAAAACGACGAGATCGTTGCGCCTTATGTGGCCGCCCGAGACTTCATGGGCGTGGTCGCCGTTCAACAGGGAAACGAGGCTGCGGTCTTCGTGGAGCCGTACACGGTGCCGACTCAGAGGCGCTATTCGGACCTGCAGGATGTCCCTATTGACGACCTCGTCGGCATCTACTCGTTCGGTCCCGCTCTCAGCGTCACCCTCATCGAGTCTGACGAGCGACTGCTCGCTCGCGCCAACAAGGGCGGTTACTCGGAGTTGATTCCTGTCAGCGAAACCGAGTGGTTCTCGCGCCTGCTCTGCACCACGGTACGTTTTGGCCGTGACGACAAAGGATCGATCGACAGGCTCCTCTGGGGCCCTGGAGATCAGGCACATCACAGCCCAAGACCCCGCACTACAGACAAGACAAATCCTGCTCCACTACTCGATGAACTTCGGTTGAGGGGCTCGTCCCTCTTCTGTGGCATCCGTTGTCAGGACGGCAAAGAGACGCGACCGCTCTCGAGCTGGCTCCGGATATCGGCGGCTGCGGTTGGACGTCCCAGCAGGAAGCCCTGGGCCGACTCACAGTCGGCGTTGCGCAGGAACCGAAGCTGTTCGGCGGTCTCCACCCCTTCGGCGACCACCCCGAGCTTCAGGCTCTTGGCGAGGGCAAGAGTGGCCTCGACGATGGCTACCGAGTGCGGGTTGTCCGGCACCCCGGAGACAAAGGAGCGATCGATCTTGAGGACGTCGACCGGGAATTGCAGCAGGAAGCTGAGCGACGAGTAGCCGGTACCGAAGTCGTCCAGGTGGATCCTCACTCCGAGCTGCCTACAGCGTTCCAGGTGGTCGATCATCTGTCCGACGTCGTGCATGGCAATGCTCTCGGTGATCTCAAGCTGCAGGAAGTCAGGTGAGAGATCGCTCCTGGTCAGGGCGTCGCCTACCACCTTGGCGACGTCTCCGGCTTGAAACTGTCGGACCGAGACGTTGACCGAAATAGGGATCCGCGGCAGTCCCGAGGCATGCCATCTGGCCGCCTGCCGGCAGATTTCCTCCAGCAACCAAGACCCCAGTTTCGGCATCAGACCGGCCTGTTCGAGGGTGGAAATAAACTGCCCGGCACTCAGGAGCCCGGACTCGGGATGCTGCCAGCGTACGAGCGCTTCGAGACCCACGATCGTGCCCTCATGGATCTCGCAGATCGGTTGATAGTGGACGAGCAGCTGGTTGCCTTGGAGAGCCCGATGGAAATCCTGCTCGAGCTTCAATCGGGCTCCGGCTTGCCGGTCCATGGAGGGATCGAAGACCTGCCAGCGCTTGCCGCCACGCCCCTTGACCCACTGCAGGGCCGACTCGGCGTGTCCGACCAGCAGCTCGGACGACTGCGCATGGTCCGGATACAAACTGATTCCTGCACTCGCGGAGATCAGAATCGACTGGCCACCCGTCTCGAACGGCCTCTCATAGAGCTTCCAGACACGTGTCATGGCCTCCGTGACCCCTTCCAGGTTCTCCACCCCCGAGAAGATGAGCGCGAGCGCGTCACCACCGACCCGGGCGACGGTGTCGGCTTCGCGGGTGATGCTCTGAAGGCGGCCGGCCAATTTGCGGAGGATGAGGTCTCCCACATCGTGTCCCAGGCCGTCGTTGATGTTCTTGAAGCTGTCCAGGTCCATCAGGATGACACCTAGTTTTTGGCGGTCGCGTCGCGCGTGGGCCAGCTCCTTGAGCAGCAGCTCGTGGAACAGGCGTCGATTTGGCAAGCCGGTCAGCGCATCGTGCGTCGAGAGCCGCGAGACCTCCTGCTTGTGGTCCTGGAGATCTACGATGACCGCCTCGGTACGTCGGGCCATTCGATTAACCGCTCCGCTCAGATAGGCGATCGAGTCTCCGCCCTCGACTTCTGCTCGGGCAGCGTAGTCTCCTTGCCCGATTGCGTTGGCCACGAGACTCAGTCGAGCCAGGCGACGATTGGTCTGGCGAATCGCCCACGCCCCCACGATGAGGACCCCACCCGAAAACCCGATAGCCGCAAGACGCAGCTCGACGACGGTGAGATCGGAGAACTGTGGCAGCAGCGCCAGGATCGCGACCACCAGAAAGGCCAGCAGCAGAACCAGAGTCAACGGTCGTAGGTTGTAGGACGCCAGGTGACGCATGCAGGTTCTCCAGGGCCATGCTGCCGCGATGCGACCGCAGCAACTATGAAATCCCTCACCATTGCCGGCGCAGAGGCCGGCCGATTCGACGCTTGTCAGCGGTAACTCTGGCGGACAGCTCCTCAGTAGCCGTCGCGAGCCGCTGCCGTCAACGGCTGATTGCCTACCTTTCCAGCTGGACCCAACCAGCAGGCAAACCAAGGGAGCCCGATCGTTCTCTCAGTGCACCAGACCCGGCGCGGCCAGCGTGAAGGGCGCGATCGTGGCATCAAACGCCTCGCCTGATTTCGTGATCATCTGGTAGGTGCCCTCCATCTTGCCGACATCGGTGGTCAGGGGACATCCCGAGGTGTAGCGGAAGGACTCACCGGGCGCCAGAATCGGTTGCTCGCCGACGACACCTGGACCGCGCACCTCTTCGACCTCACCATTGCCGTTCGTGATGATCCAGTGGCGCGTCAACAGCTGCACCGTCTCTTCGGACCGGTTCTCGATCGTCACCGTGTAGAGGAAGAACCACTGACCGGCACTCGGCTGCGAGCGGCGAGGCTCGAACTGCGGCTCCACCCGGACACGAAGGCCTCGGGTGACGGCTTCAGAAGGGGAGCTGCCGGACAAGTCGGTCATGGGAGTCGGTCCAGTATACGTCGACTTCACCAGGCGAGGCCGTTGCCCAGGCTGGGTCCGATCGCCACTGTGACAAATTCCATATCGAGGCCCCGCCTCTCTGGCTAGCTTGATGAGTGATGAACCTCCAAGCCTGCACGGTTCGTGGTTGGCTTGTCTTGGCCCCTATCCTGGCGCTGCCCGCCGGCGCCGTGACCACAGAGATCGGGCCGGGCGACAACCTGCAGGCAGCTGTCAACGCTCTGCAGCCCGGGGACGAGCTGGTCCTGCGTGGCGGCACGTACACCCTCGGCTCGCGGTTCAGTATTCAGCTGATCGGGACAGCAGCACTACCCATCGTCATTCGTGCCAAGGGGGGTGAGACACCGGTCATCGTCTATCCGAACACCTCGCAGAATGTCATCAATGTCGAGTCCAGCGAGTATGTGACGCTACGGGGCCTCGAAGTCACCGGCGGCTCGCACGGCATCCGGATCTCGGATTCCGACTTCATCACCGTCGAGGACTGTCACATTCACCACACGAACGACGTAGCGCTCTCCGCCAACGTGCCCGGCAGCTCCTATGAAGGCCTGGTGCTGCGGCGCAATCACATTCACGACACCGACCACACCGGCGAAGGCATGTACCTGGGCTGTAACTACGACGACTGCCGCATGTTCGACAGCCTGATCGAGGGCAACTACATTCACCACACCAACGGTTCGGGCGTCTCACAAGGTGACGGCATCGAGATCAAGGAGGGCAGTTTCAACAACGTCGTTCGAGACAATGTGATCCACGACACCAAGTACCCCTGCGTCCTCACCTACTCCACTGTGGGTAATGGTCGCCCCAATATCATCGAGCGTAACCTCCTGTGGGGGTGCGGCGACCATGCGATTCAGGCGGCGGCGGACGCCGTCATCCGCAACAACATAATCCTGGGGGCGGCCCAAGACGGCATTCGCAACCAACCGCACCAGAGCGGGGTGCCGTCGAATCTCGTGATTACTCACAACACCGTGCTTGCCCCCGTCAATTCGGCGGTCAGAAGCAACAGCATCGCGGGATCGGTAGTCATCGCCAACAATGCTCTGTTCGCCCAGAACGGCGACGCCATCCGGGTCTCAGGCACCACTTCGCAGTTGACGGTGGTGTCGAATGCCGGCAGCGGTGGGCTGACGGGCGTCAGCTCGGGCTTCGACGCCTCCGGGGACATCGGCCTCGATCTGGTGGCAGCGAGCTATTCGGGCCAGCTCCCACAGGACGTCTTTCCGGGGGGCGGATCCCTGCTGATGGGAGCTGCAAGCCCGACATACCTGGCTGTCGACGATTTCAACGGTCTGCTGCGCCAGGGTAGCGCCGACGTCGGCGCTTACCAATGGAATTCCGGCGGCAACCCGGGCTGGACCCTGGCAGAGGAATTCAAGGAGCTCCTCCTGATCTTCCTCGAGGGGTTCGAGTCGGGTAACCTCTCCAACTGGTCGAGCAGTCAGCCCTAAAGGACATCCGATGAAAAGCGGCAACAGCGCAGTCCCCTCGAAGATGGTGAGCTCCGAACGTGACCTCGGAGTGACGCGAGCTCACTTCGGAAGGGGCTTCGCGACTTCCCGAGTGTGGCTGGGAGTCGCCATCGCGGTGGTTATGTCCAGCCCTCTCTTGGCTCAGCCACCGATCTTTCAGCATGTCGTCATCGACGCGACCAATCCGAGCGACCCCCATTGCAAGGCTCTGGGCGACATCGATGGCGACGGGTTCCTCGACGCTCTCGCCGCCAGCTCCTCGGGCGGTGGCATGTTCTGGTACGAGTATCCCGACTGGACTGAGCATGCCATTCGAGCCACCGGCTCCTGGACTACCGACATGCAGGTGGCCGACATCGACAATGACGGCGACTTGGATGTCGTCATCCCGGACTCCAGCGGACTCGAGTGGTACGAGAACCCCCGGCCGGGTGGGAATCCTCGGACATCGACGTGGACCGTACACCTGATCGGCACCGATGGCGCCAACAACCACGACGTCGAGGTGGGCGACGTCGACGGCGACGGCGCGTTGGATGTCGTGACTCGCAAGAAGTCCGATGGCCTGACATACCTCTGGCGGCAGGAGAGCCCAACCTCGTGGTCGCGGACCACGATCAGCACCACCGATGGAGAAGGAACCTCCCTGGCCGATGTCGACGAAGATGACGATCTCGACGTCGTCCACAACGGCTTCTGGGTGGAGCAGGTCAATTTGACGACTTGGGTCGAGCACACCATCGACAGCAACTGGTCCGACGACGTCGGGGTCCTGGCCGTGGACATTAACGACGACGGCAACCTCGATGTGGTGCTCGCTCCCTCCGAAAGCTCGGGCCGATTCTCCTGGTACGAGACCACCGATCCGGTCAACGGCCCCTGGATCGAGCACAGCATCGACCCTGCGGTGTCGTACTTCCACACCTTCAAGGCCGCCGACATGGACCGTGATGGAGATCTCGACCTGGTGACGGCCGAGATGCACCAGTCGTCGAACCCGGACGAGGTGAGCATCTATCTGAATGAAGGCAGCGGTCTGGTGTGGAATCAGCAGGTCATCGACACGACCGGTTCCCACAACCTGCGGGTCGGCGACATCGGCAACGACCTGGATATCGACATCTACGGTGCCAATTGGAATGACAGTGCTCCCAACTCGGCTGTCATCGAAATGTGGGAGAACCAGAGTGGGCCGCTTTCCCTCGACGGTTGGCAGCGCCACATCATCGAAACTGCGCTGCCCTGGCAAGCGGTCTTCGTGGCTGGTGGTGATATGAATGGCGATGGACTGCCAGATCTAGTCACGGGTGGATGGTGGTACCCGAACCCGGGCGACCTGGACGGCGTGTGGTCTCGGACAACGATCGGCGCTCCGCTTCACAACATGGCCGCCGTGCACGACTTCGACGGCGATGGCGATCTGGATGTCCTGGGGACCAACGGCGAAGTCGCGGGCGAGAGTTTCTCCTGGGGCCAAAACAATGGCGCCGGTCTGTTCACCATCCGAACTATCACCAACACGCCTACCGGGGGCGACTTTCTACAGGGCGTCAGCGTCGACCAGGTGATTGCCGGGGGCGAGGAAGAGGTCGTCCTGTCCTGGCACAACGGTGCTTCCGGCACCTCGATGTTCACGGTCCCCAGCGACCCCACCATCGCAACTTGGCCTTTGTCCTCGATCAGTACCACCACCAACCAGGAGCAGGTTCCCACCGGGGACGTGGACGGCGACGGCGACACCGACATCCACCTGGGGTCCGATTGGCTTCGCCAGGAGAGCAACGGCACTTTCACCACCCAGAGTGGCGTGGTCGTGAGCGGTGGAGTGCCCGACCGTGTGGTGCTGGCCGACATCGACGGTGACGGCGATCTGGATGTCGTCATCGGAGTGGAATTCGGCCAGCGGTTGGTGTGGGGCGAAAGCTCAGACGACGCTCAGACCTGGACCGAGCGGGTCATCGCCACCGATGTGGACTACTTCAGCGTCGATGCGGCGGACATCGACCGGGATGGAGATATCGACGTGGTCGGCGGGGCGCACCAGGGCAATGGTGAAGTCTACGTCTACGAGAACAATGGAGACGGAGCGTCATGGGTCACCCATACTGTCGATCCCGGCGACTCCTCCCTGATCGATCACCATGACGGCACCCAGCTCGTGGACATGGACCTGGACGGTGATCTCGACATCCTCTCCATCGGCTGGTCCAAGCAGAGTCTGACGGTCTACGAGAACCTCGCTATCGGCGGTGGTGACGTCGACCTGACGCCCCCGGTAATCGACTCAGTTCTCGCCCTCGGCGATCCCACGCAGGTGATCGTCGAGTTCAGCGAAGACCTGGACTCCGTCACCGCCGAGGACTCCTCCAGCTACGCGATCTCTCACGGCGTCAGTGTCACGGATGCCGCTCTCGATACTGCTGGGCAGACAGTGACCCTCACCACTTCGACACTCTCCGAAGGCATCGTCTATCAACTGACCGTCAATGACGTCGAAGACGTGGCAGGCAACGCGATTGCACTCGACTCCCAGACTCCGTTTGTCTTCGTCCAGGATTCTCAAGGGCTCGCCGCCTACTGGCCCCTCAATGAAGGGACAGGCACCTTAATTCTGGACGCCTCGGGACACGGCCACACCGGCACCCTGGTCAACGGTCCTCAGTGGATCGATGGCCCGAGTCTGGACTTCGATGGGGAGAACGACTACATCGACGTCGGCACCCTGGATGCCACCGGCGGTGCGATGACCCTGGCAGCCTGGATCTACTCTGAGGACCTGGCCAACTGCGTGGCCAGGGATTGTCGCATCCTCTCCAAGACTACCGGCACCGCCGAGGATGATCACTACTTCATGCTGAGCACCATCGAGAGCGGCACCGGGACCAGACTGCGTTTTCGCCTCAAGACCGAAGGCGTCACCTCGACGCTGATCGCCTCCTCCGGCAACCTACCCGAGGACACCTGGGTGCATGCCGCTGCGGTGTACAACGGCTCCAGCATGCTGCTCTACCTCAATGGCGCCCTGGTCGGCAGCACCGGCAAGACCGGAAGCCTCACGCCCAACAGTGCCGTTGCCGTCTGGATCGGCGGCAATCCACCCGACGGCGCTGCCCGCCCCTGGGACGGGCGCCTCGACGAGGTGCGTATCTACGCCCGTGCCCTCTCCGCCGCAGAAATTCAGGCGCTGCCTCCGCCGAGCACGCATGCCATCTTCAGAGGTGGCTTCGAGTCGGGAGACACGAGCGCCTGGTCGGCCGCCGTCCCCTAGGGTTGGCCGCAACCAGCTAGCGCCATACCTCGCTTCGTGACCAGGCGGAGTCCAAACGCCTGACGCCTTCGATGTGTCGGTTTGCATTGTGAAATCCGCCCCAATCGGCTCTCATCAGCTCATGGGGAGCAGCCCATAGGGGCACAGCAATGCGAATCACGAATCGCGTCTTCTACGATCTAGCCATCTGGATGGTGGCGTTCGGACTCCTCATCGGCCTCGTCTTCCCCTTCTTTGTACTGCTCCTCGGCGTGCCGCCGGAGACTGCGATCACGCCGGGATTCTTCGGCGCCTGTCTCGGTGCCGGAGCCCTGGCCGGCTGTTTCAACTTCACTCTCGCCAAGCTGGTCGCCGGTAATCGGGTCCGGTTGCTTGCTGACCGGATGGGGACGGTTGGCGAGGAGCTGCGAGAGATGACCTACACCGGTGACCTGAGCAAGTGCACACCGGAGAACTGTTCGATCGTCGTCGATTCGGATGACGAAATCGGCGACAGCGCTCGCGCCTTCAACAGCCTGGTCCAAGCACTGGCCAGCTCGATGCGAACCCAGGCCGCGGTCCGTTCCTTCACTCAGATGCTCAGCAGCCGATTGGAGCTGGACGCTGTCTCCAACGGCGCTCTGCGTCAACTTCTCGATCACACCGGCGCCGCTGCAGGGGCGATTCTGGTCGACATTGGCGGGCACTTGCAGGTGCAGGCCAGTCTCGGAGTCCGCGAACCAGAGACCATCGTCAACCGAGACCTCGTCCGGGCTGCCATGCAATCTGACTCGACAGAGGTCTTGGACGTGCCGCAGGACGTCGAGATCGAAGGTGCTCTGGTCGACTTTCGCCCCCGAGCGGTCGTCTTCCTGCCGGTCAGCCACAAGAGCGTGCCGCTCGGCGTCGTCGTGATGGCCTCGACCGAGACCTTCGAAGCCGAAGACCTGGCGCGACTGGACCTCTTCCGCCATGGACTCGGGCTAGCCTTGAACAACGCCATGGCCCACAGTCGATTGCAGCGTTTGGCCGCTCTCGATCCGCTGACCGGCGTCTACAACCGCAGGTTCGGTCTGGGTCGGCTGCACGAGGAATTCGGCCGCGCCATTCGTGCCAACACCCCTCTGGGCGTGATGATGCTCGACCTCGACCACTTCAAGAGTGTCAACGACACCTACGGCCACCAGGTGGGCGATCGTCTCTTGACGTCGGTGGCCGGTATCGTCAGCTCGATGCTGCGGGAAGGGGACATCCTGGTCCGCTACGGTGGCGAGGAGTTCCTCGTCGTCCTTCCAGCGGCCTCGAGCGAGAACATCAGAGCTATCGGCGAGCGAGTGCGTCGAGCCGTGGAGGAATCGTCGCTCGTCGACGGCAGCCAGACGGTACGGATCACCATCAGCGTCGGCGGCGCCGCCTACCCCAACCAGAACGTCCTCGGCGAGGACTCTCTTCTCGAGTTGGCAGACGAGGCACTCTACGTCGCAAAGCAGGCGGGGCGCAATCGTGTCGAGATCGCTAACGAGAGCTCGGTCGTGGAGGAGCGCCTGATCGAAGCCTAGAACTCTCCCGCGGGTCTGCCACGTCTCCGGACTAAAGAGGCAATAGAGGAGCCACTCACCGCCGGACGAGACTCCGGTGGCGTCAAACGCCCGTCGAAGGACCGAAGAGCCATCGGCCAAAAAGGTGGTGGCAGGAGAGAACGGCCACGAACACGGGCCAGCCATTCAGATGAGCGCCGATCAGGGGCAAGGGGACCGACCGGGGGCCTCCGTCCGGAAACTGGATCCACAGGAGAATCCCGCAAAGGGCAGCGACGAAGAGGAATCCCAGGTAGAGCTACAGGATGACGAACTTCACCGGATGGAACTTGAAAGGCTGCAGCCTACCGACCATGGCATGGCAGTAGGCCCCGAACAGGGCGGTATTCAAGCCGACGAAGATCAGGCCTCTGAAAACCCTCATGTCTGGTATCACTGGGGACACGACCGCTCCGGGGCGAGCTACTCCACCCAGCTCTCGATGAAACGGCGGTCGCCAGCATCCTGTTCATCGACCAGGGCCTGGAAGATGGCCTGCAATTGCTCGTAGGGTAGCGTCCCGATGATCATCCTGTTGTTGACGATCATCGTCGGTGTCGATCGGATGCCATGAGCGAAGCGCTCGTCTGTCTTCTCGTATTCCCTACCCGTCTGGATCATGCGATCGACCAGCGCGATGGTTGCCGGATCCGTCAGCGCGGCCTCGACCCCGAACCGCCCTGGTAGCGCCGCTCGCCACTCTTCTTGCCGACGTGCCTGCTGGAAGTTGCCGAAGATCTCGTCGTGGATCGCCAGGAACTTGTCGGGATCGTAGGCCGCTGCGTAGGACATGGCGCAGGCGCCGGGATGCAGGTCCTTCTCCACCACGTCGTTGCACTTGGCCTCTAGGGGAAAGAGTTGGAACGCGATGTTGATCTGGCCGTCGAACTCCGTCTTCAGCCGCTTCAGCTGCTGGTGCAGGTAGAGACAGTCGGAACAAAGCAGATCACCATACTCCACGATCCGGATCGGAGCATCCTCGAAGTTGTTGGTCGCCTTGGCCGTCCACAACGGTGAGATGAAGCTGGGCCACTCCACGACCTCGAGGTTGTAGAACTCTTTGACGGCACGTGTCGCAACGCCTCCCGACTGCGCGTCCTGCCTGGCACCCGTATAGAGCGTGAAACCCCAGGCGCCAACAAGAGCCACGACCCCGTAGGTCACCAGATGCTTGACCGATGGACGGAACCAGCTGGCCAGAAAGCCATCGTCCTTGTCGATACCGTACTTCCAGAAGAGGAAGCAACTGGCGAGGGAGAAGACGTAGAACCCGCTGCACAACAGGCAGAGGCTCCCCAGGCCGATCACGGAGTAGAGCAGCAACACGACTACACCGATCGCGTTCACCAGCGAGATCGTCTTGTTCGTTCTCTCGAAGGCGGGTGAGGGGAACACCGCACCCAGCGCAACGAGTGCCCCGATGAGCAAACCGAAGTAACCCAGTGGCACACCGCCGATCGCGGAGATCTCGCTGTAGGCCGAGCTGTCGCAATTGAAGAAGGCACTGATGTCGCAGAACGAGCCCTCGAAGATCGACGTCGGGTAGTTGGCGGCATAGTAGTGCTCGATTGTGAGCACCGAGGAGACGACCATCCCGATGCCGAACAGGAAGCTCAGCAACCGCGGCCACCCCTTTCCACTCATCGTCAGCGAATCCTGCATCGACCCCTCCTCAGTGCGCTTTCCTGCACGCCGGCACGAAGCGCCCATTCTAGCTGCCAGAAACCACTCGAGAGGATCCTCTGTGGGATTCACCACCACCTCTTTACTATGGTAATATTTCCATACAATGGGTAAGGTAAAATTGACTATATCCGTCGCCGAAGAGGTCGCGGCCTACCTGCGCACCACTCCAAGCGTCAGCTCCACCATCGCCGAGGCTGTCGAGGCCTACCGCGCCCGAGAACTTGATCAGAGGCTGGAGGAGGCCTATCGCGAAGAGGCGGCCGAGGCTGACCGGCTGAACAGCGAGTGGGAATCGGTGGATGCCGAGGTGGGTGAGTGACCCTTCTCGAACGGGGTGCCGTCGTCACTGTGCGCCTCGACCCCGCGGAAGGGCGAGAGATCCGCAAGACCCGACGGGCTGTCATTGTCTCGAACGATGTCGCCTGCGGATTCGACGCGGTCGTCCAGGTGGTGCCGTTGACCCGGCTGCCCGATCGCGAGTTGAGGCCCTACGAAGCCCGAGTCGACTCGGCGGAGAGCGGTCTCGCCAAGCCCTCCCGACTCGTAGCGAACCAGCTCCGCACGATCTCGCGGCAGCGCATTGGAGAGGTGCTCGGTCGAGTCAGCGAGGCGGAGAGCCGGGAGATCGATCGCGCTCTCCGGATCCAGTTGGCACTCTAGAACGTGAACCGCAGCCGCGAGTCCAGGAGCCAGACTCGATCATCGCTCGAATTGACAGCCGGGTCGATGAGGTACTTACAGCTGGGAGCGAACTCCAGGTGCTGTGCGATCTGAAGCACGTAGCCGTGGTAGCGAAAGACGCTGAAAAGGGCAACCCCAGGCTCGCGAGGCAGATCAGAACCAGGATGCCGGTGGCCGTGCACCGGAAGCCCCTCATGTCGCCGCTATTCTGCCAGAGCCCCGCTCCCACCGCACAGTGACGACCACATCAGTCGTACCGCCGCCGGTCAAGTCACAGCCTGCCTGGAAATCGGTGCCTGTCCCCTATTTCCGTGCCTCAGAACCTCCTCTTCGGTTGCTTGTCCTCCTTCTTCTTCGCCTCTTTCTTCTGCTTGCTGGCGTTCTGTTTCTTGCCCTTTTCCTTGTCTTTCCTGCCGCCCTTGTCGCCCATCGTGATTCTCCTTCTGTTCCCCGGTCTCCCTGCGCTTCGGCGCGGGAGCTCCCCGAGCTCAAGGGAGTATCGCACCGTATGGCCCGAGTCACCAGAGCGGCACTGACCGGCCCCCCTCAGGCTCTCGGATTCCAACCCTCGCGAAGACTGCCGGCACCTACTCGCTCGCCACCGGATCAGGGTCGAGCAGGCCTCGACTCTGAAGGTGGCTGAGGTGGCTCGGCGGTGTGATCGAGACCCGCAGGATTCCTGGTTCGTTCGAGGCCCCGGCAATGAGCGAAGTCGCCGATTTCGCCTTGTCGAAGGACGATCTCATCGTCATCAATCCCGGCCCGGGTGAGTACGTCCATGTGATGGAGCGCCAGCGCCATGGATACCAGAATCTGGTCGTCGGGATCACCTACACCGCCCCCGGAGGCGCTCCTCCAATGCACACCCACCTGGGCGAAGAGGCCCATGTGCTCACCGACAATCAGAAGATTCTCTACGCCCTGGGTGACGAGGTCTTCGAGATGACGGGACCCTATATCGTCGACATCCCGCCGATGGTGTCGCACTGGTTTCAGAACCTGGACGATGACGTGGCCGAGCTGGTGGTGATCTTCCCCACCAACGTGTGGGAGTAGGACGTGCTCGATTACTTCCCGTTCGCGGATCGTCAGAGAGAGATGGAGGAACCACCCGCCGAGACTACCGAGTAACGCTGCGGGCCAGCTGTCAGCCCATACTTACCGGTCGGCACCCCTTGGAGTTGAGGGTGTGTTCTCTCGACCAGTCCCATGGTGCAGATCGTGGAGTCGGTTCGCAGGAAATGGACCGAAGGCCTCCTCGAGGCCATCGGGCCAGACCACCAGAACCTCGTCCACTGTCCCGCTGGCTCCCAGCCCAAAGTGGACACGGGGATCGTTGGCGGCGCAGTAGCTGTAAGCGGTTTCGGCTGTCCTCCATTGCACTCGGTCTCCGATTGCGACCCGCAGGCGGGCGCCGAGAGGGGAACGGCCGCCGCCGTTCTTCAGCCGAAACATGACCCACTGGCCACGACTGCCACTGGAGTTTCGGAGCAGCTGGGCGGGGCCGCCGTTGTTGACCACGGCGACGTCGATGTCACCGTCATTATCGTAGTCGGCGAAGGCCGCGGCACGACCGTTCTCCACCAACTCCGGGTTGGTTCCGCCCCGGGGTGAGACCTCCTCGAACCGGCCGTTACCCTGACCGCGGAAGAGCTGATTCGGCTCGGCGAAGGGTTTGCCCTCGACAATGGGTGCCAAGGTCTGAACGACCCGACCGTTGGTCACGAAGAGGTCCAGGTGGCCATCGTGGTCGAAGTCGGCGAAACCGGTGCCGAAACCGGTAAAGGCAACGACTGGCGCCGCCAGACCGGCGCCTGCAGTGTGGTCGATGAAGAACCCACCCTGATTGAGGTAGAGAGTGTGAGTCTCACCGCGCAGATGGGTCATGAAAAGGTCGGGGTCGCCGTCCGCATCGACGTCTGCCGCCGCCGCGCCCATCCCAGCCTCGGCCGTGCCCATCATATTGACCGCGGCCCCGGCCATCAGGGCTTCGTCGACGAAGTGTCCATCGCCCTGGTTGATCCAGAGCTGGTTCGGCGTACCATCGTTGGTAACGTAGAGGTCAGGCCACCCGTCGCCGTCGAAGTCATCCAGAGCGACTCCGAGGCCGTTACCGAAGGCTGCCCACAATCCCGCCTCGCGACTGACATCGGTAAAGCGACCGTCACCCTCGTTCCTGTAGAGGACGTCTCGAGCCGAAGCGTTATAGTTCTCCGGCTGGCAATAGTCCCGCTTCTTCGCTCCAGACGTGCAGGTCAACTCTCGTTCGGGTGACCAGTTGACGTAGTTCGTTACAAACAGATCGAGGTCGCTGTCCCGATCGTAGTCGAGAAATGCGGCGCTCGCCCCCCATGACTCGTGCCCGACCCCGGCCTGCTCGGTCACGTCGACAAAGGTCCCGTCCCCTCGATTGCGGTAGAGCACATTCGCGCCCACATTGGTGACGTACAGATCTTGGTGGCCGTCGCCGTCGAAGTCGGCGCAAGCCACCCCCATGCCATAGCCTGTATCGCCCACGCCGGCGGTCTCGGTAGCGTCGGAGAATCGGCCGTTACCCATATTGAGGTAGAGGCGGTTGCCGGGTGCCGGTTCCGAGCCGGGCTCCAGCTCACCCCCCTGCACGAGGTAGAGGTCGAGCCAGCCGTCGCCATCCACATCGCACCAGGCGGCTCCGCCCGACATGATCTCGGGAAACCAGTAGCGGACAGGGTTGGCACGGACTTGCTCGAAGTCGATGCCGGCCTCGGTAGAGACTTCCTCGAACCAGGCTTCGGTGTCGACGGCCGACGTGGTGCTGGAAATTGCGGCGCACAGGAGAAGGACCGGAGTGAATCGCGGGACGATTCGAGATCCGCTCGAAGGCTCGTGTTGCTTCAACGATCGCCTTCCGTTGCCAGTCGTTGCCCAAGCTCGATGACCTGAGGATGTTCCGGAGCCAACTCAAGGGCGCGCGCCAGGGCCTGCTCGGCAGCCGAGACCTCGCCGAGCTCCAACCTGGTCCTGGCCAATCCGAGCCATGCTCCTAGATCTTCGGGTGCCAGTTTCAGGGCGGCGGAGAACTCCGACGCTGCCTCCGCTGGTTGGTCCGTCAGCTCGTGGACTCGCGCGAGCATGAGGTGGGCGCGCAGATTGTCCGGCTCCAGATCGATCACCGTCTCCAGCGAGGCACCGGCTTCTTTGAATCGTCCCATGGCGCCAAGCACCCCAGCACGGGCCAGGTGGGTCTTCGCGACCTCCGAAGCCTTCGAGACCGCGGCATCGGTGGCGGCCAACGCCTCTTCCGGTCGTCCCATTCGCATATAGCAGGCGGACAGGTTCAGGTAGGTGGCGAAGCCTTGGTCGTCGATCGTGAGGGCCCGCTGGAGCAAAGTCAAAGCGTCGTCTGTCTTGTTGAGCCGCAGGTAGGCGATCGCCAGATTGTTCATCACCTGCAAATTGTCGGGGTGATCGCGAAGGGCGGTCTCCAGCTCTTTGGTGGCCTCCTCCACCCTTCCCAGACCGAGAAAGGTTCCCGCCCTGTCGAGCCGTGCCGTCAGGTTGACCCCCAGCCGCTCGATCTCGAAGTCCAGGGCATCCGGCAGATAACTCGGTGTTGCCCCGAGCCCCATGGCCAACTCTCGGCTGGCCTCATCCTGTCTGCCCAGGGCTCGCAAGGAGAGCCCCAGCAAGTAATGGGCCTGGCGATCCTTGGGCTGGAGGCGCAGCGCTGATTCCAGAAGCGAGACAGCGCCAGCCGCGTCGCCCTCGAGCAGGTGCACATTGGCCTGTCCCGTGTAGCCCTGGGGCGCTGCCGGCTCGAGCTCGATCAGGCGCTGAAAGTGGAACCGTGCACCGGCCAGCTCACCTCGTTCCAGCAGGGCCAGCGCCAGACGCTGATGTGCCGGTGCCAGCTCTGGCCGTTCCGTGACCAACTGCCGTAGGAGCTCCAGCGAGCGGTCCAGGTTCCCGGTTTGGCGACTGGCCACCGCCAGCCGGTAACGCCAGCGGTCGTCACGAGGGTCGAGAGTCGCCGCGTTCTCATAGCAGGATTCGGCCTCGGGCCAGAGATTGTTGGCCTCGTAGACCATTCCCAATTGTCCGTGCGTCTCGCGGATCAACTCGGCAACAGCCGGCTCCACCAGGTCGAGATCCGGTGGCAACACGGCTGGCGGCCCGGCGGCCTGCAACCACCCAGCCGAAACGACCAGAATCACCAGCGTCAAACAGGTGCCTGCCTGAAAGGAGGTGAACTGTAGTGATCTCAAAGCGGCCTCGAAGCGAACATGTTACCGAAAAAGGGGACAGGCACACCTTGCGGCAAGATTCCGCATCTGAACCTCGTCAATGTTCTCAGGGGCGCCGCTTGAAATGCCCCGAGGTGGTCGGATTTGCCCCGACTGGCTCGCGTCGTCTTACCCGGTCTGCCCTACCACATTACCCACCGCGAAAATCGGCGACGGGACGTCTTCCTGAGGCCGCAAGCCTGGAAAATAGGTGCCTGTTGCCGATTCGCAGTCGACCAGGAAACAAACAGCCCCGCTCCTTGTAGGGAGCGGGGCTGTCAAGGTAAGTGCCTTCAGTCTTATTCGACCTTCGGCGTGTAATTGGGATCCTTCGATACGGGCTCCTCGGGGAGAGCGGAGTAGATCTCCTCTACCGCCGAGAAGGTGGGGCCCGAAGGCAACGCGATGCAGATGTCGGGCACGCAGGTGTCGATCGCTTCAGCCGCGCAGATGCCATCCCAGGCAACGTTGCAGCAGAAGGGATCGAAGTCGCAGACTGCCGCTTCGCATTCCGCGACTTCGCAGCCGATCCCACCGTGGGCCTCGATGCAATTGCCGCAAGATGCATCCTCCAACAACGCCAGCCAATTCCGCATGGCTCCAGGTGAGCACCCGTTCCTGAGGTGTCCCTGACCGAGGTGTTGGGCCTCGACGATCTGCTCGCACGAGCAGCCGGCCGTGTCCTCGATGGTGAAGAGCAGCCCCTGCGGGTTGGGCGGGGCGGTGGTGAAGACGCCGCTGCCGTCCGTCAGGGCCGAGTTGTTGGCGGAAAGCGTGCCTGAGGTTGGCACCGACTCGGGGATGACCGTACCGGGACAGAAGTCAAACGCCTCGGGGACGCCATCGCAGTCGTTGGCTCCCTCGGCCGGCACTCCGTCATCCAGAATCGCCAGATCGAAATCGCCGGTCTGGCTGGAGAAACCGTGCACGAACACGTTGTAGGTCGCGCCCGCCTGGGTGGGCCAGTCGAACTTCGTCGTGAAGCCACTGCAATTGGCGAAGTCGTCGTCCTGACCTCCGATGCACTCCTTGGTCTCGCAATCGGCGCAGTAGACACTGATCTTCGTGTCGTAGTTGGCGCCGCCTGTCGAGGGATCTCCATCGTTACAGGTCGATGCGGTCATGGTGTTGCCGGTACCCACAACGGTGTACCAGACGCCCGGAGCCGTGACAGCCGTGCCGCAATCGATCGACGGCGGCTCGTCCGGCGTCGCGCCGGTCGTCGTGCCCGGGGTAACCGAATCCACGGCCAGTGGACCGATCGCGTCCTCGCAGAAGTCGCCCTCAATGGGCTGAGCGCAGGTAACCGTGAGGTCGAAGTCGCCGGTCGCGCTGCTGAAGCCGTGGACCAGGATCAGGTCCTCGGTGCCGTCGGCGGCCCAGGTGACCTCGGTCGTGAAGCCGCTGCAACCGGAGGTGTCGTCGTTACCGGTCACGCAGTCCAGCCCATCGCAACCAC
>CAMYLC010000077.1 GCA_947259195.1 Thermoanaerobaculia bacterium | reverse complement strand
CAAGATCCCCTGCATGCGCGCATCGGGGTTGAACGGCTCGCCCTTCTTGATGCCGATGGTGGCCAGCATGCCGTACATCACCTTGTCCTTGTCGGCGATTGGCTCCTGCTGGACCAGCTCCGCCAGGTTGTAGAACAGGCGCTCGTCGGTCGGGAAGAGGGTGTCGATCGGCTTGCCCGAAACGTTGACGAACGTCGTCTCTCGAGGATTGTCCCTTTGGGCCAGGGGGTAGATTCGCGTTTTCTTGAGTCTCCCGACCGCGTTGGCTGTCGAGCCGTTCTCCATGTAGCCGCGAAGGACGACCATGACGCCGTAGGTGGGTGAGTTGACGACGAAGTAGCCGTCGGGGACTTCACCCTCATAGCCCGGAGGCAAAACCAGGTACTTACCACCCATGCCCTTGTCCGGACCGGTGGCGCCGATGTCGGTCAGGGGCTGGTCCCACATGCTGTCGAGCATCGCCGCCAGCTTGGGCGGCGCTTCCAGCACTGTCGGTCCGTCAGTCTTCAGATCCAGATAGCTGAAGACATAGACCACCTGGCTGTTGGGCGTCAGCATGACGGTCTCGTTGCCCATCAGGTCTTCCCAGATCGGTATGTTGCTCGGCGTGGCACCGAATGTCTCGACCAGGGACTGACGGAGGGAGTGTCTCGACCAGGGACTGACGGAGGGAGTACATGTACATGGCCGGGATCGACCAGAGATAGGTCTGCACGGCACGCTGATGGTCGAGCTCGTCGTAGAACTGCTGGATGCTCTGCTGGGTCAGTGGCTCTTCGCGGAATGCAGCCTGGCCGTCAGCCCAGACCGGCCTGGCCAGGATCACCGCTACCAGTGCGGCCATGGCCAGGATGCGGCGTGAATTCGATCTCATGAGGTGCTCCCTGGAGTTGCTTGGATATCGATGTCGACAGCCATCTCTGACGTCGACGGAGAAAACTCGCCGCCCGCCACTACTGCACCAACTCGATCTCGCTCGGCCGCCAGGTCTTGTCGAACCAGGCTTGTTCCGGGCCGTAGAGGCGGAAGAGCATGTGCCAGCCCTTGCCGGGCATTTGTACGTCTTGGCGCCATCCAGAGGACGGCCTTCCGAGTCGCGCATACCGGCGATGTACTGCGTGCCGCTGCCGACCTTCGGCGTGACCATGGCCGGCGTGATGCCGGTGGCATACATGTGAAAGCGCGTGCGGGCGTCGATCAACCGGGCACCGTTGCGGGTGAAGGTATGACTTCCCCCGATCCAGGGGTGTTCCCAACCGCTGTCGGGATAGACCTTTGCTTCGGCATCCCGGTTGCGATAGAGCACCACGCGAGCTGCCGCGGAACCGACAGCCGCCGCTTCTTCAAGAATCTTCTTCATGCGCGCATCCGGCTCGAAGGGCTTGCCCTTCTCGATGCCAATGGAGGCCAGGAGACCCAGAATCTCCGGGCTCTGAGAGTCACTCGGCTCTTCCTGGACAACCCTGTTGATCTCATCGAAGTAGCTGACATCCGAGGCATGAATGGTGTTGAGATACTTCATGGAAATGTCGTGATACTTCACCTTGGAGTCCGCAGCTGTCTTGCCCAGCGGGTAGAGGAAGAAGTTGTCTTTGATGTTCTGGAGTCCGGGGCCAGCGTCGCCATCCTCGAGAAAGCCGCGAATCAACAGCCAGTTACCGTAGGTCTGCGACTGAGCCACATGATGACCGGCAGGAACCTCGCCTTCATAGCCAGGAGGCAGGATGACGTATTTCCCACCCTTTCCTTTATCGGGGCCGGCCAATCCAAAATCGGTGACGTAGCGGAACCAGAAATCGTCAATGAGTCCCAGTACGTTCGGGGGTGCTTCCATGACCATCGGACCCTCTTTCAAGTCCAGCCAGAGAAACAGGTAGATCACGGTGGTGTTGGGCGTCAGCAACTGTACCTTGGAGTCCATGCGCGGCCAGATGATCGCGGTTTCGTTGTCCGGCCCATACTCCCGAATGCCGTTGCGGAATCCGGTCAGTGATGCTGCGGGTGTGGTCATCATCACGCTCTCCACGGCCCGCTGGAAATCCAGCTCTGCGCTGTCTCTTCGGTCGGAAAACCACCTTCGAAGCGCAGCGTTCCCAAACGGGTCTCCACCTCGTCCGGGATCTCGATCGAGGCCGGAATCTCGGTGGTCATTTTCATCGCCGTCGGCTGGACAGGCTCGGGCTTCGCCACCGTCTCCGCTGGTCCCTGTCTGCACGCCACGGCGCCGAGCGCCAACCACACGGCCAACGCTGGGGCGATGAGTGATCTTGTCTTCATATCGTTCTCCTCTAGTGGTTTCCACTTGCTCTGCAGGTTCATCTGTTCTCTTCCTCGACCAGCTCTACGCTCAGCAAGGAGAGGCGGAGGTCGGCCAGAGTGTTCAGGACTCCGGAGATCTCCGCCCTGTCCCGCACCGGGCCCACGAGCACGGTGCGCGCTGCCGACCGATCACCGGGATGAGGTGTTATCTTCAAGCCGGCCAGGCGGTCCGACCAGCTCGCCTCGAGGCGACCCTCCACCACGATGCGGTAGGTTCGCGGCCACGCGACCTCGCGAGGGAGGTCCTTTCCCGTTTCGCGCCCAGGGTCTTGCTCCATCATGCTCCCCAATCTAGGAGCATCGCCGGCGATGCGCGTCACCCGTTTGGGGTGAAAAAGGAGTGAGACGCGGTTGGGGGGCCTATTGCAGGAGGCCGAGTTCCTCGGCCCGGCCGACCGCCTCGCGCCTGTTCGAGACCTCGAGCTTGGCGTAGATGTGCTTGAGGTGGGTCTTCACCGTGTCGACCGAGATCGAAAGCGCCTTGGCGATCTCCTTGTCGTACAGGCGGTCCGCCAGGAGCTCGAGGACATCGAGCTGGCGGTTGGTCAGCGGTTCGATGAGCTCCTGGTTCACAGTCTGTTTCCCAGCAGGGGTGACGACGGTGGTCGCGGGCTGCTGAAGGACCAGCCGAAGCTCCTGGACGAAGGCTCGCTCCTTTTCGCCTTCCGAAAACTCGGCGAGAAGCTCGGCCATCGGCGGGCCGGCCTCGACGAACGGGCGGGCCCATCCCCCGGGCTCAGCAAGGTCGAGAGCCTGGGCCAGCCGCTCGAGCGCCTGGTCGCGGCGGCCTTGGCTCTGGAGAGCCAGGGCCTGCAGGGTGGTGGCTTCGATGGTCTGGTTCACGAAGCAACAGGCCTCGCTCTGCTGACCAACCTCGGAGAGCAGATCGAGGGCACGATCCACGCTAGCTGCGGATCCCTCTGCAATCAGCACCCTCGCCTGGGTAATGACGGGGACTTCCAACCACATGAAGAGCTCCGCCGGTGCCGAGACCGCCTCGACGGACCGTGCCCACTCGAACGCCGAGGCGACATCCTGACGCAGCAGGGCCAGCCGGGCGCGGCAGGAGTGGGCGACGGCCAGGTACTGCCCATCGCTCAATTCGAGGGCGAAGTTCTGCAGCATCTCGAGGGTCTCGGTTGCCTGTCCCTCTTGCTGCAGGAGCTGCTGGGCAAGCGCCAGCCCGGCCAGCGCATCGACCGCGGCCCGCGAGTGCAGGATGTACCGTCGCCGGACCGCGTCGGTAAAGTGGGTCTGTGCCTGGCCTGGCTCGTTGGCATGGAGGTGGGTGCAAGCCTCCATGTAGGAGCTCCAGGCCTCCGTGTAGACGATGTTGCTGCGCTGTGCCACCACCCGCAGCCGCGTTGCCTCGATTCGCGCCGGGAAAGGACTGGCCGAGAGCTGGTGGATGAAGTACAGCCCTGCTACCAGGCGTGAGAGATAGATGCCCTCGGGCGTTCCGACCTCCTGGGCCAGTTCGCTGAGGATTTCGAGTGCTCGCTCCTTCTCGCCATCCATGCACAGCGCCAAACCGTACTGCAGCTCGAGAAGTCCCCTGACCAGGCCGTGCCGCTCGGGAAGCTCCTTCCTTGCTGACTCGAAGTAGCGCCTCGCTGCCTCTCCCTCGCCCGCCCAGTAGTGAAGCTCCCCCCGCAGCAGCAGGTACTCTCCGGAAACTGACGGGGCCGGAGCTTCACCATCCAGGAGGGAATCGATCCTCTCCAGGGCCGAGGCCAGTCGATCGAACTGGAACCGCTCGTAGGCACTCCAGGCCTCGACCAGCAGAAGGTCAGGCCGCTGGCGTCGGATCGAATCGGGCAATCGCTCCAGCCACCTCTCGAGTACGTACCACCTGTCGTCGTTCAGCATGTCGACCCGGTGCTTCTCGATCAGCCGCGCGGCACGGTCAAAGTTGCCGATCCGCACCGCATGCTCGAGCGCTTCGTCCAGCAGCCCCTCGTCTTCGAACCACTGGCTGGCCCGGTCGTGCAGGGCAGCGATCTCCTCGGGCGTCCTCTGACTTTGCAGCTGCCATTGCAGGAGCTGTTGAAACTGGTGGTGATAGCGCATCCACCGACCGCTTTCGTCGAGGCGGATGGCAAAGAGATTGGCTCGCTCGAGATCGCGGAGAAAAGCCTCCCCCTCTATGCCCCCTTCGGTGACTGCATCCAAGGCGCCGGTGCCGGTACCGTCACCGCAGAGTGCCTCGCAAAGCGGTGCACAGAAACGGTTGAGAATGGAAGTACTCATCAGGCAACGCTGAAACGCCGCCGACTGCCGTCCGAGAACCTCTTCGAGCAAGTACTCCTGGATGGTGCGGGTCCCTCCGCGTAGGGCGCGGAGATAGCCCTCGCCGTCCGCCTGGTGACGCAGCGCCAGGCAGACCAACCGCAGGCCGACGATCCATCCCTCGAGCTCGGTATGCAGATGGTTCAGGGTCTCATCCGTGATCTCGACGCCGGCAATCTTCTGGATAGCGGCGCGGGTCTCCTCCAGATTGAAGCGGAGGTCTTCCTCCCTGATCTCGACGACATCGCTGCGGGCGCGCATTCTGCCGAGAGGAAAGGGTGGATCGTGTCGCGTGACCAGAACCAGGTGCAGGAGGCGGGGGGGATGCTCCAGGAGACGGTTGATAACGTCGTGGATGGTCTGGTTGTGGATGCGATGGTAGTCGTCGAGCACCAGAATGATCGGCTCGCCGAGCGTCTCCAGGTCCATGTTCAGATAGCTGGCGAGGACCGCCGCCGGGGGCAGGTCGTGTGCTTCGAGTACCTCCTCGGTGCTCCGGCAGGACCCTCCGTCGATCGTTCTGACCGCAGCGATCAAATAGCTGAAGAACCTCCGCGCATCGTCGTCCTGCTCATCCAGCGACAGCCACGAGACACGTACCTCGGATGCGTCGAGCCAGCTCGACACGAGCGTGCTCTTGCCGTACCCGGCAGGCGCTGAAACCAGGGTGCACGAGCGCTCTGGATGGCTCTGTAACAGCTCCTGCAGCCGGCTTCGAGGCACCAGATCAGTTGCCATCTCGAGGCGCGTCAGCTTGGTGCGGAGGAGAGGAGTGGTCGAGTCCATAGTCAGGATGCCCACGTGCCCTGTGGACGTCGAAAGGTGAAATTCCCTAGTGAACGAACTCTAGGCTACGTCAGCGAGAACGGCCGAGCAACCCCAATCCCAAGGGGTGTTTGCGGGGGGACATGAGGGGTGCCGATTGGACCCGTTCGGGTACTGGCCAATGTCGGCACCGCGAGTTCTGCTGGAAAACTCGGGGCGGCTCGCACTTGCGAACCGCCCCTTGGAATTTCTTCTCTTGTTCGAGATAGTCCGCGACTGGCTACTTGACCAGCGTCAGCTCACTCGGTCGCCAGGTCTAGTCGATGAGCTCCAGGTCGTTCAGCGCCCAGCTCTTGTCGATGTAGCCCTCGGTCGGTCCATAGAAACGGAAGACCAGGAAGAAACCCTTTTCCGGATTTGTAGGAACCCAGTTCTTTTCCATGCCTTTCGGTGCTTTTGGACCGAAATAAACATCCACTGAGCCATCGGCATTAGCGACCGGCTTTTCACGACTGCCTATCGAAACGTTCTTGTTTTTCCCGGGATCCAGCAGGCTGCGGGTCGTGGGATCGTAAGCCGTTACCGCCCAGAAATTCTTGACTGGCGGTTTGGCTCCAACACGCAATTTGTAGGTTTTGCTACCATCAAGATACGCGCCTTTGTTGTCACGAATAGAGGTAAGATATGCAGTACCCGCACCCGGCGTGGTAGAGATCAGGGCAGGAGAAACTACAATAGCGGCGTAATGCCACAAAGTGCGTGCATCAATATCTGCC
>CAMYLC010000076.1 GCA_947259195.1 Thermoanaerobaculia bacterium | reverse complement strand
CTGCCGTGATCCTGGCGGCCGGGACCGGAACGAGAATGCGGCGAATCGACGGTTCTGCCGCCCTCACATCCCAGCAGCGAGCCATGGCCGACTCGGGGAACAAGGCCCTCATCCCTTTCGACCATCCGTTCCTCAACTACAGCCTGGGCGCTCTCGCTGATGCCGGTTTCAGAAGCGTCTGTCTGGTCGTCTCTCCCCATCAGGACGACCTGATTGCTCATTGCGAGAGGCTCGAGACCGAACGATTGGAGATCCAGCTGGTACTACAGTCCGAACCGAGAGGCACGGCAGATGCGGTTCTCACGGCGGAGTCTGCAATCGGCACCGAAAGCGAGTTTGCAGTTCTGAACGGCGACAACTACTACTCCACCGAGGTCCTGAGATCCCTTCAGACACTGGGTGGGCCTGGTCTCGTGGCCTTCGATCGGTCGGGCCTTCTGGCGCGCGGAGAGTCCAATCTCGATCGAGAGAGAATGGCTCGCTTCGCGATTGTCCAGACCGACCCGGCAGGACTGCTGGCGCGCATCCTCGAAAAGCCCGATCCGGCAACCTATGATTCCCTTCCCGAACCCGTCCTGGTAAGTCTGAATTGCTGGAGATTCTCCTCCGCCATCTTCCGGGCCTGCGCCAGGATCGCCGAATCGGAGAGGGGCGAGCTGGAGCTGACTTCCGCCGTCCAGTACTGCCTCGATGAATTGGGAGAGCCCTTCAGGGTATCGATCTCCACCTCAGCCGTGCTCGATCTCTCGGAGCGAGGAGACATTGCTGCTGTCGCAAGCTACCTCGAGGGCGTGGAGGTGAGACTTTGAGCTCGTCCTGGGAGCTGGGGGACCTGAGCGACCCCGGGGTGCTCGAGCCCCTGGGCGCAACTGCATCGGATCGTCGAGCACCCCTCATCATGCAGGCCGCGGCTGCTCTTCGGTCCAGGCTCCCTGCCAGCTCCAAAACCCATGTGATATGGGTCCCAGGCCGGATCGAGATCGCGGGCAAACACACCGACTACGCCGGTGGCAGGAGCCTGATCGCTCCCACGGAGCAAGGCATTGCGCTGGTCGCGGTCCCTCGACGCGACAGGCGGATCTCCGTGGAGGATGCTCGCTTGCGGACGAGCTTCGAGTTCTCTCTGGATGAGAAGCCTACGATTCCGCGTGAGAGTTGGCAGGCCTACTTCGTCACTGTGGCTCGCAGACTGGACCAGAATTTCCCCAGCCTGTCCCGAGGGGCCGATATCTCCTTCGTCAGTGACCTGCCCGCGGCCGTCGGATTGAGCAGCTCCAGTGCGCTGGTCGTGGGTACCTTCCTGGCGCTCGCCAACCTGAATGCACTGCCCGACAGGACCGACTACAGGGAGGCGATCCCCGACCTTTCGGCCCTCGCCGGGTATCTCGGTGCCATCGAGAACGGTTACACCTACGGAGCACTCGAGGGGACCCAGGGCGTCGGTACATTCGGCGGCAGCGAGGATCACACCGCGATTCTCTGTGGTCAGGCAGGCCGTGTCGTGCAGTACAGGTACTCACCAGTTCGATTCGAAGGATCGATCAGGCTTCCAACCGAGTTCATCTTGGTCGTGGCGAGCAGCGGACTCCGGGCCGAAAAGTCCGGCTCCGCCAGGGCGGATTACAACCGCCTGTCGCTTCAGACGCAGGAAATTGCTGCGCTGTGGAGAGCGGCGACCGATTCGAACCTCTCTGACCTGGGTTCGATCTTGGATTCGGAGCGTGAGGCGGTCCGCAAGTTCCTTTCTCTGGTCAAGAACATAGAAGATCCCGCTTTCCCCGTCGACCAGCTGCATGACCGCTTCGTTCACTTCGAGCAAGAGAACGAAGTGATTGTTCCAGGGGCCGCCGCAGCCCTCGAGGCCGGCGACATGGGGCAATTTGGGGATTGGATCGATCGATCCATGCAGCTGGCCGAGGCCCTGCTCGGCAACCAGGTCCCGGAGACCTCGTTCCTGGCTTCGGCAGCACGGCAGCTCGGCGCCGTGGCCGCTTCGGCTTTTGGTGCCGGCTTCGGAGGCGCGGTCTGGGCCCTTGTGCCCCGAACCGATGCCGAAGAGTTCAAGTGTTACTTGAAGAAATCCTACCTGCTGGCATTCCCGCAACACGCAGAGGCGGCAACGTTCTTGCTCACGGAAGCCGGACCACCTGCCATGGAGATCTCGCCCAAATCATGATGCTCAATCGCCTCGATATCCTGTTGATCCTCGGCTATTTCTCACTCACGATCGGTGTCGGGCTACTGGCCGCCCGCCGAGCCGGGAGGAGCTCGTCGGAGTTCTTTCTCTCCGGTCGGTCGATGCCCTGGTGGCTCCTGGGCATGTCCATGGTGGCGACCACCTTTTCGACCGACACGCCCAACCTGGTGACCGACATCACGCGCACAGGTGGAGTCTCCAGCAACTGGGTCTGGTGGGCCTTCCTACTGACCGGAATGCTGACCGCATTTGTCTATGCCAAGCTCTGGCGGCGTTCGGGAGTGATGACCGACATCGAGTTCTACGAGCTGCGCTACAGCGGCAAGGTGGCAGCCTTCCTGCGAGGTTTCAGAGCCATCTACCTCGGCGTCTTCTTCAACGTCATGGTCATGGCCTCGGTAACTCTTGCCGCCATCAAGATCGGTGGTGTCATGCTCCACTGGTCGCCCCTGCAAACGGTCGGAATCGCGATCCTCGTCACCGTAATCTTCAGCACCGCGGGCGGCCTTCGAGGCGTCCTGTGGACCGATGCACTCCTGTTCGTCGTCGCGATGTCCGGCTCGATTGCAGCGGCTTTCTATTCGCTGCGTCATCCGGCGGTAGGCGGCCTTTCCGGTCTCCTGGAGAACGAGCTGGTGACGGACAAGCTTTCGCTGCTCCCCGATTTCTCCGATCCCGCCCTCGCCGTTCCGTTTTTCCTGATTCCTCTCGCCGTTCAGTGGTGGGCTGCCTGGTATCCAGGCTCGGAACCTGGTGGCGGCGGCTACATAGCGCAGCGGATGCTGGCTGCCAAGGACGAGCGCAACGCCACCGCCGCGACCCTTTTCTTCAACGTGGCTCACTATGCCCTGCGACCCTGGCCTTGGATCCTGGTAGCCCTGGCCTCTGTAGTGGTTTTCCCCGATCTCGAATCCCTGGCCAGCGCTTTTCCGCATATCGACCCCAAAGTGCTGCGCAACGATCTGGCCTATCCTGCCATGCTCACTTTCCTCCCGCACGGGCTGCTCGGACTGGTCGTGGGTTCCCTGGCCGCAGCCTATATGTCGACGATCTCCACTCACTTGAACTGGGGTTCTTCGTATATCGTCAACGACTGCTATCGCCGCTTCGTGCGACCCGAGGCCGGCGAGCGAGAGCTTGTGCTGATCGGCCGTATCTCTACCGTGATTCTCATGGTGCTGGCGGCCAGCCTGGCCCTGCAATTGGAAAATGCGCTGCAGGCCTTCCAGATCCTGCTGCAGATCGGCGCAGGAACCGGGTTGCTCTTCATTCTTCGTTGGTTCTGGTGGCGCATCAACGCCTGGAGCGAGATCGCCGCAATGGTCGTCTCCTTCAGTGTCGCACTGGCCTTCTTCCTGCAGCACAATGCTGCCTCCCGGACGGGCGGTACAACCCTCGAAAGCTGGCAGGAGCTCCTCGTCGGAGTCGCGCTCACCACCGCAGCCTGGATAGTGGTCACCTTTCTCACTCGGCCGACCGATGAGAGCAAACTGCGGTCCTTCTACAAGAAGACCAGGCCGGGAGGCCCAGGATGGACAGCTGTGATCGATCGCGCTGCCGCGGCCGGAGAGCCCATTGCCACCGGAGAGTCGGTGTGGGATGTCCCGGCGGGCCTGTTGGCCATGTTGACCGGCTGCTTCGCTGTATACAGCGCTCTCTTTGCCGTTGGCCACTGGCTCTACGGCAACTACCTTCTAGGCGCAGGACTCGCGCTGGTCGCCGCGATAGCGAGTATTCTGCTCGTTCGTGCCTGGGGCAGAATCGCTGGGAAGGGGTCTTGAAACCCGGGGCTCCACAAGGGCAACCCCGAAAGCCATGAGATCGCACTAGCTGCAAGGAGACTCTGATGAGCCAGGATACCAATCGAAGGGAGTTCATGAAGGTCTCGACGATGGCAGGCGTCGCCGCAGCACTCAGTCTACGAACCGCAGCTCGGGGCCAGGGACGGAGCGACGATTACCGTGGACCGATCGGATTCTCCAGTCCGCCTCTGGAGAACGTCCGAATGGCCTTCGTGGGTATCGGCCTTCAGGGCGGTTGGCACGTTCGGAACTTCCTGCAGATCGAGGGAGTCGAGATCAAGGCTCTCTGTGACATCGACGAGGCCCGAGCTCGAGAGGTCCGAGAGTGGGTAATCGAAGCTGGCAAGTCGGCACCGGACCTCTATACGCGCGGCGAATCCGACTACCGTCGACTCTGCGAGAGAGACGACATAGACCTGGTCTTCAACGCCACCCCCTGGCGATGGCACGTACCCGTCTGCCTCGCAGCCATGGAATCCGGCAAGCACACCGCTGTCGAGGTTCCAGCTGCCTATACGGCGGATGACTGCTGGCGCCTCGTGGAGACAGCTGAGAAGTCCCGCCGTCACTGCGTGATGATGGAGAACTGCTGCTATGGACAGCGCGAGCTGATGATCCTGAATATGGTCCGGAAAGGGCTGCTTGGGGAGCTCCTGCATGCGGAAGGAGCCTATATCCACGACCTCAGAAGCATCAAATTCAGTGACCAGAACGAAGGGCTCTGGCGCTTGAAGCATTCGATCGATCGCAATGGGAACCTCTACCCCACTCACGGTATCGGTCCTCTCGCGCAATGTTTCGACATCAACCGGGGCGATCAGTTCGACTTCGTGGTGTCGATGAGCAGCAACGCACGAGGTCTCGACCTCTACGCCGCCAAGCACCTTGGCCCTGACGATGCCCGGCGCCGGCACTACAGCCTCGGGGACATGAACTCCAGTCTGATTCGAACCAAGCTCGGCCGGACGATTCTCCTGCAACATGACACGACCAGTCCTCGCCCCTACAGCAGAATCAACCTGGTCCAGGGAACGCAAGGCACAGTGACCGGATACCCCGATCGAGTCTATGTCGAGGGCCGTTCTCCGGAACACGACTGGGAGACGTTGGAGTCGTATCGCGATGAGTTCGAGCATCCTCTCTGGCTCGAGCTGGCCACTGCAGCTGCTGGAGCGGGGCACGGAGGAATGGATTTTCTCGAGGACTTTCGTCTGATTCAGTCGCTTCGTTCGGGATCTCCCACGGATATGGATGTCTATGATGCGGCTGCTTGGAGCGTCATCTGCGAGCTGACGGAAACCTCGGTCGCGAACCGTAGCACGCCGGTCGACTTCCCCGATTTCACGCGCGGCGGCTGGAAGGAGAACCGACCTCTGGCGATCGTCTCATCGCAGAACCTCCTTTGAAGGAGGCAGCAACGGGCGATTCGGAAATACTCCGCTGATGCCATTTTGGCACCAAAAGCTCAGGCGATACTTTGACTTTTCGCCATCTCTTGGTATCGTCGGGCTTGAACTTCGGGCCTTGAAGGCGGCTCGCGGGGAAATGGTATCCGGGCGGGGAACTTACGATGAGCGAACGAAAGCTGAACCTGGAAGAGATCGACCGTTTGGCGGATCAGTACCTCAAGCATCGCGGTGACGCGGCCAGCTTCGCCGCCGAGAGGATGGCGAACGAGGTCGTCGAGGCAGCCGCAGAGGCCATCCGACGTCTCGGTGGCATCTTGAGTCATATCGAGCTTCGCGAGAGCGAACGTCGAGCTCTGGCCGATGTAGCCGATGACTTACAGTTCGCGATTCAGAAGGCCAGAAGTCTGGATGTCGAAGGTATCCAGGGCAGATCCTAGCCCGTAGTTGCAACGCCCATTCGTGGACAACTTTCAGGCTCGCCATCTCGGGTGAGTCGAGATAGGAGCTGGACTCATGTGGATGAAGAAGATCTCTGCCATCGCTCTGGTGGCTGTCCTGATGACGCTGACCGCGGGAGCAGGTTTCGCCGGCGATGCCCCGGTACTCGAGACGATTGTCAAGAACGGCGAGCTGCGAGTCGGTTTGTCAGGCAATCAGCCGCCACTCAACGCCACCAGCCGCGCTGGAGAGCTCATGGGGCTCGAAGTCGATCTGGCAAAGCTCCTGGGCAACGCCTTGGGGGTGAAGACACACTTCGTGAAGAAGCCCTTCCCTGAACTGCTGTCTACCCTGAAGGCGGGGGAAGTCGACGTTGTCATCTCGGGAATGGCCATTACGGCTCGGCGCAGCATCGATACAGCATTCGTCGGCCCCTACATGATTTCGGGCAAGTCGATCCTCACCAACTCGAAGACGTTGGCAGCCGCCGAGGAAGCCGGAGAGATCAATCGCGCCAATCTGAAATTGGTGGCTCTGGCCAACTCCACCAGCGAAGAATTCGTCAAGCTCAACCTCCCCGAGGCCCAGCTGGTCACGACGAAGGACTATGACTCAGCAGTGAATATGGTCCTCAACGACGAGGCCGATGCCATGGTGGCCGACATGACGATCTGCATCTTGACCGTGATGCGATACCCAGACAAAGGCCTCGCCACACTCGCGGAGCCTCTGTCGATCGAGCCCGTTGGGATAGCCCTGTCGCCGGCTGATCCCCAACTCCGGAACCTGCTGGAGAACTTCATGGCGGCCTTCGAAGGCACTGGAATCCTCGATGAGCTGCGCAAAAAGTGGCTCGAGAGCGATTCCTGGATTGCAGCCCTGCCTTGAGCGCAAGCGCCACTGGCGGCGGTCATCTCAGTCCATTCTGACGAGTGGGGGGATCTCATGCTGCAGGAGGGGCTTGCTCCAGGTTAGGCGCCAGCGTCCAACACCAAGAGCGCTGTAGTAGCCGATCCTCTGGTACCCGAGAGATTCGGGTACCGCGAGCCCCGCCCTGTTCTCCAGAGCGACAAGTCCCAGCGAGCGCCGAAACCCGCGCTCTGCATAGTAGTTCGCCACAAAGGCAGCCCGAGCCTGGGCCAGATGCAGGCTCCTGGATTCGGGGGCGGTGTACGTGTCGAAGATGTAGATGTCGTCCCTCTCGAGCATGATGTCCCTCGAAAGGTACTCGACTCTAGCCCGATGGAACGCCACCCAGGCGGTATGAACAATTCTTCCGTCGAGCCTGACTGCGAAACAGTCGTCGCCTCTCTCAAATCGTTCCAGAATCGACCTGGCTGACAAAGACGGACGAAAACCGTGCAGATCAGACATGTCATGCGGGATTCCCACGGAGCCGATCTCGACCGAGGATGGAACGACCGGTTTTGGAGGCGGAGGATGAAGCTCTCTACCTACCAGAACCATTCGCCGATAGAAGGTGGTCACCACCTTCATGAGAAGGGTCTGACCCATGCTCAGCAGAAAGCTCGGCTCTTTCCGAGCAGGTGATGGCCTCTCCATCTCAGACCGCTGGGGTTTCATCGAGTCAAAAAAAACGGGCCACCCCGACGAATCGGAGTGGCCCTCGAATCCTACGCGCCTTCGGCGCTAGGCCGATCAGGCGTCGATCTTGACCACGTTCTCGGCTGCCGGGCCCTTCTGGCCCTGAACAACGTCGAACTGCACCCGATCACCCTCGGAAAGTGACTTGAAGCCACTTCCCTGGATCGCGGTATGGTGGACGAAGCAGTCCTTCGACCCGTCATCCGGGGTAATGAATCCGAAGCCCTTCGTGTCGTTGAACCACTTTACAATTCCTGTAACGCTCATCTACTTCTCCTACTAACTGGAGCCGGCAATCCCGAAAGTGCGTGCTAACCGGCGCCCATTTCCTTGCGGGCACGTTCCGCCTAGTATTGGATCGCTCCGAAACCGACTCGATTCGCCGACCTGGAACGGTGGCGGCCGAAGGCACAAAAAAAAAGGACCAAAGCCCGCTCGAGGTCCTTTCGTTTATCGCCCTAGCCACCTCGACGAATCAACTTAGATCCGTCATTACAAGAGGGAGGCTAGCAGGTATTGTCTTGTTTGTCACGCTTTTTCTTCGCTGAACAACGAACTCACCACCCGACTAGCCGGCCTCCTGCTGTTGAATCCACGATGCCAACCTGTCGACATCCGCCGGATTCAGGTCCCCTGGGTCGGCCTGCTTTCGCTGCAACCAGTCCTGCATCACTTCCATCAGAATGGCCGCCCTGTCCGGGTTGGAATCGACGTAGTTGCTGTAGGTACTCGTGGCGTTTCCAAGCATGTTGAGCTCCATCAACGTCATGGCCCACCCTTCGAAGTTCTCGAGGTCATCCGGAAACCGGCGCACCGCTGCTGCGCACACCTCGAGGGACTTGTCCAGCTTTCCCCATTCCCTGAGGGTTTCGCCGAGACCTGCGTAGGCCTCCGCCATCTTCGGAGCGTAGCCGATGGCGTCGGCAAATGACCCGGCCGCACTCTGAAAGGTCTCCTCGAGCTTCTCTTCGAGCTTGGCTCTCTTGTCTGCATCCTGGGTCTCGTCGATGCGGCCTCGGAGCTTCCTGGCTTGAGCCAGGTTCCGGTTGCCTTCAGCGTACTCGGCCCTCGCCGTCTGAGCGACGTTTCCGAGATCCGAGCGCTCGAAACCGAGATCCCACTCGTTGATCAACTCGAACTCGGGCCCTTCTTCCTCGGTCTGCGCCGCAAGCGAACCCGTCGTGACAACCGCTAGGGGCACGAATGCGAAGAGGAATGCAGTCAGAACCATCCAGCAACGACCTGGTGCTTTCATTCGGAATCTCCTTTCGCCGCCTCGATTCTATCTCGGAATGGGACGCTGCCGACATCGCAACTCGGCTGTGACATATGCCGCGGCGAGCTGCTGTCCCATTCACTAGGCTTCTAAGTCGAACTCCGAAGAAGGAGAGGCATACTCATGAAACAGAGGATGGCCTTCAATTCGCTCGCTCGCCTGTTCGCCGCGTTATCCCTGATCGCATGGCATCTGGGCGACCCCCCAGGCCTCGAAGCGGAGGTTCTCAAGAACGACTCCGTCGTAGATTTCAGCCAGGTAGCCATACAGGCAGGATTTGTCGCCAACGAAAGGGCTGCGGCCTGGCTGACGTCGACCTGCAACGGTACTCTGACCGCAGTCCAGGTCCTATGGATGTCGACGACCGGGGGATCCGGTCAAACCCTCGGGGACTCGATCACGATTTCGGAGGCTGGGACCTTCCCCAATCCAGGGTCACAGATTGCCCAGCTCGTTGGCCCCGCGCTCAATGACGGTTTCTTCAACGAGTTTCCGGTCGTTCCCGAAATTCCAATCACGATTGGGGAAACGGTGGTCGTGGATTTCCGATTCTTCGAGGCGCCGCCATCGTCGGGTCCGAGTGTCGTCACCGACCTAGACGGATGTCAGGCTTCGAAGAACGGCATCTTCGCCATTCCGCCGAGTCTCTGGCTCGACTCCTGTATCCTCGGCGTCGGTGGCGACTTCGCCATCCGAGCCGTGGTCCAGTGTACGGGTGTGATTTTCGAAGATGGATTCGAGTCGGGGGACACCACTGCCTGGTCGAGTCAGACACCCTAGCCCCCTCCCCCGTGCCGGGCAGATCTCAGACCGATAGAATGAAGGGAGTGCCGCGCGGCACTCAACCAGCTGCGGAGGAGATTTGTCGATCAGTCTCAAAGGTCTCGTTCCTTTCGTGATGCTCCTCCTCGTCATTCCGGCCTGCGGCAAGGGCGTCGCGACAGGCGGGGGTGGCCCGACCGAGCCACCCGTGGAGGAGACTTCCGCGAACATCGTCGAGAACGCCGGCGTGCAGATCGGTCTGTGCACCGATCTTGGGCTCGAGTGCTCGTACTCCCAGGACTACCGCAACGTCGGTACAGGCTGTGCCAACAACGTGCGGGGCAAGATTCGAGCGTTTCAGAATGACACCCTCCTACAGACGGTCGAATGGTCGCTCGCAACTTCGATTGTGATCCAACCAGGAGAGATCTTCCCGGTCGAAGACTGCTGTATCACCTCCGGGACGGCCCAGGCGGCGAATCGCTATGTCGGCGAGGCCTTCTGGAACAACGTCTCGTGCGGCTAGCGATCTAGTAGTCGATACCCAGGAAGGAGATGATCGCGGGGAGCACATCCACTCCCCGGTGCGCCTCGATCATCGGCTTCCATCGAATCAGAAGGCCCGTCAGAACCGCCGCCAGCACGAAGAGGACCGCATAGATCGTAGCGGTCGCGGCCTCCCTTGCTGGTCTCCTGATGAGCAGCTCATCGACCGGCACACGCCGCCACACAATCCGGTTTCTCAGTCGTCGGAGCACTTTCATCGCAAGTCACCTGCGAGCCTGAGCCGCAAGGCTACTTCGAGCCTGCACGTGACAGCACCTGTCGAGTAGGCAAGGTCGATCCTTGATCGAAGGAGCCTACTTCGGTTCGAATGCGCCAATGCTGGGCGGACTGGTGTAGCAAGCGCCCTCGATGTCACCCAAAGTCCAGGACGTGGCTCTTCCAGTTCCAGAGGCGGGACTGGACCGGGTAATGCTGAGATCCGGACCAAGCTCAGGATCCAGTCCGTAGATCCCGTTGCTCTCAGCCACCGGCAGGCTCGGCTCCGATTGGGCCGGGTTATCCCAGGCGTACCAGAGATTGTTGGCAAACGTGAAGGTGCCAGGCTCTGTGTCGGGGCCGATATTGACGTAGGTGGAAAGGTCTCCCCGCTCGAAGTAGACGAGGTTGTTGGCGAAGACACCTTCTCGACACGCCTCGAAGTCGTACGAGCCGCTGCTGGTCGTCTCCTGGAGAATACGAAGAATCCAGTTGTGTGGGTCGACGATCGTATTGTTGACTACGACGCATCCGACGCACCCGACGTAGGCCGCGGCGGCGTCTGAACCTTCGATCACGTTCGATACCAGTCGAATATTGCGGGCTTCGGCGTTCGGCGAGGTCGTCGATAGCGGCGGACGAAAGTAGTCGAAGCCCGTGCTGCCGCCCAAGTTGAGGCTGCGGGCGCCCGACTCGTAGAACCGGTTCCATCGGATCTCGATGTCGTGGCTACCACCTTTCGATTGCACTGCGTTGCCAGACAGATCGTGAAACCGATTCCGGGCAATCAACCCATGATGGCATCCAACGTGATCGATTCCGCTACCGGAGAATCCTCCACCGCAGTTCGCAAACTCCGAAAACAGCACCCAATAGTCATCGACGCCCGAGAGCTTGAGACAGTCCTGGTTGCCTCCTCCACCGATATCGTGGATCGACAAGCCGCGAAATGTCACGTGATGAGTAGCCAATGGGTCGTCGTAGTCGCCACCGTCATCACAGTTGACTCCGTTGGCGCTGGCACCTTCGACCTCCAGATCGTGGATCACGACGAACTCGGCATGAGTGAGATGCATCCCCTCGGCGCCGCCGACAAGCTTGGGCCGCGCCTCTCCCGGTGCTCCCCCGATCCAGATCGGTGAGTCAGCCGTGCCCGCGACGCCCGACAGATAGACTCCGCCACCATAGGTCCCAGCGTGAACTCGCACGGCACTCCCCGGAATGGCGTCTTGGACGGCCCTCTCGATTGTCGCGAAGGGACTTCCCTGGGAGCCGTCGCCAATCGAGTCGTCACCCCAGGTAGCGACGTGAATCTCTTCTGTCGGGGTCAACCCTCGGTCGAATGACTCGATGCGGTCGCACCTGAGTGGTTCCGCCCTCGACCAGTCGGCTGTGTCGCCCCACTCGAAGCCGGTGTTGAAGACGATTTCTTGGCCCGCCAGAGGAGCAGCGACGAGAAGTAGCAGACCGGCTCCAATCCAGACACCCTCGGATCTGTCCCACATCGTTTTGGGCCTCCGAACCCAGGCTAGCAGCGGCGACCCTCGGTGACAGTGGAATCTGTCAATGTGGACATCTCCTCCGCAAGGGAGTAGCGTCTTGGAGACATCGAGATCGCTTCTTTTCGATACGGAGGTGACCCATGAAGCAAGGTGTTCGTCGTACCGCGCTCTCAGGGTTATCAGCTCTCACCCTGCTGGTGACAATGGGAAATGCGGAAGCCCAGGTGACGATTCTTGAAGTCGGCCCGTCCGCCACGTACAACAACATCCAGGACGCCATCAATGCCGCGGTGGTCGGCGACGACACCGAGATTCGCGTCCAGAGCGGTACCTACACAGAGAATCTCTTGGTGTCGTCTGCCTTCAACGCGGGAAGTCTCACACTCCTCGGAGGTTGGGATTTCGCCTTTACCCAGCGCGATAGCAACCCGAACAATACGATCATCGATGGAAATGCCAGCGGCCAAGTGCTCGGGTTGGCGGTGACCGGCGGATCGTTCCTGATCGACGGATTCACGATCACGAACGGATTCTTCGCGCCCGGGGGAGGTGTTTTCGTTGTTGGGAGCGGCGACGGGAAGGTCACTCTGCGTAACCTCCGGATCGTTGGCAACTCGGCCACTGCGCCCGGTTTCGCTTATGGCGGTGGATTGAAGGCAGATCTCATCGGCAATCAGGTGCTCGAGGTGATCGACTGCAGAATCAGGGACAACGAGGCCGTCAGCACCGGCGGAAGCAGCGCAATTGGTGGAGGCATGAACATCTCTTCATTGGGAAGCGCTCGTTTTCTGATCCAGAATTGCGAAATCGATCAGAACTCGATCGACAGCGATGGCGGGTCACGATGGGGTGGTGGTCTGTTTCTATTCGCAGGGGAGAACGTGCAAGGACAGATTCTCGATAGCTACCCGATCGATAATGAGGTGCTGGGGAGCGGAGCCGACCTGAGAGGCGCCGGCGCCTATCTGGTCGCCCAGGGCTCGGCCTCGGTCAACCTGGAGCGCACGGGTTGGATCCTCAACCGCGTGACCTCGGGGGGAAGCGCGCCCCAATTGGAGATCTCTACCAACGACACCGCAACGGTTCGAATCAGCGACTCCGGACTCGCCCAGGGGGACGAGGACGGCGTCTACGCTCAATGTAGCGGCTCGAGCACCCTTCAACTCGTCAACTTGACGGTGGCGGATAACTTGGGGATCGGACTCGACTTGCGACAGAACACGACCTCCACGGTCAGCCTCTACAACACGATCTCCTACGGCAATGGAACGGATCTGTCGACTTCCGGCACCATCGACAGCGGCTCCAATCTGATCGGGGTCGATCCGTTGTTCGTCGATCCCACGCGCATCGACTACCACCTGCTCATCGGCTCGCCGGCCGAGAACGTGGGTGACAACTCTCCGACCGGTGGGTTGGGGCTTTTTGATTTCGACAAGAGCCCGCGAATCCAGGACGGCGTCGTCGACATCGGCTTCATGGAGGGAATCGCCGAGGTATTCAGCGACGGTTTCGAGTCCGGCGACACCACCACGTGGTCCCGCACTTTGCAGTAAGCTGGTCTCGACCAAGACCGAAGGACCGTCGAGAAGGAAGGGGTTACGATGATCTGTAGGGGAGGTTTCAAGAAGGTCTCTGCGGTTTCGCTGTTTCTGATGACCACACTGCTGGTCGCCACAGGGACGGCGGAGGGACAAACCACCCTGTATGCGGTGGACCAATCCGCGAATGAGCTCTGGTCGATATCTACCTCGACTCCGCCGACAAGTACGCTCATCGGAGGCGCAAATTCGACCGTGATTCTCGCCGAGATCGAGGAAGGCGGCGGCGTGATCTATGGGGCGGACACAGATGTCAACAGCCTGCTCCACCAGATCGATCGCACTACAGGTGTGATCTTCGACAGCCTGATGCTGTCCTTTCCACCCGAAGGCGATGTGCTGACCTCTTTGGAGTTCGTCCAGAGCACGCTGTATGCGGGCCTGACGACCGAGGGTGGCGGGGAGACCTATCTTTCAACCGTCGATCTGGCTAGTGGCCTCGTGACCGTGGTGGGGCCGACCAACGTGGGTTCTCCGCTGGGCGGCTTGACCTACGACCTCTCCAGATCCACGATGTTTGCGATATCGGCAGGTGGCTCGGCGGCGGAGTTGCTCACGATCGACCTGGGCTCGGGGGCGGCCACCTCCGTAGGGCTGGTCAAGCTCAACAATGAGTCGTTTGGCGCAACGGCACTCGAGTTCGGGGTCGACGGGGTGCTCTACGCACTGGCCAACCTCAACGACCCCCTTTTCGGTCATTTGCTGACGGTCGATCCGGACACCGCCATGGCCACCGATCTCGGGTCGACCAGTATTCCCGGTCCAATAGCTCTGACGGAGGGTTCCCTCATCTTTGCTGATGGCTTCGAGTCCGGCGACACCTCAGCGTGGTCGAGCTCTGTTCCCTGAGGACTTTGCGAGCTCGAGTCCGAGAGCCGTGCGCCGCCCCTGCTGCTCTATCTGATGATCGAGGTTCTGACATCGATGGGTGTGTCGGAGTGGCCCGATATCTGGGGGTACGTGGGATACCACGAGCCGCCGATGTTGTTGGTGATGACCGAACGGTCGATGACGATATCCCCTGTATGGTTGTTGGTGACGAAGAAGATGGCGCTACCGTAGGCGTTGACCTCGTTGTGCTCGATGCGCGAACCGCACACGGAAAGAGTCATGGTGTTGCCGTCGTTGTAGATCGCACCGCCACTGCCGCCACCCGGTGTGCCCGTCGCTGGCGGGTTGCCGCCTTCGCCGATGGCGTTGTTGTGTGAAAAGACGCTGTTGATGATCGTCCAGGAGACGCCGATGCTGCTGATCCCACCCCCATTCGAGCAGGTGTTGTCGAGCCCTGGAGCTCCACCGAAGGTCGAGTCGACCACGTAGACCGGAAGACCGTTGTACTGACTGAACACCCGAATTCCTGCTCCACCAACGTCGGGTCCCACGGGAGCACACACATTGTTGTGAAAGCTGGAGTTCACGACCTTGAACCGACCACCCCGAACCCAGATGGCGCCGCCTCCGTCGTATACGGTCTCGCTTGTCGAGTCCGCGTTGATGAACCTGAGGTTCTGTACGGTGAGCCGCGGATGGTCCTGGTTCTGGCAATGATCGGTCGTCCACACCTGGTTCGGGTCGCAGGTGTTCATGTACAGGATGCGACGGCGGCTCTCTCCACTGAGCGTCACCAGTCCCCCGCCGTCGATGACGATCTCGGGTCCTGTGTTATTGAACACCTTGGCGGTCTCCGCGAGGGTGATCGTGACCGGATTCGGGCCACAGTCGAAGGTGATGATGCCGCCCTGGGCCACGGCATTGACAAACGCGTTGGATGTGCAGCTTGAGAGTGTTCCGGATCCGACCACGGTTGTGGGATTGGACACATCCTCGAGACCGGCACCAGGAGGAATGGCGCACGAGGCCATGAAGTTCGACCAGGTCAACAGCTGTCCCTCGTCGAATCCATCCTGGAAGATCGACTCACCAGCGGCCCCACCAAGATTCAAGGCGGCCAAGAGCGTCAACGCGGCTACCTTCTTCATCGAGGCACCTCCTTCCTCAGTGCGGAAGATAACTCTTTCTGGAAGGCACAGCTATGCAGTACGCTTCTGGGTAGCCGCCCTCGCCTCCAGCCCCCACTACCCCATCCTTGGGCTGCCGCACGGTCCCCTCCGGTATGCATACAATGGTGCAATGGTCGGAAAGGCCGGAGACCGGCGTAGAATATTGCCTCGTTCTACAGGCCGCCGCGCGGCTGGAGATCACCGGTACGAGACCCAGAATGAGAAACAACATCGAGAACAACTTCCGCAAGTGGAATGACGACTACGACTGGCCGAAGGACGGCGATGAGTGGGATGGGCAGGCGCGGTTCAGCGGGCAGCCCTATGAAGCATGGAAGGATTCGATTGTCGCGACTTTCCTCGCGCCCAACCTGTCACCCGAATCCGTGGTGCTCGAAATCGCCCCGGGTCATGGGCGGTGGTCAAACGAGATCGTCGACAGATGCGGGCGGTTGATCTTGGTCGATCTGAGCCCAAACTGCATCGAGTTCTGTCAGCGGCGTTTCGCCTCTCATGACAACGTCGTCTATCTCGTCAACGACGGGCAATCACTGCAAGCTGTTGCCGATGTCTCCGTGGACTTTGTGTGGTCCTATGACGCCTTCGTCCATATGGGCACCGACGTCATAGACCGTTACTTGCGCGAGCTTCGCAGAGTCCTCAAACCTGGCGGCAAGGCGTCGATTCACCACGCGGGACGCAAGCACGGCTTCCTGTGGCTCGGCTTCCTACGCGACTTTGGGGCACTCGGCACGAACATCTATAAGGCACTTTCCATGGGCAAAATCGCCGATGACGACGGTTGGAGGTCGAACGTCTCACAGCGAACGATTCGACAACTCGCGACCCACCACGGGCTGCGCGTACGAGACCAGTTGCAGACCTGGGGAAAGAACAACGAGTTCGGGCTCGAGAGGTACGGTGACTTCGTCACCACGCTGATTCACCCACCGAGAACCTAGAACAAACTGAGTCGCTGAATCTCGATTTCCGCGCTCCGGACGCCTCCTGGCGGATATACGCGGGGTGAGGCTGAAGGGCCAAGATCGCCGGGCTGCCGGAGGGTAGAAGTCCGATCTCTTTCGCGATCAAGGAAGGAGAAACGAGACGATGAGAGACCACAAGCCGAGGTAGCGTTTGCGCTACACTTGTCACCGCGATGCGTAGGCTCACCGAAGCAGAGATCGAGAAGGAGATCGGGCGCTTCAACACCTGGCATCACAACATCGACCTTCATGGAGTCCAGACCAACCCGTCCAATCCCGACTACCCGGCTTCTTGTGGTCTGGCAAGCTTCTGGAACTGCCTCCTGCCACTAGACCCTAGTGGCTTCTGAAGCGCGAACGAAGTGATGACTGGTTCTCTCTGGGCCATTTGGGTGATGGCTGTGATCCTGTATTTGATGATCGTGGTCCTGGGCGCCATGCGTAGATCCCATCGCCGCGACATGGACCAACGCAGAATCTTGCGTGGCAAGCGCCGGGACTCTCGCCTGTAGCTGCAGCCCCTCCTCTCCTCGACCCGACTTCTGGACACCTGCTCCGCAGAGGAGTAGCGTTTTAGATACCTCGACAAGGGTACGCCAGCCGAAAGGCCGAGCACACAAAGCCATGGGTTCTCGCCTGACCCCAAACCAAACCGCTGGGCTGCCGAAGGGGGCCCGACGCTTCTCAACTCATTTGGAGCCAAGGAGACTGCTGCCATGACTAGAAACGCGATTCTCTCGAGCTTTCTTCTGGTCGCTTGCTTCTCATCGCCCGTTGCGCCTCAAGTGATCGACCGAGTGAGCGTGAACAGTGCGGGAGTCGAAGGCAATGGGGCGAGCATCCTGCCGGCCTCAGAATCGACGGTGAGCGCCAAAGGAAGATACGTCGTTTTCGAATCAGATGCCGACAACCTGGTGAGCGATGACAGCAATGGATGGACCGATGTCTTCATCCGCGATCGAGTGCAAGACACCACCGAACGGGTGAGTGTGGACCTGGCTGGCGGTGACGCGAACGGGCCCAGTCTGAGTCCCTCGGTAAGTGCCAATGGTCGGTTTGTCGCCTTTCGCTCAGCCGCCAGCGATCTGATCCACGGCGATGGCAACTTCGAGTGGGACGTGTTCGTCCGGGATCTGCAACTGGCGCAGACGACCCGAGTCAGCCTCGCCAGTGACGGCGGAGACGCTGGTAATGACAGCTCAGACCCCTCGATCAGTGACGACGGCCGGTACGTGGCGTTCGTCTCTGCCGCTCAGAATCTCGTCGTTGGAGACACCAATTTCCGCACCGACATTTTTGTTCGCGATCTGCAACTGAATCAGACCGTGCTGGCCAGCGTCGGTTGGGCTGGCGGCGGCACCGATGAAAACAACTGGGGGGCGGTCATCAGTGGCGATGGGCGCCGCGTGGCCTTTGCATCCGCAGCCACGAACCTGGTCGACGATGACGGAAATGGCGAGACGGACGTCTTCGTCCGGGACCTGGATCTCAACGAGACCACGCGGGCAAGTGTGGATCGGACCGGGGGCGATGCCGACGCGAGGAGCAGATGCCCCAACATCAGTGGAAACGGCCGGTACGTGGCCTTCTGCTCACCTTCGACGGACCTGGTTGATGGGGACACAAACGGAGTCGATGACCTGTTCGTCCGTGATCTCGTCACCAAGACCACCACCCGAATCAACGTGTCGAGCACCGGCGCCCAGGCCATGGGGGCAGGTAGCTGGCACCCGTCGATGAGTGCCGATGGTCGCTTCGTGGCCTTTCTGTGTGATGCCGACAATCTGGTTCCCGAGGACACCAATGGCTTCGGCGACGTCCTGATCCGCGATCGTGTCGGGGGGATCACGACCCTGGTGAGCGTCGACAACGACGGAACTCTGGGAAATGACTGGAGCGGTAACCCCTCGATCACTGCTGACGGAAGATTCGTGGTTTTCGAATCCGTAGCGAGTAACTTCGTGGACGACGATACCAACACCGAGATGGACGTCTTTCTGGCTCGCGGCCTCGCGGTCTTCGTGGACGGCTTCGAGTCCGGAGACTCTTCGGCCTGGTCGAGCACCGCGCAGTAGCCTCATATCCGCTCTTCGCTTCCTCGACCGACCGTGCTTTCGTTCGACACCTCATTTCTTAGACATTCCTTAAGACAAGGAGATTGACCCGCCAGATCGGCGCCCCACCTGCAGCCAAGAACCGCATTTCCCGCACCTCCAAAGACCCTTCGGTAGCCCGGCGGTCCTTAGGTCCAAAGTGGAGATGAGGACCCGTGGCTTTGTGTGCTCAGCCTTTCGGCAGGCCTACCCTTGTCGAGGTATCTAAGAAGCTACTCCACCTTACTCGACCAAGCAGAGGTGTCGCCGGACTCGAAGTCATCAACGAAGATGTGCGTCCGTTCAACGGCGCCGGTGTCACAGGCAATAGTGACTCCACCACCAT
>CAMYLC010000075.1 GCA_947259195.1 Thermoanaerobaculia bacterium | reverse complement strand
ACCCCACTGGGTAAGATGCCGGGTTCTGGAGCCGACGACTCTCGTCGAGCAGCCCCCCGGCGAAGAGGGCTTGATCGCCATCTTCGACCTGGCGAATCTCAGCTCGGCCGTGCATCTCCTTACCGAAGATCTCGGAGTCGCACAGGATGGCGGCCTGCAGCTGGTTGGGCGTGCCGCCGGGGCGGAGCTTCGGGGTTGTTCGCTGACGGTGGAAGAACTCGGTGAGGGTTGAGCCGCTCGCTGGCGCGAGGGCTCGAGGCTGTGGGGGCGTAGGGGATTAAGGGCGTAGGGGACTAAGGGCTTAGGGGCGCAGAAGCATAGGGAGCCTGAGCCAGATGCCGCAGAGCCGAACTCGACCGTGGAAGAGAACAGAAGATGATTCATGACGCGGCGCTACCTCCAAGCATCCGGCCCTCGTCGGTCACGGCGATCGAGCGTCAGGGAATCGGCTTTACTTCGGCTCGCTGGAGCCCCGCAGACCTCGAACGACTGATGGCGCATCTGTCGAATGCCGGTGCCGGGGCTTTGAGCCAGCTTCGGCTCGCCGAGCTTCAGGCCATCTGGGAGGAGACTGCCGCGGACTTCGTCGACCCTGCCTCTGCCGAACGCCGCGCCCTGGACCCAGCACTGGCAAGGCTTAGCGGCCTCTCTCCGGCCGGCCTGCAAGCGGCCCTGGAAGTTGTCCTCGGGGGAGTCAGCGGGGCGAGCACACATGCACTGGTCGAGCGAGCAGCGACTGTTGGAGAAGGCCCATCGCCTCTGTTGGTAATCCTCTCCTCGAACCTGCCTGGACTGGCAGTTCAGTCCCTGCTGCCGGCTCTTCTTCTCCGACGGCCGATCCTGCTGAAATCACCCACCTCGGAGACTCTCTTCACTCCGGCCTTCGTCAGGGCTCTGGCGGGCAGACAACCCGAGTTGGGCGAGGCGGTGGCCGCCGTCACGTGGCCTGGAGGAGACCAGTCTCTGGAGGCTCCCGTGCTAGCCGCAGCGGGCCGAGTTCTCGCCTACGGCGAGGCCTCTAGCATCGCGTCTCTCGAGCGGCGAGCGCCCGCCAAGGTCTACGCCTACGGACCAAAGACGAGCCTAGCGGTGATTGGTTCAGCGGCACCGGAGGGCTCCATCGCAACAGGCCTGGCACGCGACATCGCGCTGTTCGACCAGCGCGGCTGTCTCTCGATCCAGGCCATCTACACCGCGGGAGACGCCATCGGCCTGGCTGAGGCCCTTGCAGGAGAGCTCTCCACTGCGGCCCGGGAGCTACCCCCCGGACCACTCGATCCCGTGGCCGTCGCTGGTGTCCAACAGATCCGCATGGAGGCGGCTCTGCGGGGTCTGTACTCCCCTGAGCTACCTCTCGATGTCGGCACCGTTGTGGTCGAGCCTCGCCCGGAGTTCCAGCCCTCGCCAGGTCTGAGGACCGTCAGGATCCATCCGGTGGAGGACATGGCCAAGCTGCCCGAGATTCTCGCTCCCTGGTCCGGCCAGGTGCAGGGTGCGGCCCTGGCCGGCAAGGGTGCATGGCGTCTGCAACCCGCGCTCGAGGCTCTCGGAGTCAGCCGGTGCGCCGCCCCGGGACACCTGCAGGCAGCCGACGCCACCTGGCACAACGGTGGCATCCATCCGTTCGAGGCTCTGACAGGGCGAGCCCTCCGCTCGCCCTGAGGGTTGAAGCGGCCAGCGCTTTGCGTCGGGCGGTCTTTGAGGGCTTGGGGGTTGAGGAGTCCGTCGTACTTCCGGCCGGTCCTTGGGGCTTAGGGGCGTAAGGGCATAGGGGCCTAGGGGTTCAAAGGTCCTGAGTCCTATTTTGAATTTGGCCACATACGAGGCTCTTCCCCGTGATCCTGAGTCCCCCCCACCCTGGCCGGTACAGGTCCGGCCGCTTCAAGACCTTTTGTACGCGGCTTTGCACCGTCTTCTGATTTAGGAGCGTCGAGACACATCGAGATTCCGGCGAGAAACTAGCCCCCTGAGCCCTTAAGCCCTCACTGCCCCGACGGGCAGTGAGCGCTAGCTCTGCCCGTTGACCAGAAGATTGTTGATCGCCAGCTCGGGGACCCGCCAGCCGTTGCCGGAGATACGCCCAGCCTCCTTGCCGTCGACGAACACGACGCCCGTCGGCACGGCTTGGATGCCCATTCGTCCAGCTTCCGGATCACCGGCGATGCCAGGCGGCAGGCCGTAGAAGTCGAACGTGATCTTCGATCCCTCGAGGCGATCGGCCACGGCCATGATGCGGGGTACCATCTGCTTGCAGGCGCCGCACCAGGTTCCAAAGAAGACCGACACCTTTACGTCTTTGTCCTGCTCTCGCAACTTCTCGACGATCGGATCCGACGGTGAGTAGGCCTCGGCCGTCCTCTCGTAGTGGGGATCGTAGGCCTTGAGACCCGCGGCCTGCTGGGAACCCAGAAGAGGGGGCTTCTCCTTCATCTCCACCGTCTGAGTGTCGACCATGAACACGACCCCCGTGCGATCGGCGTTGACCTGGAATCCCCCCTGAGCGGCCAGGGTCGCGCCAGCCAGCACGTCCACCGAGCCGTTGGAGTTGTGATTCACCTTCATCAGATTCAGCGTCTCGACCTGTCCGTCGCGCAAGCGCAGGAGCACTGGGGCGGCCAGCTCTTCGGAGAGAATCAAGAAGGCACCGGCTGCCTCGGCCTGGTAGACCTCGGCTCCCTTCAGCTCCTTGCCGTTCAGGGTCACTTCGAAGCCGACCGACTCGAAGCCGAAGATCGGAGGACCCGCCGCAAGCAGGGGATCGGCAGTCATGGTGACCAGCAAAAGCGCCGCGGCCGCGGCGCAAAGGGCCCCTCCAAGAGGCTTCCGAAGGGGCCTGGTTGTTCTGATCAAAAAACTCTTCCTGTATCCAAGAACTCTTCTCATTGTCATTCCCTCGAACTCGGGTGCGCCTTAGCCTGCCCTAAAACTCCGTCAGAGGCAAATCGGAGACCGTCCTGGTGACTTCGCCGTCTTCCACCAAGAAAGACCGGGGTAGGCGGCGATGAAGCGGTCGCAGCATGGCATACGGGGCCTCTTGCACGGCAAAAGCCGGGGCTTGGGTCCACTGAAAAGTGCTTACGGCCTCCGCCGAGGCTGCCGTCAGTATCCAGAGTTTTGTCTCCGACTGCGATGTGCTCCACTCATTGAGCTGGGGCACCGCTTCCAGAAAGGTCGGCTCGTCGAGATCGGAAAGGACCACCCAGTGTCTGCCGTCGCTGAAGTCGCTGACCAGGGCGTCCAGACAGAGCTGCTCGGGATTCTCTTCGCTTCCAGCGCAGATCTCGTTGACTCCGACTCCGGGCTTTAGGCGGGTTGCCAGATCATCGAGTGGCAGGTCCGGCGCCTTCCAGGCAAATACCAGAGCCGCCGCCGTCAGGAGACCGATGAGCATCAATCTTCGTTTCGGCAATGCTCCTTCTTTGCCGCGACCCACCAGGCTCAGTCCCAGCGGGACTACCAGCAACCAGAGATCCTGCCAGAAGGCCTCTTTGGGCGTCCGATTGAGAAGGTTGCCAAAGCAGCCGCAGGCCTCGGTTTCATCGATCAGGCCGTGCTCGAAGCGCCAGTACGCCCGGCCGCTAAGAAACAAGAAGAAGGCCACCAGCGCTGCGGTCGGCGCCAGCACCCACCAGCGCCGCAGGCCTGTCACGAGAGCCAGACCCAGCGCAATCTCGAGTCCCAGGGCCATGAAGGCCGTTGCCTCGGCCAGGCCGAAGAAATCGAGCCTCTCCGCCCTGATCTGTTCCACGAACGAGACCGGATCCATGGCCTTGCCCAAGGCGGCGACGAGAAACACCAAACCCAGAAACACCACCGCGGCGATACCGAGGACTCGGATCCAAGGCTGACTTGGACTGCTGTCGAATGGCTTAGTCGTCATCACAATCTCACATCCTAAGATCTACACGAATCAGGGTGCAAGGCTCGTGCCGCTGACACACGGCCGCTAGGAGGGCTCCTCGTCGGCCCCCTCCGCGACCTTCAATGCGCGGGGTTGCCACTGCAGGTGGCTCCTCAGTTCGTCGGCTGTGGGACTCTCGACTTCATCCAGAAACGGTTCCAACGGGCCCGAAAAGAGGAGCCGGCCGCCATGCACACCGCCTCCGGGCCCCAGATCGATAATCCAATCGGCTCGCGAGATCAGATCGAGACTGTGCTCCACGACCACTACGCCGTCGCCTCTTCGCACCAGCTTGCGAAGCGTCTGATATAACAAATCGATATCAGACATGTGAAGACCGGTGGTGGGCTCGTCGAACAAGAACAGGCGTGGTTTACCTGATGTCGGGCGATCCAGGAAGCTCGCCAGCTTGAGCCGCTGGGCTTCTCCACCGGACAGTGTCGAGGTGGGTTGGCCCAATCGCAGGTAGCCCAATCCGACATCGGCCAGACTCTGCAGGCGACGACAGAGCCGCTTGCGGTCGCCAAAATGGCGCAGCGCTGCCTCCACGGACAGGTCGAGCGTCTCGGCGATGTTCAGTCCCCGGTAAGTGACACCCAGCACCTCTTGCTTGAATCGATGCCCCTGGCAGCCGTCGCAGACCACGGTCACCGGGGCCATGAACTGCATGTCCACTTCCTGAGAGCCGGTGCCCTTGCAGACCGCGCACCTGCCCGCCTCCACGTTGAACGAAAAATGCCCGGCTGTGATGCCTAGCTTGCGACTCGCCATCGACGCGGCGAAAACCTTCCGGATCTCGTCGTAGGCCTTGATGTAGGTCACCGGAATCGAGCGGGCCGAGCGGCCCAGAGGCTGCTGGTCGACCAGAACGACATCCGACACCTGCTCGAGCCCGACCAGTTCTTCACACTCACCTGGGTCCACGTCGACCACTCCGCGGCCACGTTGGTAGTTGTCGTGGAGGACGTTCCTGATCAGAGTCGACTTGCCGGATCCCGAGACACCGGTAACGGCCACCATCGACCCCAGAGCAACCTCGACGTCGACGTCCTGCAAGTTGTGGGCTCGCGCGCCCCGTATCGTGATCCGAGGCTTCGCTGCGGCTTCTTCGGCCAGAGACACCTGACCGTGCTCCCGGCGGAAGCGTGCCAGATGACGGCGGGCGGGCGTCGCAGGACGCTCGCGAAGATAGGCCCCGGTGACCGAATCTGCGGACTCCAGGATGGTCTGAAGATCTCCCTCGGCAATCACCTCTCCACCGTGCTCGCCTGCCTTGGGGCCCAGATCGATGACGTGGTCGGCCCCCTGGATCAGGGTGCGATCGTGCTCGACGACCAGCACTGTGTTGCCTCGTTCGGCAAGGGCCGAAAGAAGATCGACGAGCCGCCCGCTGTCCTGGGGATGAAGACCCACGGTCGGCTCGTCCAGCACGTAGAGAGTGCTCGTCAATCCCGAGCCGAGCGCCGCCGACAGATGGATGCGCTGTGCTTCACCACCCGAGAGGGTTCGGGCCTGTCGATCCAGGGACAGGTAGTCCAGACCGACACGATGGAGAAACTCGACCCGTTCGTCGAGCTCCTCCAGCAGGTGTCCCGCCACTTCCCGCTGGCGCTCGGTCCAATGACGAGCTCGCAGCCAGACTCTCAGGTCTTCGATGCTTCGCTGGGCCAGCTGTGGCAGGGTCTGGCCTTCGACGCGAACTCGCAATGCTTCGGGCTGTAGGCGGGTGCCACCGCAGTCCGGGCAGGGATCGTAGGCCCGATAGCGCGCCAACAGCACCCGCACGTGCACTTTGTAGGAGCGGCGCTCCAGCCAGCGGAAAAAGCCCTCCAGATTGACGAAGTCACCGTTGCCGGACCAGATGAAAGCTCGAGCCTCCTCAGTAAGATCGCGCCAGGAGACGTCAAGGGGAATGCCTTCCTTGGCGCAGGCGGCAAAGAGCTCCTTGTAAAGCTCTTCGTAGGCTGGAGTGTTCCACGGCGCGATGGGACGCTCCTCCAGCGTCCAGACCGGATCCGGGATTACCCTCTCGCGATCGATACCGATGACCCTGCCGAAGCCCTGGCAGCTCGGACAGGCCCCGAGTGGCGAATTGAAGGAAAACAGCGCTGGCTCTGGCTTGCGAATGAGCTGGCCGCACGTGGAGCACATCAAGCTGGGGCCGTAGTACTTCACATACCTCAATCCGGCTTCACCGCGAGCTTCCACGCGCTCCCGGTTGAGTCGGTAGCCCTCTTCGACAGCCGCTGCCAACTGGGCTGTGGACTCACCCTTCGCCTGGAATCTCCCCAGAACCAGAGGCAAGGGGTCCAGCGACTTGGGCCAGCTTTCAGTGGACTCCATGCGAATCACTTCATCGCCTTCGAGTCGCCGTCCGAAGCCCTGTCGTATCAGCTCCCGAAGTGCTAGATCCGCTTCACCCGACGGCCTCGGTAGGCGGACCACGAGAAGAAACCGCTCGCCTACGGCACCGTGCGCCATATCTGCCGCGGCTTCAGCGGCCGTCCAAGGGCGTGCCGGCTCTTCGCAAGTCTGGCAATACACCTCACCGAGATGGGTGTAGAGGAGCCGCAGCACGTCGTGCACCTCGGTGATGGTGCCGACCGTCGACCTGGCATTGCGCACCGCGTTGCACGATTCCATCGCGACGGCCGGGAGGATGTTGCGGATCTCCTCCACCGGCGGCCGTTCCATCAGATCCAGAAACTGCCGGGCGTAGGTGGACATCGACTCGACGAATCGGCGTTGCCCCTCGGCGAAGATGGTGTCGAACGCCAGCGAGGATTTGCCGGCACCGGAGGGGCCCGTCACGACAGTTACTCTGCCGTGTGGAATTCGACAGTCGATACCCTTGAGGTTGTGGGTCCTGGCCCCCTGGACCTCGATAGCTACTTTTCGACGCATGAATAGAGTCTTGCCCTTCGTCCTGCGGTTTTCCGGGCAGCCCCCTAGCTTATCGCGACAGGCCGACCCACCCGCCCACCCACCCTGGGGTTGAGGCAGCCGGTCGTTCCTTCCGTCTGTTCCTTGAGGGCTTGGGGGGTGAGGCGCTCGGCGACTTCGCCTAGCGGTCTTTGAGGGCCTGGGGGGTGAAGCGGCCGAGCGTTCCTTCTGGCCGATCTATTGAGGGTTGCAGCAATGAAGGCTCAGGGGCGCGGGGGACAGCGGTGGCCTTGTAGGGGAGCCCCTTGCGGGCTCCGGCGGGAGGGGGCAAGCCCCTCCTCTACATTCGGGTGGGACGGCACTTCGTCTCGTCATCGCGCCTCATCTGTCTTGCCCTTCGATGGCCCTGGCGCTGCGCTCGACTCGGCGCCCACAGTCGAGCCACCCGAACGAAACTCGGGCACGGACTGGGCAGTGAGGCATTGGGGCAATGAGGCAGTGACGGCAATAGGGACCTAGGCGTGACTCTCCCACGGGAGTCCTGTTACTTGTCTGTTGGTCCAAGAGCCGAAGACGATACAAAGCCGCGATCGAGATCTCCCTCATTGCCCTCCTGCCCAAAGATCGCCCGGGGCAAGCGATGGGAGTCCGGACCTCAAGACCCCATTGCCTCAAAGGTCGGCCGGAGCAAGCGACGGACGATTCAACCCCCAAGCCCTCAAAGGCCGGCCAGGAGGTCCGACTGGACGCCCCAACCCTAGAGAGGGAGCCATCGCTCCCTCTCTAATCGGGCTTTGTCTTCTTGGGCTTGTCTTTGCCGAAGACCTTGCGCAACCACCGCCAGCGCTTCTTGCCTTCGACCTGCTCTCCTGAGGCGGTCTGCCAGGCGGGGTCGCGGCGCCATCGGCCGTGCAGGCTGCAGACTTCGGTGGGGGTCGTCCCGGAGAGAAAGACCTCGGTCAGCACCTCGGGGCAGTCGTCGGTCGCCAACTCACCACTTTGAGGATCGATCACCGCAGAGCTGATTCCCTCAGGCTGAGGAAAGAGCGAATACCCTCCTGTCGGGGCCACCTTCCAGGTAAACCTTGCCCAGATCGGCAATGCGGCTCGCGCGCCGGACAATCGGCTCGTCGAGTTGTCGTCATACCCGACCCAGACCAGGGATACGCGGTCCGAAGAAAAGCCACCGAACCAGCTGTCCCGTCGATCGTTGGTGGTGCCGGTCTTGCCAGCCAAACGCGCGTCCAGCCCCTGGGCTCGCACGCTGGAAGCGGTGCCGCGGTCGAGGACTCCCTGCATCACGGAGGTCAACAGGAACGTTGCCTGCGGCGAGATCACCCGTTGCGCGGGGTCCAGCGGTCGCCCCTCCACCGGCTGACCTTCCGGATCGAGCAGCCCACGAATCCCGTGCACCTCACGTCGGACACCGCCCGCAGCCACCACTGAGTAGACCGATGCCAACTCCAGAGGAGTCACTTCGAATGCGCCCAGGGCCAAGGCCGGTACCGGCTGCAGGCGAGTGCTGACGCCCATGGCCTTGGCCATTTGTACAATCCTCGAGAGTCCGACCTGCAGGGCGAGACGGGCTGTTGGCACGTTCAGGCTGTATTCGAGGGCGGTGCGGGCGCTCACCCAACCGCGATACTGACTGTTGGAGTTCTGGGGAGCCCACTGCTTGCCGGCCGCCAGGGCGACCGTGAGCGGCGCATCCTCCAGCATGGTCGACGGGGCGGCTACCCGATCCTCGAACGCGGTGGCGTAGACGACCGGCTTGAAGGCGCTACCAGCCTGTCGCTCGGCGCTCCCGGCACGGTCGAACTGGCTGGCGCTGTAGTCGCGTCCCCCGACGTAGGCCAGGATCTCGCCAGTCCGCGGATCCACCGAGACCAGCGCCGCCTGCAACTCACGCCCCGCCTCGCGATCCTTCTCCCATCCATCTTCGAGCGAGTTGAGCCCCCAGTCCACCATCGCCTCGGCCGACTCCTGATCCCATCGATCGAGAGTGGACAGGACTCTGAAGCCCGTGTCCGCCAGCTCACCGACGCTGAAGCGACGTCTCACTTCCGACGCCGCTCGATCTCGGAAGTAGGCCGCGTGCCGAGTACCCACCGGCTGTGGCGCCACGCACAGCGGCTCATTCTGGGCCGCCGCCATCCGCTCCGGGGCCAACCATTCCAACTCTCCCATCCGCCCCAACACCCAGTTCCTTCTGGCGAGTGATTTCTCCGGTTGCGATACCGGCGAGTAGCCGCCAGGGGAGGAGATCATGCCGGCCGCGACAGCCGACTCGCAAAGATCGAGTTGTGAGGCCTCTTTGCCGAAGTAGGTCCAGGCGGCAGATCCGATTCCCATGAGATTGATCCCGCCGCTGCTGCCCCAGTAGATCTCGTTCAGGTAGGCATCCAAGATCTCGCGCTTGTCGAAACGCCAGTCGATGAGCAACGCCAGAGCTGCCTCGCGGAGCTTCCGAGCCAACGTCCGCTCATGGGTCAGGAAGAGGTTCTTGACCAACTGCTGCGTCAGGGTGCTGCCACCCTGGCGAAAGCTGCCGCCGCGCAGATTCACCCAGGTAGCGCGGAGAATGCCGGTCAGAGAGAGACCGGGATGCTCGTAGAAGCGATCGTCCTCGGCCGCCAGAACGGCCTGCACCAAATGCTCGGGCAAAGCGTCGAGCGCCACCGGACGCCTCTCCAGGCGATCCGGTCCGTAAAAAGAAAACAGTAACGGTGGCTCGAGATCAGCCTCCTTGACAGCAGCGCCTCGCCAGACGAGGGCAGCGAGATGCCGACCAGAGAATCGTGCTTCCAACAAGCCGCCGTCATTCCATCCGTAGGGTGTCGGTAGGGAGCGAAGGTGGATCCCGAGGTTCTGCCCGTCCCATGCAAACTCGCCCTTCGTCAGGTCTTCACCCTGGCGACGGCGATACCCCAGATCCTCCAACTCGCCGATCAACTTCGCCGGGTCCTCGCTGCGTCCCACGACCAGGCGGTGAGACCGTGCGTAAAGCCTCGAGGGCTGCTTCACCGCCCGATTCTCGAACTGACCCGACAGCTGCCAGAATGGCCAGACGAGCCAGGCTGTACCTGCCACACCCAGCAGCAGGAACAACCCAAGGAACCGTCGCCGCCACCGGCCTGTATTTCTCTTCTTGCGGCGTCTACCCTTCGAGGAACGGCGTTTGGATCGTTTCGGAGACATGACTTCGAGCAACTCCTAAGCAACCTTCGGGCCAAGCCCTTCTGGCTCTGCCCACATGGTATTCTCTCGCGTCCCATGATCTCCGTGTCGAACCTGGCCAAATCTTTCGGCCCGCAGACCCTCTTCACCGGCGTTTCGTTCCAACTCAACCCGGGGCAGAGCTATGGTCTAGTGGGCGCCAACGGCTCCGGAAAGTCGACCCTGATGCGGATGCTGGCCGGCCACGAGCTGCCCACCGACGGCACCATATCGATCCCCAAGCGATTGAAGCTTGGTGTTTTGCGACAGGACCAGTTCGTTCAGGACACCGAGACGATTCTCAATGTCGTGCTGATGGGTAACGAGGCTCTCTGGCACGCCATGGCCGAAAAGGAAGAGATCCTCAGCCTGGCCGACAAGTCGTTCGACGCCGAGCGCTACGCCGAGCTCGAGGACATCATCCTGCACCACGACGGCTACAGCGTGGAGGCACAGGCCGCCGAGATTCTGGAAGGTCTCGGAATCCCGGCCGAGGTGCATCACGAGCCCCTCGGAACGCTCTCCGGAGGATTCAAGCTCCGGGTCCTCCTGGCGCAGGTACTGGCCGCCGGGCCCGATGCCCTGCTGCTCGACGAACCGACCAATCACCTCGACATTCTCTCCATCCGCTGGCTGGAGACGTTCCTGCAGGCGTACCCCGGTGTGGTCGTGGTGATCTCCCATGATCACCGATTCCTCGACAACGTCTCGACCGACATCCTCGATGTCGACTACGAGACCGTGCGCTTGTATCCCGGCAACTACAGCCAGTTCGAGCAGGCCAAGCAGACGAATCGGGAGCGCATGGAAAAGGAGCTCACCAAGAGGGAGAAGGAGATCTCCCATCACAGGGCCTTCGTCGATCGGTTTCGGGCCAAGGCCACCAAGGCGCGACAGGCACAGAGCAAGCTGAGGCTGATCGAAAAACGCCAGGACGAGCTCGAGCCCCTGGCCGAGAGCTCCCGCCGCTACCCCACCTTCAGGTTCCACGAGCAGCGACCGAGCGGCAAAGATGTCCTCACTCTGGAGGGAATCTCCAAAACCTACGGTGACAATCAGGTCCTGGAGGATGTCTCCCTGACGGTGCGCCGCGGCGAGAGGGTGGCCATCATCGGCCCTAACGGTATCGGCAAGTCGACTTTGCTCAAGATCGCCATCGGCGAGGTCGAGCCCGACGCCGGCGAGGCACAGTGGGGCTACGAGACCTATACCGGCTACTTCGCCCAGGACCACCATCAGCAACTCACCAATGAGAAGCAGAGCGTCGAGGCGAGCCTGTGGGAGCTCTGCCCCGGGGAGACAATCGGCTTCGTGCGATCCCGCCTGGCATTGGTGCTCTTCTCCAGGGAGGAAGTCGAAAAACGCCTTGGCAGCCTCTCGGGAGGCGAAGCCGCGCGGTTGCTGTTCGCCCGCCTCTGCGTACAGGAACCCAATGTCCTGATTCTCGACGAGCCCACCAACCATCTCGACCTCGAAGCCATCGAGGCATTGGTCAGGGCACTGAAAGAGTACGAAGGGACGCTGATCTTCGTCTCCCACGACCGATGGTTCGTCTCAGAGCTGGCCGATCACATCGTCGAGATCACACCGCAGGGCCTACAGAGGTTCGAGGGCACCTACGAGGAGTACGTCGCCAAGTGCGGCGACGATCATCTCGACTCCGACGCGGTGGCTCTCAAGGTCAAACGAGAAAAGCGAAAGAAGAAAGCCCGGCAGGCCGAAGGCGGAGCTTCGGCCGATGCCAAAGAGCTCCGCAAGCTGGCGGCACGACGAGACGAGATCACCGCCGCGATCGAGAAAGCAGAGGCGCGAGTTCACGAGATCAACGAGATCTTCTGCGACCCGAAGTACTTCGACCGCACCCCCGCGGCCGGAGTGAAGAAGCTGGAGCAAGAGCAGAAACGCCTGACCGAACGCATCGAACAGCTCCTGCAGGAGTGGGAAGGCGTTGAACAAGAGCTCGCCGCTGTCAGTCCAGCGACATAGTCAGTCCAGCAAGATAGTCAGTCCAGCGAACTGGAGTCCGATCGTTGCAGCACCATCTTGCTGGTCAGCGGTTGAAAGGAGTCCGGGCCGGTTGCCACCCCTTCGTGGTGAAAACTACCCTCGACACCAACGATCTCGCTCCGCAGCCACTCTCCTGGAATCAAGGCCCTGGGCGGCTCGTTGCCCTCTGGTGTCACCTGGCGAAACCCATCCGGAACCAGGCCGTAGTCGATGCGACTCAGGGTCGTCGGCTCGGCGGCAACGACAGACCACAGCACCCCACCATCCTCCTCGGCCAGCTGGAAGCTCTGCAGCCCGGTTGGACCAGAGATAACGAAAAGGGACGGCTTCTGGTCGCCACGGCATCCCGCGACCGCGCCAGCCACCACGACCAGGCCAATCAGGAGTCGGCCCCATGAGCTCGCCGATCTCGACACAGTCGTCCTCCTTCCAACTTAGACGAAGGCCTCTCGCACCGTGGAGACCAGCTCCTCGGCTGCTGCCTTGGGATCCTCGGCACGAGCTACCGAGCTGCCGACAACGAAGACACTGTCGGGGCCATAGAGATCCAGCCATTCGACGAGCGCGGCCGTTTCGATACTGCCACCGGGAGCCGGAGCGGCGGGACGCAAGGTCCCCAACTCGCCGAGAAGATTGGATCTGATAGCGCTCGCCGCAGCCTCGTCCATGCGAAAACGACCTCCCGCATGCGGATAGATCACCGCGTCGCAGCCTGCGATCCGGAGCACCTGGCCGAGATAGACCTCGGGAGCCACACCGTGCTCGGGGTCGAAGAAGACGCCACTGCCGGAAGGATGGGCCAGCAGCACCAGGTCCGAATCCGCAGCCAGTCCGGCCATCGTGTCCAATCCCATATAGAACGGAATCACCACGGCTCCGCGGCACCCTGTCTCTTGCAGGTACCCGACGTTATCGAGCAGCTCCCGGGGTCGCCCACCCAGGCTGGGAAAGTAGACGGCCGAAGTTCCTCCCGACCGATTGACCTCCTCCACGGCCTTCTGGCAGACGGCTACCCGCTCGCGAAACGGCGCTGTCGGCTGGTCGGCCAGCGAATGGTCGTCCTTGATGATGTCTACGCCCGCCCGCGCTAGCAGGCCGACCAGCTCCGCCAGCTGTCGAGGCGACAAACCCAGGGGCTTGGACACCGCGCAGATCAGAGGGCGTCGGGCCTCGACACCGCAGAGGCCTCGTAGCCCCTCGAGCCCGAATCTCGGCCCGGCAAACCGAGCCAGCAGGTCGTCCGGCCACTCCACTTCGAGCAGACGAACCCCGGAAAGCAGGGAGATATTGCCGTACAACAGATTCATGAGCTGGGAGAAATTTCCTCCCGCCAGCGTCGAGGAGTAACTGATCGTTGCCAGCCACCGGTCGCCCTCACCCGGCTCGAGGCGCTCCACCTGGCCCACCACGCCGCTCACCAGTTCATGGGAGACACGCTCCGGGGGCAGCTCCACCGTCTGCTCGAACGCGATGGCCTTCGCTCTCGCCTCTGGGGACTCCCCCGACGACAGGGTCAGCCCATAGGTGGCCTGGATTCTTCCGTGGAAAGTGGGGACAGGCACCCTTTTCTCACTCCGTCGAGCTCGAGTATTCAGGCCACCTGCTCCCGCTCCTCGCCGATAGCCTCGACCGGCTCGGGCCGCGGCTCTTTCTTGCGGGCTCTGAGTTCTCGCATCTGCAGCAGGAAGTCGTAGAGCACCGGAAGCACGACCAGGGTGAGAAACGTGGCGAAGGCGAGTCCGAAGATCACTGCCACACCCATCCCCTTCCACCACTGGCTACTCTCTCCTCCACTGGAGAAGTGAAGCTCGGTGAAGTCGAACTCGAAGCCGGTGGACAACGGAATGAGCCCCAGAATGGTGGTGATGGCCGTCAGTAGTACCGGCCGCAAACGGCGCAAGCCGGTCGTCATGATGAGCTCACGTCGTGGCAGGCCTTTGGCCCCCAGCTGCTCTCCGTAGTCGAGGAGCACGATAGCGTTGTTGACCACGATGCCGGCCAGCGAGATCACGCCGAGTCCGGTCATGATGATGCCGAAGGGTAGTCCCGTGATCATCAGCCCCAGCAGCACGCCGATCATGGACATGATGACGGTGGTGATGACGATGCCAGGCAGCGCGATCGAGTCGAACTTCGCCACCATGAGTCCCAGGACCATCAAGACGGCGTACAGGAAAGCCGATGTCAGAAACTCCTTGGCCTCGTCCTCGTCCTGGCTCTGTCCGCCGAAGCTCATGGAATAGCCCATCGGCAGCAGCTCTGGGGTGGACTCGATTCGGCGCACGGCCTCGGATCGCACTGGCTCAGCCATCGTCGGGGTCGTGACCTTGCCACTGACTGTTACGACTCGCTTGTGGTCCGTGTGCCGGATGCTAGTGAGTGCTGCCGTTTGCTCGACCTTGGCCACCGCCGAAACGGGTATCTGGCTGCCGCCCTCCGTGACGACCGTAAGTCGAGCAATATCGTCCAACGAGCCTCGGGACTCCTCTTGCAGCCGGACGGTAATGTCGATGTCGTCGTCACCATCGCGGTATGTGGACGCTTCGGTACCATTGATGGCGGTACGCATCGTGGAGGCCACCTTCGCCGTGGTGAGCCCCAGCCTCGAGGCCTGGGTCCGGTCGAGGCGCACAACGAGCTCAGGTCGTGCCAGGTCGAAGTCGTCGTCCAGCGACACCAACCCCGGTATGTCCTCGATCTCCTGGCGAATCCGTTGCGAGATCGCACCCAGAGTCTCGAAATCCTCACCGGTCAGCTCGATGGAAACGGGATCGCCCACCGGTGGGCCCTCTTCCGGTCGGTCGACATTGATGACCGCGCCAGGAATCCCCTTGACCAGCTCCCTGGCCTGCTCGAGAGTTTCGAATGAGTTCTGCTCCCGATCCCCGCGGTCCAGCAAGTCCAGCATGATGCGCCCCGAGGTACCGCTGCCCGAGCCGCCAGCGAAGAACTCGCTCTGAGCTCCGGCACCGGTCCCGGCCGCCATCACCCGAACATCCGGCAGACCGGAGAGACGGCGCTCCAGCTCGAGGACTACCGCGTCGGTCTCTTCGATCCGGGTTCCAGGCGGCATTTCTACGTCGACGATAATCTGGGTGGGCTCCGTCTCGGGAAAGAACTCCACCCCGTAATTGAAGATCCCGAAGAGGAAGAAGACTCCGATGAAGGCCCCCAGCGTCCCGAGGACCACGAACAGCCGGTGGTCGAGGGCCCAACTGAGGGTGCCCTTGTAAATCTTGACGACGAAGCCACCGATCACCCCCTGCCAGCCGCTCCCCGTCTCGGGCTCCTCTCCACTCACCCTCCGGTCCTTGTCCTTGACCTTCATAAAGGTGGCCGCCAGCGTCGGATTGACCGTGAAGGCGACAAGCAGAGAGGCCGTAAGGGCCAGACAGACGGTGAAGGGCAGGAACCACATGAAATCACCCACGATGTCCGGCCAGAAAAATAGCGGCGAAAAGGCAGCTAGCGTTGTCAACGTGGAGAAGAAGATCGCCGAACCGACTTCCTTGGTAGCAACGGAGGCCGCCTCCATTCGCCCCTTGCCCTCCTGCATGTGGCGATAGATGTTCTCGATCACGACGACGGCGTTGTCCACCAACATGCCTACCGCCAGAATCAGCGCGAACAAGACGACCATGTTGAGCGTCTCGCCCCACAGCTGCACGGCGAGAAAGGTGATGAGCATCGAGAACGGGATCGCCAGACCCACAAAAAGGGCGTTCCTGAAATTGAGCGCGAACATCAACACCAGCACCACCAGGAAGAGGCCGGAGAGAATGTTGTTCTCCAGATCCTTGACCATCCGCCGGATGTCCTTGCTCTGATCGCCGAGGATCGCCGCTTCCACACCACCCGGCCACTGGGCCTCGTAGATGGCGACCTGCTCTTTGACTGCATCGGCAACTTCGATGACGTTGGCACCGGTGCGCTTCGATACCGCGAGCGCCACCGATTCCCTGCCGTTGATCCGAGCGTAGGAGCCTCTGTCCTTGAAACCGAAGGAAACCCTTGCCACATCCTTGACGAAGATGGGCTGGCCGCCCCTCGCCTTGATTACGAAGTCGCCAACCTTCAGCGGATCCGAGACTTCACCGGGTACCCGAACTGCAAAGGTCTGCGATCCGAGATCCATGTCACCGCCCGGAATGGAGACGTTCTCGTCCCCGATCGCATCCACTACGTCCGACAGGGCCAGACCGTATTGCCTCAATTTCTCCGGATTCACGTCGACCCTGACCTCGCGCTCGAGGCCACCCACCAGGTCGACTTTCAGTACCCCCCGAATTCCCTCCAACTCGTCCTGTAGGTCCTCGGCCAGATCCTTGAGGACCACAGGCCCGACATCGCCAGACAGATTGACCTGGATGATGGGGATATCCGAGAAGCTGATCTCCTGCAGAACCGGCTCTTCCGCGTCCGTGGGTAGGTCCGGCTTGGCAAGATCCACGCGATCGCGGACCTTTTGCAGCGCCATGTCGATATCCGTGCCCGAGATGTACTCCACTGTGATGACCGAGGCACTTTCGGACGATGTCGAGGTGATCTCCTTGATGCCCTCGAGGCCTTTGAGCTCACGCTCCAACTGATCGGTCACCTGCTTTTCAACGTCGGCAGGGGCTGCACCTGGATAGATCGTGTAGACGATGATCAGGGGTATCTCGATGTCCGGGTACGACTCCCTGGGAAGCGTACGATAGGCCGTCAGGCCCGAGAAGATCACCGCCGCCATCAGGAAGAAGACAGTCACCCGGCTCTTCAGGGAAAGCTCCGTCAGACGCGCCATCAGCCCTCCTCCGCCTCGATTACCTTCTGTCCGTCGGCCACTTGCTGCTGGCCACCGACGATGACATAGTCACCCGGTTCGAGACCGCTCGCGATCACCACTCGTTGGCCGACTGTCGGGCCCAGCACGATAGTCCGCCTCTGCGCGATGCCGTCAGCGACCACGTAGAGGATCTTCTCGCTCTCGTAGTCCACTACTGATGCCAACGGCACGAGCAGAGCCTCTGGAAGTACCCTTCGTGGCACCTCGAGCCGCCCGAAAAGGCCCGGCCGCAGCCGGCCCTCGCTGTTGTCGATCTCCGCTTCCACGACGAGAGTACGCGTGCCGGAGTCGAGCTCCGCACCGAGTCGAACCACCTCGCCTCGCCACTCCTCGCCGGGGAAGACATCGACCCGGACCGTTACCGGCGCCCCGATGCTCAAGTAGGGAACGTCGGAGGCCGACGCCGCCGCCCTCACCTTCAAGCGATTCACCGACACCAGCTCTACGAGGGGAAGACCCGGCGAGGCGTAGTCTCCGACCTCGACTCGCTTGGCGGCCACGCTGCCGGGCCAGGGAGCCTTGAGCTCCGACTTGGCGAGAGCCAGCTGGGCAGAATTCAGGCGCGCCTCGGCCACATCCTTGCCGGCCACGGCATCGATATGCTGCTCTTTGGTGATGGAGCGCTTCTCGAAGAGTCGCTCGGCCCGCTCGAATCGATCCACGGCCTGGAGATGCAGTGCTTCGGCCTCGGCGATCTGCTGACGCAAAGCCCGAGTGTCGATCCTCACCAGAATCTGGCCCGTTCGGACGCGATCGCCAACATCGACGGTCAGCTGTTCGACCCGCCCGGGCACTTCTGCCGCCAGGGTCGCCCGCCGCAAGGGCAAGAGGTCGGCACTCAGAATCGCCAGATCCGTAATCTCCTCCGGCTGCACCTCGAGCGACCTGACATAGGCTACCCGATCTGCCGGCGCCACTACTGGCTCCGCCGAATCCGCTTCACTGCCACCACCGCAGGCCGTCAGTACCGACAACGGCAACAGTGCCAATAGTCCTTTCCCGTGCCAACGCTTCATGGTTGCTCTCCCGTTTCGTGTCCGGTAAATCGCCAGACCTCGTCCGCCTGCAAGCCGACCGCTCTGGCCAGGCGGGCGACACTGGTTCTGGCTCCGTAGTACGACTGCACCCGCACGACCTCGGCCGAGATTTCGCGCTCCTGCGCGGTCAGCCAATCGGTCTGCAGGGCCACTCCTTCCTCGTAGCTCTCGCGGGCTACGCGACTCGCCTCGCGGGCGGCATTGGCCGAGATCTCGGCAGCCGCCCATTGGGACAGGGACGCAGCATACTCGGTGACGGTGGACTCGACTTCCTGCTCCACCTGATTGAACAGCCCTTCCAACTGCCACGCGACCTGCTGCTTCTGGCTCTCGAGGCCGGCCACCTGCGCCTTGACCCGCCCACCATTGAAGAACTCCCACCGCAGACCTAAAGCTACAGCCCAGTCAGAGTACAAGGAATCGCTCAAATTCTCCGGCACTCGAACCGTATGACCGTAGACTCCGCTGAGGTCGAACTGAGGAAGCTGATCCGCCTTGACGATCCTCTTCTGCTTGTCGTAGGCATCCAGTTGGAGCTCCAGGTCGTCGAACTCGGGTCGGGTGTCGAGAGCGAAAAGCAAGGCCCTCTCTGCCTCGGGCAAGGCCGGCAGAGGGTCCTCGAGCTCTTGTACGTTCGGATCGGCATCGAGGTTGAGAACCGCCTTGAGATCGATCATCGCCACCCGGACGGCACCTCGCGCCCGATCGATGACCGGCTGCAGCTCGGCGAGGGCCGCCCTCGCCTGCAGTATTTCGAGCTCCGTCGCGTCGCCCAGCTCATACCGAGCTTCAACGACCGCCAGGGATTCTCGGCGAGCCTCTCGTTGGATCTCGATCGTCTCGAGACCCTCACGAGCTTCGAGAACCCGGAAGTAGGCTTCCGAGGCGATGAGCCCGGCATCCAACTGGGCAGCGGCAATCTGA
>CAMYLC010000074.1 GCA_947259195.1 Thermoanaerobaculia bacterium | reverse complement strand
GCGCCTGCGGACCACCCGGACGAACCTCTTCGTGAAATCGGTGCTAGGAGCTTTTCGCCTGGTGGACGACCTTGCCACGCTTGATGACGGCGCTTACGGGGTTGATGCCGTAGTGGTAGGCCAGGTGCAGGAGATTCGGGGCGGCGAGTACCACCAGGTCGGCGTGCTTGCCGACTTCGATGGAGCCGATGCTCCTGCCCAGGCCCAGGCAACATGCGGCGTTCAAGGTTGCCGCGGTCAGGGCTTCTTCTATCGATAGACCCAGCTCGTAGACCGCCAGCACGAAGACCATTGGTACCGACTCGGTAAAGGAGGATCCCGGATTGCAGTCGGTGGCCAGGGCGATCGGAACTCCCGCCTCGAGCAACCTGTGCGCCGGAGCGTACTTGTGCTTCATGAGGAAAAAGCTGGTGCCTGGCAGAAGGACCGCCGTAACGCCGGCTGCCGCCATGGCCTCTACGCCAGCCGGGGAGACGGCAGTGAGGTGGTCGGCGGAGAGGGCATTCAGCTCGGCCGCCAGCTCGGCACCACCAGAGTCGACGAACTCGTCGGCGTGAAGGCGAGGCGCCAGGCCGTACTGGGCGCCGGCTGTCAGCACCCGGTGTGACTCTTCTGCCGAGAAGACGCCTTTCTCACAGAAGACATCGCAGAACCGGGCAAGACCCGCTTCGGACGTGGCGGGGATGATCTCCTGGCAGACGATGTCCAGGTAGCGCTCCTTGTCGTGGCGGTACTCGGGCGGGGTTTCATGGGCTGCCAGAAGCGTCGGTACCAGGTCGACTGGGTGCTCTTCTGAGGCCCGCCGAATCGCATCCAGTTGCTTCAACTCGTCGTCGAGGGTGAGGCCGTAGCCGCTCTTGGCTTCGGCTGTTGTCGTGCCATAGGCGAGCATGAGGTCGAGTCGGTCCAGGACTCCCGCGATCAGATCTATTTCCGAAGCCTCGCGCGTAGCTCGCACGGTGGACAGAATGCCCCCGCCCTCGGCGGCGATTTCCATGTAGGTCTTTCCCGCCAGGCGTTGAGCGAACTCCTCCTCGCGGCTGCCCGCCCAAGGGAGATGAGTGTGGGGATCGACGAATCCGGGAACCAGAGTTCCCCCTTTGGCGTCGAGTCGCTGGGCTGCCTCCAGGGATCCCGCCTCGCGCTCGATCTCTTCTCGAGATCCCACGCCAGCGATCTCGCCCTTCCGGCAGAGTACTTCCACCCCGGACAGACGACGAACTTTGGCTTGATCCGCTCCCGTCAGGGGTTCGCTGCCGACGGGTGTGGCCACTTCGGACAGGTTGGTGATCAGTAGGTCGTTCATGGCAGTCACAATCCTACGCGTTGGCGGCCCATAGTCTCGACTTGTTCCCTCGTCCAGGCAACGACATCCGCCCAATCGATCGATGTGGCCAGGGTGGGCATGGGCTCGCCTGCGCTCTGTGAGAGATCACTGAGCCCTTTGAGGGCCTGGATTGGGAAGTCCCTGACGTGTCCGAACTTGGCGTTGGAAGCCTCCAAGATCTCCGCCAGAGGCAAGTCCTGGCAAAGCAGATAGAGGTCGACAAAATCCCGGCGGGTGCCACGACTGATGATGGCTCCGAGCTTCATGAGTCCGAGGTCAATGGGTGACGCCACCGCGAGGCCGTCGAGATCCGCTTCCGAGTCGACGAGAGGGTAAGGGTAGTAGAAGCATCTGAGACCGACTCCCCCATGCATTCGGGTGTAGAGGAAGCCGTCGCGAGCCGTTTCCACTCTACAGGCCGGATCGAACTCGAGCAGCTCCTCGAGGATGTCACGCCGATCGATGGAGCGCAGACGCTGCACAGAGCTCATCAGATCGAGGTCGCGAATGGGTCGATGCCCCAGATAGAGAGCGAGAGCCGCCGAGCCCGCGAGATAGGCGTCTGCGGCCCAGCGGCAATTGGTCAGGTGAGCCAAGAGACTCCTGGCCTCGGGTGCCAGGCTCTCGGGGTAGCGGATCGTCAAAGGGGCCATAGGTCCTCGATTTCAGGTGGCCTTTCGGCGAGGGCCTCGCCCTCTCCAAAGAGAGTCGCCCAGAAAGCAAGAGAGCGTTTCGAGAGTCGCCGAGCTCCATACATCCTCAGCCAGTCCGCGAGCTCTTTTTCGGTGAGGTTCTCGGTCAGCCAGCGAAGATCTCGGGTATCGCCCTCCTCGAGGAGGCGGCCAACAAGGAAGTCTCTGTGCTCAGGAAACCCCACTTCGCCGTCGCGGTAGTGGGCCAGGAGTCTTCCGGTCGACGGGGGAAAGGGGGCTGACTCCGACATGAGGTACGGTCCCTTGGTGGTTCTCGTGATGGAGCCGTGGCCTAGGATCGAGCCTCACGGGGGCCGAACAGGGCCGTGCCGACCCTGACGTGAGTCGCTCCCTCTTCGATCGCGATCTCGAAGTCCTGACTCATGCCCATGGAGAGGCACCCGGGCGAGCCCTGCCAGCCGAGTGCTGGACGAAGGTCGTCGCGAAGTCGACGCAGCTGTCGAAACCAAGTACGACTGGCTTCCGGCTCGGTCTCGTGAGGCGGGATAGCCATGAGACCGACCAGTCGGATAGACCGCAATGAGGCGAGCAGCTCTGCCGCCTGCGGTAGATCGTCGGGCAGGAAACCGTGCTTGGTCTCCTCTGCGCCCAGATTCACCTCGAGGAAACCGTCGACGATGCGATCGGTCCTTTGGGCTTCCTGGTCGAGGGCTCTGGCCAGCTTGATCCGATCGATGGAGTGAACGGTCGAGAAACGGGGTACCACCTTCTTGACCTTGTTGGTCTGAAGCGGCCCGATAAGGTGCCAATCCACCTCTTCGGGCAGCTCCGGCATCTTGGCCATAGCCTCTTGGACCCGGTTCTCGCCGAAGACCGTGACACCCGCCGACCAGGCCTCCAGCATACGCCCGAGAGGCTGGCTCTTGCTGGCGCCCATCAGGACGACTTGCCCAGGGTCACGCCCGCAGCGATCGCAGGCTTCGGCGATGCGCTGGCGGATGCCGTCGACGCGTTCGGTAACCGTGGGCTCTTTGGTCATTGGCTCGGAACTTCGAACTCCAGCCACGACGGCAGCGCAGCTTGCAGGTCAATGGCCTGACTGGCCAGACGATCGGCTTCCTTGTTCTCTTCCCGGGCCACGTGTTCGATGGTGAAATCGGGCATCGTCTGTCGCAGCTTCAGTGCCTGCAGGAAGATCGGCACCAGGTGAGGCGCCTTGACCCGGTAGGCGCCGTGGACCTGGCGCACTAGAGGCTGGCTATCGCTATAGACGACGAGCTTCCTCACTCCGCGGTCCGCGGCCAGCTCGAGGACCGCGATCAGGGCGGCGTACTCGGCGACGTTGTTGGTGGCCTTGCCCAGGTATCCGACGATCTCCGCGGGGACCCGATCCGTTTCGAGGAGGACTCCGATGCCGGCCTCGCCGGGATTTCCCCAGGACGCGCCGTCGATCCAGGCACGGGCGCTAGGCGCTGCAGGAGAGGTCAATCCGCGTCCTCGTCGATATGGAGAATGCGTCTGCAGCTGTCGCAGGTCTCGATGCTCTTGGCCTGGATCGAAACGACCGTCTGGGGGCGCACCCGGTAGTTACAGGAGCCGCAATGCCAGATGCGAGGTCCCTTCCGGTCCACTACCATGACCAGGGCAAGTGCGTTGCCGCCGTAACGCAGGCGGGTGCGCTCGAACATGGCGAGGGTTGCCTTCGGGACCTTCTCCTCGAGCTCTGCGACTTGCTGGCGAAGCTCCTCTGCCCTTCGGGCCACCTCGGGCTTCTGACTCTCCCATTTCAGGAGCTCCTCCTGGTAGCGCGAATCGAGCTCCTGAAAGGTACCAGTTCGTTCCTCCCGCAGTCGTTGGGCTTCCTCGGCTTGCTCCATGGCCGCGAGTTCGCGCTCCTCCGCGCCGCTGATCTGTTCCTTGGCGGTATCGATCTCCTGGAGCAGGGCACCGTACTCGCGTTGGTTGCGAACCATGCCGATCTGCTCCTGGAAGTGTTTGACCTTGGCCTGCAAGTCGCTGATCTCGCGGTCGGCGACTCTTTTTGCCTGTTCGGCTTCCTCCAGGGCAGCCTGGAGGCCATCCATCTCGGCCTTCTGCCGACTGTGCTCCTCGTGGAGCTCCTGCATCCAGTCAGGGATGCCGGCGAGGAGATCTTCCGCTGCCTTCAGTTCGTCGATCGCGTGCTGCAGCTCGACGATGATCTTGAGCTCGTCACTCATGATCTGAATCTTTCCCCCGCAATTTCGAGAAGAGACTCTTCCGCCAGCCGGTTGATTCGAGCTTGCCGACTCCGGTCAGGTAGAAGATGAGAAAAGGGGTGTCCTTCCGAAGGACACCCCCTACGCATGCCTGATGGCACCAAAGATGGTCTGGCTGTGGGCAAGCGGTCGCTGCGGCACCGCGGTGGCTGTCGATCTCCCTGCAAAGAAGCCTCGGTTTTCCACAGTTCATGGGCCCACCTGGATTCGAACCAGGGACCTGCCGGTTATGAGCCGGATGCTCTAACCGCTGAGCTATGGACCCCCATCTCCCCAGAGACTGGGGAGCCACGGAGTATAGCATTCCTTCGGCGGCCGGAAATGGCCGGAGATCGGGTCATCGGAGGTGTGGGCTCGGCCCGATCGGGAGGATCAACCGGGGTGATTGTAGAGGTGCCGATAGCTGTTGCTGAACAGGACGATGCGTTTGACGTAGGTCTTGGTCTCCTCGAGTGAGAGACCTTCGACAAATCGGTCGAGCTCCGGGTTCGATCCGGCTTGGCGCCATAGACGCTTGATTCGGTATGGGCCGCCGTTGTAGCCGGCCAGCGCCAGCTCCACGTTGCCATCGAACATGTCCAGAACCTGGCGGATGTAGAGTGTCCCGAGACGGATGTTGTAGTCGGGGTCGGAGAGTCGGTCGGTCGAGTACCGCAGGCCGAGACGGCCAGCCAGCTCCCGGCCTGTGGCTGGCATCATCTGCATGAGACCGCGGGCACCCGCTCGACTTCTGGCGGCGAGGTCGAAGGCGCTTTCCTGGCGAATCATGGCAAACACCAGGCTGGGGGACAGATCCCGTTCTCGAGCTCGGCGCGCGATCACCTCGCTGAAGTCCACTGGGTAGTAGAGGCGTTGAGCGTCGTCCGGTACAGACGACTGATGGGACTTCCCCAATGCCGGAAAGGCGCAGGCCAGCGATTGGATGCTGTCCCGGCGCCGACCCAGGCCGGCAAGAACCTTGGCTTCGAGACCACAGTGAGCCCGTTTCTCGGCCTGGCCATCCAGGCTTTCGATCTCCAGGAGTGCCAGGTCGTCGAGAGCGAGCTCGTGAAGTCGTTCAGCTCGTACCAGGATCGGATCCTCGGGCCAGGCTGCGATGGGCAGCGTGGGTGCGGGCGCGGGTTCGACGCCGGTCTTCTCAAGCCGGGCCAAGGAGTGTTGTCGATAGTAGTCGGTGCTGGCAGCGGCGGTGATCTGTTGGTAGATGGAAGTAGCGCGGTGGTCTTGCCCGAGGGACTCGTAGGAGCGGCCTGACCAGTAGTGACCACTTCGAGCGTATCGGCTCTCCGGGTAGAGCGCAGTCAGCTCGCTCCACAGTCCGATCGCGCCGCTGTAGTTCCTGCCCTCGAATTGCCTCCAGCCGAGCTGCCAGAGGTGCTTGGCTCCGGTGGTGTCGGATGGCTTCAGCTGGCGGAGACGCTGGAGTGCCAGGAGCGTCTCCTCGAAGCTCTCCTCATCGTCTGCCAACTCGCGGAAGATCCGCTTGAGCGCCGCTGCGGATCGGGCAGGGACATAGTCCAATTCTGCGACCAACTCGAGGTAGCCGATCGCCAGGCTGCGCAGCTGCTGCCGCTGGGACTGCGGCAGATTGGTCCTACCAGGCCTGGCCGTCGCACCGTCCAATGCGGCGAGCGCCCTATGCCAGGCCACTTCCACCTTCGAGGACGGGTCCTCGGGCGAAAGCTCCTTGAGAACTGACAGCGCTTTGACCCCTTGGTGATCCGAGGTCAATGCTTCGGCTCGGAGCAGCATCCACTCTTCGGTGCGAGCCTCCTCGGAGACGAGGTCGATCATCTCCAGGGCCGACTCTTCCAGGTCGAATGCAAGCAGGTTTCTGGCTCGCAGCATGAGATCGTTGTCGCCGAAGATCTCCTCCCAGCGGACCTCTCCGCTCGGGTAGCGAAAGACCTCGACGACCTCGAGCTTGGAGGCGTCGATGGGATAGGCGAGGAGCAGCTGCCGCGCCGCTCTCGAGCGAAGATCGGGTTGCCCGAGAGTCTCTGCGATCTCCCAGGTAGCGATCTCGAGCTCTCGGAGTGCGCTGGCGGAGAGGGATTCGTGGCGTAGGAGGTCGATGCGCGCGAGCGCAGTAGCCGCATCCTCCTGCGCGCGAGCCACTTCGACCCATCGGACTGCTGCCTGGGATCTGATGGGAGAGGCCGGATACCGACTTAGAAGCTCTTCCAGAGCGCGATCCGCGGTTGCCCGGTCGTCTTCGACCAGCGCGGCATCAGCTAGAACGTAAAGGCGCCAGTCTTCGAAAACACCTGCAGGATCGACCGCGGCGTCGAGGAACTCCCGCGCCATCAGCATCTCTTCGCTTGCATGAGCGTAGAAGCCAAGAACGAGACTGGCCAAACGCGACGAGGACTGGCCGGCGGCAGCGAGGGGGGAGAGGATCTGGTTCGCGGCGGAGAAGCCTCCCAGGCGGAGAGCTTCAGCTGCATCTACATAAGTTTGAGGAAGAGGTTCGCGCTGGAGCTCCTGCCGCACGGTCGGAGCCATAGCGGCCGGCTCGGTGTCAGAGTTTGGGGACTCCCGAACCAGGGCCGCCGAAATCGATATGGCGGCGAGCAGGAGCAGCCAACGCAGCTGAAAGCGGACCTTCACTTCAGCTGGATTGTACGCCCGCAATAGTCAAGCAGGATGTGAAATCCGAGACAGGGCCAAGGCGCCGCGATTGGTGCACCGAGCCTGGGCGACCGTCTCACAGGCCCAGGATCTCGGACTCGCCGGCGGCGAGAATCCTCACCAACTCATCGTGGAAGTAGTCTGCCTCGGTCCGTACGTCGTCGTTGATTCTCTCTTCGTAGATTTGACGAGACCGATCGATGTCTTCTCGCAGAACCTCATAGATATTTCGATTGCGTCTACCCGCTTCGACCTGCTCTTCGTTGTAGAGCTTGATCTCTGTCACCAGCAGCCGGGCCAAACGCCGCGCTTCCTCGTGAACCGCCTCACCGCCGCCGGTTTCGGCGTTGAATCGGTTAGTGGTGAACGCCCAACCCGCCCCCGTAACATCCTCGGGGGGGGCAATCTCTGCGCCGCTCACCGCAACCGGGGCGGGCTCGGGTGCGACCTCGGGTTCGGGTGGCGGTGCCACGAACTCCTCTTCGGCAGTCTCCTCTTCGATCTCGGCAGGTGCTGCCCATTCGTCCTCGGCTGCTGGTTCGACTTCGAATCCGGTCTCCTCGGCGGGTTGAAAAGCGGTTTCGGCAGCGATCTCTACCTCGGCTTCTTCTTCGTGAGCGTCCGCGATTGCCTCAGCTTCTTCGAAGTCGACGGCCTCCACCACCTCGTCGGCTTCTTCAGCCTCTTCGAAGTCGACGGCCTCTACGACCTCATCGGCTTCTTCAGCCTCTTCGAAGTCGACGGCCTCCACGACCTTATCGTCCTCTTCGATCTCTTCTTCGACCTCCTGCAGGTCTACAGCCGCCACTTCGGCTTCTTCTTCGACGGCTTCTATTTCGGCGGCCTCTACTTCGACGGCTTCCTCGACTTCCTCAGCCTCTTCTGCGTCGACGGCCTCCTCGATCTCTTCTTCGACCTCCTGGAAGTCGACAGCTTCCACCTCGGTTTCTTCTTTGGCGGCTTCTTCTTCAAAAGTGACTTCGATCTCCTCAGCCTCTTCGAAGTCGACAGCCTCTACGGCCTCGTCCTGTGCCGCAACCTCCTCGACTGCTTCGGCGGCGTAGAGGTCCTCGGCCTCCTCTTCGATGGCCGGCTCCACGACTTCTTCGATCTCTTCTACGATCGCGACGTCTGCGTCCGGAGCGTGAAACTGCCACAGGGTCAACACAGGTTCTCCGGCAGGTGCGTCGGTAGCCAGCCGCAGGGTTGCTGTGGACGAGCGCTCCCGAATAGGAAGCGTCTCCAGCACCTGGGCTGCCACGTAGGCGAGGAGCTGTAGAGCGGACAGACCGACAGACTCATCGTCCTCGACCTGGTCGGCGTAGAGAGCGACTGCGAGGTGGTCGCGAAGAACGATCGGGACGAGCACGCCGCTCGAGGGGCTGCTGTTGTCGATCCGGCTGCAGAGGTCTGCACATTCGGTGGCGTCGAGCTCGATCACTCCGCGTCCTTTGGACAGGCGGCCCCAGGGTGACCCTTCGTCGTACTCGAGAACGAGAGACTCGAAAGCTTCGTCGCCCTCCGCGAATCCTTGGCTGCTCCAACCCTGGAGTCCGTCCTCGCGGGTGAGGAACAGCGCTGCGCGGGAAGCGAAGGTACCGGCACTTTCCACCAAGCTGGAGAGAATCTCGTTCTGGGTCCGACAGCGGTCCAGACTAGCCACCGCGGTATGCAGCTCGGGGAGGAAGCTCGGCGCAGGTGCTGGAACATCGACAGGCTCGGAAACTTCCGCCATGGGGATGCCGGTTTCGGCTACCGCGCCGGTCTCCAGAGCCTCCGCCGTCACGCCGAGGAGCTGGTCGATCACATTTCGAGTGTCCTGCAGGCGCCGCAGGTACTCCTCTTTGACCTCTCGGACAGCCTCTTCTAGGAGGCCCGTGATTTTGGGCTCGAGCTCGTCAAGAAACTCCTGCGAAGACATGCGGATCCTCCACCAAATATCGAAGTCGAAGGCGGTACTTTCGTAGACGCCTATTGTATGCTTGGCGCTGTTGGCGGTGTCAAGGTAACACACCACCAAACTCCTTGAGGATGAGAGGTTTAGGATAGTCGTACGGAGACGGTCCCGTGGCACGCTCAGGTTGTTTCCGGCTTGTGGGAGCCAGGGGCCTGTGGTACCTTCGAATTCTGTGCATTCAACTGCACTCGATAGGAGGACGGATCATGCTTAGGACTCGTTATGGCCTGCTGATTGCCGGTATTCTGATCGCGCTCGTAGCCACTGGTTGTGGTGGGGGCGGACCTTCGGAGCAGGAGCTGGCGAACGAGGAAGAATGGACCTGGCTGCAGGAGACCCAACAGGAGCTCGATGCCAAGCGGCAGGAGCTTGCAGAGGTGCAGGCAGCAGCTGCACTGGCGGCGACTGAGGAAGTGGCCGACGAGGTAGCGGCGGAAGAGGTCGAAGGTGAGGCCGTCGAGCCGGTCGTTGACCCGGAGGTGCGCCTGGCTGAGCTCGACGAAGAGGTTGCAGACCTGACAGAGGAGTACACCGGGCGGCTGGTCGGTCTTCTGAATGCCGATCCAATGATCGAAGGTGAAGAGCCGACAGAGAGGCAACTGGCGCTGCTGGCGATGAAGAGCGATGAGGACATCGTTCTCGCCCAGGAGTGGATCGACAAAGGCGGCGACTACAAACGGGCCATCGAGATTTACAACACCGCCCTGATGTTCGATCCGGACAATGCGAAGCTGCAAGCTGCCCTGGCCGACGCAGAAGCAAACCGATATATGGCAACGGAGCGGTTCTCGCAGGTGAAGAAGGGAATGACCGAGGACGAGGTCCGCCAACTGCTCGGTCAGGCGAATCTTCACAACGTCCGCAAGTACGAGGACAAGGGCGTGATCGCCTGGTTCTATCCGACCAGTGAGACCGGTGAGGCTGCCGCGGTCTGGTTTCAGCCTGACAAGAAGACCAAGGTCATGACGGTCTATCAGGTGAAGTTCGAGGCGGTGAAGCCGGGTCAGAGCGAAGAAGAATAGGGTTACAGGGCCCGAACAGACCTTGCGGTCGGCAGATACGAACTTCCGGTTCGATTGACAAGGGGTGCCGGATAGGCGAGACTTCCGCCTCGCGGCGGCGGCCGCGCCCAATTTGATTCGCAGAGAAGGTGAGGTGATTGAATAGTGCCGTTGGTCAGTGTGCGAGAGGACGAGAGTTTCGAGAGTGCCCTGCGCCGCTTCAAGCGCAAGTGTGAGAAGTCTGGAATTCTCACCGAGCTGAAGAAGAGGCAGCACTTCGAAAAACCTTCGGTCAAGCGCAAGCGCAAAGCCGTTCAGGCGCGCAAGAAGATGCTGCGCAAGCTGTCTGAAGAGCGCCGGCTCGGTTTGTGAGCTGAACAGCTCTTCCAACTTTGCAAGACCGCTAGAGAGCGGGGAGGAATCCCCGCTCTTTTCCTTTTTGTCGAAATCTCGATAGTAGACTTCAGTGAGCATGGAAGACGGCACTTTGTGGGTCACCTCGGCGGTCTCTGAGACGGCTCTCGAGCTACCTGCGTTGCTATCACTGGTTGCGGAGCTGTCGGTCACGGATGTAGGTCGTCTGCGCGTCGAGGACCTTCGTCCTATCCAGTCGAGGATTGAGCTAGAGGGTCGGAGGCAGCGACTGTCCGAAGCGGGGGTGCTGTTGAATGACGGCAGCCTGGTACAGAGCCTGGAAGAGCCGATCCTGCCGCTGTTGGAGAGCCTGCGACAGGGCGATGCCGCTGTCTCCGGTCGACAATTGGTGCTCCTAGCTCAGGCGCTCAAGATGATGCACGATGCTCGTCATCGGATCTCGACCAGTGGAGCCGAGTGCCGTGCTCTCGAGGAAGTGAGAGCCCGCCTGCCGGACGTCGACCCGCTTCGTCGCCGGATCGCCAAGACCTTGAACCAACGGGGAGCCGTGCGAGACGATGCCAGTCCCGCGTTGGCGGCGCTGCGACGGCGATCACGCCGGATCAGGGATGGCCTCTACAAGAACCTCCAGGAGACCGCCTCCCAGCATGAGGAGCACTTGAGTGAGAAGACCATATCCCTGAAGGACGGTAGGCTGATGCTCCTGCTCCACGCCGGGTCTCGGGGTCGCCTCAAGGGTCTGGTACATGGTCGATCAGGAACGGGCCAGAGCCTCTACTTCGAACCCCTGGGTGTTGTGGAGGCCAACAACGGCCTGCAGGAGACACTGGAGGAAGAGGAGGCCGAGCGGCGAAGAATTCTCAGAGAGCTCTTGGAAGAGGTTCGGGAGTCCCTTCCCGGTCTAGAGGCGGCGATCGAGTTCCTGGCAGAGCTCGATCTGCTGCAGAGCATGGATCGGTTTGGCGACTTGTGTGCAGGGCGACTGGCCGAGATCTCTGAGAACCACGCTCTATGCCTGCTCGGGGCCAGGCATCCGCTTCTCGACCCTGGCCTGGCCGAGTTGCGGGAGTCGGCCCTGGGGCAGGCGGGCCATGTCGAGTCCGTTGTGCCGTTGGATGTCGAGCTCGACAAAGAACGTCGCCTGCTGGTCATCACCGGGCCCAACGCTGGTGGCAAGACCGTGGCTCTGAAGACTGTCGGGCTGCTGGCACTGGCGCATCAATGTGGACTACCCGTGCCTGCGGAAAGCGGCACGCGTTTCCCGTTCTTCTCTTCGGTAGTGGCCACCGTGGGGGACGAGCAGGACCTGCTGACCGATCGGTCGACCTTCAGTGGTCGCCTGTTGCGGCTGAAAGAGGCCTGGGAGCTGGCGGGTCCCGACAGCCTGATACTGCTCGACGAGCTGGGTTCGGGTACCGACCCTGACGAGGGTGCTGCCCTTGCCATTGCACTCGTCGAGGAGCTCTTGGAAAAGGAGTCGTTGGCGGTTCTTACGACCCACCTGTCACAGCTGGCTGCCATGGCTCTGGAGCGCCCGGGCGCCTCCTGCGCCGCCATGGAGTTCGATTCGGAGACGGGTCGGCCGACCTATCGCCTGCGTCCCGGAGCTCCTGGTAGCAGCGAAGCCCTGGCACTGGCGCGGAGACTGGGATTGCCCTCCAGCCTCCTCGGACGAGCCGAGGAGCTCCTGGGGCCGGAGCATCGGAATCTACAACGACTTCTCCAGGAGGTTGAGGTCGTGCGCCGGCAGTTGGCAGACGAACAGACTCTCCAGGAGCGCAAGAGGATGGCTCTCGAGGAGGAGCTGGATGAGGTGTCGGAGCAGCGGCAGGCCCTCGAGGAGGAACGCCGGAGACTCGGCACGAAGCTGAAGGAAGAGTTGGATTCGTTCCGCCATAACGTGAGGGGGCAGCTGCAGGACGAGTTCGAGAACATGCGACAGCAGCTCGAGATGGGGAGAAAGAAGGGGGTACCGGCGGCATCAGTGGAGAGGCTCTTTCACGCAGCGCCGGTGATTGAGCCCGACATCGAGACCACTGGTCAGCCGATCGCGGTAGGTGATGAGGTGAGTCACTCGAGGCTCGGTTGGGTGGGAACCCTGCGAGAGATCCGGGATACTAGGGCAGAGGTGGCGGTGCGGGGCAAGCGATTCCGTTGTGAGCTGGAAGATCTGGCCCCCGTCACGGGCTCGGATACGAGCGTCGCTGAGTCGACACCAGTCGTTCTAGTACACCGCGACGAGGAGGACGAGGTGGAGCTCGACAAGGAGCTGAATCTCATCGGCTGGCGTGTAGAGCCGGCCCTCGAGGAGTTGGACAGCTACCTGGATCGAGCTCTGTTGAGCCCTCACCGCGAGATCCGGGTCGTGCATGGCTTCGGTTCGGGCCGATTACGCCGCGCTGTGCGCGAGTATCTTGGGGATCACCCGGCAGTGTCGGGATCGAGACCTGGACGTGGCAACGAGGGGGGCGATGGGGCCACCGTGGTCACCATGAGGAGAGCCTAGATGGCGTTGAGCAACATCCAACTCACGCCGCAGCTTGTTCAGGCGGTGCGCGATGTGGTGGATATCGTCGACATCGCTGCTGAGCACACACAACTTCGCAAGAGCGGCCGACGCCAAATGGGCCGCTGTCCATTGCATCGGGAGAAAACCCCTTCCTTCAGTGTCGATCCGATCCAGGGGCTGTTCTATTGCTTCGGCTGCGGCCGTGGTGGAGACGCCATCAAGCTCCACATGCTGCTGAGTGGAGATGACTTCCCCAACGCTATCGAGACCCTGGCGCGGCGCTATGGAGTGCCCCTGCCGCCGCCGCGCCAACAGAAGGGCGGGGCGCGAGAGCCTGATCTCGAGCCGGCGCTGGAGGCGGCCGCGCAGTTCTTCGTCGATGCCCTGAAGGGGTCGGCCGAGACCCAGGCCTACCTCGAGAGGCGTCGGATGCCCCAGGCGTTGGTGGAGCGCTTCGGGGTCGGCTATGCCCCAGACGGTTGGACCCATCTCCTCGAAGCGCTGCACCCCCGATTTCCCCTGGCCGATTTGAAGGCTGCGGGCCTTGTCGGTATCTCTAAGAAGTCGGGCAAGCACTTCGACCGTTTTCGTCAGCGGCTGATGTTCCCGATCAGAGCTGCTTCCGGTCGGCTCCTGGGGTTTGGCGGGCGCACCCTGGCGGATGATCCCGCCAAATACATCAACAGCCACGAGACCGCCGCCTTCCGCAAGGGCTATGTCCTGTATGGACTGGATTTTGCGAAGCGGGCGATTCGGGAGAGCAGCACGGCCCTAGTGGTGGAAGGCTACTTCGATGTCCTGGGTGCGGTGGCCTCCGGGGTTGATGCCACCGTGGCCACCATGGGTACGGCACTCACCGAAGACCAGGCGCGCCTGCTGAGTCGTTTCGCGAGCGACGTGGTGGTGGGCTACGACGGGGACGAGGCGGGCGAGAAGGCTTTTCGACGTGTCCTGCCCCTTCTGTTGGCCCAGGGTCTGACCGTGAGGCGGGCCCGATTCGGTAGGGATCAGGATCCGGATTCGCTGCGCACCTCGGCCGGGCCGGAGGCGGTTCTCGAGGCAGTAACTCAGGCGGAGGATGCGGTACTGGCGGAGTTGGAGCGCATGATTCCTCCGACTGTTCACCAGGACCCTCGCTTGCAAGCCCGCGCCGGCAAGCAAGCCAGCGAGCTCCTGCAATCGATTCGCGACAGCATCCTGCGTTACAGCTACAGTCAGAAGGCGTCCGATCGTCTGGGAGTGCCAGTCGAGATTCTCTGGCGCCGCGTGGGTGGAAAACCGGACCCGAAGCCTGAAGACCGGTCCGACGAAGGCCAGACTGGCCCGAAATTGGTGCGGAGCCTGGAGGAGCAGGCTCTTCAGCTTCTGCTGGTGGGAGACGAAGAGCTCCCGCCATTCGACGATCTGCCCGCTCCCGAGGTATTCCTGATCCCCGCTTGCAGGAATATTTACCGGGCATTTTGCGATCTATATAGGAGCGGAGGGGGCAACAGGCCGGCGGCGAAAGAGGTTGTGGCCAGCGTACCCCTCGACAGCGAAGAAGTTGACCAAATGGCTCGCCTTCTGCTAGAAGATTCGATCGCCGAGGAGGCGAAGGGCCTGGGCACGGCTCTGGGTCAGCTGAAACGGCGTTGGTCGCAGCAACGCTTGCGGGTTCTCTCGGGCGAGATCTCCGAAGCGCAACGGGGCGGTGACGAAGACCGTCTACGGGCCCTGCTGGAGGACAAGACCGCTCTCAGCAGAGCTTTGCACCGTGGCCGGGAGGAATGAAGACTTGAGTACTCTGACCACTTCCGTTCCAGTCGAAGAGAGATTTCCGTCGGTAAGGCAGCTCACGGAGTTGGGCAAGGAGAAGGGCTACCTACTCTACGATGAGATCTACGACCTGCTACCCGACGAAGTCGTCTCTCTTCCTGACGAACTGGACACGATCTACATTCGTTTCGGCGACTTGGGGATCGAGATCATCGATCGCCCCGATCGCTACCGGAACCGCGAGGATCTCGATACCGGAGATTCGGGTTTCGACAAGGCGGCCGGGGTAGAGGCCCAGGAGTATGCGGTCACCGAGCAGGAGAAGACCAACGATCCGGTGCGCATGTACTTGCGCGAGATGGGTACCGTGCCGCTGTTGGATCGAGAAGGCGAAGTAGAGATCGCCCAGCGGATCGAACAAGGCGAGTGGACGATCTACGAGGCTCTTTGTGGGAACCCGGTGGTGCTGCGGGAGCTCCTGCGGCTCAACGAGCTGGCGCAGCGCGACGACCGCGTCTTGATGCAGCTGACGGCCAACGATGCCGACGAGACGCTGGATGCCAAGGCCAGCGAGCGAATCAAGACCAATCTCAAGATCTTCAAGCGCATCGAGAAGAACGATCGGGCCATCGATACCAAGCAGAAGCGACAGAGACGCTTCAAGCAGGGTAGCCCGAAGTTCCAGGAGACCGATCGCGAGATCGACCGGTTGGTGGCGAAGATCGCCAAAGACATCCGCTCGATCGATTTTTCTCTTCAGACCCGCAATCAGTTGGTGGACTTCCTGAAGAACCTCAACATTCAGTTCGTGCGCAACGAGAAGGACATCCGTCGGGCCAAGATCGCGCTCGACCGGGAGAAGAACAAACAACTGCAGTCACTGCACCGCCGGCGCATCGACAAGTACCGCCGCAAGATCAAGGATCTGGAAGAGCGCTACGGAACGAGTCGTTCGGAGGTCTCGGCGACCATCTCCAAGATCCGGCAGGGTGAAGCACTCTGTGAACGGGCAAAGGAGGAATTGATCGTTGCCAATCTCCGGCTGGTGGTCTCCATCGCCAAGAAGTATACGAATCGGGGGCTGCAGTTCCTGGACCTGATTCAGGAAGGCAACATCGGCCTCATGAAGGCGGTTGAAAAGTTCGAGTATCGCCGCGGGTACAAGTTCTCCACCTATGCTACGTGGTGGATTCGGCAGGCGATCACTCGTGCGATTGCCGACCAGGCACGCACCATCCGGATCCCGGTGCACATGATCGAGACGATCAACAAGCTGACGCGGACCAGCCGATCCCTGGTTCAGGAGCTAGGGCGCGAGCCCACCGCGGCCGAGATCGGCGCCAGGATGGATCTGCCCGCATCGAAGGTTCGAAAGATCATGAAGATCGCCCAGGAGCCGATCTCCCTTGAGACACCGATCGGTGAAGAGGAGGATTCGCATCTCGGTGATTTCATCGAAGACAAGAATGCGGCTTCGCCCGTGGAATCGGTGATCGGCAACAATCTGAAGGACTCGACTGGCGACGTACTGAAGAGCCTCACCCCAAGAGAAGAGTTGGTTCTGAGAATGCGCTTTGGTGTCGGCGATGGCTCGGAGCACACCCTGGAAGAGGTTGGACGGTCCTTCAACGTCACGCGAGAGAGGATTCGCCAGATTGAGTCGAAGGCGCTGCGCAAACTGCGGCACCCGAGCAGGGCGAGTCGATTGAAGCCCTTCTTGGACGGGTCCAGTTGATTCGACTGGATACCTCGCATCCGGAAGCGATTGACAAAGAGGACTTCGGCTCCTAACATCTCGCCTTTGACGGCCTCACAAGGGCCAAATATTCCTCGGTAGCTCAGTGGTAGAGCGGTCGGCTGTTAACCGATTGGTCGGGGGTTCGACTCCCTCCCGGGGAGCCACTTGAATTGCCTGGCCGCCAGAGCTGTCTCCGGCGGCCAGTTGCTCTCACTGCCCGGACCCACTGACTCCGTTCCCATGTCGGATAGAGAAGTGCTCGCTGCCGAGTCCCGTGACCTGGCCCTCGAACGCCTGATGGAGCTGGAAGGGGGGCGGATGTACGGTCTCGGCATGAAGCTTTGCGGTAATAGCGAGGAAGCCGAGGATCTAGTGCAGGAGACCTTCCTGCAGGCTTTTCGCAAATGGGATCAATTCGAAGGCCGCTCAGCCCCCAGCAGCTGGCTTTACACCATCGCGGCCAGGATCTGCCAGCGGCGAAATCGACTTCGGTCGGGCGAGCCGGCCAGGGTAGAGTCTCTCTCCGAGCTCCTGCCCTCGGGCCAGCCGATGGTCGCCACGATTCCATCTTCTGATGAGAGCCAGCTCGATGAGCAGCTGCGACGGGAGGCCCACGAGAGAGTGGATCGGGCGCTGGGCGAGCTGCCCATCCATCTGCGACTACCGTTGCTGCTGAAGGACATCACGGAGTTATCCCTGTCGCAGATTGCCGACATCCTGGGACTCAAAGAGGCTACGGTCAAGACCAGGGTTCACCGGGCCAGGTTAGCCCTCCGCAAGGAGATGGCCGAAGCACTCCCCCAGCGCGAAGCTCCGCCACCGGATCACTCTCGGAAGGTCTGCCTGGATCTCTTGAGCGCCAAGCAAGAGGCTCTCGATCGGGGTGTCGAGTTTCCTGTCCCAGCGGATGAGCTCTGTTCGCGCTGTCGTTCCTTGATGTCGACCCTCGACCTGACCTTCGACGCTTGTCGACAGCTCGATCTCGATCAGCTGCCGGAGTCTCTTCGCCAGTCGATTCTCGACCAGGCGTCGATTGGCTGACCCTGTTCGCTTCGGCGAACCGAATCGCTTGATTTGTCTGAGCGGGTACGGTCGAGATGGGCCTGTGGTAGTTTTTTCACCTCTGGAAGACGCACAGATCGGAAAGGAGATGGCATGACCGAGAACGAGAAAAAGGGCCTGAGCCCGTGGGCCTGGGTAGCGATCGGCTGTGGTGGACTATTGGTGTTGTTCGCCATCGTCGTGACGATGAGCGGTATGTTCGTCGCCAAGAAGGTCGGCGACTTCGCTGAGGATTTTCAGGAGAACCCGGCGGCGGCAGCCGAGATGCTGATCAAGATGAACCCCGAACTGGAACTGGTGGAGAGTGACCGCGATGCCGGCACGATGACCATCCGCAACAAGGAGGATGGCGAGATCATCACGGTCAATTACGAGGACATCGAGCAAGGCAAGCTGAGCTTCGAGACCGACGAAGGAGAGGTGTCGTTCAGCGCGACAGGCGACGGGGAGGAAGGTCTGCTGACTGTGACCAAGGACGGCGAAGACGCCATGCAGTTCGGCAGCGCCGACGTGGACGATGTCCCCGACTGGGTTCCGATGTACCCCGGCGCGAAGGCGACGGGCACCTACTCGGCATCGACTCCCGATGGTGTGGGTGGTTCGTTTCAGATGACGTCGCCAGACTCGGTGGACGAAGTCCTTTCCTACTACGTGAAGCAGCTCGAGGGAGATGGCTGGAGCGTTCAGAAGACCGAGTACTCGGGCCCCGACGGCAAGGGTGGTCAGGTCATCGCCTCCATGGAGGACCAGACCGTCATGGTGATCCTCTCCTCCACCGAGGACGGGTCGCAGGCGATGGTCAACTACAGCGACAGCCAGTAGGGGCTCAGGGGCCTAGGGGTTAGGGGCGTAAGACAGAGTCAGGTCCTGGAGCGTGGGTTCCGGGTCCTGGGTGCCTGACTACAAATGCAGGGGTGGAGCTTGCCCCGCCCGTGGCACCTTGGTGGTAGTGGCCCGGTGCGAGGCATCAGACGGAGTAAGGAGAACGAAAGATGAGTGAGCTTGCGGATGGCATCTGTGTACCTTGCCGGGGAGGCGTACCTCCGTTGGAGGGCGAAGCGCTGCAGGGCCTGTACGAACAACTAGGTGGTGACTGGCAGCTGGTGGACGGCCACCATCTCGAGAAGGAATATCGTTTCGGCAATTTCGTCGATGCGCTGGCGTTCGCGAATCGAGTTGGACAGCTGGCGGAAGAGGTGGATCATCACCCCGAGATCTTTCTGACCTGGGGCAAGGTCGGGCTCAAGATCTGGACCCACAAGATCGACGGCCTGACCGAGAGCGATTTCGTCTGGGCCGCCAAGGCCGATCGACTCGCGCAGAATCCCGGGCGACTGACGAGTCGCCCGACCTAGGGCTTGGGTCCTGTGGTCTTGGGCTCCTGGGTCCTGAACAGATGACGCTCTTCTCGTAGAGGTCTGTCCGGGTGGTCCCTCGGCGCTCTGGCCCCAAAGGTATCTGACCATTGTCGAGGGGTCCAACGCGGGCCCCCTAGGGGGCTATCCTTCCTTGACTTGCGAGGGACACAATACTCATTTCGATCGGCCAGCGGGGCAGGACATGCGAGCCCGTCCATTCTGCTCCCACTGACGTTTGAAATCAGTATTGTGTCCCCCCAGGGAGTGGAACTCGTCCTGCC
>CAMYLC010000073.1 GCA_947259195.1 Thermoanaerobaculia bacterium | reverse complement strand
GAGCCTCTTGCACCGACTGGTGGATCTGGGCAACACGGTGATCGTCATCGAGCACAACCTCGAGGTCATCAAGACCGCTGACTGGGTGATCGATCTGGGGCCCGAAGGCGGCGCCGCCGGGGGTCGCCTGATCGCCGCCGGTCCCCCGGAAAAAGTCGCCCGCACCAAGAAGAGCTGCACCGGCCAGTTCCTTGCCCGTTCCCTTCGAGCCGCGAAGAAGCACGCCAGGAAATAGCGGCCGGCCTCGGTACCGTTGCCTGCTTCGTGGCGTAGGGGCGGGGCTCGCCCCCGCCCTAGGATCGTGACGCATGAGCGAAGGACCATGCATGCGGTGCGAGCCGCTTTCCGCGCACTGCTGGCCGTGCGATCCATCATGGTGCTGTCAAGGGGCACCTGTCAGCGACCGCACAAGGTGCCTCGATGCCAGCGTCTTGGCAGGCCGTCATGGGTCCTCTGCCAGTGAACATCTCGCGCTAGAGGGGATGCGAAGGGTGGCGCTCGCTTCCGCTTCCGTCGCCTCGGATCAAGGTCGTCTTCTGAGACTGTCGTAGCGGCTCCTCCAGAGGCCACATGTCAGAGGACCCATAACGTCCTTCTGCGACGCTTGCGACCTCGTTGGATCATCGGAAGGGGACGGGGGAGAGGGGGAATGACCAACGAGCTACCTGGGTGACACAGAAGAGCAGTCTTGGGGACTCTGCCTCGTGACTCTCAGCGGAGGTAGCGCGATTTGGACGGGGGCGGGACGATGGGATTCGCCGAACGCAGGTTCGTCACCGGAGAGAGGCGAATGCCTCGGACCTCAATCGTCACTGACCACGACACCAGATTAGAAATCTTGAGGCAGAGGACCCAGGACGGCCTCTTGTATCGCTCTGAAGCGAAGCCGGCTGGCCACCGCCTCAGTGTTTCACTGCTTGTCTCTCGCAAGTCTTGTAGAATCAGGTCTTAGCGATGAACGAGAGTCGTGCCAGCTTTGCCGAAAAACGGCGGATCCTGCAGCTTGAAACGCTGTATGACCTGGCTGTGGCGCTGCATGCGCATCGGCCCGAGCAGGAGCTCATCGACGAGCTGTTGCAGAGAGTCTGCGCTGTTCTGGACCCCGGGGCTGCCGTCGCCGTGACTCGAGATGCCTTTGGTGCCCCACGGGCGGTCACCAGTGTCGGATGGTTGGAGTCACCGCCGGAGGCACAGATCCTCTTGACGGCTCCGCTGTGGAAAGAGCTTCTTGCCAGTGGACAGTCACTGTCGCAGCGCGAGGGGGAGTTGGCTCAGCGAGCCTATCAAGAGTGCCTTGCCACGCCTCTGGCGAGCCGGGGGGTGTATCTGGGGTTCATCGCGGTGCTGGACAAAGAGAAAAGGGGAGGACAGCCGGTCGGGTTCAGTAGTGAGGACCGACGGTTCCTCGAGTCGGTCGCGGCCCTCGCTGGTGTGGCCCTGGAGAGCGCCCGTCAAGTGGCGCACCTGGAGGCGCAGCGAGAACGACTGGAAGAGGAGAACAAGGCCCTTCGGGGACATCTGGCAGACGAGGTTGCCGGCAATAGGATTGTGGCTCATGCGCCGGTGATGCGCCAGGTACTGGAAAGGGTCGAGCGCGTTGCACCCCGCGGTGTCAGTGTCGTCATTCGCGGCGAGAGCGGCACCGGCAAGGAGCTGATCGCCAAGCTCCTGCATTTCCTGTCAGGGCGCGAAGGCGCTCTGGTGGTGGTCAACTGCGGTGCCCTGCCTGAATCGCTTCTGGAGAGCGAGCTGTTCGGGATCGAGGGGGGTGTGGCGACCGGGGTCGAAGCCCGACGTGGCAAATTCGAACTGGCGGACGGCGGCACTTTGTTTCTGGATGAGATCGGGGATATGGATCTGGCCCTGCAGATCAAGCTGCTACGGGCCCTGCAAGAGCGCGAAGTCGTACGCGTCGGTGGGCAACATTCCATCGCCGTGGACGCGCGGCTGATCGCCGCGACCCACCGTGATCTCGAAGCGCTGGTTGCCGAGCGTCGATTCCGCGAGGATCTCTACTATCGGTTGAAAGGCGTCGAGATTCATCTACCACCCCTGCGCGAGCGGCGGGAGGATATTCCCCATCTGGTGCGCTACTTCGCCGACGCCTTCAGCAGCCGCGAAGGCATCCCGGTTCCCAGGTTTGCCGCCGACGCGCTGGCCGAGATCATCGCGCATGATTTTCCCGGCAATGTTCGAGAGCTACAAAATCTCGTGGAAGCGGCCCTTTCCCTGGCCGAGGGGAGTGTCGAGTCGGATCTCGTGCACTCGCTCATGGGCGAGCCGGACGAGGTCAGAGGCCCCGAGCCCCTCGATCTGCAGACCGCAGAGAATCGACACATCGCTCGCATTCTGCGCTTGACAGGCGGCAACAAGAGCCGCGCCGCAAAACTGCTCGGAGTCGATCGAAGGACCTTGCAGCGCAAGGGCTTTTGACGATCGAGGCGAATTGTCGCGCATGCGACAATATAGTGTATCCGGCCTGTAGGTGCGGTAGGCTTGACTTAGTCGCTAAAGGCCGGTGCAGTTCCGGGACAGAGTTGCGTCATTCTGCCGCATCTGCGACTGCGACAGAACGCGAATCGATCTCGGTGCCTCTGTCTAAATGTTGAAAAGAAAGGGTTTGCACACCTCTATCAGCGATTCTACCGAGTTGGCAGCAGCCTTGCTCCTTTGTTAGAGCGAACCAGGGAGAACAATCATGCTGCAGTCGATACTGAAGTCCGTCCCCGTCCTGCGGGTGCCAGCCTTGCCGTTTCTCGGTACCGTTTCCATCTTGGCTTTCGGTTGGCTACTGATTAGCGATACCATTCAGCCCATTGCGGTGTATTTGCTTCAGCTCTACCTGGCCTTCTAGGGATCTTTTTCTAGGTTGGGGAGAACTGGGGAGTTGAAGTGGAGCTATGGTCGATAGCACCGTCATGAGGGAAGTCACTCTGACTCTCCCGATGTTGCCGGACATGGAGATTGCGGCGAGCAAGACCGCAACGGCTCTGGCGGAGTTTATGGAGATGAGCTCCGATAAGATAGACGAGGTCCGGATGGCGGTGGTCGAGGCCTGCATCAACAGTTTCGAGCACAGCCAGGCCGATGATCGCAAAGTCGAGATTCGCTTTGTGGTCCTGGGAAACGATGATCCCGAGAGGTTGCAGATCACCATCAAGGACAGCGGTGTGGGATTTGCGCCGGACACCGTAGAACGACCCAGGATCGAGGAGAAGTTGATTGCCGCCAACAAGAGGGGTTGGGGGCTTACAATTATCAAGGGCCTCATGGACGAGGTCGAGATTCACTCCGGTGCCGATGGAACGACCGTGGTGATGAGCAAGCTGCGATGAAAGCGGAGAGCGAACCATGACCGAGATGTTGAAAGTGACCGTCGATCGTCGCCCGCCCCTGGCGGTGATATACACCGAGGGTTACATCAACAACCAGGGGGGAGAGGAAATCGCTCGGGTCGCCTATGACCTGATCGAGGGTGATCACACGACCCTGCTCTTGAATCTCAAGGGCACGAAGATCGTCAACTCGATCGGCATTTCGATTCTCATCGAGATCATCGAGAAGATGCTCGAGATCGACGGCCGGCTGGCCTTCTGCAATCTGACGCCTACGATCGAGAAGACATTTCACATCATGGGACTGGCTCAATACGCCCAGATCTTTGCCGATGAAGAGGTCGCCCTGGGCGAGTTGACTGTCTAGGCAGAGTCATGAATAAGGCCGCCGCCTCCCTCGAGACCCGATTGAGTTGGCAGGATGTGCTGGACGCCGCATCGCGCCGCGAAGGTGAGCGGTCGTTTCTACTGCGACTCGTCCTGTACATCTGCCAACAGCACGGCCTGCAGGCCGCCGCCCTCTATTCCAAGACCGAGGGTGGCTTTGACCGTTTGGTCAGCGCCGGATCGGAAGCTTTCCCGACCTCTCTGGGAGAGGACGAGGATCTCGAATACGACTCGCTCCTGTTGCCTGATGGTCTGCTCCTGTACAAAGCGGGTGAGAACGGTCGCAAAGAGCTGGAAGGACCGCTGATCCTGGCCCTGTCTTCCGCCTTACGGGCGACCGTGCTACGCGGTCGACTCAAGCAGCAGAGCTTTGCGATCAACTATCGCGGTGTAGAGCTGGAGGCTCTTTATGACGTCGGACTGGCCATCGCTTCGATGCTCAACCTGGGGCAATTGGGAGAAGAGATCTTGTTGCGTGCGGTGTCTCT
>CAMYLC010000072.1 GCA_947259195.1 Thermoanaerobaculia bacterium | reverse complement strand
CGATTCTACGATCTCCAATCTCCAAGAATTCAGGGCAGCTACAGCCGAGCTGCCGGTCGAGCCGAGTCTCTGGATGTTCTCCGTCGAAGGCGACCTCGGCCCGGTTGCAGACCTAGCGCTGGAAGGGATGGTGGAGAGACAGGGCAACCGAGGGGAGTCCAGCGTTGTCTTGAGGGCAGATCCTCTTGGGGACTTGCTCGATGAGGAAGCATCCTCTTCGAACCTGGAGTCAGCGGAGGACGAGCTGGCGCATGTTGTTGCCCAGTTTGGGAGTCGGTTCTCGAGCTCGCGATCGATCGTCGTGTCGACTCTGGATCGTCACGCGACCGGTCGCAGCCTGGTCGAGGAGCTCGGATTCGCCGTCGCTGCGGTCGCTCACTATCTGCGGCGACTGGCCGCCCATGGCCTGGCAAAGCCCGAGATCGCGCAGCAGATCGGTCTCTGCTTTGCAGTCGGTCGGGAGATCTTTCCCGAGATTGCCAAGCTGCGCGCGGCCCGCCTGCTCTGGTGCCGGCTGCTCCAAGCCCAAGGCCTTGGTTCTCCACCTAGACCCTGGCTGCACGCAGTCTGCGCCCCAGAGGTCGTGTTTCCTCAGCCTGAGCCCTGGACGCATCTTCTGCGCGGGACGACATCGGCATTCGCCGCTATCGCCGGCGGCGCAGATGCCATCAGTACCATGCCGTTGGGCAGCGCCGGGGAATCAAACCAGAGCCGCTGGGCTCGAAACACACCACTGATTCTCGCCGACGAGAGTTTTCTCGAGGAGGTCCGGGACCCTGGGGGAGGCTCCTACTATCTCGAATGGCTCACCGCGGAGCTGGCCCAGAGGGCCTGGGCTGTCTATCTGGAGATAGAGAATCACGGCGGAATCGTTCCCATGTCGCGCGCGGGCGAGAGTCTGCAAGAGCCCTCAGCTGCTCGAGAGAGCAGCGAAGAGCTCGAGGCACGATTCAATAAGGAGAACGATCCGACTCAAGCAAAGGGCCATCTCAGAGAGAGCGGCATGGAAGGTGGAGCTCCTACTCCCGAGGGGATCCGTCGACTTTCGTTCTATTCATCGAGAGATCTGGCAGGCATTCGAACTACGGATACGATGCCCGGCTTCCCACCTTTCGTCAGGGGGCCTTACACCACGATGTATGTTCGTCGGCCCTGGACGATCCGACAATACGCCGGCTTCTCGACGGCTGAAGAGTCGAATGCCTTCTACCGACGGAACCTGGCCGGTGGGCAGAAAGGCCTGTCCATCGCCTTCGATCTACCGACCCACCGCGGCTACGACTCGGATCAACCTCGGGTGGCCGGAGATGTCGGTATGGCTGGTGTCGCGATCGACTCGATTCTGGACATGCGGATCCTCTTCGAAGGCATTCCTCTGGACCAGATGAGCGTCTCGATGACCATGAACGGCGCCGTGTTGCCGATCATGGCCCTCTACATCGTCGCTGCCGAGGAACAGGGCGTCGCAGTCCACGAGCTCTCGGGGACGATCCAGAACGACATCCTCAAGGAGTTCATGGTCCGCAACACCTACATCTATCCGCCCATGGCCTCCATGCGCATCGTCCGCGACATCATCGCTTTCTGTGCCGAGCATATGCCGAGGTTCAACAGCGTTTCCATCTCTGGCTATCACATGCAGGAAGCCGGTGCCTCGGCCGACCTCGAGCTGGCCTACACCCTGGCCGATGGGCTCGAATACATACGTGCCGGACTCGGCACTGGCCTCGGTATCGATGAGTTTGCGCCCCGGCTTTCCTTCTTCTTCGGGATTGGGATGGACTACTTCATGGAGGTAGCGAAGCTTCGCGCCGCTCGCTTGCTCTGGGCCGAGCTCGTACAGGGCTTCGAGCCACACGACCCCCGATCTCTGATGCTACGCACGCATTGTCAGACGTCGGGTTGGTCACTGAGCGCCAAAGACGTGTTCAACAATGTAGTTCGGACCTGCATCGAAGCGATGGCCGCAGTCCACGGCCAGACCCAATCGCTGCATACGAACTCGTTCGACGAGGCTCTGGCACTGCCGACAGATTTCTCGGCTGGAATCGCCCGTGAGACCCAGATCCTGCTGCAGACGGAGTCCGGGACTTGCCGTGTGATCGACCCCTGGGGCGGCAGCTTCTATGTCGAGAGACTGACCTACGAGCTGGCCGAAAGGGCTCGTGAGCTGATCGCCGAGGTGGAGGAGATGGGAGGGATGGTCAAAGCCATCGAGGCCGGCTTGCCCAAGCTGCGTATCGAAGAGGCCGCGGCCCGCACCCAGGCACGGATCGACTCCGGTCGTCAATCGATCATCGGTGTCAACAAATACCCGTCGGAGGATTCCGATCAGGTAGAGGTCTTGAGCGTCGACAACGAGATCGTCAGACGGACTCAGATCGAAAGGCTGGCGCGGCTCCGCTCCGAGCGAGATCCGGCCAAAGTCCAGGGAGCCCTGAATAGACTGGTAGAAGGCGCCAAATCGGATGAGTCCAATCTTCTAGAGCTCGCTGTCGGTGCGGCGCGATCTTGGGCCACTGTGGGAGAGATCTCCGCGGCTCTCGAGCAAGTCTTCGGTAGGCACCAGCCCATGACTCGTGCGGTTGGTGGGGTATACAGTAGAGAGATGGGTGAAGGCAGAGCCGACGTCGAAGCTGTCCGCAGCAGGGTGGCTCGATTCCTGACTCGGGAAGGGCGGCGCCCCCGAATTCTGGTCGCCAAGGTCGGCCAGGATGGGCACGACAGAGGTCAAAAGGTCATCGCGAGTGGCTTTTCCGATCTCGGTTTCGACGTCGACATCGGACCCCTTTTCCAGACCCCTGAAGAGGTCGCCAGGCAAGCGGTGGAGAACGACGTCCACATCGTCGGCGTGAGCTCTTTGGCAGCAGGCCATTCGAGCCTCGTTCCCACTCTGTGCGAGGAGTTGAAGAGCCTGAACAGGGGCGACATTCTGGTCGTGGTCGGCGGAGTTGTTCCCGAAAAGGACCATCAGGCCCTGTTCGCAGCGGGCGCCAGTGCGGTGTTCGGACCCGGGACACCTATCCCTGCCGCGGCCCTGGAGCTTCTCGACGACCTCGAGGGCACGACGCGAAAGAGAGAGAGCTCCTGACGATCGAATCGACGGTCGAAATCCTCTTGGCCCAAGGGTCTGAAGCGTGACATCTGCAGGCAAAACGAATCGGCAGGAGTTGTCCCTCGACGACTACGTTGAAGGGATTCGGCAGGGAAGCCGACGGGTTCTGGCGCAGGCCATCACCCTTGTGGAGAGCCAGCAATCCACTGACGGTGATCGGGCACAGGAAGTTCTCAGGCGCTTGATGCCCTATACGGGACAGGCGCATCGCATCGGTATCAGTGGCATCCCCGGTGTCGGCAAGAGTACGTTGATCGATGCTTTGGGTATCCAGCTCATCGACTCGGAACACAGGGTGGCTGTACTAGCTGTCGATCCCTCGAGCTCACTGTCTGGGGGCAGCATCCTCGGAGACAAGAGCAGAATGCCCCGCCTTGCAAGCAACAATGATGCGTTCATCCGACCTTCGCCGAACGCGCTCAGCCTGGGTGGAGTTACGATGCGAACCCGAGAGAGCATGTTGCTCTGCGAGGCGGCGGGTTACGACGTCGTCCTGGTGGAGACCGTCGGGGTCGGACAGTCAGAAACCATGGTCGCAGATCTGGTGGACACCTTCCTTCTCCTCATGCTGCCAGGCGCGGGAGACGAGCTGCAAGGGCTCAAGAAGGGCATCGTCGAGCTCGCTGACGTGATCGCGGTCAACAAGGCGGACGAGGACAACCTGGAGCGAGCTCGGATCGCCCAGAGGGAGTACATGGCGGCTCTGCACTTCCTGCCGGGCAGAGACCAGGAGTGGTGCCCTCCGGTCTTGACCGTGAGCGCCAAGACGGGAGCCGGCCTGCCGGAGCTCTGGAACAGCCTGCATTCGCATCGAGCGGCTCTGGAAGGTTCCGGTGAGCTCGAAGTGAAGCGGCAGCTGCAGCTACGGAACTGGATCTGGACTGTAATCGAGGAACGTCTCTTGCGGGCCTTCCGGTCGACCGCAGGTGTCGAAGAGCGCCTTCGCTCTCTTGAAACAGGAGTGGCGGCGGGGCAACTCACCGCAACGATGGCAGCCGACGAGCTGATTCGCATCTTCCGGGATACTGCAGATTGAGGGACCACACACTGGATTCCCGTTGACAGCATCAGGCTTGAGCGGGTACGGTCTCACTCAGGTGAGAGCCCGGACTTGGCACACCAGTATCGGGCAGCTGCCGTGGAGTTTTCAGGGCTAGATTGTTCTTTGACTCGGGAGAATGGGGTGAGCAAGCGGCGACGAGCGCGAGAGATGGCGATCCAGATGCTCTACCAGAGTGACCTGGGGCAGGAGTCGTGCGACAGGGTCTTAGCGGACTTCAGGCCGGGTGACTACCTGAGCGAAGAGAGAGAGGAGACGTCGTCTACAGTGCCCCGAAGAGCTGCTGCAACCGATCTTTCGGCACGCACCGCGGCGGAGCTCGAGAATGCTCTCGAGTATGCCAGGACCCTGGTACGGGGGACCCTCGACCATCTGGATCAGATCGATGCGCTGATTCGCCAGCAGGCCGAGCATTGGAGGCTCGAACGCATGCCGCCTGTCGACCGTAATATCTTGAGACTGGCGGTCTATGAGTTTCTCTTCGAAACCGACGTTCCGAAGCTGGTCATCCTGGATGAGGCGATCGAGCTCGCCAAGGAATTCGGGACCGAGCAGTCGGGGCGTTTCGTGAATGGAGTTCTCGACGGAATCCTCAAGAGTCACAGTCTTCCGGGGAGTCTTACCTGACCGGTCTCAACGGGTTTTTCGATCTCGAGATTGCGGAGGTGGAGTTGAAACAAAAGATCCTTCTGATGCTCTTGGTGCCGGTGCTTCTCGGCTCCCTGGGCTGCGGCTACGGACTCATCGGCCGAACTAGCAATCTGCCAGACGATGTCAAAGACATCTTCGTCGAGACACTGCAAAACAGGACCACCCGGTCTCGTATCGAGTTACAGCTGACTCAGTCCATCATCGACGAGCTCGTCACCCGACGAAGCTACACGATCGTCAAGAGCAAAGCCCAGGCTGATGCCGTGCTGAGCGGAGCGTTGACCTCGTTTGTCGTCAGGCCCGTGCAGTTCGGGCCGGACGGGCGGGCCACGGAATACGAGATTACGATTCGAGCCGACATGGATCTGGTCAGGACCGGCTCAGACGAAGTGCTCTGGGGCCAGGACGACTACGTATTCAAAGGGGACTACGCCCTGGAGCTCGGGGAGAACACGGTCTTTGCCTTCGAAGACGCCACCATCGAAGTCGTTGGGCGACGGTTCGCTCAGTCGCTGGTCATCGATCTTCTCGAGGGCTTCTAGAGGCGGGCAGTCCGACCTAGCTCGTCTCGAGCTTCGCCACCGCCTGCGACAGTCGGGACTTGGTTCGTGCAGCAGCGTTGCGATGGATGACCTTCTTCTTGGCCGTCGAATCGATCAGTTTGAGGGTGTCGGGCAAGAGCTCCTGAGCCTGGCTGAGATCTCCTGCACTGACGGCCTCTCGCAGTTCTCGAACGGCACGCCGCATGCGAGAGCGCTGTGAGCGATTGCGTTCCCTATCGCGCTCTGTCTGGCCGATTCTCTTCTCGGCCGATTTGATGTTCGCCATCTACTCGGTTCCTCTTCAAGTCTGCGCGTGATTGCTTTGCGGTTGCCGTGCGTTTCCTTGCACGACGGCCCGGCAGTGTAGCCCGATAGCTAGCCCGAGTCAACTCCGAGAGCGACGAGGCGCTGACGAGCGAGATTGGCTTCGTCCGTCCGCGGATACTCGCGAAGCACGTGCTGGAGCTGCAGTATTCCCTGTTCGGTCTCACCCAACTCCAGATAGGCATAGCCCTTCTTGAGCAGTGCGCTGGCCAACTTGTCACTCCGCGGGTAGCGCCGGAGAATCGAGTCGAACTCCCGAATGGCCTGCTGGTACTTCGCCTGGCTGAAGAACGACTCGCCGATCCAATAGGCTGCATTGTCGGCCAACTCGGTATCGGGGAAGGTCTCCAAATACTGCCGGAACCCCAGAACCGCAAGATCGTAGTTGCCGCGCAGGTAGTCGTTGTAGGCCGTCTGGTAGAGAGACTGAGGGTCCGACGGGGGCGTCATCGGGGGCTGCGAGGTTTCCGCTGGCCCGCCGGTCGCCCCAAGGGTCGTACGGACCGACTTGAGCTCCTGATTCGTGGCGGCGATCTGCTGCGACAGCTGAGAGAGGCGGTAGTTCGTGTCCTCCAGGTTCGCCTCCAACTGGTCGATCTGCATGGAGAGATTCTGCACCGCCACCTGTACGTCTGCCTCCGACTTCAGCAGAGACTGCGTATGGGCCGAGATCTGCTGCTGAAGATCACCGACTTCCTCTTTGCTGGATGTCTGCTTCTGAAGTACGAGGACCTGCCTCTGGATGTCGGAGAGCTGTGTGTGCAACTCATCGATATCGCTGCTCGAAACGCAGGCTCCGAGCAGCAGAGGCAGGACCAGGCTAGCGAAGAGCCTTGGTTCTTTCACGATCGTCACCGGTTCGATCAACCGCCTTGGCGGCCCCGAATCACGAAGTGGGCCCGGCGATTGCGCCACCAGCATGCCTCGCTCGACTCTCGGCACTGCGGTCTCTCTTCACCGAAGCTGACAGCCTCGATGGGTCCAGCCGGGATGCCCAGTGACATCAAGTAACTCTTGGTTGCGTTGGCTCGCCGGTCGCCGAGTGCCAGGTTGTACTCCTCGGTTCCCCGTTCGTCGCAGTGGCCCTCTATGAGCATCTCGAATTCCGGATGGGCACGCATGAATTCAGCGTTCTTCGCCAGGCGCTCACGAGCCTCTGGCTTGAGATCGTACTTGTCGAAGTCGAAGTACACGTCGCCGAGGAGACCCATCTCGTAGGCCGCGATGTTGGCGGTCTCGAGATCCTCACTGAATGGGTCTTCAACTTCATCGACTATCACAGCCGGAGGTGTAGGAGTTTCGACCTCTTCCACCACGGTTTCCTGAAGCTCAATGACTTCGGGCGCCGGTGCCGGCTTCTTCTTGGGGCACCCTAGGAACAAGAGAGATACTGCGAGGACTCCGACCCAGACCGTGACCAATGACTTACGGTACATTGTGACGCTCCTTACTTTCGGAAAGTGGCGTTTGACGTCCAAATCTGCGTTTTGAAAATGTGACCTCTGCGCAACTGTAGCAGAAGGGTAAGATCGGCTTCAAGAGTTTCGATAAGTTCGAGCTAATTCTTGAATCCCGACCAGACCGGAGCGGAGTTGTTCCCTTGTGTGGTCAATTGTTGGCGGTTTCCACCCGTCGCGTCCATCACGAAGATCTGAGTGGTGGTCCCGTTTCGAGTTGTCCGCTTCTGGGTAAACAGGATTTTGTGTCCATCGGGTGAAAAAGACGGGGTCTCATTGCTGCCGCCGCCGTTGGTCAGGAGCCGGCTCTCCAAGGTGACGACATCAGCCACGGCGACATCGAAGCTGCCGGTGCGGCGGGAAGCGTAGACGATGCGAGTCCCGTCCGGGCTCCAGGCGGCACCGTCGTTGTAGTTGCCCTCGAAGGTCACCCTCCGCAGGTTGGCACCCTCGGCATCCATGATGTAGATCTGGGGGGAACCGGTACGGCTCGAAGTGAAAGCGATCTCCCTTTTGTTCGGGCTCCACGCTGGATTGGTGTCGATTCCCGAGGAGTGGGTGAGCTGTTGCAGGTTGCTGCCGTCGCGGTTGCAGATGAAGATCTCCGCATTTCCATTGCCGATCGACCGGGCGAAAGCCATCTGTTTCCCATCGGGGGAAAAGGACGGAGAAATATTGAGTGAACCTGTCGTGATCACCGGGGTCTTGCGACCACTGGTGAGATCTACCAGGTAGATACTGGGGGAGCCCGAGTAGTACGAGACATAGGCCAGCTCTCGACCATTCGGATTCCATTCCGGGGACATGGAAATCGATTTGTGCGCTGTAATCGGGCGCTGGTTCGCCCCGTCGGAGTCCATCAGGTAGACCTCCTTGAAGCTGCTTCGATCGGAGGCAAAAGCGATGCTGGTCAGCGCCAGACCCTGACGACCGCTGAAGTAGAGGATGATCTCGTCGGCGAAGGTATGCGCAATGCGCCGCGCGATGGCGGGATCCCCCCTGTATCGTTTTCCCAGAACCACCTTGCCGCTGGCCAGGTCGTAGACTCGGCCTTCGAGAATGAGGCGCCCCTGATCCTGCCTCACCAAAGCTCTCAGCAGCAGCTCGTTGCGCAGCGATCGATAGAGCTCGAAGTCGCGGTCGTCGCTGCCGGTCAAGGTCAGGACGGACAGTTGCATCGGGCCTTGCACGTCGAAGACACCACTGCGATCGAGGTCGGTTCGCAGCGTCTCCTCGAGTTGTTCGGCTGCCGATCGAACCTGGGGACCGAGCCCGCCCTCGACCTGGAGCGCCGGCATGGCCAGGCGAAATCGTGAACGCTGGCGGCCCTCCAGGACCACACTGACCTCCGGATCGCTGAGCTGCTCCTGTGCCTCGGGTGGTGGCCCCTGCTGGGACCACGCGGCACCAGGGAGCGACCATAGGACACAGAACGTCAGTAGGATTGTTGCCGTTGTCTTCGAGGCTCGAGTCATGCTCAGGTTTCCTTGCCGGTTCACCGAAGGATCAGATTGACCCCCAGGGATTTGTGCTGATAGCTCTGGGGCAGGCGGGGAAAGGGTGCCGCTTGCTGCACGGCCCTCAGCCCTGCCAGATCGAAAGAGTTGTAGCCGGAGGACTGGGCGACACGTACATCGGAGATGCTGCCGTCGCGGTAGATTCGAAAGTAAACCGCTGCCTCGACCTGTCCTCCGATTGAGGGCCTCAGCCAGTTGGCACTGATCATTGCCAGCATCTGGTCGACGTAGTAGCTATATACGAAGTCAGGGTTGTCGAGGCCACCGACTGTGGCACCCAGAGGAGATGTGCCCAGAGAGCTACCGAGAGGAGATCCCAATCGCTGGCCGAGATCGGACCCGGAGGCTCGGTTCTGGCCTGAACCAGGCTCGGATCTGCGAGCCTCCTTCGGCTTGGGAGTGGTCTTTGCCTTTCTCTCGGGCTCGGGCAGCGCGACACGTTCGGCCGACGGCTCTTCCGGCTCAGGCTCAGATGCTGCCTCCTCGACTGGTGGGTCTGGGGCCTGTGTGGGCTGGCGAGTCGGAGCGGGAGCGGGGGAGGCCACCCCAAGGGCCTGTACGGGAACGATCTGCACCGCGACGAACTCCAGTGGCTCGGGATCTCCAGTCGTGATCATCGGGGCCAACAGTACGGTGGCAAACAACACGACATGCAGAGACAGCGAGAGCAAAAGGCTCGGTTTGCGGTAGGCCGCAGAGCCGCTCCGCAGGCGGCTGTTGAGGAGTGTGTCGATGTTCTCGTGCACGGCGCGCTGGGGTAGTCGATTACTCTGGCTTCTCTGTAACCATACCGACCTGGAGAACGCCCCCCTTGTTGAGGATGGCAAGAACCTCCATTACGGTCCCATAGGGTAGCTCGCGGTCTCCTTTGAGGAAGACCGCATCTTCGTCACGAGCTTCCAGGAGGGGAGCCAGGCGCTCCATGAGCTGGCTCGGATGAATCGGCTCGTCCTGAACGTAGACGAGGCCGTCTCGATTGACCGAGAGCACGAGTGGATCGTCGACCCTGAGTGTTATTGGCTCAGCGTCGGCCTTCGGCAGCGCGACCTCGATGCCCTGGTGAAGCATCGGGGCCGTGATCATGAAGATGATCAGGAGCACCAGCATCACATCCACCAGCGGCGTCACATTGATGTCGGCCAGCTCGGAGTGCTCCTCCTCGCCGAGCCCTGGGGTGCTAAAGGCCATGGCTCACCTTGCTTTCCTAGAGGAAGTTCCTCTCTGCGAGATTCAGGAACTCCAGGGTGAAGTCGGTCATCTGTGAGCGGAACTCGCGGATTCGGTTGGCGAAGTAGTTGTAACCCATCAGAGCCGGGATGGCAGCTCCCAAACCGAGTGCGGTGTTCACCAGCGCTTCGGCGATGCCCGGTGCGACTGCCACCAGAGAGGTGGAGCCGCTGGCGCCAATGTCCTGAAAGGCGACCATGATGCCCCATACGGTCCCAAAGAGTCCGATAAAGGGACTGGCCGCCGCTGTCGTGGCGAGCAGCCCGGTACCCCGGCTGAGCAGGGACATCTCGACGTTGGTCGCCCGCTTGAGACTGCGTTCCAATCCTGTCAGGGACTTGATCTTGTAGGCCTTCTGATCCTCTGGATGATCCTGATTGTAGGCCTTCACCTGGGCGTCGATCTCGATATAGCCGGCTCGAAAGAGGCCAACCAAGGGAGATGCCTGCAGCCGGTCCGCTTGCGAAGCCACCTCGCTGAACCGTTGGCTCTTGCGAAAGACATCGAGAAACGACGCTGTTTGCGAAAGTGCTCGCTGGAACTGGAGGTAGCGGGCAATCATGACCGCCCACGAGGCGAGCGACAGGCCGATTAGCACGATCGCCACGAACCAGGCCATGGGACCGCTACGGGCGAACAGCTCGAAGATGTTGATGCGGGAGGCACTATCGAGCTGTGCCAGTAGGAACGGGATGGGGATCATTGCTTGCATGGCTCTCCTCGATCAGCGCGCAAAAGGTAGCACGCCTCTCGGAAGGATGTCCATGTTCGGAACGTACTTCAGACGCACTGCGGCATGGTAGACTCGCTCGCGAGCAGCCGCTCGTCGCGACCGTGTGAACGGCTCCGCGTCTTACCGGCGGGCGGTTCTTTCAAGGACTACAGCCCGCGGAGTAGAGACCAGGCTCGGCTCACAAACCATGGGCGCTGATTCGCCATCTACGGAACCTGGAAAGTGACTGTGGAGGAAGGAGGATCATGAGGATCGCTGTCTGTATCAAACAAGTACCCGATATCGAAGCCCGCCTTCGTGTCTCAGGTGACGGCACCTGGATCGACGAAGAAGACCTGTCGTTCGTGATCAATGAGAGCGACGGGTACGCACTCGAGGAAGCTCTTCAGATCGCCGAGCGCACGAGTGGGGAAGTCGTCGTTTTCAGTCTCGGCCCAGAGAGGGTTCGAGAGGCCTTGCGCAAGGCGCTGGCGCTGGGAGCTGCGCGCGCCGTGCATCTGAAGGACCCGGCGTTTCTAGGAGGGGACAGCCTCTCCACGGGTCGCGCTCTGGCCGGAGCCCTCGCTGCGGGGGACTTCGATCTCGTCCTGACCGGCTCCCAGTCGGACGATGTCGGCTTTGGCTCGACCGGCACCGTGATTGCCGGCGAGCTCGGCTGGCCGCACGCCTGGCTGGTGATGGGTGTCGAGCTCGACGAAGCGAACAAGAAGGTGAAGGTGACTCGCGAGATGGAGGCTGGCATGAACGAGATTTCGAATCTCGATCTTCCAGCCGTACTGGAGATCCAGGCTGGGCTGAACAAGCCGCGCTACGCCTCGCTCAAGGGCATCATGCAGGCCAAGAAGAAGGAGATCTCGGAGCCTGGGCCTGGAGACCTGGGGCTGGCGCCAGAGAGCCTTGGGGAGACCGGGGCCAAGATCGAGGTTCTCTCAGTGGCCTTCCCTGAGGCCGGCAAGGGAGCTCAGATCATCGACGGGGACGCCGAGACCGCGGCGAGAACTCTTGTAGAGAAACTTCAGAAAGAAGCGAGGATTCTGTAATGTCCGCGAAAATCTGGATCGTTCTTCAGCAACGAGATGGCAAGATCCAAAAGATGTCGTGGGAGGCTGTCCGGGCGGGCCAGGCCTTGGCCGCGGATTTGGGTGGCACCGCAGAGGCCGTTCTTCTCGGCTCGGGAATGGAGGAAGCCGGGAATGAAGTCGGCCAGTGCTCCCTGGGCTCCGTCCACGTCGCCGATGATGAAAGCCTGGCAGTCTATACCCCGGGCCGCTTCGCGAGAGCTCTCGAAGCCGCGATTGCGACTGCGCAGCCCGACTACGTCCTGTTTCCTCATACCTATCAGACCGTCGACTTTCTGCCCGGGCTGGCGCAGTCTCTGGACGCCGCCCTGGTGCCGGAGGCGGTCTCTTTCGAAACCGTGGACGGCTCCGTTGTCTGGCAGCGTCCGGTCCTCGGCGGCAAGATGTTCGCCAGCGTCCGTGCCAAGGGCCCTGGCCCCGTGCTGGTGTCCCTGCAATCAGGGGCCTTCTCCGCCGACGAACTGGAAAAGGGAAGTGCACCGATCGAGACATTGAGCCTGGACTTCGCGGCGATGTCGGCCGACCGGGAGATCCTCCGGATCGAGGAGGCCATAGCTGGCGAAGTGGACCTGTCGCAAGCCCCCGTGATCGTCTCCGTTGGCAGAGGTGTCGGAGACGCGGAAAAGATACCGATCATGCAAGAGCTTGCTGACGCTCTGGGTGGGGAGCTCGGAGCCAGCCGGCCCGTGATCGACAGCGGATGGCTGCCGCGGGATCGTCAGATCGGGTCCAGCGGGCAGACGGTTACACCCAAGCTCTACGTGGCGGCCGGGATCTCAGGCGCCATTCAGCATCTGGTGGGGATGAAAGGCTCGCAGGTTATCGTGGCCATCAACAAGGATGCCGGCGCCCCCATCTTCAATGTCGCTCACTATGGCATCGTGGGCGACCTGCATGAAGTGGTGCCGGCTGTGACGGCGGCCCTGAAGGAGGCCTCGGAAAGCTAGCGCGAGATCTCTGCACGCTGCCGCTGGAGCTGCCAGAGAACCACGCTGGCGGCTACCGTCACGTTGAGCGACTCGACGCTCTCCGAAGTCGGAATCGTCAGCAGAGAATCGGCCTGGTCGAGGATGGTCTCGGGCAGGCCGGCGCCTTCTGAGCCCACCATCAAGAGCAACGGGTAGTCAGGCCGAAACTGGTCGAGTCGAGTACCACCCCTGGGAACCAGGGCCACTGAGGTGAGCTTCCGGGAGAGCGTTGAGGAGGAGAGCTCTGCTGGCTCCACCCCAACAGCAACGGGCATCCGAAGCAGACTTCCGGCGGAGGCTCTGAGCGCCCTGGGATGGTTCGGATGAACCGTGTCGGGTGAGAGGATCAAGGCTCCTGAACCGAAGGCCTCACCGGTTCGGGCCAGCGCGCCGAGATTCCCCGGATCCTGGATTCGGTAGGCATAGAGGTAGACATCCCTGTCCGGTAACGCCTGGAGTCCGCCGAGACCTGTGCGTGGGAGCCGTACGACGCCAAGGATGCCTTTGGGAGAGTCTGCGTCACAGAGTTCCTCGAGAATCTGCTCGTCGATCTCGGTGACTGAACCGGAGAGTCTGGGTAGGAGGCTATGAGCTTCGGCGGAACCGAGAAATGCGGGAGTCGCGAGTACGAGCTCGAGCTTCATTGCCGCTGCAAGGGCCTCTCGAACGAGGTGCGGTCCCTCGAGGACCGCACGATCACCTTTACACCGCAAAAAGCGGCGAATATCCTTGACCTTCTGATTCTTCGAGCTAACGATCATGGAAAGAGATCTCAGGGCCTTCTGGCGGCGCTTCCAAGATGGAATCGAAGTAGCCGTGGCGAGTGCCGCAGCGGACAAGCTGCTTGGCGTACGCGACGGCTTTGTTCGCTACTTTCATCAGGGACTCGGTCGACAACTCCCCATAGCGGTGGTTCCGCAGCAGATCGGCGAGCCGATGCTGGGCCTGCCCCTGAGCGATGAAGAGACCATCGGGCAGGCCAGAGCGAAGGCCGCCGAGCTCCGCGAGACCTTCGGTGCCGCGTATCACTTCTATGTGGCTGCGGAAGGCGGCCTGCACTCCATCGAAATCCAGGGCAAGGTGCACTATTTCGTGCGCGCATGGTCAGTGGTTCTCGGTCTGGCCGGCGAATCCTGGGGAGGCAGTAGCTCGGTCGAGATCCCTCAACGCCTGATCGAAGGGCTGGACGATCAGCAAGTGCCGTTTGCCATTCCCGGGACTCGGCGAAAAGGAGGGATGACATCCTCTTTGACCAGCGGCCTCGAGACCCGTCGAGCCGCAGTCGGGACGGCTACGTTCAACGCCGTTTCTTCGGTGCTCTACGGAATTATCGAGAGCCATCCTCTGCGCCGTCAGTAGGCAGTGCCTCGTCCTCCAGATCGGCTGGCCGGTCCCAGCTCTTCCCGTACTTCAGAACATCGTGCTTCAGTAGATCGAACTCCTTCTGCCTGGGTCCGGGTCTGGCATCCCGATACACCGTATCGCAGCGATAGCAGACCACCGCCTCCCTGAGTCGATAGTACATCGCCAGGTCCACCAGGGAGAGGACCACCAGAGAGAGGCCATAGGTCCAGGGCACGAGAATCGCTCCGATCAGCACCAGCAGGCAGCCCAGGACGCGGTTGAAGTCCCGTTGGCGATAGAGGTGACGACACTCGCAAACCGGACATACCTCGACAGCAGGAGGATCGTCGCTCCAGCCCTCCTTGGCCAAGGGAATCGAGTGTTGGCAGTTGTGACATTGGACTTGCGGAATTCCCGGTTCCACGCGCGTCTTGAAAGGCAGTCCGCAAGACTTGCATTGAATGCGAATGCGCATGATTGCGGCCTATGGTCACACCGGCACGCCGGTGATCAGGGTCAGATACAGCGCCGTGATCTCACCGATCAGACTGCCCATGACCAGAACGTACAAGATACCCGTCGCCGACTGGTTGGCTCGCTGACGGGCACAGGTCAAGGACATGACGGCCAGCAGGAGCGGTATGGCGAGCCCCCACATCAGACGAAACCAGAAGAACATCCCGTGCCCACTCAGGCCGACCAGGATTCTCAGTGGGTGGGGCTCTATCAGCGGATCGACCGAGGCCGCAAGAACAAGTGACAGGGTGACGGCCAGAATTCTCGCGAGAACAACTCCCAGGAGCACCTGGCAGAAGATCACGAGGTGCCTGAAACGCAGCCCAGGTACGACGAGATACCAGTGTCCGAGGAGCATGGTCATCAGTGACCACCCCAGCAAGAGAGCCGAAGTGACGAGATTCAGCGTCAGCAGAAGACCCCGGTGGGGCAGGGGAGTGGGACTGCTGACCAGGGCATGTCCAGCCGTCAAGAAAGCAATGGTAGCCGCGACGAGGGCCACCGCGGCCGGCCAGTGACTCGCCGCCCAGGCTTCTCGCCAGATGGTGCCGTAGTAGACAAAAACTGCCAACACAGCGACCAGCATGGACGCCGATCCGAGCTTGACCAGGTGGCCAAAAGGCGCCAGTGGATAGAAGATCCAGACAGCCAGCGCCAGGCCGAGCACTCCGAGCACGACCAGGGCGTTCAGTTGGAAGTAGCCGCGCCCGAAGTCGGCTCCTGGCACCCAGAACTGGGTCGTCAGACAGCCGACGGTCAGGGCCAGCAGAAAGAGAAAGAATACCGTCATCCACGTGCGCCGTTGGTTTAGCTGCGAACTCCCAGCATCAGGTAGATCGACAGGATGATGAAGGCGATGCTGGGACTCCAGACGGCCAACATGGGCGGTAGTGCTCCGGTCTCACCCAGAGTGCTGCTGAAGGCGAGCAGGGCAAAGAAGACCATTCCGAGGACCACCCCTATGCCGACGCCATAAAGCGTTCCTCTCCGTCCCAGCCGGAAGGAGAACGGCAGCGCGACCAGGACCATGACCAATGAGGCGAAGGGAAGTGCAACCTTTTTATAGAGCTCCACCTGGAGCTCGGGCACTGCCTGCCCGCTGCCCTCGAGCTCGGCGATGTATTCCTTGAGCTCGCGATAGGACATGGCCTTGGGTAGCTTGTACTCGGATTCGAAATAGTCCGGAGTCTCAGGATAGTAGTCGATCACCGGTTGATCGAAGGTTCGAAAGTCGAGCACCTCGCCGCCATCGAACGATCGAACCCAGCCGTTCTCGAAGAGCCATGCGTCTCCAAGGTAGCTTGCGTTCTCGGCAAACAGCCGTCGGGTGAAGCTGTCCTCCTCATCGAACTCGAAGACCTGCAGTCGATTCAGCGACTGGCTCGCGGAGTCGTAACGCAAATAGTTGTAGATGTACCGACCCTGGCCAAAGAGCCATTGACGGTCGGCCCGCCTATAGGACCGCGCAGCGGTCCTGCCCTTGATGATGTCGTCGGCCTGAGCCACTCGGGCGTTGGCTGCCGGCAGCACTCGCGCTTCCAGAAACCCCGAAATGGCTACCACCACCAGGGCCGCGAAGAGCGCCGGGATGGCGATTCGAAAGAGGCTGATACCCAGTGCCTTGGTCGCGGTGACCTCGTTCGACTTCGAGAGAATCCCGAACACGATGAGGGTCGTCACCAGGACAGCTATCGGCGCGATCTCGAAGACAATCTGCAAGCTCAGGTATTTGTAGTACGTCAGAACGACACCGAAATTCGCATCGTTCTTGAGAATGTCGTCCATCCGGTCGGCCATGTCGGCGACAATGTAGACCGACAGCCCGGAGAGAACGACCAATGCAAAGACGCCGGAAAAGAGTCGGATGACGTAGCGATCGAGGATATTGGGAAAGCGGAGGCGCAGCCGCGGCAGGCGCAGGACGACATGGGGGCCGCCGTTGGCGCTCGGAGAAGCTGGAGCAGGCTCAGCCGGCAGCTCGGCCGAACTACCGCTGCGTCGCCAGTTCTTGGGGTTGAGCCAGGAGCGCTTTCGAAGCCACTGATCGAGACCGCCCCACATGATGGGTTTGTCACTGTTGCGTCGGACCAGGAGATAGAGACCGAAGGCTCCAAGCACGAGGTTGGGCAGCCACATCGCCACCCAGGGCTCCAACTTACCGACCCGGGCCGTTTCCTCGCCGTTGGTCAGCAGAATGTAGTAGACGAGAATCACCCCGATAGACACGGCAAATCCCGAGGAGCGACTGCCGCGCCCGGTGCGATAGGCGAGAGGCAAGGCCAGAAGCCCGAACACGAAACAGGCGGCGGGAATGGAGAACTTCTTGTAAATCTCGATCTCTGTGGCCAACCGCAGCTCCTTGCTCAGTGCGGGGTTGGCCACCTGCTCCCGGAGCTCGGTGAGAGTCTGTTCGCGAACCCCCTTCGAGGTCTTGCCCTGGATGCGGTGTTGCGACGTGTAGCTTCGTCGAGCCGAACCTGCCCACGTTCGGCTACGGTAACCTGATTCTCGTTGCTCGGTAGGTCCTCGGCGACAAAGACTCCCTCCCAGTAGGGTGACTCTTGCGGAGCTTCGAAAACGTAGAGAACGAGCCCCTCCCAGTCCTGGTAGAAGACGCGAGGCTCGACCTGCCGGGTGACGCTGCTGCCGAGGATATCTATGCGCAGGTGTTGTAGGGCGTTGTTGCCACGGGGCAAGGCCCCGATCATCAGGACTCCGTTCAGCACCGTCAGAAACGCCGAGATGGCCAGGACAGGACGCGCGAGGGCATAGAGACTGATGCCGTTGGCACGCATTGCGACGAGTTCGCTGTCTGCGGCCAAGCGGCCGATGGCGACGAGGACTCCGAAGAGAAGAGCCATCGGTATCGTGAGGACGATGATGTTCGGGAGAGTGAACAGCAGAAGCTTGCCTACCTGTGCTGCCGGAACCTCGCGGCGAATGATCATGTCCGCCGAGCGAAAGAGGAACTGCATCAAGAGCAGGAAGGTGTAGACGAGAAAGCCCAGGGTCAAAGGACCGAGGACCTCGCGAATGACATATTTGTCGAGCTTGCGCATTGGGGACCGACGCCGGTTGCGATTATACGGCCGAAAGACGGCTTTGGCCTGAGGAATGTAGCGGTGCGGAGCTCCTGCCTCGGTGGTGGCCTTGGTCCAGGACGTAATCTATTTCGAGTCCGATAATATATATTATGTAAACTCAGGTATATGATTAGTGACAGAGCTCCAAATAGAGCCCCTCCTCCGCGGTGCTACTCCTTCGCTTCTTGTAGTTGGGTAAGGATCTGCTCCAGCGCCTGAATCAGATCGTCGCGGTCTACTGTGCTCTTGCGGAACGTCAAAGCCAGATTGTAGGTCTTGTCCGGTGACTTGAACCGAAACACATATGGCTTGCGCCGCCCGGATCGGCCCCGCGCGGCGGCAGTCTCTTTTCGAGCTCTTGCGACTTCGCGCAAATCGTCTCGAGTCACGCCCTCGTTCGCAACCTGCTCCAGAAGCCTCACCATCTCGTCCTCGTCGTCACCGGCCGCCTTCAGCACTTCGAGCAAAACGGACTTCGAAAGCACATCCAATGCGACGGCGGCACTTCTCGCTCGAGCCGGGATCTGCAGCAGGGTCAGGCTCTCCGTTACAACACTGCGGGACTTCCCGACGGCCCCAGCGATCTGCTCGTGCTTGTAACCGTAATGGTCGGCCAGGCGCCGAAATCCCTACCCCTCTTCGAAAGGCGTGAGGTCCTGGCGCTGGAGGTTCTCGACAAGGGCGATCTCGAGCGCCTCTTCGTCATCGAGGTCCATCTCGATGACCGGCACATCGTAGAGTCCGGCTCTGAGAGCCGCTTGGTACCTTCGTTCGCCGGAGACGATCCAGAAGGCCTCGTCAGGGCCACTGCTGGCACCATGCGGGCGCACGAGAATCGGCTCGAGAACTCCCTTCTCCAGGACTGATGCAGTCAGCTCCTCGAGATCTCCCATCTCGGATCTTGGCTGCCCCGGATCGGGTTCGATCAACGACAGCGGCATCATCCGACCGATGGGCTCGACCTCTCGCGAAGTGAGGTCATCGACGAAATGCGAATCGTGCCGCATCTTGACCCGCTCGGGTAGTCCTCGCTTCCTGCCCTCCGGCTCAGACACGACTCAAGATCTCCTCCGACAGCTTGTAGTACTGGAATGCGCCGCTCGAGCGCGGGGCGAACGAGAAGATGGGCTCTCGGTATGCTGGGCTCTCTTCGAGACGAACGCTTTTCGAGATAACGGTGTCGAAGAGCTTGTCGCCAAAGACCTCCTCGACCTGCTTCCGGATATCGCGCGAGAGAATCGTCCTCCCGTCGAAGAGCGTCAACACGGCCCCGAGGATCTGTAGCCGTCGATTCGCGCGCTGTTTGATCTGGTCGATGGTCTCCAGAAGGTCATCGGTACCTTCGAGAGCAAAGTAGCTGGACTGAATCGGAATCAGCACGTGAGTGGCTGCCACCATCGCGTTGACCGTGATGATCCCGAGCGCTGGCGGGGTATCGATGATGACGTAGTCGTAACGACGTCGCACCTTGCTCAGTTTGTCCTTCAATCGGTAGTAGCTGTCCAACTCGCCCAGCAGCGTTGCCTCGATCTTCGCCAGAGCGATCGACGATGGCGCAACGTGCAAGTTCGGGACCTGCTCTGCCTCCAGGACGACGTCAGCCATGTCGACCGAGGGGTCCGTCAGGACATCGTAGATCGTCCGCTCGAGCTGGTGAATCTCGACGAAGGACAGGGAGCTGTTCGCTTGAGGGTCGAGATCGATCAGAAGCGTCCTCAAGCCCTTCAACGCCATTGCAGCGGCCAGATTGATGGCTGTTGTGGTCTTGCCGACTCCACCCTTCTGATTGGTGATCGCGATGATCATGAAATCGCCGGCAGTCTATGTGAAGGGCCCCAGGCGGTCAAGCAAGAGGTTGAAGAGGGAGTCAGACCTATCTCGGGCGGCCCGCATCCGAAAGCATGTCGGCGCGCCGACATTGCCGTTAACCCGTTGAAAGCAGGGGACGTCTTGCTGAAGACCGGCAGGTCGGGCACCTACATCTCGTAGTCACCGAGATCATCAGGCGCAGCCTCCTCCAACCACTTTTTCAAGCGGTCTTTGGCGGAGTCTTCCATTTCCTGGTCGGAGAGCCGGGCTGTCTCCAGAACCGAATCGAGCACGAATATGGGCGCCGCGGCTCGCAGAGCGAGGGCAATAGCGTCGCTCGGGCGCGAATCCAGTGTCACCACTTCTCCACCGGTACCGAGCTCGAGGTGGATCGAGGCGAAGAAGGTGCTATTCGACAGGTCCCTGATGACTACCTTCTCGACCCGCGCACCCGCGATCTCCAGCGATGCGCTGAAGAGGTCGTGCGTCATGGGGCGTGGAGCCTCGACGCCTTCGATACACATCGCGATGGCATTGGCCTCGAAGACACCGATCCAGATCGGCAGCAGTGCCTCACCACCGGCTTCGCGCAGAATGACGATCGGAGACTTGGACGAAGGGTCCATCATCAGGCCCTGGACTTCCATCCTCCTTGCTGCGATGTCGTTCTCGATGGTCATGGGCTCAGGCGCTATTGTGCCGCCGGCTCTGTACCGCGTCAAGCTGTGCTCCCTGGGAGGTGAGAATTCGAATGCCTACTGCAGGCGGGCTAGAAGGCTATGGGGATTGGCCTTCTCGATGACCACGGGTGCCATGCTTCCCAGGGGTTGGGCGGTCGGCTTGGCGGGAAAATGCACGATTCGGTGGCAGGCGGTGCGCCCGCTCTGCAGTTGGGTTGCCTCCGCCCAGCCGGTGACCAGTACCTCCATTTCGGACCCGACAAGCTGCTCATTGAGATTTCGCTGAATCCGCACTTGCAGCTCGAGCAGCTCCTGGAGTCTCCGGCTGGCAGTCCCATCATCGATCGGGTCCGGAAGGTGCACTGCGGCAGTGCCTGGCCGCGGCGAATACTTGAAGGCAAAGATCGAGGCAAATCCGACATCCTCCACCAGGGCGACGGTATCCTGGAAGTCCGCCTCGGTCTCGCCCGGAAACCCCACAATGAGATCGGTCGACAGAGCCAAAGCAGGTCTGGCCTTGCGCAGCTGTTCGACCAGATCTCCGAATTCACCAACGGTGTAGCCTCGACCCATCCTTTTCAGAACGCGGTCGGAGCCCGACTGGACCGGTAGGTGGAGGTAGGGGCAGATATTGGGATGTCGAGCAAATTGCTCCACCATCCGGGGCGTGAAATCTCTCGGATAGGAGGTGACGAATCGCAGCCGCTCGACGCCGTGTATCCTGGCTACACGATCCAGAAGATCAGCGAAGTCCCACTGACCGCCGGGCTGGCGCCAGTGATTGACGGTCTGTCCCAGGAGCTCGATTTCGAGAAATCCGTAATCGACGAGGTGCTCGACCTCGATCACGATCTCCTCCAGTGGGCGGCACCGCTCGGGGCCCCGAGTAAGGGGCACTATGCAGAAGGTGCAGTTCTTGTCACAGCCCTCGATCACGGTCACCATCCCCTTGTAGCTTCCGGCGCGGGATATGGTGTCGATGTCGAAGTGTCGCTCCTCGGGGAAGCCGGTCGCCACAACTCGCTCCCCTGACCGTCTTCGATCGAGAATCCGACCCAGCTCTCCGACCCTGGCGGGGCCGAGCACGAAGTCCAGATCGGGGTTGCGGTCCAGGGCTGTTTCGCCGACCTGCTGTGCTACACAGCCACAGAGACCGATGACCAGATCGGGGTTGTCACTCTTGAATCGGCGGTATCGACCGAGTTGAGAAAAGACCTTGTTTTCAGCTTTTTCCCTCACACTGCAGGAGTTCAGCAGGATGACGTCCGCATCCTGCACATCGCGAGTCGGTAGCATTCCGGACTGCATGAGCTGGCCTGCCATGCGCTGGGTGTCCAGCTCGTTCATCTGGCATCCCCACGTCTCGATCCAGAATTTCTTTGCGGCAGAGGGTCTCACTGGCCGCCCTCGCCTGGATCCGGAGCAATGACTGGATCTTCGATGGTCCCGTCCATGGTGTCAGGCTCGCCAGGTTCCGCAATACCCATTTCGTCCTTCACCGGCTCCACGGGCTCCAGCTCGATGCCCTCCCGCAGCCAACCCGGCAAGGCTCCCGCCACCCTCCCCTCTTCCATGAAGTCCTGCAGCTCCTGCTTTCTGAGGTCCACTTCCTGCCGGGTTGCGTTCAACTCCTCGATGGCGTGGTCCCACGCAGGCTTGATCTGAGCATCGCGATAGAACGGATCGTCCTCGGAATAGAAACGCATTCTCAAGTTGAAGACGTCGGCTTCCAGTTCATCCACGTTCTCTCTTGCTTCCTTCCAGGCCAGCCGAATCTCGAGCCCCCTATCTCGCCAATAGGCCTCGTCGAGCGCCAGCTCGTCTTCGTCGACACCACTGCTTCCCAGGTTTTCATTCGTGAGTACTCTCGCCGGGCCTTCGCTGATCGTCAGTTTGGCCCCCGCATAGTCCGATAGGTTTTTGTCAGTGATCACGATCTCGGTCTTCGGTGTCGTGTTCCGTCGCTCCCTTTCAGCGCGGGCGCTCTCGACCAGCGTCATTTCGTGCTCCGGAGTGTCCTCCGCCTCGTCCTCGATCACGACCAGAGTGTCATCCTGCTCGACGATCAAGTCGTCCGCCACGACGACAGCGTCATCCGTCACTGGTTGATCCAACTCCTCTGTCACGACGGCCGCTGCCGGCGCCTCCTCTGCTGCTGGCGCCTCGTCTACAGACTCGTCCTCCTGAGTTACGACGTACTCCTCGAACTCGGAATCGTCGAGAGTTGCCTGACTGACGCTCTGCGGCGGCAAGCTCTCAGACTCGTCTTTCAGCCCCGAGCATGCTGTTACCACCAGCAGAAGCAGCACAGTCGAGGTCGATATGAAATTAGGCCCTGTCACGCGGTCAGCTTCTCCCGTATCGGTCTTCCAAACGAACGACATCTTCCAACTCCGGAGTTGAGACCTCGATGATGTCACAGCCCTCGGGTCCTGCCGTCATCCTGTGGCGGGTTCCCGGTCGAACCCGAAAGACCATTCCTGGCCGCACCGAATGATGAACCAGCTCGTCGCCTTCCTCGATCACCAGCTCGTACTCGCCCTGGAGCAGATACAGCGTTTCGTCCTTTTGCTCGTGGTATGGCAGGGACAGAGCCTCTCCAGCATTGACATGCAGGATCTTCCCTGCATATTTGTCGGTATGGGCGAAGATCAGCTCGTAGCCCCAGGGTTTGTCGATCGTCTCAACTGAAGATTCCATTCGGGGTTCCTCCGTCTCTGACATCTCCTGACAAGCCTCGCAAAGCGACGCCGAGGGGTACATTCTAGGTCAGCGGCTCCTGCCGAGCCAGGTAGCTGTCCAGGCAGCGCTCGACTTCCGCTGCCGAACCCATGGTGAGACAGCGCTCGGTAGCTTCTGCGAGCCCGCTGACTTCCAGGCCACGAATCTGATTCTTGATCTCCGGGATCGAACGGGGGCTGACCGACAGGCGTCGTAGGCCCATTCCCAGCAGCAGGGCCGTGTAGCGTTGATCACCGGCCATTTCCCCGCACATGGACACCTCGACATCGCTGTCGCGTGCACAGTCGAGGACGAAGCGGATCATCCGTAGAATCGCCGGATGCAAAGGACGGTAGAGGTAGGACACATGCTCGTTGTTGCGATCGACAGCCAGGGAATACTGAATCAGGTCGTTGGTTCCAATGGAGAAGAAATCCACTTCCTGGGCAAGAACATCCGCGATCATCGCTGCCGCCGGGACCTCGATCATGATGCCCAGTTTGAAGTCCCGACTGAATTCGATTCCCTCTCGGTCGAGCTCCGCCATCACCTCGGCCGCGAAGGCGCGAAACGCCAGAATCTCGTCCCTGGCCGAGACCATGGGTAGCATGATCCACAGATTCCTGCCAACTCCGGCCCTGAAGAGGCCTCGAAGCTGAGTCTTGAAGATGTGCGGTCGCGCCAGGGTCAAGCGGATGCCTCGCAGGCCCAGGACAGGGTTCTCCTCGTCTGTGGCCATGACCTCACGGGCCAGCTTTCGGCCCCCCAGGTCGAAAGTGCGGATCAGCACCGGATGTGGGCTCATGCTGTCCAAGAATCGACGGTATGTCGACACGTGATCATCCTCGGTCGGTAGCTCTGGAGCGCGTTCGATGTAGAGAAACTCGCTCCGATACAGCCCGAGACCCGCGGCGCCGAAACGGCTGGCGTCATCGAGCTCCTCTGGGAGATCGATGTTGGCCATCAGCTGGATTGCTACTCCGTCTCGGGAGACACACGGGAGTGAACCGGTCTCCAATAGCCGCTGCTCTTGTTCGCCCTGCCTCTTCCTTCGCCCGGCATACTCAGCCAGTTGGCCCTTCAGCGGATGCAGAATGACTATCCCATCTGTGCCGTCGACGATGGCAGGATCGTCGTCGGTGACCAGATCAGCGACTCCATCCAGACCGGTAACCAGAGGGATATTCAGATCTCGCGCGATGATCGAGGTGTGGGATGTCGGTCCGCCGGTTTCGATGGCGAAAGCGACGACCCGCTGCCGCCCGAGACGCACGGCCTCGGAGGGGGTCAAATCGTGGGCGACGATGATCACGTCGCTGCCGAGCTCGGATAGCTCATGGTGGGCGATGCCCTGGAGAACCCGAAGCAAATGTCGAGTCACATCGCGTAGGTCGTCGCCTCTCTCGCGCAGGTGCTCACTCTCGAGATTATCGAAGCGGTCGAGGAACTCCTCGCTGACTTTGTGCACGGCCCATTCGGCGTTGACCTGCTCGGTACGAATTCGTTCTTCGACTCGGTTGACGAACGATGCGTCCTCCAACAGCATCGACTGCGCCTCGAATATGCCCGCGAGTCCGTCACCCAGCTGCTCATGGGCACGCTTGCGGGTGGCTTCCAGCTCGATTCGGGTCTGCTGAGTGGCATCCCTCAAACGGGCGACCTCGGCGTCGACGTCGGCTGCAGGAATGGGTATCCGGTAGACCTCGAGGTGGTGAATGCTCAGGCAGACCGCTCTGCCGATCGCCACCCCAGGGGAAACTCCCAGCCCCTGGAGAATCTGCGGGTCCTGCTTCGAGTCCACCGTCAGGCCTCCTCGTCGAATCGGTTGGCGATCAGCTCAGCAATTGCCTGCATGGCGTCGGTCTCGTCCTCTCCGTCACAGCGCACAACGATACGCGATCCCTGAGCGGCTGCCAGGAGGAGAACTCCCAGAATGCTCTTGGCGTCCACTTCTTCCCCGTCCTTCTGGAGCTTCACCTGGCTGGAAAACCGACCGGTGACATGCACCAACTTGGCCGCGGCTCGGGCATGCAGGCCAAGTCGGTTGCAGATCTCCATTTCGCGCTCGATCATGAACCTTCTTTCAGGGCAGACGGATGAGACACCGAGCTCCAGGTCTCGTCTTCCTGCCGGCTCTCACCAGCTCGACATATGGCACCGCGTGCCTTCGTCTGGATCCATCTCGCCAACTCTGCGACTTCCATTTCGTTGACCCCTGGACAACCGAGTCGCACCACCATAGGTAGATTGACGCCAGAGACGACTTCAATCTCACCCGTTCTGTGGAAGCTGGCCGCCACATTGTAGGGGGTCCCGCCGTACATATCGGTCAGAATCAAGACTCCACCCCCGGTGTCGAGACTCTCCAGGACGTGCCGGGTCTTTGCCGCTGATTCTTCGAAAGTATCCGTCCACGAGAGGCTCAGCGCTTCGAACTGGGGCTGCCTCCCCAGAATCATCTCGGCAGCTTCGACGAGCTCCCGGGCCAGCCCGCCGTGGGTAAGGATCAGTGTGCTCACCATGGTCGACACCTCTCGAGAGAACGCGCAATCCAATCCTGCAACTCTATCTGGCAATGTCGCGATGGATAACCCTTACGGGCCATTGAGCATTCTGCAGCCGGTTCGCCAGCTCCTCCGCTACCGCCACCGACCGATGTCGCCCTCCGGTGCAGCCAACTGCCACAGAGACATAGGACCGGTTCTCTCGGCTGAAGCGCGGCAACAGGAAGAGGAGCAGCTCCTCCACCTTCTGCAGCAGCTCATGATAGTCATCGAGCTTGTCGAGGAATTGCCGCACCGCGGCATCCTGGCCGGTCAGATCCTGCAGCTCGGGAACGAAATGGGGATTGCTCATGAAACGCACATCGAAGAGCAAGTCGGTTCCCGGGGGAATCCCGTGCTTGAACCCGAAACTCACCAGTGAAACCACAGGCCCGGTGAGGCTGGGGTCGCTCGCTTCGCCGGCGAACTCACGGAAAACCTGGTTGCGCACTTCGTGAATCGACCAGTCCGAGGTGTCCAACACCAGATCAGCGACTCCCCGAACCTCGGCCAACAGTTCGCGCTCCTGCCGAATGCCGTCGAGAAGTGGCCGATCGCCGGCCAATGGATGCGGGCGTCGAGTCTCAGAGAAGCGTCGTACCAGGGCGTCTTCCGACGCCTCGAGGAAGAGCAGCGTGACACTCAGATGCCGGCGGTCCATCTCGGCAACGAGGCGGGGAAACTCCGACGCGAATCCTGCGGCGCGAACATCCGTCACGACGGAGATCTTCTCGTGCCCCTCACCCAACTCCAAGGGACGACTCAAGAACTCGCGCAGAAGGGGTAGCGGGAGATTGTCGACGCAGTAGTATCCGAGGTCCTCGAAGCACTTGGCGACACTGCTCTTGCCCGACCCGGACAGGCCCGTAATCAGGACGAGGCGGATCTTGCCACTCACGAATCGAGGTCCGCCGTCGGACGTGCGCTGCGGGGACTGCGTTTCTGGCGGCCAATATCGAGCTGTTCTTCCAGTTTGCGAGCAAACTCTCGGGCCGAATGGTGCCCCTGCAGCTTCAGGACGTGGTTTCTCGCCGCTATCTCGACCAGAATCGAGAGATTGCGACCCAGAGCCACGGGCATCTTGATGTACGGACACGGCGTGTGCAGGATCTTGTAGACCGTCTCGTCGAGGCCCAATCGGTCGTAGGCCCGTGTCTCGTCCCAGGGCTCGAGATCGATGACCAGGTCGATCGACTTCCGGTCGCGTACGGCCGCCAGGCCGAAGAGATCCTTGACGTTGATAATGCCGAGGCCCCTGAGCTCCATGTGGTGCCTCAACGTCTCCTCGCAATAGCCCACCAGATCGCCGTGCGGATAGCGCTTTACCGTGACCCGATCATCGGCGACAAGGCTGTGGCCGCGCGAGATCAAGTCCAATGCGCACTCGCTCTTGCCGACACCACTATCGCCAATCAGCAATACTCCGAGGCCGTAGACATCCAGGAGAACACCGTGCAGCACCGTGGACGGGACGAGGTGCTCCTCTAGAAAATAGCTGACTCTCTTGATGATGACCGAGGAAAGCGATGGCGAGGACAATACCGGCACCTGTCGGGTCCTGCACGAGTCCAGAAAGCCCGGCAGTGGCTCCAGGCCTTTCGTAATGATGAAGACCGGGACCGGTGAGGAAGAGATGCGCGTGAATCTCTCTTGACAGGTCTCAGCAGCGAGAGTCAGGAGGAACTTCGTCTCGCTTTCACCGATGATCTGTACGCGTCCCGGCTTGATGTAGTCGTAGTATCCCGCGAACGCCAGCCCCGGTTTCTGTACTCGAGGGTGGGTGATGCGGTTGTTCAGGTGGCCGCTGCCGCAGAGGACCGTGAAATTCAGGTCGATGAGCTCTTGCCCCAGGAGCTCGCTCACCTCCACATACTCTAAAGGAGTCGCCAACTAGCCACCCTCTTCTCGCAGGAGCGCCCAGATGTCCTCGGGCTCATCGAGCGCGAGGAGCCGCTCGACGTGTCGATCGGCCTTCACCCACTTGGAGATGGCGGCCAGCGAGCGCAGATGAGCAGCGGGGCTGTCGCTAGGGCAGATCACGAGAAAGAACAACTGCACCGGTTTGCCATCCTCGCTCTCGAAATCGACACCCTCACGAGACAGGCCGATCGCGACCTCCACTCGGCTCAGATTCTCCATTTTGCAGTGCGGGATTGCGACACCGCTGCCGATGGCAGTCGAGCCGAGCTCCTCGCGCTCGATCAGGCGCTGGTACGTCAGATCGGAGTCCGGCACGACACCAGCCTTCGCCATCTCGTCAGCCAGCGCGCGCAGCACTCCTGGACGATCCGTTCCAGAGAGGTTCGGAAAGATGAGCTCGAGCTCGGTGAGCGAGCCGAGAGACGGTTGGCTATCGCTACTCTGGCGAGATGAGTCCGTAATTGTTGTCCCTGCGTCTGTAGAGCACGTTGACCAGATCATTCACGGCGTTGCGAAAAACCACGAAACCGTAGTCGCTCTCTTCGAGCTGGATCGCGGCTTCGTCGAGGCTCATTGGCTTGATGCTCAGGACGGTCGACTCGACGATACGCGGTTCGGCGCCGAGTCCGACAGATGCGTTATCGACGATTTCCACTGGCCAATGGCTGTTGTTGTTGCGATCGGCCTTCCGCCGCTTGTCGCGGAACTTCTTGCGGGATCGGCGGGCCTGTTTCTCAGCCTTGTCGACGGCCAGGTTGACGGCATCGAATATGTCATCCGTCTCCTCGTTCGCCTGGATGATACCGAATCGGTGAGTGATGTGAAGCTCGGCGGAGCAGCGGTGCTTCTCCTGCTCGACCGTAACTCGCACATCGACCGGTTCGTCGAGAAACTTCCCCACTTTCTCCAGCTTGTCAGCCGTGAAGTCGCGGATTCTGGTGTCTAGCTCGAGGTTGCGCGCCACGTAGTCGATATTCATGTCTCTCCTCAATCCAGTTCCCGGTTCAGGTGACTTTCTCCACCTCTAGAAGACCTGCTTGCGATTGGTGGACGATGGAACGCCCAGCTCGTCGCGGTACTTGGCCACTGTGCGCCGAGCGATGTTGATTCCCTCGCGTTGCAGCATCCGGGTCAGCTCGCTATCCGACAACGGCCGCTTGGCATCCTCCTCCTGGATGAGATGCTGGATCTTGCCCTTGACGGTGAGCGATGAGATATCCGAGCCATACTCGCGATCGATTCCGCTGTGGAAGAAGAACTTCATCGGGAACAGACCTCGAGGGGTATGCATGTACTTGTTGGAGACGACGCGACTGACTGTCGACTCGTGCATTCCGATGTCGTCAGCCACATCCCGCAAAACCATGGGCCTCAAGTACTCGATCCCACGCTCCAGAAAAGCCTGCTGCTGGCGGACGATCGAGTCGGAGACCTTGTAGATCGTCCGCTGTCGCTGATCGAGACTCTTGATCAGCCACACAGCCGAGCGCAGCTTCTCCTTGATGAACTGTCTGGCATCCGCCTCCTTGCCGTCGTTCACCATGTTCCGCAGCATCCGCCGATAGGCGTTGCTGATCCGTAGCCGCGGCATTCCATCATCGTTCAGCAAAATGACGTACTTGCCACTGATTTTGGCGATGTGCACATCGGGCTCCACGTAGTGGGTCCGTTCGGTGCTGAACTTACGTCCGGGTCTCAACTGCAACCCCCGAAGGCTCTCTATCACCGGCTCCAACTCGGCGAGTGGAATCTCGAGCTTTCGGGCGATCGGCTGAAATTGTCGTTTGAGAAAGAGATCCCAGGCCTCGTCGATAACCCTCCGGACCAGTGAATCCTCGGGTTCGCCACGTGCGTCGAGCTGCCGGGTGAGACTCTCTCTGAGATCCTTGCACGCCACGCCGGGAGGGTCGAAGCTCTGGATCAGGCGAAGAGCGTCCAGGACCTCTTCCGCAGTGTAGGCCTCCCCCGGCCCTTCCTGCCACCCCATCAGCTGAAGCTCCTCGGTGCTGGCCACCAGAAACCCGTCCGGGTCCAGATTCCCGATGATCAACTCGGCGATTTCCCGCTGCCGCGCAGAAACTTCCGTCATGTGCAACTGCCACAAGAGGTGGTCGTAGAGATCAGGCTCTCGAGTCAGTGTGTTTTCCAGGGGAGGTGCCTCCCGCGACTCGAACACCGAGGGACCGGTCGAGCCCTCCAGGTAGTCGTTGAAGTAGGCATCGAGGTCGATGTCGTCCATCGACTCCTGGTGGTCCAGCTCGTCGGTTGCAGTCTCCTCGGGCTGCGTCTCGGCGGTCTCTTCATCCTCCTCATCCGTGGTTTCGGTCTCGAATGTCTCGTCTCCCTCCTCGAGCACCGGGTTTTCGACCAGTTCCTGGGCCACCACGGTCTGCAGCTCCATGCGGGTCATCTGCAGCAGTTTGATCGCCTGCTGCAGCGACGGCGTCATGACCAGCTTTTGAGCCAGCTTGAGTGAGAGTTTCTGCTCGAGCGCCATTCGCCGTCACCCTAGAGAGTGAAGTCTTCCCCTAAGTAGATTTTACGGACCTGGGGGTCGGAGGAGAGCTCCTCAGGAGCTCCGAAACGGAGAATTTCACCATTGTTGATGATATAAGCGCGGTCGGTGATTTTCAACGTCTCTCGGACGTTGTGGTCGGTAATCAGGACGCCGATCCCCATGGTCTTGAGCTGCTTCACGATGCGCTGGATGTCCAGAACGGCGATCGGGTCGATACCCGCGAACGGCTCGTCCAGCAGGATGTAGGAGGGGCTCAAAACCAGGGCCCGTGCGATCTCGACCCGACGACGCTCGCCACCGGACAGGGCATACCCTTCAGTCTTGCGAACTCGTCCGAGACCGAAATGCTCCACTAGCTGTTCGGTGCGCCGTTCTTGCTCCTTCTGGGGGATCTCCAAAGTCTCGAAAATTGCCCGCAGGTTGTCCTCGACGCTCAACTTGCGAAAGACCGAAGGCTCCTGCGGCAGATAGCTGATACCCCTTTTGGCTCGCAGGTACATGGGCAGCTCGGTGATGTTCTGCTGCCCGAGAAAGACCTGTCCGGAGTCGGGCTGCGTCAATCCGACGACCATATAGAAGGTCGTCGTCTTTCCGGCCCCATTGGGGCCGAGCAAGCCGACGATCTCACCAGGGTGCACCTCGATGGAGACATCGTCGACCACAGCTCGACCGGCATACACTTTCTTCAGGTTTCGAGTCCCGAGGACTGGAGCGGCGGTCATGGCTCTCCGTCCCCGTCCGAGCTCTCTCCGGCACCTGCAAGCTTCTCACTCCTGACTCTCGCGGTGCCGGACACGAAATCATAGATCAGCTCTTGGCCCTGGATGCGCCCACCCTTCCCGTCGATCATCACAACCGGGTTCCCTGTCACCGTGGCTCGCTCATCGTCAGGTCGATATACCATCCGATCGCCGGTCACTACGTGCCCTGTCTCGCCATCCTCCAAACGGGCCGACTCCACGCAGATGATCTCATCGAACTCATCCTCTTCGCTGAGGTGGACCTGGATATCCTGGCAAAGCATGATCTTCTTCGCCTGGACCGCACGTGCCTCGCCCGAGTAGGTCAGAACCCTCGCGGTCTGATCGTAGACGAGGTCGTTCGCTGTCACCTCCAGGGGCTCCGCCGGCAGCTTCGAGGTCAGACCGTCTTCGCCATCTTCCGTGCCATCGGTCTCAGCTGGTCGCCAGACAGTCTTGACACCTCCCGAAGCGATGAGGCGGGACGTCGTCAGCTCCCCGGTCAGCTTGTCTGACAGTAAGAAGTTCTCTCCTTGCCAGGCACGAACATCACGGGAAAAAGAGACCGTCCCGGCTACGTCAGACCAGATGGCTTCGCTGCCCTCGATTCGAATCGGCTCCCCTGTCGTCGAACCGCCAGGTGCCACACCGGAACCCGAACCCTGGAACAGGATCGCCTTGGCTGGCGAACCAGCCCGAACCTCCTGAGTCTGGCTGTCGTACACGATGCGTGGTGCTCTCAACTCTCCCTGTTCCCGAATGGCCCACGCGGGCGTGCCGGTCAGGGCGACTTCGCTCTCGGGGTCGGCCATGTCGAGCTGACTGCCTGTGGCCTGGAGGGCGTCGCCATGCAGCTCGACGTCGCCCTCGAGACGAAAAGACCCCAACTGACCGTTGGAAAAATTGGCCACGGCCGTGTCACCGCAAGCGCTACGCAGGATCACTTCGGGTTCCAGATCGAGGAACTCATCCATGACGACGTTGTCGAGGCCCTGTGCCTGCCTCAGGTCGCCGTCGACAAAATCTCCTACCAGGTAGTCTGCTTTGATTCGGCGGCGAAGACCTGAGGCATCTTTCACTGACAGGACAGCTGGGCCATAGGGGCCACCCGAGAGCTCCCCCTTCTTCGGTACTTCCGGGTCACCTTCCAAAGTCACCGACAACTCACGGCTCTCGAAAGTGACAATGCTGGTAGATCCATCCCCAGCCGGTTGCCTCACACCACCAAATATGTCCCAGCGGGCCTGAATGAAGTCGATTCGCTTCTCGTCCTGGGAGAGGGTCACGCTGAGTCGTCTCGCCCGAAGGTAGTCATCTCCCCTCAGCAGTCGGACGCCGCCTTCTGCCCGCAGCAGCCGGCGGTCGCGATCGAAGGCGAAGCGCCGGCAGTGAAGCGACATCGGGCTGGCATCGCCTTGCAAGGTGTCGACTTTCACGTGACCGGCCAGTATGAAGATGTTGCGACCCGGGGTGATCCGCAGCCGGTCGGCTCGACCATGGAAGCGATCCAGGAAACGGAATCGAACCGGAGATGAGCTGACGATCAGCGTGCCATCATCGACCAGTTCCAGACCGTCTGCGGTCAGGTAGACGCCCTGCGGGCCCGAGAAACGGACATTGCCGCGAAAGGAGGCCGCCTGAGTCTCTAAATTGTAGAAAGCGCTGTCGCTCGCCAGACTGTATTCCCCTTCATCCTGCCGGGTCATGACCAGCTCGACGCCCTGCAGCTCGTAGTCGTCATCCTTCATCGACAGAACGCGCTCGGCTTTCACATGGATGACCTTCCGACCGCCTCGACTGACCTCGTAGTCGAAGCCCTCGCCCGAGAACTGGAGCTGGGTATCGGCCTTGTCCAGGAGACCTCCGGTTGTTGAGCGAGCCGTTTCAGGCCTGCCCATCCTGCCCAGCAGGTAGAGCGCCACGACAGATATCAGGAATCCCACCAGGGCGACCAGGAGGGCCTTTCGTATGAGGCGGATCGGGAGTTCGCGGGGCGCCTTAGCCATCTTCGGTCATTCTACGCGGCACAGGGCCTTCATGCGCACTCGATCCGCTGGAGAGCTCCCAAGCTCGGACATCCACCAGACGCAGGACGGGCCGCTGGGTATACCTGTCTTGTTCCAGGCATCCGAGGACCTCGAACGAATCCTCCAGCTCCTTGGCTCGATCCTGCCAGCCCCAACCCAGCAGGTCGATCGGCGAGCCGTCTTCTCCCTGGGCCGCCAACCCGAGATGACCCTTGCCGAAGAAGCGCGGCTTGCCGCTTGACCGCAGGGGGCCGACCCGCAGAACTGGCTGCGGATTCCCCATGCCGAAGGGTTCGAGTGTGCGCAACTTGGCGACCAATTCGTTGTCGAGCTCGCTAGCCGGCATCTCGAGCTCGTAGGTCAGAGTCTTGGTCAGAGAGTCTCGATCCCAATTTGCTGCAGCGCCCTGCTCCCAGGCTTTGCGAAGCCTCCCCAGATCCTGAACGGCGACCTTCATGCCGATGGCCTGGGCATGGCCGCCGAAGCGCTCGTACTCCTCCTTCCATCCACTGAGAAACTCGTGGAGGTGAATCTCCGCGATGCTCCTGCCCGATCCTGTAGCCCAGTCGCCATCGACACTGAAGAGAACCGTCGGCCGATGAACCTTGCGGGCGATGCGCCCTGCCGCTATTCCAACTACCCCGGGGTGCCAGGAATCGCTCCAGGCTACGAGAACGGGGGGCAGCGGATCACGGGCTGCAAAGGCGTCGAGTGCTGCCTCGACGACTCGAGTCTCGGCCTCCTGGCGCGACCGATTCCAGTCGTCGAGCTGCTGGGCCAGGGCAGCAGCTCGGACGCGGTCTCTCGTCATCAGCAGCTCCAGGGCCTCGTCAGGTCTGGACATTCTTCCCGCCGCGTTGAGCCGGGGCCCGAGGCGGTAGCCGACATCACTCGCGGTCACGGGCGCCCGAACGTCCGCTTTTCGCATCAACTCCTGTAAGCCCACGGATCGCGTTCTGGCAAGCTCGTCGAGTCCCAACGAAGCTATCGTACGGTTCTCTCCGATGAGAGGCACCAGGTCGCAGATCGTGCCCAGGCAGGCGACCCGCAGCAGGGTGCCGACCTCGATCGAGCGTCCGAAATGCTCAGCCACCGCAACTGCCAGTTTCAGGGCGACTCCTGCTCCAGCCAGATCGGGGAATGGATAGCTCGTCGACTGCCGCTTGGGGTTGATCTCGATCGCTCCCCGAAGCGGCTCTGCCGCCGGCAGATGATGGTCCGTAATAATGACGTCGAGGCCCTTGTTGCGCGCCTCCTCGACTGCCTCGGCGGCTGTCGTTCCGCAATCTGCCGTCAAGATCAGGGAGCAACCGGCGTCTCGGGCTCGATCCACGTGCAGCACCTGAAAGCCGTATCCTTCGTCGAGGCGATTCGGCAGAATGACCTCCACTTCGAGTCCCACGGCGCGCAAGACGGCTGACAGAAGAGCCGCGGCCGAGATCCCGTCGACATCGTAGTCGCCCACGATCGCTATTCTTTCGTCGCGTTGCCTCGCCGCCGCGATGCGCTCGACAGCTTCTTCGACCCCTTGCAGGTCGGCAGGTGAATGCAGGTGTTCCGAGTTGGGCTTCAGGAATGCATCGGCGGCCGCGGCATCGGCAACTCCACGGCGTGCCAGCAGCGCCGCGAGCCAGGGAGGGAATCCGGCGGTCTCGAGGACTGTCTCTGCCTCGGGAATCGGCACCCGCGACCAGCGTCGGACGAGCTGGAGGGGAAATGTCATCGGGCTCGAGATCGGGTCGGGGCGCTGCGGGTCGGGCTAGCGTTCCTCGAACTCGCCGAGGGCCCGAAACCGATCGTATCTTTGCTGCACGAGCTGATCCGGTGTGAGCCTGTCCAGTTCCTCGAGGGCTGCCGCGAGTTTCTCGCCGACGCGGCGGCAGGTTTTGGCAACGTCTGCATGAGCGCCGCCCAGGGGTTCTTGGATGACGCCATCGATGAGACCCAACTCGAAGATGTCCGATGCCGTCAGGCGCATGGCTTCGGCGGCCACCTCCCGTTGTTCCTGGTCTTTCCAGAGAATCGCCGCGCAGCCCTCGGGAGAGATGACGGAATAGGTCGAGTACTCGAGCATGAAGACCCGGTTGCCCACGCCAAGCGCCAGGGCTCCCCCACTGCCACCCTCCCCGGTGATGGTGACCACGATCGGCACGCGCAGACCTGCCATCTCGAATAGGTTGTGAGCGATGGCCTCAGCCTGCCCCCGTTCTTCGGCGCCAACTCCCGGGTACGCCCCTGGCGTGTCCACCAGGGTCAGGATCGGCATCTGGAACTTCTCGGCCAGGTGCATGACGCGCAGCGCTTTTCGATAGCCCTCAGGCCTGGGCTGGCCGAAGTTCCTGCCAATCCGATCCGCGGTACCGCGCCCTTTCTGATGTCCGATGATCGCCACCGATCGACCCTGGAAAGTCGCGAACCCGGCGACGATTGCAGGGTCATCGGCGAAGGCTCGATCGCCGTGGATCTCCACCCAGTCCTCGGTCAGCAAGTTGACATAGTCGAGGGTGTACGGGCGGTCCGAATGCCTGGCCACGAGGGTCTTCTCCCAGCGGCTCAGCCGGCCGTAGATCTCCTTCGTCCTCTTGGTCAGCTGGCTGCGAAGAGACTCGAGCTCCTTGCGGCGCCCCGTACTCTCGGGGTAGCTCTCCAACTCCTCCAGCCGCTGACGGAGCTCGATCAGGGGCTCTTCGAATGGCACATCCTGGGAAGGCATTACCGGAACGACGCTAGCAAAGCGCCAGTGGCGAGTCAATTCGGGGACACAGACGCCGAAAGTAGCGCTCAGAGCAGCTCATGAGGATCCACATCTACCGCCAGATCGCCTGGCACAGAATCAGGGAGAGCTTGTCGAAGAAGGTCTCGAAGGCGCCGGCCGGAGGTACCACGCAAGAGGAGCTGGAAACGCCACTTTCCGCGCAGCCTCTCGAAGGGAGCCGGTGCCGGCCCTGAGATACGCACGCCGGCGGCCAACGGGTGCCGCTCCAGTTCTCTGGCTATGCCGTCCATGGTCGCCTGTGCCCGCTGACGATGGGTGTCCCGCAGCAGGAGCTGAACCATCCGTGTGTACGGGGGGTAGTGGAAGATCCGTCGATAGCGCATCTCTTCTCGTTCGAACAGCTCGTCATCGTGATCGAGGGCTGCCTGGATCGCGTAATGCTCCGGATGATAAGTCTGAATCACGACCTTGCCGGGACGCTCACCCCGCCCTGCCCTGCCGGCTAGCTGGGTGAGCAGGTTGTAGGTCCTTTCCACGGCCCTGAAGTCCGGAAAGCCCAAGTAGGTGTCGGCCAGCAGTACGCCGGCCAGCGCAACGCGTGGGAAGTGATGCCCCTTCGACACCATTTGCGTCCCAATCAGAACCTGCGTTTCCCCGTTGGCGAACCGCTCGAGCACTGCCGCCGCCTCACCCCGCCGACGCGATGCATCCCTGTCCAGTACCCCGACCGAGACATTCGGGAAGAGCTC
>CAMYLC010000071.1 GCA_947259195.1 Thermoanaerobaculia bacterium | reverse complement strand
GGCGGCGATGGCTCTGCAGCGTCGGTAGATTGAGACAGCTGCTGGGGCTACCGCTGACTGCCAGGATCCTCCATGCCGACGTCCGGGTCGACCGCTTCCGCCTGCACGCAGCCTACCGGCCAAGACCCGTCCGCACACCGACGGTCGTCTTCAACGCGGGGGAGGCCGCCACCGACGCTGCCGCGACCTGGCGCCCTTACTTCCTCGGACCCTTCACCGTGCACCCGACGCCCGATCCACACCTCGGTAACGACTCCGTCGAAGAGGCTCGTAGGGTTATCCTGGACCATCTGGTCGACCTCGGAGATGAGTGACATGAAGAAGGCTCCGCAGAATCCGGCCCGTGAGTCCGAGCCGCGCGCGCCTGCGAGGCAGGACCTGGAGCTTCTCGATCGACTGGCTACCACCATTCGACCCGACGATTCCGATCTCGACGGGTGGTCGTCGAACTACCTTCGCCAGCACCGCTCGCGGCTAGCCTTTGATCTCGAGATCGTCGGCAGACACGTTGCTCCCCAGTCCAGGGTGCTGGAGTGCGGAGCCATCCCGTTGTTGCTGACAGCCGCACTCGCGGCGCGCCAATACGAGGTCAGCGCTGTCGACGTCAAGCCGGAGCGGTTTGGCGAAGCGATCTCGGCCCTCGACCTCGACGTAGTGCAGTGCGACATCGAAAACGAGCCGGTACCATTCGCCCCCCGAACCTTCGACGCAGTGCTGTTCAACGAGCTGTTCGAGCACCTTCGTATCGATCCCGTCTTCACTCTGCGCGACGTTTACCGGGTGCTCAAACCGTCAGGAGTCCTACTCCTGTCGACACCCAACCTGAGGTCTTTCCGGGGGCTGCGCAATCTGCTGCTCCGCAATCAGGGTCACGCCGTCTCAGGGGGCGTCTACGAGCAGTATGAGAAGCTGGAGAGACTTGGACACATGGGCCACGTCCGCGAGTACACAACGCGCGAGGTGACGGACTTCCTGACCCGGGTGGGCTTTCGTGTCGAGAGGCTGATATTTCGCGGCGGACATGGAAAGGGTGCCGTCGGCATCGCCGAGCGATTGGCCCCTTCCCTACGTCCCTTTTTCACCGTTGTCGCGGTCAAAGACGGCACGAACGGCGTACCGAACTCCGCCGAACCGGGATCGACCTCTCTGAAGAACGGGCAACAATGACGCGACCCGCGGTCCGAGGCCGCATCTTCATCGTTGGCGTACCCAGGTCGGGAACCACTCTGGTTCAGAGCCTGCTGGCGGCACACAGCGCAACGACCTCCTTCACCGAAACTCACTTCTTCGACCGACATTTCAGGATTCTGCCCCTGGTCTCGAGGCCGCTTCTCACCGCGAATCCCGTGGCTCGGGTACGGGAGTTCCTGATCGAGAATCGTGAGGAGCCCGGCACCGCGGCGCGATGGTTCACCGATGCGAGCCCCTGGTCGCTGCGCTTCCCGCCTCTGCGCCCATGGCAGACCCGCCGCGTCGCTCGACGGCTTCTGCTCGTCCTCGACGAGCTGGCTCAGCGTCGGGGATCGCCCTACTGGATCGAGAAGACACCGCGTCACTTGCGCTACCTGCCTTTCCTGGCGCGCCTCAGCGACGGCGTACCCGAGGCGAAGTTCGTCCATGTGATCCGCGACGGCCCGGACGTCGTGGCCTCGCTCAACGAGGCTTCTCGTCGCTGGGACCGTCACTACGATGTGGACACCTCCATCCGGCGCTGGAACGAAGACGTCGCCTTCTCCCTGAGTCGGAGCCGAGAACCGAACGACAGCTTCATCTTCTATGAGGAGCTCGTCTCCCGACCGGAGCCGACGCTACGATCAATCTTGGGGGAACTGAACCTCGACTGGGAGCCGCAGATCCTGGAGAACTATGGACGGGAAGCGTCCGAGTTGGTGACTGCGGAGGAATCCTGGAAGACGGACGTCGCTCGGCCCCTGAGCCGATCGCGAACCTCGGAACGGAGGCTGACCGCCGAGCAGCGAAAGCGGGTCGAGAGCAGTCTGCGTCGAGATCTGTACGAAGAGCTCTACGCGTCGGCGACCCGGCAAAAGTCCACCGACGAGGACGATTGATACTCTTGGGTCGGCCATGAGCAACCACCCCGGAGTTTCCGTCATCGTTCCGTTCTTCAACAGCGAGCGGACACTGGCCGCCTGTATCGACTCGCTCCTCGACCAGTTCGAGGTCGAGGACGGCTACGAGATCATCCTGGTCAACAACCGTTCCACCGACGGCTCACCCTCCATTGCTGCGCGCTACTCGGAGATCACCACGCTCGAGGAGGAGGCCGTCGGGGCCTATTCGGCTCGCAACACCGGAGTTCGCACGGCCCGAGCCCCCATCATCGCCTTCACCGACGCGGACTGCGTGGTTTCCAGGGATTGGCTCCGATCGATCGACGAGGGAATGAGCGATGCGGCGGTGGCCATCCTTCTCGGTCACTGCCGCTACCCCCCGCAAGCCTCCCTGAGCCTGCGTCTGCTCGGGGCCTACGAGAACGCCAAAGCCGACTATGTGATTCGGCGCTGCGGTACTGTGCATCACTTCGGCTATGCGAACAACATGGCAGTGAAGGCCTCGGTTTTCGAGGAGCTAGGGCCATTCGAGCCATGGCGGCGGGGTGCCGATAGCGAGCTGGTTCACCGCTTGGAGGCGAACCGCCCCGACCTGCGCCTCGAGTTTCGCCCTTCGATGCGGGTCACCCACCTGGAGTTCATTCAAACTCGGGAGCGATTTCGGCGCATGGCTCTGTACACGCGAACCAACTCCCAGATCGAGAGCTTCAAAGAGCTGGGTCCGCTTCAGCGTCTCGGTGTGCTGAGCCAGCTGCTGCGACGCTTGCCGGTGTACCTCTAACCGGCAGGGGGCGGGAAATCAGCTTCCCCGAGAAGCCGACGCTGCTCTTCTTCTCCGACCTCGGCCATCTCGGCGAGAATCTTGTCTTCGGCAACCTTCGCCAGCCCGGCGAGGGTCGTGTGCGCGAACATCATCTCCAGCGGTAGCTCGATGTCGAACTCCCGGCAGAGTTGGAGCATGACCTGCATGGCGGAGAGGGACGTTCCTCCGAGCTCGAAGAAGTCGTCGCCCGCCCCGACGCGCTCCAGTCTCAGCTCCTGCTGCCAGACGGCTGCGAGGTACTCCTGCACGGGTCCCTCCGGCTCGCGATGTGGCAGGCTGGAGAGGCGATTGTAGAGCTCCGAGTGCAGCGCGTTCTCGTCGACCTTGCCGCTCGTCGTCAAAGGGATCGAGTCGACCTGTTGCAGATGGACGGGGATCAGGTGAGTGGGCAGCCGCTCGCCCAATTGCTCGCGCAGCGCTTCGTCGGAGAGCGGCTCGGAAGCGACGAAAAAGGCCTCCAGGGCCGTGTGCCCGGTGCCTGTGGCGAGTCTCTCGGAGTCGTAGCCGATCTCGGCCAGGATCGAGGCCACGTTGTCGACATCGATGTCGTCGTCCAGCTCTTCGAGCGCCGCTTCGCGAGATTTGTGACCCAGCCGCACGTCCCAGCTGTAGGGAAGGGCATAGCTGTGGAAGCCTCGCTCCTGCTTGTGGACGTAGATCCCGCTGTCGTTGATCAGACAGTTGGTCGAGCGTCCGGTGTCGCCCGGGCGTACCCAGGGAACCTTGTCCTGCAGATAGGCGTACATCTCGTCGAGCCCGACATCGAAATAGCGGAAGAAATCGACGAACTGGATCTCTGCGAAGATTCGATCGTCATCGAACAACCCGGCATTCAGCGAGCGGGTCACCTCGTCGGTCACGCGGTGGTACACCTTACGCGCCGCCATGACAGCCGCATCCACTTCCTCTGGGCTGCACCGCCCGTCACGAAACATCTCCTCGGTCAGCCTGGTCTCGAACATCTGCCCGCGGGACAGGCCCGTGACGATGATCGGAATGCCGAGCTCTCGGGCCCGCTTCATGCTCAGCGTGTAGATGGTCTTGAAACAACCGTTGCAGACATTCGAGAAGCGGATCAGGCTGTCGCGGAAGATGGCATTCATCGAGGGTGTCGTCGCAAGCTCGATAGGTACCCCGAGCCGCTCGGTCACCCGGCGGATGTTCTCTTTCGCCTCCTCCGAGATGTAGCCGTTGTCGAGCGTGAAGGCATAGACCGACAGGCCCATGTCCACCAGCCTGCAGAGGGCGTAGCTGCTGTCCTTGCCGCCGCTGTAGAGCATCAGGCAGTCGTATTCCGCTCCGTGTTCCTGCGCCGAGTCCGCGAAGATCCTGTGGAGGTCGTCCTCCGTCCTGAAGTAGTCCCGAGCGTGCTCCTTGATGGACTCGTACGAGCGGCAGATGCTGCATACGCCCGCCTGGTCGAAGGTGGCCCGCGGGTAGTTTGAAGGCAGACCGCAGCGCACGCAGTGGCGGACCGGGTCCCGTCGGTCCGCTGTCGAGGCCGGATGCCGCCTGGCGACCACGGCACACTGCTCTACCTTCGGCAAGGAGAGCATGGCCGCCTCGACCTCGCCCGGCTCGACGCGAAATCCGGACACCTTCAACTGCCGGTCCATGCGTCCGAGGAACTCGAGGGTCTCGGTATCGACCAGGCGAACCAGGTCCCCGCTCCGATATCGACGGCGCCCGGGAAGGCTCGGATGCGGCTGGAAGCGTTCTCGAGTCAACTCGTCGCGCTCGTGGTAGCCACGCGCCAGGCCGTAGCGCGAGATCCAAAGCTCGCCGGCGACCCCTTCGGGCACTGGTATCAGCTCGTCGTTCAAGATCTCCACCGTCACGTGGTCCGCCGGAGAGCCGATGGGAACGCTTATGGCTCGATCCTGGTCGGGCCGGTAGCGGTGAGCAACGCAGCCGACGACCGCCTCCGTTGGGCCGTACTCGTTGTAGAGCTCCACCCGGTCGCGCAGCTGGGCGTGAATGCTGGCTGCCAGATCAGTGGTCAGATTCTCACCGCCGACAACCAAGCGGCGGAGCCTCGAGTCTTCGAGGCCGACGCGCCGCAGCAGCGACAGATGCGACGGGGTGAGCTTGAGGAAGTCGACACTATTGGCGCGGACGACGTCCATCAGGGCGGTGTCAACCGGGCCGTCGGGCTCGGGATAGATCTCCAGTGTGCCGCCCGTGATCAGGGGCAGGAAGAGGCTGGTGACGGTGAGATCGAAGGCCAGGGAAGTGAACAGGGGAAAGCTCAACCGGTCTCCCCTCACGTACTGCCGAGCCGCCCAACAGAGATAATCGGCGAGGCCGCGATGCTCGATGAGCACGCCCTTCGGTCGACCTGTCGAGCCGGAGGTATAGATCAGGTAGGCCAAATCCTCGAGCTCGGGCGTTGGGCGAGCAAGCTCCAGATCGCGGCCGGCAGCGATGCCGTCATCGATCGGCAGTACTGCTATGTCCCCCACCCGGTCGCCAACCTCGAGACCAGGCCCGGCCAGCAACAGGCGTGCTCCCGAGTCCTCGAGAATGCTCTCGAGCCGCCTGCCGGGGACACCGGCGTCAATAGGAACGTAGGCGGCACGAGCCCGCAAGGTGGCGAGAATCGCGATGACGGCGAGAGTCGAACGCCGACTGACGACAGCAATCCTGTCCCCCGGCTGGATGCCCTTGTCGACGAGAACCGCCGCCAACGCATCGCACTGTTCCGAGAGACGCGCGAAGGAGATCTCCTTTGAGCCGTGGCGGAGGGCTACACGATCGGGCTCGGCTCCTGCCTGCGCCTTGAACATGGCAACCACCGATCGACCCGGTAGCGGTTCGGCAGCGGTGGCGTTGAGCGCAGCCAAAGCCTCTCGCTCCTCGTCAACCAGCAGGTCGACCGCGGCGATGCGGCGATCGGGATCCGCCAGCATCGCGTCCAACAGCTTCTCGAAGTGTTCGATACTGCGCCGCTGAAGGCGCTCCGGCAGGGCTTCCAGGTTGTAGTCGAAATGAAAGGTGTAACGGCCGGAGCCCGAGAAATCGTGTACCTGGAGCCGCAGTGCATGGACGCTATCGCCATGACCGGGATGGACCCATTCCGCCTCGACCGGGATTCCTGCAAAGTCCCCGAAGGCGCGGGGGAAGTAGTTGAGCACCACGTTGCTGGCCGCAACACGCGAGGGTGAGCTCAGTCCCGGCCGCGCGTGCTGGAGAAACGACCTGGCCTCGTCCAGGCATCGAGCCCCGAGCTTCCGGAAGGTATCTCGAGTCTCCATGCGTGCCGCGAAGGGATACATCTCAATGAACAGACCGATTGCCCGCTTGGCCGCTGCTGACGGCCGGCCCGCGACCGGAGCGTCGAAACCGAGATCCGAGCCACCACCAACCCGATGCAGCCAGCTCACCAACAGAGTCGCAAAGAAGGCGAATCGCGAGAGCTCTTGCGAAAGGCTCGCGAAACCGTCTTGAAGGCACAGGCGATCGATGCCCCGAGATCGCTCCTCGTCGAGCTCCAGGGTCCACCGCGTGCTGGCTGTTCCGACCGGCGCACAGTGACGACCGTACAATGCAACTTGACGACCTGGACGCTCGCTCCGGCGGGACCAGTGCGCTTCAGCCTCGCGCCGGGCTGGCGACTCCGCCTGCAGAGCCGCTGCCGTCTCGTAGTAGGCAACATCCGACAGGCTCTGAGCCTCGGCGCCGGCCATCAGGGCTTCGTACTCCGCCGCCACTTCTCGGTAGACCAGCAGGGTCGACCAGGCGTCGCTGACCAGGTGGTGCTGATTCAGGTACCAGCCTGTCCGCCCATCGCCCAAACGGACCAACACGCTGTCGACGAAAGGACCCGTCAAGGCCAGAGGCTTCTCACAGCGCTCGCGACACCAGCGCTGGAAGTCTGCCTCTGGATTCTCGGATTCCTCGAGATCCAGGACCTCGGTGGGTCGGCCAGCCGAGTCGAGGATGCGCCTCACCCCATCCGCATCGCCCTCGACGAGGCGCGTGCGCAGCGCGTCGCTCGCCTCGAGGACCCGTCGCCAGGCCTCACAAAACAGATCGTCTCGCAGCTCCTTGCCGAACACAAAGGCGAAGGCCATGTTGTAGAGCGGGCTTTCAGGATGAAGCCTCTGCCCGACCCAGATCTGCTTCTGACTATGGGTCAGTCGCGCACTGTCGTGAGATTTGTCGGCCCTGCTCACTGCCATCGATCCCGTTCAGTGCCCCTCAAGAACCAGGCACGCCCTGTGTACTGTCCAGTCCCCGAGCAGAGTTGACTACATACCGGGCGAGCACTCCGACGCTTTGGAAGTTCTCGACAACAAAGCCAGCCGACTGCATGTCGATCCCAAACTCCTTTTCGAGAAACGCCGCCAGACGGATCACACCGATCGAGTCGAGCACTTCGCCCGACAGCAGGTCGTCGTCGCGTCCGATCGTGACCTCTGGACTCAGCAGCTCGGATTGCAGATACTCGAGAATCCGAGCTTCGACCTGCTGCGCCGTCGGTCTCAGACCTGCCCTGGTCACCTCAGCAACTCCCCTGGTTCTTGGAGTCTGTCACGGAGGGCGTTGCGGTCGACCTTCCCAGTCGGCGTCCGTGGGAGCGAATCGACTTGGGAGATAGAGGCCGGCAGGCAGTATGGCGGCAGCAACTCCTTGAGGGAAGACAACGCCTTTTGCCGACTCCAGTCAGCGCTCTTCGCGGCCACCACCACGGCCTGAATGGCCGAGCTACCCTCACTGTCCGGCACCGTGAACACCGCCGCCTCCTCGACGGCAGCGAGACTCAGCAAGGCCGCTTCGATTTCCTCGAGCTCGACCCGATGGCCACGGACCTTGACCTGGAGATCGGACCGCGCCACGAACGCCAGATTGCCGTCGCTGCGAACACGGGCCCGGTCTCCGGTTCGGTAGTAGACCTCTTCGAGCCCACCGGCGGCGGGACGACGAATGAGCACTTCGCGGTTGCGCTCGGCATCACCCCAGTAACCTGACATCACCGTCGAGCCCCGCACCAGGAGCTCTCCGACCTCACCGCTGGCAACCGGCTCGAGATCGCTATCGGCGACCTCCAGGACCGAGTTCGAGCAGGCCTTGCCAATCGGCAGTGGAAAGTCGAGATCGCTCCCCGTTGGCAGTTGGAAATAGGCACAAACGTTGACTTCGGTCGAACCGTAGACGTGACTGAAACGGGCCTCGGGAAGCTGCGCCATGAGTCGCCGCAAATGCTTCTCAGGAAACGTCTCGCCGGCGAATAGCACCCAACGCAGGGCGCTGAGATCGCGTGCTTCGAGGTCGCCACGCAGCGAGAGCTGAACGAGGGCCGTGGGTACCGAATACCAGACGGAAATCCCCTCCTTCTCCATCAGGCTCGACAGGCTACCCGGCATCATCATTACGGCCGGAGTCAGGATGATCGTGGTTGCCCCGGCCCGGCCGGCGGCATAGTAGTCGAAGGTGGCAAAGCAGGTGTGGTGCGAAGAGTGGTTGCTGAGTCGATCGTCACGGGTCAGGGAGTACTCCGAGACCGCCCAATCGAGGAAGCTCATCGCGCTGCGGTGGGTATGCTGGATGAGCTTCGGGATTCCGGTGGAGCCCGAAGTATGCAGGATGTAGGAGGGATCCAGATCGATCACCGCGACCTCGGGCTGCCGGTCGGTGGCCAGCTCCTCGACGGCGGTCCACGGATGACAGGGAAGCGTCTCGTCTTCCTCAGCCTCGAGACCGACCACATGAGCTACCGTCGGGCACTCCCTAACCACTTTCGCAACCGTCTCGCGCTTTCCTCGCTCGGAGACGATATGGGTGGCGCCGGTCGAGCGTACGATCCGAGCCACTGTCGCTGCCGGCGAGCGCGGATCGATCGGTACCAGGCTGGCGCCGGCTGCCATCACTCCGTAGAAGCTCACCGGCACGTTCAAGCCCTTGCTGAGCAGCACGGCGACGCGACCCCGCCGCTGCACACCGGTCTCGAGCAGCAGCCGGGCCAGCCCGTTGGCACGGCGGGCCAGCTGTCCATAGGTCAGGGTCTCGCCATCACAGCGAGCCGCGGGCGACTCAGGATGATGCAGCGCCGCCTGATCGACCATCTGATGCAGCAGCACTCTCGATCACCCTCCTTTCCTGTCGGCTGGGACCCAGCTCAAGGCGCCCCTAACCGGAAGAGCGAGCGGATCCGCTTCGTCAACCTCAAGTCGAGGCCGAAGGACCGCTCGACGACCCAGATGCACGAAATGGCGAGCATCGAAACCGCGGCCAGCGGTAGGAAGAGCTTGACGTAGAGAGTCGACCGACGCACCAGAAACAGAAGCGGCAGCAGAACCAACACGATTGCGAGGACGCCGATCTCGATGCCGAGATTGAAGGCGACCAACGAAAGACCGAGATTCTCTCCCAGGACACCGAGTCCCGAGATCGCAGCCGCGAAGCCGAGACCGTGAAACAGAGCGAGCCCGAAGACGACGAGCCAGAGCCGTTGCCTGAAAAGCGGCACCAGGATGTTGGCCGCCAGGAGTCCGATCGAGGCGGCGATAATCACCTCGACCCATCGCTCCGGAAGCTGCAACCAGCCCAAGGCGGACAGCCACAGCGTCAGGCTGTGACCGACCACGAAAGCCCCGACCACTTTGACGACCTCGGCCCACGCCGTCCCGAAACGCTCGACCGGCTGCCACGTACGGTCGACCTCGCGGCGCAACACCGCCGGCAGCAGCAGCGCGAGCAGAAAGAGGGCGTGATCGAAGCCCAGCAGCATGTGCTCGATGCCCAGAATCAAGACGGCCAGAAAACCTCGCCAGAGACCCGACGACGTCAGGTCGAGACGTTGACGCCGAGAGCCCGAGCTGAAGATGAGGCTGATCTGATTCTCGTTGCCGAATGTGCCAGTGGCCCAGTTGTGCTCGATGAGGAGAAAACCGCGATGGTCGGGATCCTCATCGAAGAGAACAGCATAGTCGATCGTCAGGAGCTCGGGGACCTCGTCGTAGCCGGCGAGCTCGAAGGGCAGCAGGACAAACCCACCGCGCGCGTTCAGATACTCGTACTGAGTGAACTCGATACGGAGAGGTGCCTGATCGGACGCAATGGCGACGTGCTCCAGATAGTAGTCGCGCAGAAAGTCCATCCGATCATCCAGGTTCTTCTCGCTGACCTCCTGGTCGGTGCCTGAGAGGCCCAGAGCCGGATTCAGGTCCGTGAGTGCTATCTCGAACCGACCGCTGATCTTCTCGGGATAGACCTGCAAATACAGGTAACTCTCACCAAGATTGTGGGCCTCGACCGCTGTCGCCCCCCAGATGGCAAGCAGCAAAGCGACCGACCATCGCAGACTGATGGCCCGAGAGAGCCTCTCGATGACCGCGCTTCGCCCGCAGTGACGCATTCGAGATCGCCTCAGTCGCCTGGTCAACGTATTCATCCCAGGCCTCTCAGGCCGGCAATGAGATTCTTCTGAATCTCCGAGGTTCCGACATAGAGCGTGGTGGCGAGTGCATCGCGCAGCTCCCGTTCGATCTGGTAGTCGACGATGTATCCATAGCCTCCGAAAATCTGTACCGCGGCGCGGCAGATAGCCACGTAGGCTTCACTGACGGCGAGCTTGGCAAGCGCCGACTCGCGAGTGGCACTGCCTCGCGCCATGCGCTGCCAAGCCGCCCGATAGAGCAGCAGCCGGGCTGACTCGAGCTGCAGCTCCATGTCGGCTATGCGATGCGCAATCGACTGATGCTTGCCGATCGCCACCGAACCCGCCTTGCGCTCTCGTGAGTGGACGACACAGCGCTCTAGGATCCGCTCCATGACACCGATCGCGGGTGCCATCACCAGAAGCCGCTCGAGGTCCATCGTCTGGTTGAACACTATCGCCCCCGAACCGACTTCGCCGACGACTGCGGTCGCCGGCACACGACAGCCCTCCAAGAAGACCTGCGACATGGGGCTGGTTCGCAGACCCATTTTCTCCATAGACGGCCCGACCGCCAGGCCCGCGGTCTCGCGGGGCACGAGAAAGCTGGTGATCCCCGTAAAGCCCGGACCACCGGTGCGGGCGTAGATCAGGAACACGTCTGCAACCGGCCCGTTCGTGACGAAGGTCTTCGAGCCTTCGAGGACCCAGTCGCCTCCGGCCTCCTCGGCGCTGGTCGCGAGCCCGAAAACATCCGAGCCCGAGTCCGGTTCTGTGATGCCGGTTGCACCGATCGCGCTGCCGTCAGCGAGGCGTGGCAACCACGAGTCCTTCTGCTCCGGGCTGCCATAAGCAGAGAGCGGTCCCTCGCAAGAGGCCGCATGAGCTGTGACCGAGAACACGAGTCCGTTGTCGAGGGCTCCATAGCCGATGCCCTCGAGAACCGCGACGGCCGACAGCAGGTCCTGCCCGGCTCCATTCCATTCTGCCGGCACCAGAAGTCCCTGCAGGCCGAACTCGGCACAGGCGTCCCACAGATCGCGAGGGAAGACGCCCTGGCGATCCCGTTCGATGACTCCATCGACCAGACGCCTGGAGGCGAATTCCACCGCACCGCTACGGAGTCTCACCTGCTCTTCTGTCCAGCTGAATTCCACGTCGTCTCCTCGCCACCCTCGGCGCGCTGCGCAGTGTATCCCACGAATGCCCCCGTGCCGACCGACTCCGAGAGCGTGCGTCGTGGACTCTGCCTCAAGGCTCCCGGTATCATCGAGCCGAGCGCCGATGAATGACACCTTCAAACTCGGGATCGCGGTCGCCATCCCACTGGCGGTCGGCGGCCTGTCGGGCTTCGCCACGGCCCGAGGCGTCGCGACCTGGTATCCGACCCTCGCCAAGCCCGTCTTCAACCCGCCGGCGTGGGTTTTCGGCCCCACCTGGACCTTGCTCTACATCATGATGGGAGTGGCGGCTTTCCTCGTCTGGCGCCAGGGCTTCAGCACCAAGGACGTCAGGCTCGCCCTCACCCTCTTCGCAGCCCAGCTTGCCCTCAACGGGCTCTGGTCCATCCTCTTCTTTGGTCTGCAGTCGCCGGGAGTAGCATTTGCCGAGATCATGTTGCTGTGGCTCTCGATTGTCGCCACCGTGTGGATCTTCCGGCGCGTCGTCCCGGCCGCGGCACTTCTAATGCTGCCCTACCTGGCATGGGTGAGCTTTGCCGCAGTACTCAATGGCTCGATCTGGATGCTCAACCGATGACAGGAGCGGCGCTCTCGTCAGCAGGAGGAAAGACACCATGACCCTGCCCACCTTCATGAAGCTCTACGCGGTTGCTCTCATCAGCTTCCTGGTGATCGATCTCGTCTGGCTCGGCGTCGTGGCACGCTCCTTCTACCAGACGCAAATGGGACACCTGCTGCGTGCCAACGTCAACTGGGCCGCAGCGATCGCATTCTACCTCGTCTTCATTCTGGGCATCATCGTGCTCGTGGTGCGGCCTGCCATGGAACGCCAGAGCCTGAGCCACGCCTGCATCCTCGGCGCCCTCTTCGGACTCGTCACCTACGCCGCCTACGATCTCACCAACCTGGCAACCCTCGAGGGATTCCCCCTTCGGGTGGTGCTGGTCGACATGGCCTGGGGCATGGTGCTCTGTACGAGCATCAGTGCCATCACCTACCTGGCGTCGATCCGGATCGGTTGACGGCTTCGGACAGGTAGGGATTCACCGTGCTCCTGGGCGCGCATGACCTCTGCTTCTTCTGAAAGTGCAAGCCCAGGCGCTTCGATGGTCGATCCAAACGGGAAGGAGGGATTGTGACTGGGACTGGTACGAAGACCTGGTGTCCCCAAGGGGAATCGCCAATTTGAACCAGATCGAGATACGGGGTGTGGCACGACGGACAGCCTGGTCAGCGCGATCCGTGGGATCGGACCGGAATTGAGAGTGTAGACGGCGGTGGGTCTCGATGGCGCGACCCCCGGAGGGTGAGGACAGTGAGAAAAACACCGATGGCTTCCACCGATCGGATCCCGAGTCTGGATGCGATTGCCGAAGCCCGTCGACAATTGGGCGAGCGTGTTCGCCGGACCCCGGTTTGGCAGTGGCAGGGACGGCACCTCGACCAAGTCATTCCGAGCTCGACCGAGGTGCACTTGAAGCTGGAGCTACTCCAATATGCCGGCACTTTCAAGCCGCGTGCCGCCCTGCTGAACATGCTCGCGTTGTCGCCTGAGCAACTGGCGAGGGGTGTGACGGCCGTCAGTGCGGGCAATCATGCGATGGCGGTGAGCTTCGCCTGTCGCACGCTCGGCAGTAGCGCCAAGGTCGTCATGCCGCGCAACGCGAATCCGTATCGGGTCGAGGAGTGCAAGGCCCTGAAGGCGGAGGTCGTGCTGGTGCCGGACGTTCACAGTGCCTTCGAAGAGGTGCGGCAAATCGAGGCCGAGGAGGGACGGGCGTTCATCCATCCATTCGAGGGGTACAAGACCGCGCTGGGGACGGCCACCGTAGCCTGGGAGTTGCATCAGCAGGCCGATCGGTGGCGGCGGCCTTTGCGCCGGTGTGGCCTTGGCGACGAAACTGATGCGCCCGGATTGTCTGGTTCTTGGCGTCGAGCCGGAGGGTGCCGATACGATGCATCGCAGTTTTGCGGCCGGCCAGCCGCAGGGAATCGACGAGGTGAGGACGATCGCCGACAGCCTGGGAGCACCGCACGCAGAACCCTACAGCTTTGGCCTGTGTCGCCGGTTCGTCGATCAGCTGGTGCTGGTCGACGATCAGCAGCTTCGCCAGGCGATGCGCCTCCTCTACGACGAGATGAAGTTGGTCGTGGAACCGGCGGGAGCGGCCGCGACCGCAGCGCTTTGTGGCCCCCTATCGGATCGACTGTCGGGGAAGCGGGTAGGACTGATCGTCTGCGGCAGCAACATCGATCCCGGGACCTTTCACCGATTCATCTCCTGACCATCCAGATCTCTGTGCCGGCTTTTTCGAAGCGCACATCGTTCATGAGTTGATGGATCACACTTCTGCAGTGGCAGACGACGAGGTTCTGCCGTCCTCGAGGGAGAGGGACGGGTGCCGGGCCCTTCGTCAGGCCGTCGCCTGCTGATCCGCCTCGCTTTCGGTCCAGCGACGTCGCGAAGCCCGTGATCGAGCCACCCACGCGGCGATGGTGGTGTACGTCACCGGGATCAGTAGCAAGGTCACCAGCGTCGAGGCCAGGAGGCCGCCGATCACCACTCGGGCCAGCGCAGCCTGGATCTCACCGCCCACCCCAAGGCCCAAAGCAAGCGGCGCGAGGCCGAGGACTGTCGTGGCCGTGGTCATGAGAATCGGGCGAAGCCGCAAGCGGCCGGCCTCGATCACGGCGTCGGCGGCGCCCATATGGCGCTCTCGGCGAAGGAGATTGACGGCGTCGACCAGCACGATCGCGTTGTTGACCACGATGCCGATGAGCATCACGAGGCCCATAACGCTCTGGATATTGACGGTGGTGCCGGTCAGCAGCAGCGTGGGAACGACGCCGATAAGCGCCATCGGCACCGCGAGCATGACAATCAGCGGGTCGAAGAAGCGCTCGAACTGTGCCGCCATCAGCATGTAGACCAGGATCAGCGCCATGACGATAGCGACGAAGAAGTCACGCCGAGCTGCGATCTGCTCTTCATACTGACCGCCATAGAGGATCGAGAATCCGGCGGGCAGCTCAATACCTTTCAATGCAGCCCTCACCCTCTCGACCGCGTCACCGAGGGCGACGCCGCTCTCGAGGTTGGCCGTCAAGTACGTCACCCGTTGGCCATCGACGCGGTCGATCTCCACCGGTCCACGGCCCCGCTCGCGCTCGACGAGACTAGAGAGGGCGATTACGGCGCCTTCAGGGGTCCGCAGCGTTACGCCGTCGAGGTCCTGAGCGATCTGGCGGTCCTCGCGGCGCAAGCGCACGGTGATCGGAAACTCGTAGCCAGCCTCCCGATAGCGGCCTGCTTCGATGCCGGCGACATTGGCAAGCAACGTTCGACCGACCTCGTCAACCGACAACCCGAGCGCGGCGATCCGCTCGCGCAGGAGTATCAGCCGTTCCTCAGGCCTTCCCTCTCGGCGACTGACGCGAACGTCCGTAACGCCGGGCACCGCTTCCATCCGCTGCCGCATCTCGGCGGCCACGCTGTCCGCCACGTCGATCTCCCACCCCCGGAGCTCCAGCTCGAGGGCAGCACTTCCTCCTCCAGAGCTGAAGACCCGGTTCAACATCCACAGCCCCTGCTGAGCCTCGACGTCGAGCACGCCCCCCGGCACTCGGCCTTCGACCTCACGACGCACCAGGTCGGCCAGCTCCGAGCTCCTCATCTCGCGTCGCTCCTGGGACTCGAGCTTGAGCTCCACTGCCGCGCTGTCGCCGCGGATCTCGGTCGAAAAGAGACGGACGTCGCCGACCGGAACCACTGCACGCACCATGTCTTCGAGCTCGTCGGTGTAGGTCCGTGCGACAGCGATGTTGGTCCCGCGCTCCATCTCGAGCTGAATGTCGATCTCGTCAGCCTCGGTCTGTGGCGCGAGCTCTACCGGGATCAGCGGCCAGGCGGCGACGGCGAGAGCAAGGGCAACGGCGGTGCCGCCGAAGATCCTGCGCCGATGCTGCATCGCGGTGCGGAGGCGATCCGTGTACCAACCTTCGATCTGTCGTTGGATTTTGCGGTGGCGCGACTGCTCGAGCTCTTCGCGTGGCCCCAGGTGGAGAAAGCGCGAGGCGAGCATCGGCACCAGCGTCAGCGCCACGAATAGGGAACAGACGAGGGCAAACACAACCACCAGAGCGAGGGCTTGAAACAGCGCTCCGGTCGTGGTTCTGGTGAAGACAACCGGGACGAAGATCACACAGGTGGTAAGGGTCGAGGCGATGATAGCGCCGGCGACGTCCCGGGTGCCGACGAAAGCGGCCTCCTGGTTGGGAGCGTCCTCCTCTTCACGCTTGCGGACGATGCTCTCGAGCACGACGATCGCGTTGTCGACGATCAGACCCACTCCCAGGGCGAGCCCGCCAAAGGTCATCTGATTGAGCGTTTGACCGCCGAAGAAGAGCAGAGCGAAGGTGGCGATGACCGAGATCGGGATCGCCACCCCGATGATCAGGGTGCTCGAGCGGTTACGTAGAAACAGGTACAAGACCATCACCGCCAGAAGCGAACCCCAGATCGCCGACCTCTGGACGTTGCCGATCGACTGCCGGATGAACTCGCTCTGATCGACCACCATCGTCAGGTGGAGGTCCTGGCGCTCGGCGTTGATGCGATCCGCCTCGCGCCGCACAGCACGCGCCACCTCCACCGTATTGCCACCGCTCTGCTTCTGAATGCCGAGGCTGATGGCGGGAACACCGTTCATCTCCACCAGGTATTGAACGTCCTCGTAGGCGTCGCGAACCTGACCGAGGTCTCGCACCCGGACCGGCCGCCCGCGAGGAGTCGCGATCACGGTCAGCTCGATCTCCTCCAGGGTACGGTACTCGCCAAGGCTACGAATGTAGAGATCGTCAAGGCCACTCTTGACCGTCCCCGTGGGCAGCGTTACGTTCTCGCGTCGCAGGGCCTGCTCTACGTCGAGGGCGGTCAGACCGGTTGCCTGGAGCCGCTCGCGGTCGAGCTCGACCCGGATCTCACGGTAGACGCCGCCGCGGATGTCGATGGCGCCGACGCCGGGGATCTGCTCGAAGCGGCGCGCGAGTTCGTCCTCGAGCAAGCGGGTCACTTCCTCGAGATCGCGGGTCGAGGTCACGGCAAGGCTGACCACTTCGATTCGATCGAGGTCGAGCTTGAAGACCCTGGGCGCCGAGGCCTCGATGGGAAGCACGTCCCTCAGGCCGTCGAGGGCCGCGCGCAGGTCGTTGGCGGCTTCGTCGATGTTCGTGCCCCGAGCGAATTCGAGCCGCACCCGGCTGCTGCCCTCCTCGGACTGGGAGGTGACCCGCTCGAGGTTGGGTAGACCGGCCACCGCGTTTTCGATGCGGTCGGTGATGATCTGCTCCACCTCCTCGGGTCCGACGTTCGGGTAGTTGACCCGCACGGTGAGCTGAGTGAACTCCACCTTGGGCAGGAGATCGATTGGCAGGATGCGAAAAGAGACGACTCCCAGGACGATGAGGATCAGATAGGCCATCGTCGTGGCTATCGGCCGGTGAATGGAGACTTCGGTCAGCCGCATCCGATCATCCTCTCGGTTTCACCGCCCTGGTTGCCGCCTCCTCGAGCACGCGGTTCACTTCGTCCTCGCTCGGCGGGATTTCGGCTCCGAGGGCTGCCGCCACCGTGCGCTGCTTGTCGAGGAAGTCCTCGAGAAGATCTTCGTCTTGCAGATTCTGGAGATCCAGAACTCGCTCCCAGGAGACCGGTCGAAGCCGTGCCTTGATGGCGCGCTCCGCCTCCGGCGCGACTCGTGACTCGGCCGCCAAGAGATGCTGCCCAATCGTCACGACCCACGCTCCTTCTTCGATTCCGATCACCCCCGCCACACCTCGCCCCTGGGCCAGCACCTCGACCTGTCGGAACCCGACCTGGTGCGACTCGTCGTCGGCGACCTGGGTGATCCCGGACGACACTCCGGGACTCGAAGTCTCCTCGATCACGAAGACGCCGCGCTCGCCCGAGGTCGGGTTCTCCCAGACGGCGCTTACCGGCACCAGGGTGGCCTGCCGGCTCTGGCCGACGAGGATCCGCACGGTGACGAACATCCCGGGCCGAAGTCGCCTCGCACGGTTGTCCACGTCGATCTCGGCCAGGGTGGTGAAGCTCTCCTCAGCGAGAAATGGCGAGATTCGCGACAGCTCTGCGCGCACCGGTTCGGCTGCCGTCTCGCGAGTTTCGATGATTACAGGCTGGCCTTTTTCGACCCTTTCGAGCATGCCTTCCGTCAGGTTCACCTCGACGATGAGCTCGTCGAGATCGCCCACTATGAAAAGGACTGTCGAGGAATCGACCAGCATCCCCACTTCCGCACGGCGCTCGCCAAGCACCCCCGCCACCGGCGCCCGCACCACGGTCTTGGCCAGTGCAGATCGCCTTTCCTCGACGGCCGCCAGCTTCTGCTGGACGCGTGCCGCGGCCTCGTCGGCGCTCGCCCGAAGTGCATCGAGCTGCGCCTCGAGCGATTCCAACTCCTGCGCGCTGACGAGCTCCTGGTCTGCAAGAGAGCGAGTGCGGGCTGCGCGTGCCTCGAGCTCGGTGACCCGGGCTCTGGCCGCGACAGTCGTAGCTTCGGCTAGGCGCACATCGGCTTCGGCTTGTCGAAGCCGCTCGCGCGCCTCGACGTCGTCCAGTCGGACGAGAACCGTGCCGCGCTCGACCGCCTCACCGATCCGCGCCGAAACTTCGACGATCCGACCAGCAACTTCGGGGCGGATCGTCACCTGATTGCGAGCTCGCACCAGCCCTGGCATCGTCTCTTCCAGGGGAATCGCTCCGAATCGAGCCTCGACTGCTTCGACGAGAGGCGTAGGTTGGACGCTCGTGTCTTGCTCGGCGGGCTCGCCGCAGGCGAGAAACGACGTCAGAAGCAGCGCGGTCGCGCAACGGAAGGCGAGAGTAGACCTGGGCACGAGGTGGATCGAACTCCTTCAATATCCCAGCTGGTCAAGTCGAACCGGAGCGGTAGGCTATCAGCATTTGAAAGGAGCCTGTACCTTCCAGTCCGCGTCAGGTCTGAGACTCTCGAGAGTGGCACCCCAGCTGGGCCCTTCTAGCTCGTCCGGTTCCTCCAACTGCCCGCTCCAGACTTCCGCCACCGAGTCGACTCAGGTCGGGTCGACGAAGTTGATGTAAACAAACATGAACGTCTGGTACATGATGCGCGAGACGAGGATCATCACGAGCAGAAGAAGGAGCGCTTGGAGTAACCGCGGCCTCGTACCCAGGCGCTTCGCCAACGATCTTCCGGCCAGTAGGGCGAAGACCACGATGAGCACCCAAGGGAGAAGCCAGAACGAGGCGCCGGACACGGTGAGGAATCTCGAGTGCAACATCCAGCGCGACTTGAGCCCCGGCAGACAGACCGATCAATTGTCGAATCCTCCGCCCGGAGGCAGCGCCAGATCCCGGTTCACGACGCTGGGCCTCACTTGAGAATGGGCGCGGATACTGTCAGGCGACGGGAGAGGTTTGGATCGGCTCCTTTGGCCCTGTAATTCACCCGCCACGCCTGCGGCTCGACTTTGGCATGGATCTCCTCCGCCGCGAGTGGCTCGCCGTCCTTGACTCGGAGTCGGAAGGCCCGAATCCGCGAAAAGTCCTCCAGCGGGTCCCCTTCGAGTACCAAGAAGCTCGCCTCGCAGCCAAGCTCGAGGCAGGCGACTCTGCGGTTGGGGAAGATCAACCGTGCGGTATGAGTAGTCGCCAGGCGCAGGAGGCGCGCGGGCTCAAAGAAGCGCTTTTCGGCGCCGGCGACCAAGCCGTCGAAGTGGTGGGTGTGCGCATCCGCGAAGGGTGGGATGATGAACCCGCCCTCGAGATCCACGACAGATCCGGCCTTGTCTCTGCAGGCTACGATCGTAGCGCCCTCAACGCACAGTGCCGCTTCAAGGAAACCCTCGCCGGTGAAGACGCGGCCGCCACGGTGCTCGGCTACCGAGGGCGGCGGCTCGACAAGTCAGGCAGGAGCGCCTTCGCCCGGCAGGACCGGAGCCGAGAAGACCAGACCCAGAGCCAGGGAGGCAGTCGTGGCGAATCGCGTTACCGTCATGAAAGAACCTCTCCGGCCGAAGGCGCCGCCGCTCAACGTCGAGAGGCGATCTCTATTCACTCCTCCCCCTCGCTCACTCGCATCCACTCGCTCGTGTATCTCGGATCTCCGGACAGGATCCGGCAGGTCACCACTCGCGTATGAGCCTCTTGCTCGCATCGCTGAAAGTAGATGGGCCGCAGGAAAGCGCCGTCATCGAGAGGAACGAGACCCGCAGCTACAGTGCCCTCCGACGTCTCGATCAGCACCATCTCGCCGTGCTCGTTGCGCTCGACCCTCAGTGCTGCGCCGCCGCGAGAGTCGCGATAGCGCCCGAGACGCGAATCGTTCGCCGCTACCGGCTCTGCGGCTTGCCGGATCTCCGGCCAGGGTGATTCCGTTACCGCACCCGTCGCAAGATCAGCGATCGTCGCTGCCCAGTCTGCGGCAACCGCATAATTGTTCGCCAGGCTCACCACGATGACGTCTCGCTCCTGATCGTAAAGCAACTTGGCTACAAACCCCGGGGAACGACCCTGGGCAAGAAAGGGACTCTCATCGGCGCCGAGGACGGTTCGCAGTAGCCTCTCGTCGAGAAAGCCCTCACGGAAAACGCCGCGCGCGAAGCGTAGAAGATCTCCCGCCGTCGAATAGAGCGATCCACCCCCCGGACGTGTTTCGACTGCGTAGAACCGCGAGTGGCGCCGCTCGCCGGGTCTGGGCCCAGGCTCGTAGCCTGTAGCCATTCCGGGAATCGGCAGGCGAGCGTCAGCTATGTGACCGGTATCGTGCATCCCGAGCGGTTCGAACACCAGGTCGCGCATCACCTCGTCGAAAGAACCGCTGCCGGCGATCTCCAGGATCTTGGCTGCGACCGCATAGGCACCGTTGCTGTAGCTCCGGTCTGTTCCCGGCTCGAAGTCGAGCGGCAGAGCGGCGAGTCGCCGGACGTGCTCGTCGAGCGAGAAAGAGGTTGCGCCGTCGCCCCAGGGCTGATCATTGGTATGGGCAATTCCGGACTGATGGTTCAGCAGATGGCCGATCGTGATTTCTTCGGCGGCGGGGAAGGCCGGAAGATATTGTGCTACCGGCGTCTCGAGACTCAGCACGCCGCGCTGGATCAAGACCGCGACGGCGGCGTCGGTGAGGGTCTTGGAGACCGAAGCGATGCGGAACTTCGTATCGGAGTCATGCCGCACGCCGTGCTCGTAGTTGGCGAACCCGAGGGACCTCTCATAGAGGATCTTGCCCCCAAAATCGACGACCACGGTGCCGTCGAACATCGCCAGGTCGGTGAAAGGAGCAATGAAGGAATCGACGGCTCCTGTTCCGCCGATCGATCCGGTAGAGGGCGGCGGTCCGACCTTCGGCAATGGATAGGTCCGACCGCCCGTCGTCCAGTCGAGCCGCGTAACCTCGCCGCTCTCGTCGAACACCATTTCGATCTCTGCGTAGTCCTGGGGTGAGAAGAGCGTCGTCTCCGAGGTGGGTATCAACAGCCAGTCGTTCATCTGTACTCGCCCGTCGACGACGCTTAGTTCGAGGTTCCTTCCGGGACGCAGTTCGTAGGCGCCCTGATAGCTCTCCAGAATCCCAGGGTCAACGTCCGCCGCCGTTGCTTTGATCGGAGCCGGTGTGGGGACTTCCTCTCCCACTGCGATCTTGGGCAGCGCGGCGCGAATCTTGTCGAGCGCACCCGAGGTCAGGTTGCTCGCCACGACGACGCTGACACCTGTCGCCGAGTCATAGTCGGCGAAGGCACGATAGCCGTTCGCCAGACCGTTCCAACTCAGGTTGCCGCTTTCGCGCACCAGTGCTTCCTGCGCTCTCTTCCCGAGCTTTCCGGCGAGAAGGGCTCTTTGCATCGCCAACAGATCCCGCGGCGTCGAGAAAACCGATCCGGCACCAACCAGGTACGAGATGTCCGAGGGTGGTGCGTTGAGCAGCCCACCGGTGTCGAAGAAGTAGCTCGACGCACGCCGCTCCAGGATCGCGCGAGTACCGGCATCCGAGGTGTCCTCCATGCCAGTGGGACCCAGCACGTGGTTCGTGAGCAACTCCGCGTAGGGCTTCCCACCGGCCAGCTCGAGCACCCGGGCGAGAACCGAGAATCCCGCGGAGCTGTAGACGCTATCGGCGCCTGGCTCGAACACCAGCTCCCTCCGAGCCGCCAACTCGACCATGCTCTGGGGCGTCTGCGGCCGCGTCTCGTCGAGTGGATCGGTGACCCGGTGGGGAATTCCGGAACTGTGGTTGAGAAGATCGTCGACGGAGATCTCGCCGGCGCTCGGAAACTCGGGCAGGAACTTCTCGAGCTTGTCGGTGAGCGCCAGCTTCTCCTCCTCCAGCAAGCGGGCCAAGATCACAATGGTCATCGGCTTGTTGACCGAGCCGATGCCGAATCGCGTTCGAGGCGTGTTGGAGATGCGGTGCTCTCGATTTGCCAGGCCGAACGACCTTTCGTACAGGACATTGCCGTTTCGAGCGATCAGGAGCGTCCCGGAGAGGTGGCCGATATCGATGTACGGCTGAAGGTAGCGATCCACCCGCTGCTCGAGCGACGGCGACTCCGTCTCGGTGCCAGTGCTGGCTTCAGCAGCCATGGCGCTTGCTGAAAGCAAGAACGCGAGACCACAAGTTGAAACCTTCGCTAGCATCTGCACCTCCGGCGTCATGGGCAAGGCCACTGACTGAACCTCGCCGAGGTTAACGCATCCGCCCAGGTAGGCGGCCCATGCCAATGGAGCAGGCCCTGTTTTCAGGCGACGTGGCGACGGCGCGCGAGATCTTCGACCGGGTCCGCGTTGAGCTCCCGGGCGGGTTTCTCTTCAGCCAGTAAGTCCCCTTCTTCGTCGCCTACGGGTTTCTCTACGGCGAGGACGGCTTCAGCACCGACTGCGAGCGGATCTTGCGCCCGACGGGCGCGCCTTCCCCGCTTCCCCAGATCAGTCGGTCGACAGTCCCCTCCTGGTCACGGCCAAAACGGACCGTTGCATAGAGCATTCGGGAGAACCAGTCACCGCCGGCTGTGGGGACGAGCTCCGAGTGGCCACCTTGATTCGCGCGAGCCAGGAGCCGGCCGGCCGACTCGGTGATCGAGACTTCGAAACCAGGCCCGAACGAGTAGACACCGACCAGCTCCTCGAGTGAAGTGGGCGAAGGGTCGAGCAGGTCCCGGGCCTCGGGGATCGCGGATTCCTCACCAAATACGGCAGCCGCCACCAGCCGACGGATCTCATCCCGAGCAACAGATTGCACATTGCCCAAGATGACGATCGTCACGCGTTCCTCCAGGTATCGTGCAAGGTCACTCGAGTACCCGGCCACGCGCCCGTCGTGGCCGATGACGTCGCGCCCGAATCTCTGGAACACGCTGACTCCGTATCCGTACCCGTGCCCGTGGTCCTGCGTGAGCTTGTCATAGGACTCTTCGCTCAGGACTCGGCCTCCGTGAAGCGACGCGCTCCACTTCAAGAGATCTCTCGCCGACGACCAGAGAGAGCCCGAACCCGTCGTGAAGGCGGCCGACGCCGGAAGGGCAGGACTCAGTCCGGCTCGCCCCCAGGGGTCGTAGCCCGGAACCCGGTCCTCGACGGCCGCAGACGGGCCGTCGTGCGCGGTCTGCGACATCTCCAGGGGCTCGAGGAATCGGCTCCTGAGGAAGTCACCGTAACCAACTCCCGAAGTCCGTTCGATCACGGCTGCCAGGAGTGCGTAGCCTCCATTGCTGTAGGCGTAGCCGGACCCAGGCTTGAAGGTCAACTCTTCTCGACCGAGATCACCGACGACCTCCTCGAATTCGCCTTCCCTGCCGGCGGTCACGCCAAAGCGCTCCAGCGAGTAGATGTCGGTGATGCCAGAGGTGTGAGTGAGAAGCTGTTCGATCGTGACTGCTCCGCCATGGGGAAAGCCCGGCAGATGTTTGGCCAGCGTGTCGGCAGTGCTGAGCGCCCCTGCTTCCTCGAGCAACAGGATGGCGGCCGCGGTGAACTGCTTTGACACCGAGCCGATCATGAAGATGTCGTTGACCTGGTGAGGCACGTTCAACTCGACGCTCGCGAGTCCGTAGGGCAGGACCAATGCCTCCCCGCCTTCACGCTGCAAGGCAACGACACCCATGAAATCCCCCGCCGCAAGGTAGGGAGCCACAATGGCGTCGATCCGGGTCTCGATCGGGGACTCCGTCGCATTGACGGGCAGCGCCAAGGCGACCACGAGCACGTACCAGAGCCCATATCTCATTCTCGTTCCCTCTCTACAGACTTCGGCCAGGAAAGCAGACTCACAAACGCTCGGCCAAAGAATAGAACAGCTCAGTCCAGTCGCGATCGCCCCAGTCTCCCCGATCCGGGCCATTCTGCACAATCACGGCATCGTGTTGTGGAGACACGTAGATGAACTGCCCAAAGTGGCCGATAGCGGAGATGAAGGCCCGCAAGACCGATCGCAAGCACGACAAACGTCGCCAGAACTTCTAAGCGGCATCGGGAACGGCGTCTGGGCATTGTGCGAGGACTGTACACACAAGCCATTCGCCGGTGAGACGGTCGCGCCGCGGCACGCGGTAACAGCGGCGAGACCGCCTTCGAAAGCAGCAAGAACGCCGACGCCGGGGGAGTGGGTGCTTCTGCCATGCCTGCTCCTCAATGCCACTTTGCCCAGTTCGGCCGACCATGAGAAGTGCGATACTCAAACCGCAACGCTATTCGAGCACGGAGTGGCAGGAAGGGGTGCAGTGTATGAAGCCCGGAAGGCGCTGGTACTCTTTCTTGAGATTCTGGTTGCTGAACAATGCGCACTCACATGACCGTCACGAGGCCGCAGCAAGCGGCGAATCCTCGCCGGCCCCATCATCCAGAGACTGAAGCCGGTGACCCACTCCCCTGGTCTTTTGTGGCTCGCTCCAAGCTCTAATATCACCCCATCGCAGAAACCCGTGGTTGACTGGCGTTCCTTTTCGGATGGTCGCTAGGTACCGTTCGCCGCTGCTGGTGCCGGCGACCGAAGAGACTCAAGCTATTTGAGAGAGCGATGCTAGTTGGTGCGTCCTTGCACGTCTGTCGGTAGGAAGCGCAGCTCGCTCATATTCGTACCGAGCTCGAGATCGGTGCGAAGACTGATCACCGTGTGGCAGAGGCGTGCCGTAGTCGCGTGGACGCGCAGTCGCTCACCGAGCTTGCCCTCCAGATCATCCATCGCCTGCAGCACATCCTCCAACGTCTCAAATCGAGACAGGAGCTCGCTGGCGCTCTTGGGACCGATGCCGGGTACGCCGTTGATGCCATTACCGCGGTCACCGGCAAGCGCCAGGAAGTCGACCAGCTGCTCCGGCCGGACGCCGAACTTCTTGACCACGTCCTGCGCAGAGAAGTCATCTCCCTTGAAGTGATCCCGCACCCGGACACCTCGAGGCAGCAGCGCGAGGAAAATCTTGTCGGTCGACAGGATAGTCGCCGAGGCACCAGCCGCGATCGCCTTACAGGAGATCGTCGCGATGACATCGTCCGCTTCAAGTCGGGGCCGCATCAGTGATGCGACACCGATCTCCCGGAAGGCCTCACGGTACCCTTCGAGGGCAGATTCCAGCGCATCGGGCATCGGAGCATGTCCGGCTTTGTAGTCGGGATGAAGCTCATGACGCCAGCTTTGGCCGTCGCCATCGAACACGCACACGGCGTGCGTCGGCGCGCATTCGCGCAGGCCACGGCGAAGCGACTGCACGCTCGAAGTCTTCGCACCCTCCGCCCTCTCCGGTCCGTCCTCGCCCGGCTGAGCCGCGTAGACCCGCCGGATCAGGTTGAGGGCATCGACCAGAAGCAGGCTGGGACGCCGCTGGCTCTCGATAGTCAAAGCAGTTGCTGAGTGACCACCCTTCCATGAACCACCAAGAAGTATCGGACAATCCATTGTAAATCGCCAGGAGCCGACAGGGGTACTTGTGCCATGGGCCCTTCCTAGACGTTCTCCAACACGTTGGCCTCCCTAACGGTAACGGACGGCTTGAGAACTAGATTTCATCGGTGGTTTGGGGTGGATGATCCGCGCCGTGAGCCTGCCCAGGGCGAACGTCTACCCGCAGACGGCAACGAGACTGGGACTCGGTCTCGACCTGCCCCTGGTTGGGCTGGTGCTCTTCGGCTTGCTGGGCTGCTTCGTGAACCGCGGCACTGCTATCGACCCGGAGGACGTGTGGGCTAGAAATGAGTAGCCTGTCACCGCATTCCTATCTGGCCAATCGCCGACCCCAGTGGATCTGAGACCATCCGAGACCCGAATGGTCAGACTGGAAGGCCTTTAGACGGTGCTTTCGGAAGATCGAAGAGCACGCAGAAGCGATTCGAGAGCAGCTATGGCAACGTCGCTGAATCAGGGCCGGCTGGTCGTGCCCGCAATCAGTCACTGAACACAGATGGTGTCCCCAACGGGAATTCGGGGACTGGCTCGGGAGGAGGAGGGGTAGCCTTCGGCTACTCCCCCCGACCGCACGCCCGGTACTCCTCCACACACTCGAAAGCGCACCGCATGACCTTCGCCATGAACTCCATGTCCGGCATGCCGCTGGATCCGGTGTCCTCCGTCCGGAGCTGGATCTCCTCGTACTCCTCACAGGTACAGAGGCAGATGTCGGCTCCGGTACCGTCTGCCCCCGAGCCGTCACCATCGCTCCCGTCCCCACCGCCGCCGGCTCCGGTGCCGTCAGCGCCCGAGCCGTCACCGTCGCTACCGTCCCCACCGCCGTCGCCGCCACTCCCAGCGCCGCCACCCGTCGGGTACGGCAGTGGATCGCCGAACACCTCGTGATGGTACCGGTCGATGTCGAGCTGCACTGCGGGCGTCACGAGATCCTCGATCTCGTGCTCGGCGAAGTGACGCCAGCCGAAAGCCAGCGTGAGGTCGGCCTTGAGGTGGTCGACCTTCGGGCAGCCGTTGCGGCAGAGGCTCATGTTCTCGAGGTTCATCTCGCAGATCGGAGTGTCGATCGAGATCTCCAGGAGCTCGTCGTCGGAGCGCGTGATCCTGCCGACGCTGGGCTGCTCGCCACCTGGGTTACAGAAATGGCTCGACCGCGTGGCGGCGGCGGCGAGGTTGGGGGCCTCGGCGCCAAAACCGCCTTGCATCACCATCGCCATGAGGGGCCCCGTCTGCCCGAAGGCGGTAGGCTCGATAGGCATAACGGTAAACGTGTCGAGCACCGCGTTCGAGTCGCCCAGCGCAGCGACCTCGATTACGCCCATGTTCATCGCGTAGCCTGTCTCGATCGGACCCTTCTTGTGGATGCCGTAGTTGGCCTGGTCGCTTGGCAGCGAGAAGTTCGGGATCATGCGGTCCGGCGACCGGCTCGTGGGAACGCCCAGTAGGGCTGACTTGCGGGAGCTGCCCTCGGCAGTAGAGAGAGCGAAGGTCAGCTTGAGATCGGCGATCTCCCGGGTGCTTCCCGGGGACTGCGCTCCTTCGCCAGCGCCTGGGATCTCACCCTTCACGTTGGCGAGGACGAAGGTCGTCGTCGAGGTTGCTTCCTCGACCAGGCGAGGCTCGTCGAATCGCCAGGTACGGACGTTCTTCTCACCATTGGGATGGATGACCTTCTGCGTCTTCGCGTAGAGCAGACAACGAAAATCGCCGGGGCCGGTCTTCTGCGCCGCTGAGTAGCAGTCGTACTGCTCGCTACCGCCGCGCTCTTCGCGCGCGATGCCGAGGACCAGCTGGTCGACCAAGTCGGTCCCCGATACCGTTGCAGTCCCTGTAGCCTCGGCGATCGCGTCGAGCATGATCATCTGCTTCTCGAACCCGATCACCTTCACCTGGAAGCATTGAGCGGAGACCGCGTGAAGCGGAACGATCAGAGGAACGGGGTCGGACTTCCCCTCCTTCGTCAGCTCAACCTGTTGGCACCCTCCGAACGCGAGGTCGAGCCACTTCTCGAAACCAGGCTCGTACACATGCTTCTCCACGGGCCACGACGCGAATTCGGTCACGAACTCCCCATAGACGTGTTGGAAGGGCCCCCAGAACAGCGCCTGATCGGCGACCCAAGCGATTTGGGCCTCCGAAGATGAAGAAGCGACCCCAGGCTCTTCCAAGAACACCTGGGAGATCGCGTGGAGTCGCTCGGGGTCGTTGGGTTCGAGCAGAGAGCTGTATCGATCCATCAGGAAGCGCCAGAATGAGCTCGTCATGTACCCCATCTGCTCTCGAGCCTGGCCTTCGACGCGCTCCAGGCATTTCTCCGGGGTGTCGGGCGCTTGGACGCTATCGCAGTCGATCAGATTGACGCCGAAGACCTCGAGGACCCGAGCTATCACGCCATCGTCCTGCCAGCTGTTCGCGTAGTGGAGCGATGCGTCGTAGGGCCGCAGGCCCAGGTCTCTCCCCGTCTTCAGCCTGAACCCATTCCGTTCCGACATGAAGGACGCGACCCCCTCGGCCGTACCTTCGTCGAACCACTCAAAGCCGGCCTGACAGCGCTTTTTCCCGGACACCTCGAAGGCCGGGTACCGGTACTGGACCGCGTGAAATAGCTCGTGCGCCGCAGTGTCGTAGAGCTCGAAGTCGGTCCAGGGGCGATCGGCCAACGACAGCCTGGAGACGGCAACCGGGGGGGCGTTGCAGGCGCCTTCGGAGTACTCGCCGAGGAAGGACCCGGACAACGGATGCATGAACGCCCAGCGGCTCTTACCCGTGACGGTCGTAACCTCGGGTTCGAAGTCCGGCTCTCGCAAGCCCACCTGCGCAAACACCCCCGCAACCTCGGTCAGAAACAGACCGGCCTTCCTCGTCACGGGCGTCCCCGAGGCGGCGAGATGCTTCAAGGCCGGAAAGGTCGCCCCTTCGGGAAGCTCGAACTCGGGGCAGGGATTGAGGTTCTGAGCGGCACACGCGTTAGCGTGTTTTTTCTTCTCGAGCTCCCATGGATCCTTCGGCTGGACGATGTAGTAGGGATAGTCCCACTGTCCGTGGGCGGCGAGACTCGCTCCGATCGCGAGCCACCCGAAGCTCCAAGCGATTCGCCGCCAACCGCTGCCAGAGACAGTCATCTGACGACCTCCATGATCCTCAGCGCTCGCATCACGCCGTCGCGGAGGCGTGAGCCCCGTCAGTACCGAGCGCCTCTACGGGCTGACCGATGACTAGCCCGGCCTCGTCCCCCTTGAACCCGACCGTCGACTCGTCGATCGTGACAACGCCGATTCGTAGATAAGGCAATCTACCCTCCTGTTCATGAAACATATTGGCCGATCGAGGTTCACGGCCGGGCCCCGATGTCGGATTCCGGCCGCGCGCCCGGCGACGAGAGCACCAGTTTCGCGAGTTGGGCCGAATAGTAGCATGGCGTCGTACCCCGTCGGGGCCGCTACGCGACTCCTTGCCGTGAGGCGAGGGGCGACTCGCTGAGGGGCACGGGGCATCCTCGAGACCTGGAAGGAGGAGTACAACAACGACCGGCCCCATGGGAGTTTGTAGCAGATGACTCCGGCCCGGTACCGGGCCGGAGTCATCACCGCTCACGACCGTAACCAGCCCGAAACTCGCACATCGGGTGGATCTGAAAAGGGGTGAGGAGCCTGGGACAGGTCCCCACCTTGCCACCCTGTCCTAAATCCGGGGTCCACCTCTCCCTACGGAGGCGGCGTGAGGGGCGTGCCTGCGTCCGCTGCGCCACGGCCCGTCAGGGCTTCGGCGATGGCCCAGACACCGGCACCGAAGACACCGATAGCGTCTCAGTTCGTGCTTGGGCTCCCGCATATGAAAACCACACCTTCAGCTCCCTTCCGGAAGGCACCAAGCTCATTGTCGATCAAGACGTGACGGAAGACTTCGAGCAGTACATGCAAGACATGTGGCCCAAGGCCCTCGAGTTACTCAAACAGCATTGCGAGGACAAGGGAACCGACTAGCACGCCGTCTGCTGCACGTTCCCCCACGTATCTCGACCTGGTCCAAATCGACAAGTCCGGTTGGGGACAACTGCTTGACTCTTCCCAGAGCCCATCTGGCCTTCTCTGAGTGGCCCTCAGGGGCGACTCAGTCGAGCCAGTTGACCCGGCCGGTGGCCAGATCGTAGACGCCGCCGGCGATCGCCAGATCGCCTTGATCGATCATCTCGGCAATGACCGTGCTGTGATCCACCATGTCCTGCATGGTCTGGCGAACGTTCAGCTCGACCGCGAGGTTGATCAGCTCCGAATTCGAGGCATCGTCGGCGCCATCGGTGGCCTCCCGGGCCTGCTGCAGCGCCTTCTCGAAGTTCTCGAGAGTCGCCGTCAGGTTGCCGAGCTCGACATCGTCCGCCGCGCCCTTGAGGGCGCCGCAAGAGGTGTGGCCGAGAATCACGATCAGCTTCGATCCGGCGACCTTGGTGGCGAACTCGAAGCTGCCGAGCATCCCGATATCCTCGAAGTTACCGGCGACGCGGCCAACGAATATGTCACCGATCCCCTGATCGAAGATCAGCTCCGGCGGCACCCGCGAGTCGAGGCAGCTGAGGACAGCGGCTTTTGGGTACTGTCCGGCGGTGGTGGCGCGAGCCTGCGCGGTGTAGTCGCGGGGCGTCAGTTTGCCCGCCAAGAAGCGCTCATTGCCGGCCTTGAGATCGGCGAGCACCTGCTCGGGAGTCAGCGCTTGCTGATCGGCTGCGGTCATCACCTCCTGCACCGGATCGGGTCCGGTCTCGACGCTCGGCGCTGGCGTCTCGGCGGGTGTGCACGCGACCGAGATCACTGCGAGCGCGACAACACTTCTGGGTATGACCGTATAGTTCATGATGAGTTCCTTTCGCTTGCCTTGGTACATCTGTGGGCAGATTCGTCAGTCAGCCAGGGCGTCGTCGTCCATGGCTGCCCGAGGCGGAGATCGAAGATATCATCCTCCCACTGAACCGACACTCGCTTCGAGGACACCTAGCACGCAGCTCACCCCTTTTCTGATCCACCCGATGTGCGAGTTTCGGGCTGGTTTCGGTCCTCAGCAGTGATGACAACTGTCCGCATCGCCTCGGGGAGGTCCTAGGGCGGACCGTTTGGAACACCGACGGCGGGAATTCGGGGACTGGCTCGGGAGGGGGCGAGGGAGGACGTGCCTGTCCTCGAATTCCGGGTGAGCAGAAGCGCAAGAGACTCGCCCAGGAAGCCCTCGCCATCGAAGCCGGGGAGGCAGGCGCGGCCAGCTCCACCAGCTCTTCTCCACCACGATGCGTTGCAGCTGGGAAACCGGTGACTGGATTGGGAGGGAGGATGGGAGGGACTTCCTGTCACCGGTTTCCTGCGCGGCCGGCGTCGGCTACACAATAGCCCATAAGCACCAACTCTGGTGGTCGCCCCGGGAGCCAGAGCACCAGCCGCTCTGGAACTCGATCGTCGTCCTGAGCGCCGAGTTCTACGCAGACCTCGTAGCCCACGTCGCGCCGATCGACCTCCGTGTCCTCAAGGCGCTGAGGGGCTCGCCGCTTGCCCTCGACATCTACTCGTGGCTCACCTACCGGATGAGCTAACTCCGAAGGCCCTCATGGGTCGCCCGGTGCAATTTTCACGAGTGGACGGGCATCCCCTGTGGTTGACGTCTCTTTTGCACCAGGTTCAACGGTTCTCATTCCCCAGCGGTAGTCGGACGGTGACCTGGTTTCCAGGTGGCGTATATCGCAGCTCCAGTGTTGCTGACGCGAGCATTACACCGCGCCCGTGGGCGTCAAACAGCCTGGCCTTGTCCAGCTTCATGTAGCGCTCGAAATCGAACCCTGACCCCTCGTCCTGAATCGTTACTTCCAGGGCGCCGCCTATCCGACCCACTCGGACCTCCGCCCTGCGATCACGATACTCGGGCAGGCCTAGGCGCCTGGAGCGCTCGGCGACGAGGCGGCCTTCTGCGAGCAGCCGGCCCTTCTCCTCGTAGCTAATCCCCAGATTGCCGTGTTCCACCGCGTTGACCAGAAGCTCCAAGAGTCCCATGCTCGAGTCGGGTAGGTCGATACCCGAGGCGATTTGGACGGCGATCAGCTCCGCTTCTCGGATCTTTCGAACGTTGAAGACTCCGTGCTCGAGAAGCCGAAAGACGCCCTTGGATTCCTCGACCTTCTCTGCCAGCCTTCGCTTCAGGTGGCAGCTTCCAATCGCCGCCCGCATGATCGCCTCGAGTTGCTCTTCCTCGAATGGCTTGGTCAGGAAGTAGTAGGCGCCGCACTCGATTGCTTTCCGGATGTTCTCGGCGCCAAATTCCGCCGAATGCACGACGACCTCGAGGTCGGCAAGTATCGGCTGGGACTTGATCCAACCGAGAAGTGCGATCCCGTCTTCGTCTGGCAGGATCCAATCCATCAGAATCGCCGCTATCTCCGTACCGCGATCCTGAGTGATCTCTCTTACTTCTGCCCCTGACGACGCGGTCTCGAAGCGGTAGTCATCATCTTCCAATATGGTTCTCAGACGATCGAGCTCAACAGGTTCGTCGTCCATGATCAAGATTGTCTGCATTCAACGATCTCCTTGCACCGTTCGGAGTGATGTCGCTCTGTGGAGCTCTTCGTGCAACCATTATTGTCTCAGATGAGCGACCGGCGAGCTCATGTGTGTTGCGATCCGAGACGGTTGCGCAGAGGCTCGAGGCGAGCTCGGCCGGCCAATTCTGGTTTGGTGTAGAGTCGGAAACTGCTTTTCGGCACACCCACAATCCACCGGAGGCCTCACCGATGCAGAAGCTCCTCGATTCGATCGACGTGTCACAACTCATGACCCAGGCCATCGCCTTCGTGCCCAAGCTCGTCACCGCGCTGGTGCTCCTGGTCATTTTCTGGGTACTGGCCCGCGTGCTGGGGAAGGTCCTGCGCCGCTTCATGACCGGGGCCGGAATGGAGGACGCGCTGATCGGCCTCCTGGTCGACAACATCCTCTATTACGGGGTAATGATCTTCGGCCTGGTCATGGCGGCCGCGCAGCTGGGGATCAACGTCGGGGCCGCG
>CAMYLC010000070.1 GCA_947259195.1 Thermoanaerobaculia bacterium | reverse complement strand
GCTCTACCAGTACCTCTATCTCCAATCCAACCCGGCGGGCTGGTTTCTGGGGCTCATCGGAGTCTTCCTGGCTGCCGTTCTGCTGATCGCATCGTTCCTGTTGCCCCTGCACCGGCCACTCGAGAACCGATGGATGCTAGCGGTGTTCCTGGGCCTCTGGGTGGCGTACATGGTTGCCATCAGCCGACTCGACCGGGTCATGTACCTCTATCATTACTTCCTTCCCTTGCTGTTCAGCTATCTGTTGTTCGGACTGGTTGTCTTGGAGATTCGCGAGATCGCCGGTTGGAGGATCGACGATGGTCGCCGAATGACCGCGCTGGCAATCTGCGCTTTGTTGGTCTTCTGCAGTTTCTGGTTCTACAGCCCGCTGACCTACTACAAGCCCATCACCGATTCGCGTTCTTGCTCCTAGATCCGATTCCCGGTGCGGCGGGAGAATCCTTTTGCGTGTTTTGGGTCTCTTCCAGGGTGAGGTCCGACCCACCGGGGCTCTTAGACAAAAGGAGGAACTGCTCATGACCAAGCTTCTGCCACGCAATGAAGGGACCGCTGATCGGGTTCTGCGGGTGATCCTGGGTGTCGGATTGCTATCGCTCGCTTTCTTCGGTCCTCAGACCCCCTGGGGCTGGATCGGTCTAGTACCCTTGGTTACAGGTCTGATCGGAAGTTGTCCGCTATACACACTGCTCGGTCTGAATACATGCCCGATGACGATGAAATCCAGCTAGATCGGGCGCTTCTGCGTCGCAGCGCTGAAGGAGACCGGCAGGCATTCCTGGACTTCTGCAGTCGGCATCAGGCGGCTGTCTTCCGGTTCTGCCGAGCTCTCGCAGGCCGGGCAGAAGACGCAGAGGACTTGATGCAGGAGACCTTTCTGATGGCCTGGCGAAAGGCAGGTGCCTTCGAGGGTCGTGGGAGCGCCCGATCCTGGCTGTTTACCGCGGCCAGAAGGAAGTTCTACCGTGTAGCGAGATCTCCAGATCCCGTGGCTAGAAAGGACACCGGGTCCCTCGAGGATCTTGGTGCCGAGGCCGGGTGGGGGGGGCCAGAGAGACGACCTCACCTCAGCTTGGATGATCAGATTCAGGTACGTCAGGCGTTCGAGAGACTCTCGCCATCTGATCGTCAGATCTTGGTCTTACGGGACCTCGAGGGTTTCACCAACGCGGAGTCTGCGTCAATACTGGGAATCGAGATTCCAGCGGTCAAGAGTCGCCTTCACAGGTCGCGACTTCGCATGATGTGCTCTTTGTCCAAAGGTGATAGCCATGAAAGGTGATCGGCTCGTAGGTGGGCTTTGGTGTCATGAGGTCCTCGCTCGACTGTCCGAGTACGTCGATGGCGAGCTGGCTTCCGCGGAAAGAAATCGAGTCGACGCTCATCTGAGAGGGTGCGATGTCTGCGAGCGGTTTGGCGGCGACTTCGCTCACATTGTCGGGGAAATCCGCGCCGCCTTGATGACGCCTCCCCCTCTGGATGGCAACCTGGAAAAGCGCTTGCGAGAGACTATTCTCGAAGCCGAATGAGCCTCGCCTACCTTGATTGCGAAGGGAGGTTAGCTATCCATCATGAACATTTCGTCTCCCCCTCTGATGTGATGTGCCTGAGGGCCTTGCTTCGGGTCTGCCGAGCTCATCAGGTCGGCAGGATGAAAGACCTCGCAGAAGAACTCGGAGTGACAGAGGCCAGAGTCTGTACGACTCTCAACCACCTTCAGGAGCGCGGGTCGGTCGAGCTCAGATACGACGGCGGCGTCCTTCTGACGCCGAGCGGCATCGCGCTGGCTCACTGCGTCGTGCGACGCTTCGAGACACTGAAGACTCTGCTACTCGTGGTGCTCGGCTTCGATGAGGTGGATGCCGAACGTGATGCCATTCAGATGGAGCAGGCCGTGAGCCTGTCTACGCTCAACCGGATGGCGGGGTTTCTCGAGCGCCTGGAAGAGGGCCGCTCGGTAGAGCTCGACGATCTCAGGGAGACCTTCAGAGCCCATCCAGTTGCGTGCTCGGAGTGAGAAGCCGGGGTGTACTGCAATGCTGCCGACTCGGCGAGGAGGAGCCAGAGCGGAAGTGTCTTTGTCTAACACAACTAAGTTTGACACCGCAAACATTTGTGCTATCCTGTCGTGGCCTCGACGGGAAGCCGATACATGCACCGCGCAGATCCCGTCTCCCCGACTCATCAGATGTATTTGAAGGCGCTTTTCCGCCTCTGTCGTACCCATCCTGTTGGACGAGTACGGGATCTGGCAGATGAGCTCGGGTTGACACCAGGTACGGTCTCGACAGCCCTGAACAAACTTCAGGAACTGGGGCTGGTCGAGCGGGAGCACTACGGGGGTGCCCAGTTGACGCGGAGTGGCAGCGCCCTGGCGCAGTGTGTCGATCGCCGCTACGAGACTCTCAAATCACTCCTCACTGAAGTCTTCGGTGTCCCCGAGTCGGATGCCGAAAGTGATGCGTGCCTGATGGAACATGCGGTCAGCCCTGTCACGATCAATCGGATAACGAGATTCCTCGAGCACCTCGAGGCAGGGAAGTCGGTGAGTTTGAGCGGGCTCGAACATATTTACGACGAGAGTGCGGCCGCCTGTGCGGACTGCGAAGCCGAGGGCTACTGCAAGGCTGCCGACTCGGCCGCAAGCCAGTAGAGAAGAGGCTAATGGAAGGACGCAATCAGATGTCTTGGGATGGCCCGAAGGCAACCAGTCAGCGGTCGGATGACTCTGCCGAGCCGGATTCCTGCAAGGGCTCTCCAAGAATCCGATCGAGCGCTCTTCTTGGCGGGAGCTCATGTCTCGTGATCGAACACGGTCGAGAGGAGTACCGCTTGACTGTCACGCGTCTGGGTAAGTTGATCTTGACCAAGTAGCGAGCTTCTGAGCTCAAACGATCCACCAGGGCAAGCCAGCAGAGAGCCAGCCAGCCCGAAGACGAGGCGCCGCCCGCGAGGGACCGGCACTCCAGAGGGACGGGAAGGGTTTCTCATGGTCCAACGAACGCTGCTTCTTGCCATGGTGCTGGGTCTGACCGGTTCGGGAATTGGGGCTGACGACTCTGCAGGCGGACCGCAGGAGGAATCCAGCCCCGCGACCGTCTTCGAAGAGCAGGTTCTGGTCACCGGTGGATCCGAGGCCGTTGAAGTGCTGCCAGGTTCGGCAGATTTCGTGGATCTCTCCACCCTGGAGGAGCAGGCCTACGGCGATGTGAACCGGATACTGAGGCGGGTTCCAGGAGTGAACATCCAGGAAGAGGAAGGCTATGGGCTGCGACCGAATATCGGGATGCGGGGCACCGGGGTGGAGCGCAGCTCGAAGATCACCTTGATGGAAGACGGCGTGCTGATCGCTCCGGCGCCCTATGCAGCTCCGGCGGCCTACTACTTTCCGACCACAGCACGGATGGAGGCGCTCGAAGTGCGCAAGGGGTCAGCTTCTATTGGACAGGGGCCGTACACGACGGGTGGGGTGATCAACCTGGTGTCCTCAGCGATTCCGCCTCAACTGGGGGCAGCAGCGGAACTCCTGTACGGCAGCGAGGAGACTGTTCGTCTTCGCGCCAAGGTCGGAGGTAGCTCGGAGCGATGGGGCTGGCTGCTCGAAACCTTCCAGCTCGATACGGACGGTTTCAAGGATCTCGATGGCGGAGGACGGACCGGAGTCCGACTGCAGGACTACCTTGGAAAGCTCCGCTACAACACCTCGGGCGCAACCAGGCCATACCAGCTAGTCGAGTTGAAGTTGGGGAAGACCGACCAGTTTGGTGAGGAAACTTATCTGGGCTTGACCCAGGAGGACTTCGACCGCACTCCGATGCGACGGTATACGGGCTCGCAAGAGGACTGGATCGACACCGACCACGAGCAGATCCAGCTCAGACACTTCATCCAGCCGATGAATTCGGTCTATGTCACGACGACCCTTTACCGGAACGATTTCTTCCGCAATTGGCACAAGCTGCAGTCGGTGGCAGGAGTTGGGATCAGCAGCGTCCTCGACGACCCCCTCGGATACCCCTCGGAACTGGCCGTCCTCCGCGGCGAGCTGGACGACGATACTGGCAGTCTTGCGATCCGCAACAATCGACGCACCTATCGCTCCGAAGGCGTGGATGTTCTCCTGGATTGGCAGATCCATTGGGCACACATCGACCAGCAACTGCAGTTCGGTTTGCGCTTCCATCGCGACTCGGAAGACCGCTATCAGGAAGAGGACAGCTGGAGCATGCTCGATGGGCGGATGAGACTTGATCAACTGGGTGTCCCCGCAAGCCAATCGAACCGGATCGATGAAGCAGAGGCTTTTGCCTTCTTTGTGAGGGACTCCATCTACCTTGGCCGCTGGACGGTCTCACCAGGGGTCCGCCTCGAGAGCATCGATTTCCTACGCAGCGACTACGGCAAAGTCGATCCTGGTCGCACCGGTGAGAATCTGGTTCGCAAGAGCAATGGCACCAATGAGATTCTTCCTGGTGTTGGCGTCAATTATGCGGCCGGCGCCAATTGGAATCTCTTTGGCGGAGTACACAGAGGTTTTGCGCCGCCGGGCCCCGGGCAGGACCCAGAGACCCAATCGGAGGAGAGCTGGAACTATGAGCTCGGGCTTCGCTTCGGCAAGGGAGTCACTCGGGCCAAAGCCGTGGCGTTCTACAGCG
>CAMYLC010000069.1 GCA_947259195.1 Thermoanaerobaculia bacterium | reverse complement strand
CCTACGTCGAGCAATCGTGCAACCGGCACTGCGATGCGGCTATCGGTTCGAGGACGAGACAGTTGTCGAGGAGATGCTGCAAGAGGTGACGAAGGAACGGGCTGCATTGCCATTGATCGCCTTCACGGCTGCCCAGCTCTGGGAGCGAAGAGATCAGGAGACCGGCTACCTGACTCGGGAGGCGTATGACGAGATTGGCGGTGTCGGCGGTGCTCTTGCCCAACACGCCGAGGCAACTCTGGAGCAAATCGGATCGGACCACATACCCATCGTCCGCGAACTCTTTCGCAACCTCGTCACCGCCCAGGGCACCCGCGCCTCCCGAGAGCGCGAGGATTTGTTGTCTGTATTCGTGGAAAAAGGGGGACAGGCATCCCTTTTCGGAGACGGCGGTGACACACCCAAGCAAACTGGGAAAAGGGTGCCTGTCCCCCTTCTTTCCGCCGCCGAGATCCTTAGCGCCCTCATCGATTCCCGCCTCCTCACCTCCTACGAGATCCGAGAGCGCGAAGGCCGCCCCGGCCATCAACGCATCGAGATCATCCACGAGTCCCTGTTGACGGTCTGGCCCCGGCTCGTTCGGTGGCAGATGCAGGATGCCGAAGGGGCCAAGGTCAGGGACGAGCTGCGAGCCCAGGCAGAGCTCTGGGAACAGCACGGTCGAGCGGACGACTACCTCTGGACCGGCGCGGCCTACCTGGATTATCTCGCCTGGCTCGAGCGCTACCCTGGAGGTCTCACTGCACAGGAAGAGGCCTTCGCTGCAGCGATGACCGCCCATGCCGAGCGTCGGCGACGTCGGCGCAGGATTGCCAGTACGGTCGTTGTGGCTCTTGCCCTGCTGGTGTCGGGTGTCATGGGCGTGCTTTGGCTGCGAAGCGAAGCTCAAACGCGCCGGGCGGAGGGAGCCAAGCTCCTCGCACTCGCGCAGCTCCAACTCGAGACCGATCCCACGGAAGCGCTCGCGTTCACGACGGCGAGTCTCGAGCTGGCGGATACGAGCGAAGCTCGCCTTATGGCCCTTCAGATACTTCAGGAGGCACCACCGGCATTTGAACGGGTGTCCGGGGTTGAATCGATTACCGACCTCGCCTTCAATTCCGGCGGTGACCGCCTGGTGACCTTTGGCATGTCTGATGAGATGGAGGTGTTCTCCTCCGATGGTGAAGCTTCTTTGGTTCTGTCGGGGCACGGCACGACATCGGGCTTCAACCATGCTGCCAGATGGCTCTCCGACGACCTCCTGGTCACGGTCAACAAGGTCGAGGGTCGTGTGTGGATATGGTCGCTACCCGCTGGAGAGCTTGTCCGCGAGCTCGAGGAGACCAGTTCAACGTTCTTGATGGCCCGTGAAGGCGACCTACTGACCGAGGTTTGGGAAACCGAGGCCGACACAGGGCACGAGCTCTACCATCTCCGGCGTTGGCATATGCCTTCAGGAGAAGTGGAAGAGTTGGGGACGGTCGATTTGACAGCTCTTGGCCCTGGCTTCAATCTCTGGAGCTTTTTCGATCGCAGCGGGCGCGGATGGATCTACCCGAAGGGCAACGCGGTGTTCTACCGATCGGTGCCAATGAGAGCGGATGTTCCGGATCGTCAGGTCGCTGTTCACGAGCACGAGCCGTGGTTGGCGCGGCTCACCTTTCCAACCGAGTCGAATGACCTCTGGACTCAGGACACCGGTACCGGCGAGCTCCGGCAATGGGATCTGTCGGCACCCAATATGTCACTCGTGCGGACCGTCCCTCGGCCCTTCGGACTCGAAGAGGGAGCTTTCCTGGCTGCCCCCGATGCCTCCGGCCGATGGATCAGCAGCGTGACCCAACAGGTTCTTCTCTGGGACCTGGAGTCCTGGCCCGATGCCTGGCCGTTGAGACTGCGACGGAGCGGCTCCTGGCTTGGCTCCGCCGCCGCGGTTCACCCTACTGGAACTCTTGTGGCCGCGGTGACAAAAGGCACAACCCGTCTGACGTTCTGGCCCCTGCGAAGAGACCTCCCGCGAGTTGTTGAAGGCTTTGCAGTTGACTACCAGCCTCTCGCGTTCAGTCCCGACGGGGAGTTCTTGGCCACAGTCTCTTTGGGCCAGGCCCGGCTCCTACCCTTGCCCGGTAGTAGCGTGGCAGGGGTCCAGACCCTCTCAGGGGCTCAACTAGCGGGAAGCGCATTGCGAATCGCGTTCGATTCCACCGGGGGGTTCCTCTGTCTTGTCGGCTGGGGCGACAGTGTCGGCATCGTACCAGTCGATGAAGGACAGCCAGTCATCCTGGAGGGGCTTGCCGAGCAATCGGTCACGGTGGCTGTTGCGGTATCGCCCACTGGCAGGCTGGTTGCCAGCGCTCCTTCCAGACAGGGCCCCTGGAAGCTGAAGATCTGGAATCTCGAGACCGGCGAGCGGCGCCTCCTCGACCTTCCGAAAAGCGTCTCCTCGAGCAAAATGGGAAGAGCTGGAGCCGTCATGTTTCTCGCCTTCACCGACGAGTCGACACTCTACTCGAGTGGCGATGGTGGAGTCCGCCGTTGGGATCTCGAGAGCGGGACCTGGGAGCTCGTCCTCGCCTCGAAGCCGGAGTCTCTGACACGAATGCAGCTGGCCGCAGACGGGCGTACGGCGGTCGTGGGGGAACAGCTGCTGGAAGATGCCGCGAAGACAAGGAACAGCCTCCTGAGTCTCCTCGATCTGGCTACAGGCCAGGTGCAAGAGCTGCCGGCGTTTGGCGAGGGTAGCGCTGCCTTCGTCCTCGATGGCTCGGGCACCATTGTTGCTACAAGCGATGAGGACGGAGTCATCCAGGTCGGACGAGTCTCAGGGGAAGCTCCTCATTTGCTCCTGGGCCATGACGGCGCGGTAATCAACCTGGCGATCTCCTCGGATGGCCGCTGGATCGCTTCTGCAGGTCAGGACGCAACGCTCCGTCTCTGGCCGGTTCCGGACCTTGACCAAGCGCCGCTCCATTTGCTGCCGCATGACGAGCTGATCACCAAGCTCAAATCACTCACGAACTTCCGCGCCGTCCGTGACTCCGATTCCTCGATCGGTTGGTCGATCGAGCTCGGCCCCTTCCCGGGCTGGAAGGAATTGCCGACGTGATGATACAGCGGCGATGGTGGACGGCTCTGCCGCCACGAGTGGCTAACAAATGCGGCGACTTTCGTCTGTACCCAGCAGAGCCCGCACTAGGGCTCGTAGCTCGACAACTCAGAACGACAGCTTCACCGCCTCGGGAGATGCGTCGTGATGACAAGAGGGATATCGCTAGCTCGCTCTAGCACACTGGTACTCAGCTACTGCCTTCTTTGTGCGGTTGCGCCGGCATCGGCCCAGGAGGAAACGGGGAATCTCTACGGCATTGTCACAGACACAGAAGGAGAACTGCTCCCGGGGGCTGCGGTCGAACTCGAGGGAATGGGAGCTCCTCGCGACCAGGTCGCCGATAGCAATGGCCACTTCCGATTCCTCGGCCTCGACCCAGGCCGCTACAGCGTGACCGTCAGGTTGGATGGATTCTCGACGGTCGAGCAGCCGAATATCGACATCCGGGTTGCCCAAAACACTCGCATTGATCTGCAACTCGTGCCCGCGATCGAGGAGGTCATCAGCGTTACCGCCGAGAGCCCCCTGCTCGACGAGCGCCAGCTCACCGCGGGCACGCGGGTCAACCGGGTCGAGTTGGACACGATCCCGACAGCCCGGGATCCCTGGGCGATTCTCAACCAAAGCTCCGGCGTTGTTGTGCGAGACGTCAACGTGGGTGGGAGTGGGAGCGGCTCTCAGTCGATCTTTCGAGGGCAAGGTTCGGCCAGGCAGGACAACGACTATGTGATCGACGGGGTACAGATCACCGATAGCTGGTGGAGGGGCGGAACCACCTCCTACTACGACTTCGATCAGTTCGAGGAGATCCAGATCACTACTGGCGGCAACGACATCGCCAAGAACACCTCGGGGGTGGCCATCAACATGGTGACGAAACGGGGCACCAACGAGTTCCGAGGTTCCGCGCGGTTTCTGTTGACCGACAGCGCAGGCTATTTCGGCATTCTCGAGCAGGCCGAACCTGGTTTCGATGAGGACGATCTCGGGCCCGGTCAGGAGGGATTTATCCCCAACCAGGTCGATCGAATCCAGGATGTCGGCATCGAAGCCGGCGGACCTGCTTGGAGGGATCGGGCCTGGTTGTGGGGCTCCTGGGGTCAGAACGACATATCCATCGTCTCCGGCAGTGGCCAGAAGGACCGCACCGTGCTGGAGAACGTGGCGATCAAGCTCAATGCTCAGTTGTCCAGGGCCAACTCCTTCGTGGGTTCGTTCAACACGAGTGACAAGCGCGTCGTCGGCCGAGGTGCGGGGCCCTCAGTTGACCCCTCAGCTACCTGGACCCAGAGAGGTCCGGCAGATTCGGCTCGAATCTGTTTCTCAGCGGCCAGTACTCCTCCCGCGATGGAGCGTTCAGCGTCGAGGCATTGGGGGGCTGTGGGCCGGATCAGTCCGCCGATCCCTTCCCCGGTGGTGAGGTGAATACCGACGCCGACGGATACGTGACGAACAATTCCTGCGGACGCCGAAATCAGCCCCAGACAGAGTGGAAACTCGACGGATCCTACTTTCTTTCGACGTCCAGCCTGAATCACGAGATCAAGTTCGGCGGACGAGTAAGAGAGGCCATCGGAGAAGATGCCTGGTCGTACCCAGGACGCAACCTGTGGCATTACCACGGCGCAATCTCCGGTGTGCAGAATCCCGGCTTGCTGGCCTGGCTCGGGCTGCCACCCGAGCGGGCTCGCGATGCCCATGTCGTCTATGCCTATCGTGGGGGGCCAGTTCCTCTCGTCTCCGAGTACAAGTCTCTCTGGATTCAGGACACCATGACGATGGGTCCATGGACCTTTAATGCTGGCCTCCGGTACGACGTCCAGGACGGAGTCAATGAGCCGGGCAGAGTCGCCGGCAACCCGGCCTTTCTGGAAGTCCTCCCACCTCTGGAATTCGAGGGCAACGATGCGGACGGGATTCGCTGGACGAGCCTGTCACCACGATTGGGGCTCACCTACGCTTTGGGTGCAGAACGGAAGACCTTGTTGAGAGGAAGCTTCTCGCAGTATCCGGCTGTTCTCGGACTGGGGATGATGGAGCAGGTGAACCCGGTCGGTGGTGCTTTTGCATGGATCGTCTTCATCGATAGTCCGGGAGGCTACACAGGTTTCTACGATGATGGCGAGGAGTATGCGGTGGGTGGTGGGTTCGGAGGCTTCGATCCAGCCAACCCGACCGCGCTCGAAACTTCGAACAAGAACGATCCCGACATGAATCCGGAGCTCACCCGGGAGCTCATCCTCGGAGTGGAGCACGCCTTCCTTCCCGAGCTCGTGACTGGCTTGAAAATCACCTGGCGCAACGTCACAGATGTGAGCGAATGGCAAGCGCTGTTTCGCAACAGTTCGACTGGTGAGGTGAAGACGATCCCCGCCACCGAGTACATCCCTGATCGGGTGGTCTCCGGCCTCCTGCCAGATGGTAGCCCCTACGCGGTGCAGACCTGGGCGGCCAATCCCGTGAAGTGGTCGTTCACCGGAGGCGAGCTCTACACCGACGGAAGTCGAGAGATCGACTATCTCGGTGCCGCTCTCACCCTGACCAAACGCCTCTCGAATCAGTGGATGATGCGGGGCTTCGTCAACTACAACTTCGACGAATCGTGGATGGTGCCGTCGAGCTACTTCGACAACAACGACCCCAACCGAGCCCGCCAGGGCAGCATCGACGGCCAGATCTACACCGCGAATTCCATCCATTCGCAGTGGCAATGGAACCTGAATGGCATGTACCAAGTCGCTCCTGATCGGCCCTGGGGCTTCAATCTGGCTGGCAATCTGAGTGGAAGGCAAGGCACGCCTGTCGGGTATGTGCGTTGGGTAGCAGGTCTGGACGGCATCGCACGGGAGATCTTGGCAGAAGACGACTTGGGTGACTTTCGAAACGACGACCTCGCAATCGTAGATGTGCGGTTGGAAAAGGAGTTCTCGGCAACGGGCAGTCTCGGACTCACCTTCAGCGTCGACGGATTCAACATCTTCAACTCGGGAGCGGTGCTGAGTCGCTTCAACAATCTCGGTGCAGGCAACGCGCAGTGGGTCAACGAAACAGTGTCACCTCGGATCTGGCGACTCGGAGTGCGACTGAACTGGAGGTAGGTGCTTGGCGGTATCTGTTCAAGAATTGTGCCCAGATTGCGGGACAAGCTTGCCGCCTGATATCGCCCTTGGTGGTCTCTGTACGCGTTGTCTCCTGGGCCTGGCGTTGACAGCTTTGCCAGCTCG
>CAMYLC010000068.1 GCA_947259195.1 Thermoanaerobaculia bacterium | reverse complement strand
TGCCATCACCGGTGCCAGAGGTTCGTTCGGGGGGTGGGATTCCAGGGGGTTCTTGCAGCGGAAGGGAGGAAAGCCCCCTGGGATCGCACCCCCGGACGGACCTCCAATCGATGACGGCCAACCGCGATCGACCGGACCACCGTCCCCACTGGGAATCCCTAGGCCCCTGCGACCCTAAGCCCTTCCATGCAGTTGCTGCAAGGAAGCCACGTCGAGGTCCTGGGCCTTCCAAGCGGCGATCCCTTCCACTGCTGCCATGGCTCCCGAGAGCGTGGTAATGCAAGGAATGTCGTACTTGAGAGCCGTCTGACGAATCGAGGCGTCGTCCTCGTGGGACTCGCGGCCCAATGGCGTATTGACCACCAGATCGATCTCCCGATTGATCAGATGGTCGACGACGTGGGGCCGGCCTTCGTGCACTTTGTTGATTCGACGGACCTTCAGGCCCTTGGCGGTCAGGAAGGCCGCGGTCCCGGCAGTCGCCGTCAGCTCGAAGCCGACCTCGGCGAGCTTGCTGGCAACAGGCAACAGGGCCTCCTTGTCGGTGTCATGGACCGAGACGAACGCCGTGCCATCCAACGGTAGCTTGTGGCCCGCCGCCACCCAGGACTTGGCGAAGGCATTGCCGAAATGGGGACTGCTGCCCATCACCTCGCCGGTGGACTTCATTTCGGGACCCAGGACCGGATCGACGCCGGTGAATCTCCGAAAGGGAAAAACCGGGGCCTTGACGAAGACCCCCGGCACCGCAGGCTCGGTCGTGAACCCCAAATCGGTCAGGCTCTGACCCGCCATCACCTTGGCGGCCAGCTTGACCAATGGGACACCGACCGCCTTGGCGATGAACGGCACCGTCCGCGACGCCCGCGGGTTGACCTCGATGACGTAGATCTGGCCCTGGTGGATCGCGAACTGCACGTTCATCAGGCCCACCACGCCGAGTCGCAAAGCCAGTCGTTCGGCGATCTCCCGCATCTGGTCCAGATCCTCGTTTCCGACAATCTGAGGGGGCAGGACGGCGGCCGAATCGCCCGAGTGAATCCCGGCTTCCTCGATGTGCTGGAGGATGCCTGCCACGACGGCGGACTCGCCATCGGCCAACAGATCCAGATCCAACTCGATAGCATCGTCCAGGAAGCGATCCAGCAGAATGGGCTGGCCCGGAGAGACTTCGGCGGCATCCCGCACATACCGTTCCAAGGTGGACTCGTCATAGCAGATGGCCATGGCCCGACCACCCAGAACGTAGCTCGGTCGTACCAGCACCGGAAAACCGATCTTGCGAGCGACCTGGATCCCCTCCTCCACCGACATGGCGGTGCCGTTTTCCGGCTGGCGGATCCCTTCGGCCTCCAACAGCGCACCGAAGCGCTTGCGGTCCTCGGCCAGGTCGATGGCCTCGGGCGGTGTTCCCCAGATCGGCACCCCCGCTTCTTCCAGACCGCGAGCGAGCTTCAAGGGCGTCTGGCCGCCGAGCTGCACGACGACTCCCTGGGGCTTCTCCTTCTCGAAGACGGCCAGCACATGCTCCAGGGTTAGCGGCTCGAAGTAGAGGCGATCGGAGGTGTCGTAGTCCGTCGACACTGTTTCCGGGTTGCAGTTGACCATGATGGTCTCGAAGCCGGCCTCAGCCAACCCGTAGGCGGCATGCACACAGCAGTAATCGAATTCGATTCCCTGGCCGATCCGATTCGGTCCGGAGCCCAGGATCATGACCTTGGGCCGCTCGTCCACATCGGACTCGTCTTCCACTCCGAAGGTCGAATAGAGATACGGCGTCAGGGCCGGGAACTCGGCGGCGCAGGTATCCACCCTCTTGAAGGTTCGCTCGATGCCCGACTCGACCGAGCGGTTCTTGATTTGCGCTTCCGTCGCCTGGACCAGGCTGGCGATCCTCGCATCGGTCAGACCACACACCTTGGCCTCCCGCAACACCTCGGCCGGCAGCGAGGCGAGATCCCAGCAGGCCAGCTCCGTCTCCATCTCCACGATTCTCTGGATTTCTCGCAGAAACCAGGGGTCGATGTGCGAGGTCCTGGCGACTTCCTCTGGGGTCCATCCCTGTCGCAGTGCTGCAAACACGGCGAACAGTCGTTCCCAGTTCGGGGTGGCGAGGCGCCGGCGAAGACGCACGGGATCCGACATCCGTTGCTCGCGGGCCGCGATCGTTCCATCCAGCTCGAGAGAGGCCAGCCCCTTCATCAGAGCTTCTCGAAACGTCGTGCCGATCGCCATTACCTCGCCGACCGATTTCATCGAGGTGCCGAGCTCCGGAGCCGTCTGCGGGAACTTCTCGAAGGCCCAGCGCGGGATCTTCACAACCGTGTAGTCCAGGGACGGCTCGAAGGCTGCGTACGTCTCTCCCGTGATGTCGTTGGGGATCTCGTCCAGGGTGTAGTCCACGGCCAGCAACGCTGCGATCTTGGCGATCGGAAAGCCCGTCGCCTTGGAGGCCAGCGCCGAGCTCCTGGAGACGCGGGGGTTCATCTCGATGACCACCCTCTGGCCGGTCTCCGGATTGACGGCGAACTGGATGTTCGACCCACCCGTGGCGACACCCACCCGCCGAATGACCGTGAAGGCGTCGTTGCGCATTGCCTGGTACTCGCGGTCCGAGAGTGTCTGCTGCGGCGCCACGGTGATGGAATCTCCAGTGTGGACCCCCATCGCGTCCACGTTCTCGACCGAGCAGATGACGATCGAATTGTCGACCCGGTCCCGAATCACCTCCAGCTCGAACTCCTTCCAACCCAGCACCGACTGCTCGAGCAACACCCGCCTCGTCGGGCTGGCATCCAGGGCCGTCGCCACCATGTCGTCCAGCTCGTCGCGGTTGTAGACCGTGCCACCACCCTCCCCACCGAGGGTAAAGCTCGGCCGAATGATCAACGGGAAGCCGATCCGCGAAGCGATCTCGCGGGCCTCTGTTTCGCTGCCGGCGAAGCCGCTCGCGGGCACCTCGAGCCCCACCTCCTGCATGGCCTCCTTGAACAGCTGCCGGTCCTCGCCTAGCCGCAGGGCGTCGATGCCGGCTCCCAAGAGCTCGACCCCATAGCGCTCCAGGACCCCCGCCTCGTGCAGCGCCAGCGTCAGATTGATACCCGTTTGCCCGCCGACGGTCGGGAGGATGGAGTCGGGGCGCTCCTTCTGGATGATCTTCTCGACGATCTCCGGCACCAGGGGCTCGACGTAGGTAGCATCGGAGAACTCGGGATCCGTCATGATCGTGGCGGGGTTGGAATTGACCAGGATCACCCGGTACCCCTCCCGCCTCAGCACTCGACAAGCCTGCGTCCCGGAGTAGTCGAACTCGCAGGCCTGGCCAATGACACTGGGGCCGGAGCCCACGATGAGAATCGAATCTATGTCTGCTCGCTTCGGCATGGCGGGTGGAAGTCTAGCAGTGGTGCGGAGGAGAATCCGGCAGAGGTTCCAGGGGGCGGAGGCCTGGGAGCCAACTACCCACCGGGGTGGTGCTCGGCGGCGCCAACACCACCCGTACACAGGGTGTTCTTGCCACCTCATCGGTGACCCACAACTACCCAGATGGCAGTGGCGCTCGGCGCCGACTGGCGTCATGCTTGTGCCAACAAAAGCCGGTTGTGGAACGGCCCCGAAAGAGAGAAGAGAGTCCAAGGAGAGGTCCAGGTGAGTTCTCCAATCGTCCAGCACCTCCCGGGGTTCATTCGTCGGCGGGTCTCGCAGCACAACGGGTCGACGTTCGAATTCCGGCCGCGGACAAGAGACAGGATCAGGGCCTTGACAACCGAATTCAGAAACGAAGCCAATTGGGACCGAGTTCTCCGCATTTTGCTCGGGGCAGGAATGCTGCTGCTGGGCTGGCTCATGCTGGGTGAAGGGATCTTCGGAGCCGCCTTTCGGATCTTCGGCTTCGTGCCTCTGGTGACCGGTCTCCTGGGTTGGTGCCCGTTCTACACGCTGCTCGGTGTCGCGACGCGAAAGCAGGGGCGTACCGACTGAGCAGCACCACCCTACCCCTCTGATCGAATAGAATCACAGGCGCCCAACGGGGCATGGCACGGGCACGCGGTGAGCGTGCGCCTGGGTGTTGTGTCTCGTCCGCGCCGTCCGACATTCGCATCCGTCACGTAGAACCGATCGGCCGGCACTTGAGGGGAGTCAGCTGTTCGGGAATGCCTGCCTTGCCGCAACCGACTACAGACCAAGCCAGCACTGTCGCCCTCACCCGACTCAAGTGGGCCTTCCTGGTCACCCTCGTCGTCCTCTTTGTCTTCGTCGAGTTCGCCCGCTACAATCTGAGGTCGTTCCTGGATACCTGGTCGGGACGGCTGATGATGGATCTCGTGATCCTGGTCGGGGCCGTCTTCTTCTTCGGCGTGGTGTTCAATCTGGTTTCCCGACTGCAGATGCGACTGGAGATGCAGAACCGCGAGCTTCTGGCACTCCACTGGGCTGCTCTGGACATCTATGGGGAGGTGTCTCTCGGCACCGTCCTGCAGAAGGTCGTCGACCAGGCGCGTCAGCTGCTCGAGGCGAAGTACGGCGCCATCGCTGTCTATGACGACAAGGGACTCATGAAGGAGTTCATGACCTCCGGAATGCCCGAGGAGGACAAGGAACGCATCGGAGCTCCGCCCGAAGGACGAGGTCTGTTGGGAGTCGTGCTGCGCCAAGGTCAGCGGATCCGCTTACCCGATGTGACACGCGACCCACGGTCTGTGGGCTTTCCGCCGAACCACCCCGATATGCACTCCCTGCTGGCAATACCGATCATCTGCAAGGGGCCTTTCCGGGGCAACCTGTACGTTACCGAGAAGATCACAGCTCTCGAGTTCGCGCTCGAAGACGAAGAGACCCTGGTCCGTTTCGCCACGGCCGCGGCGATCGCAATCGACAACGCGTACCTCAACCAGCGGCTGCGAACCCTCGCCGTCGCCGAGGAGCGCGTCAGGATCGCCCGGGAGATTCACGACGGGATGGCCCAGATCCTGGCCTACGTCAACACCAAGGCCCAGGTGGTCAAGGCCTACCTGGACAAGAACAAGCCGGAACAAGCTTCGGATCAGCTGGAACAGTTGGCGTCGGCCGCACGAGAGGTCTATACCGACGCCCGTGAGGGCATCATGGCCCTGCGCACTAGGGTCGGGCCCGACCAACCCCTCGGCGAGGCACTGCAGGACTACATGGAGCGGTGGGAGATGCAGAGCGGAATCACCAGCTCGTTGGAGATCGAGGGCGACATCAAGGTATCGGCTTCCGTCGAGCTGCAGCTGCTGAGGATTCTGCAGGAAGCACTCTCCAACGCGCGCAAGCACTCCGGAGCGACCCTAGTCAATGTCAAGATCCACCAGGAAGACACTCGACTGATCGCCTCGGTCGAAGACGATGGCAAGGGCTTCGACCCTTCGAATCGTCCGCGGGAAGCCTTCCCCCGCTTCGGCCTGGCGATCATGCGCGAGCGCACCGAGAGCATCGGCGGCACCCTCGATCTGGAGACCTCGCCCGGTAGTGGCACTCGCGTTAAGATACGAGTTCCAGTTGCAACCAGCAGTTTTTGAGGTAGACACTCATGCGAATTCTAATCGCCGACGATCACGCTCTCTTTCGAGACAGTCTCCGCAGCCTCCTCGAGTCGCAGGACATCGAGGTGGTCGGCGAAGCCAAGAACGGTCAGGAGGCCATCGATCTGTCCTGGGAGAGCAAACCCGACGTCGTGCTCATGGACCTGACGATGCCGGAGATGGACGGTCTGGAAGCCACCAAGCGCATCGCTACCGAGCTACCCGATGTCAAGGTCGTTGTCCTAACGGCCTCCGACGAGGACAACAACCTCTTCGAGGCGATCAAGTCTGGCGCCAAGGGCTATCTCCTGAAGGACCTCGAGTCCGAACAGTTCTTCAAGCTGCTGGAAGGCGTCGAGCGCGGCGAGCCGGCATTGACGCCGGCCGTGGCCCGCAAGCTGCTGGACGAGTTTGCGCGCCCAAAGAAGCCGACCAAAGAGGAGTACGATCCAGATGCGCTCACCGATCGAGAACGCGAGGTCCTGGAGCTGATGGTACAGGGCACGACCTCGAATCGGCGACTGGCCAAGCACCTGGGGGTCAGTGAGAACACCGTGAAGTTCCACGTGCGCAACATTCTCGACAAGCTCCACCTCCACAACCGTGCTCAGGTCGTCGCCTATGCTCTTCGCACTCGCTTGGTGGATTCCCCGCCCGAACAAAAGTGAATCTCGACAGGGACTTGAAAGGAGGGCCCTCTCATGATGCGGATCCGTCGCATCCTGTACCCCACCGATTTCTCTGACACCGCAAAGCAAGCGCTGATGCACGCCTTGTTTCTGGCTGAGCAGTTCGAGGCGGAGCTGCACATGCTGCACGCCATCATCCTCCACGAGAGTGACCCTCGAGATCCGGATCAGCACTTCCCGGAGCCATCCGACATTCTCAACCGGCTCTTCGAGATCGCCGACTCCGAGATGGCGGAGCTCGTACGGCAGAACGAATCCAAGACGTTCAGCCTTCAAGAAGCGAGGGTCAGGGGCTATTCGGCTGGCGAGGTGATCCTGGAATATATTCAGGAGCACGACATCGACCTGGTCGTCATGGGTACCCATGGTCGGCGGGGCCCGGCCCGCCTATTTCTCGGCAGCGTAGCCGAGGAAGTCGTCCGCCACGCGAGCTGCCCCGTGCTCACGTTGCGCCAGACAGAGACACCAGAAACCATCGAGGCCTTGGCGAAGATCCTCGTCCCCGTGGACTTCTCTTCCTATTCCAAGGACGCTCTCTCCTTCGCCAAAGAGCTGGCCGCTCTCTACGGCGCTGGTCTGCAGGTCCTTCACACCATCGAAGAGCCAGCCTACCCCTACTTCTACACACCCGGTAGCAGCCTCTCACCCGTCGAGCAGCTCGAGGCCTTGCGTGAGAAAGCCGAAGAGGCCCTGGACGAGCTGCTGGCCGAAACCCCCGGGCCCGAGGTACCCGCTGAGAGGTTCGTCGCCACCGGAAGACCGGCGAGCGAGATCGCCAGGTTCGCCGAAGACCGAGGCTCCGACATGGTGGTGATCGCCACCCACGGTCTCACCGGTCTGGAGCGTCTGTTGGTAGGCAGCACAGCCGAGCAGGTCGTGCGGCTCGCACCCTGTCCTGTGTTCACGGTAAAAAGCTTCGGCAAGAGCCTGATCTAGACAGTGCTGGCGACCGCCTGGACGGCTCGCCGCAAGGCCTCTCCCACGTCCTCTGCGACCTCGGCGAGGCCTTCGGCTTGCAGCACTCCCAGGGCTACACCCGGGTTCATGGCTCGCACCACCGTCTGCCCCTCCTCGACCGAAACCGTCACATTGCAGGGCAACAGCACGCCGACCTCCGGTGCGGCGGTGAGAGCCTTGTATGCCGACGGCGGATGGCAGGCCCCGAGGATGATATAAGGCGGGCGATCGACGTCCAGCTTCTTCTTGAATGTCGCCTGGACATCGATCTCGGTGAGAACTCCGAAGCCCTCCTCGGCCAGGGCAACTCTGCAACGCCGTACCGCCTCCTCGTAGCTCAAATCTGTAACGATGGAAAAAGCGACCTTCTGAGGGTGCATGCGACTGCCTCCAGTTCCTAGTCGATCTCCGCCAACAGCGAGAGCAGGTCCGAGGTGCTGACGATCCCGACGACCTTGCCCTTTCGGACCACCAGCAGGCGATGAAGATGGGAATCCATCATGCTCTGGGCCACGGTGTTGATCGGCGCCTCGGCTTCGACGGCGAAGACCGAAGGCGTCATGATCTCCCCAACCTTCAGTTCGTCGTCTTCCAGATGGAGCGTCTCCAACTCATCGGCGCTGAGCTTCCCCTCCCAGCCACGGGTGTAGAAATGCGCTTCGCGGTCATGACCGTTCATCAGTCGGTCTCCACCGGATGACGCTGCACGCACGATATCGGTCACCGAAACCACACCGATCAGGGCACCGTTCTCGTCCTCCACGGGTGCCCCCGAGATCTCCTGGTCGGTCAAAAAGCCAGCCAGCTCCTTGACCGTCATCTCGTTGGTCACCGTCATGACTTCTGGATTCATGATGTCCTGGGCAGTGAGTGACTTCGGCATTCCGACGCTCCTCCAGTTCACCCTCTACCTTACTCCCAAAGCGACGCCATTTCGAGGGGTACGAAGCGTTAGCTCAGTGCGACAGGAGTCGGATAGACTAACGCTTCATGGTTTGATTTCTCCGGTAGGTATCCCGTCGCTGGTGGCCTCCCGGAGTCTACTCGAGAGGGATCCATGACCGAGATCACACCTTCCGGCAATTCGCGCCGACGGTTCCTGAACTGGTTCCTCGGCACGGCGGCAGGCGCTCTGACTGTCGCAGTCCTCTATCCAGTTCTCCGGTTCGTCAGCCCACCCGAGGTTCCCGAGGCGAGCACTAATCAGGTGGAGGCCGGCCCCACGAACGATGCAGAGCTCCTCGAGAAGGGCTTCAAGATCGTGCGATTCGGTGCCGATCCGGTCATTCTGGTGCGCCTCTCGGAGACCGAGTACCGGGCCTTCGCGGGGACCTGCACGCACCTCGACTGCATTGTCGAATTTCAGAAGGACAAGCAGCGAATCTGGTGCAACTGCCACAACGGTGAGTACAACCTTCACGGACAAGTCGTTGCCGGCCCGCCGCCCAAGCCGCTAGAGCCCTTCAAGGTGGACCTGGTCTTCAAGGGCTCGGGTCAACCCCAAACCATCGTCGTCTCGCGAGCCTGAGCCATGAAAGATCTCGCTCGAAACGTCCGCGCCTGGTTCGATGACCGCCTGCCAGTGGCCGAGGCCCAGGAGTTCGCCTCACACAAGACGGTGCCGACGCACCGACTCTCGGTCTTCTATTACCTGGGCGGCATGACCATGTTCTTTTTCGTCATCCAGGTGGTGACCGGAATCATGCTGATGCTCTACTACCGACCATCGGCGGAGGAGGCCTTCGAGTCGGTGGAGTTCATCATGACCGTGGTGCCTTTCGGATGGCTGATCCGTTCGCTCCACTCGTGGTCGGCCAACCTGATGGTCTTCTTCGCCTTCGTTCATCTGGCCACCGTCTACTTCACGAAGTCCTACCGCAAGCCTCGTGAGATGACGTGGGTCACCGGCTGCCTGCTGCTTTTCCTTGCCATGGCCTTCGGCTTTTCGGGCTACCTGCTACCGTGGAATCAACTGGCCTTCTTCGCCACCAAGGTCGGAACCGATATCGCCGGCGCGGTGCCGATCGTCGGAGAGTGGGCGCTTCGATTCCTGCGTGGTGGTGACCGGGTCACCGGTGGGACCCTGTCGCGCTTCTACGGCTGGCATGTGGCGATCCTGCCCGCAATTACTACAGTGCTGCTCGGGATTCACCTGATGCTGGTTCAGATCCAGGGAATGAGCGTGCCGCCGAAGCAGCAGGAGGAAGCCGACGGCAAGCGCCCCATGAAGTTCTTCCCCGACTTCGCCATGCGCGATCTCTGGGGCTGGATTCTGGCGCTGGGAGTCCTCGCCGCTATCGCCGCTCTGTTGCCATGGGAGCTTGGAGAGAAAGCCGACCCCTTTGCGCCGGCCTTCAAAGACATCCGGCCAGAGTGGTATTTCATGTTCATGTTCGAGACCCTCAAGCTGGTCCCTGGAGGGGAGATCGCCGGCATCGAGTACGAGGCGATTCCGATCCTGTTGTTCAGTCTCGGTGGGCTGCTCATGATGCTCGTTCCCTTCCTGGATGGGAAGGTCAACAGGACGGGGCGCAGCCCAGCCTTCACGTTCATCGGAATTCTCGCCCTGGTGTACATCGTGGGCATGACAGCCTGGGGGTACCAATCGCTGACACCCCTGTTCATCGTGGTCGGCACTGGTGTGCTGATGCTCATACTCGGCCAGGCAACGCGCCACGATGCGGGCCCGGCCGAGGGCCCGACAGAAGGGAGGGAGTCATGAAGCGATCGGCTCTTCTGGCGCTAGGCCTCGCCATGCTGGCGATCGCGGCGCCCGCGTCCGCCCAGGGCCCCACCTCCTGTGAGACCTGTCACGCCGACGGCGATCTCTTCGAGGCCGATAACCTCCAGATGATGGAGGACTTCAGCGGTGGAGCCCATGCAACCGCCGGTCTCTCTTGCCACGACTGCCATGGCGGCAATCCCGACCCAGCGGTAGCCGACGACATGCTGGCGGCGATGGACGAGGGTTGGGGCGAGAACCCCTATGTCGGGACACCCACGCGAGGCGCCATTCCGGGCTTCTGTGGGCGCTGTCACTCGGACCCCACCTACATGAAGCGCTTCAAGCCCGACGCCCGGGTCGATCAAGAGCGCGAGTACTGGACCAGCCTTCACGGCATCGCGCTTCAGGAGGGGGATCTCAACGTCGCCACCTGTATCGATTGTCATGGCGTTCACGGCATCCTGGAGGCCGGCAATCCCGACTCACTGGTCTTCCCGACCCAGGTCGCCGAGACCTGCCGGCACTGCCACGGCGATGCCGAACGAATGACTGGCTACGAGTTGCCGAACGGACAACCGCTGCCGATCGATCAGTACGCCCGCTGGAGACAGAGCGTCCATGCCGAGAATCTCCTGGTCAAGGAGGATCTCTCGGCCCCGACCTGCAACGACTGCCACGGCAACCATGGCGCGGCCCCACCTGGTCTCGACTCGGTGACCTTCGTCTGCGGTCAGTGCCATGGGCGCGAGGCCGAGATGTTTCGCGCCAGCCCCAAGCTGGCCGCCTTCGAGCTGCACAACGAGTTCATGACGGAGGCCGGCCCCGATGGCTGTGCGGGCTGTCACGAAGACCCCGAGCCGCAAGCTTCGGTGACGATGACCAGCCTGGGCGAATGCTCCGCCTGTCACGGGAATCATGGAATTGTCCGACCGTCGGTGGGCATGCTCTCGCCTCCTCCGCCGACTCCCTGCGAGTTCTGTCACGGCGCCAACGAGCAGGTGGCGGGGTATCTGAAGGAGCCAGAAGCCATTCGCCAAAGCCATCTCGAGACCCGGGACGCACTGATGGCCGAAGCCGATGCACAGGGCCTCGAAGGCGAAGTGCTGTTTAATTGGCTGGTCGATCAGGCGCTGACGCTGCCCAATCACACTCTGGCGACTTCAGAGGGAGGTGATCTGGTGCTTCGTCTGGAGTTCGAGCGGCTCTTCACCAAGTTCCGCCTGGGCAAGACCGTCTTCACCTATGAGGATCCGGTGACCGGCGAGCTGACCGAGGGACAGGTGATCCGCTGCGACACCTGCCATGCCTCGGAACCTCTCCTGGCCGACGAATCGAAGGGCCTGAAGGTATCCGGCGCGATCCAGAATCGGATGCGGGAGCTGACCTCCCTGACTGCCGGCGCGGAGCGGGTCCTGCTCCGAGCGCGACGCGGCGGCGTCGAGACGCGCCATGCATTGGCCGAGATCGACCAGGCGGTCGACGCGCAGATCGGACTCGAGGTCCTGGTGCACGGGTTCTCGGTGGACGAGGACAGTGAGTTCATGGAGACCCATGCCCGAGGCATGGAGCACGCAGAAGCTGCCTTCGCCGCCGGGATCGAAGCCATGGCCGAGCTGGCATTCCGACGCAAGGGCCTGCTGGTCTCCTTGGCCGTCATCGTGCTCGTGCTGATCGGACTGGCCTTCAAGATCCGCCAGATCTCAGCCCGAGCGGACTAGAGTCCGCCTGGCGGCCCTGCCGACCTGAGGTTGTTCGATTCAGCAAGAGACCGTCGTCAATTTGGGCCTCAGCAGATGACCACGATGATGTGAGGTCAGCTCGGGGGGCCGGGCGGGGCCGGGCGTCTCAACCCTCATCGCGGTCGCTTGGCGACCGCGATGAGCCCAAGGCTCGGCCAAGGCAGGAAGCGATCCAGGCGGCGCAGGACCGGCACCATCAGATCGAACAGCTTGAGTTGGATACGGCTGAAGGATCGCCGACGCAACACCTTGCCGTTGAACCACCAGGCAGGCACCGAGACCCGGTTGAAGGGCCGGGTCTCCTCCACCTGCAGGCCGACAATCTCGAGCTCCGACTTCAGGCTCTCGGCGGAGTATCGGCAGCGGTGGCCCAGGGCCTCGTCGAGGCTGGAGTAGAGCCACGGGCCGACGGGTACATACAGCACCAGCCGTCCTCCAGGACGCAGGGCTTCGCGCATGCGCTGCAACGCAGCAACCGGATCCTGAACGTGCTCCAGGACGTTGAGGCAGATCACCGTGTCGAACTGGCCTGTAACCGTCTCGAATCCCGAGTCCTTCTCGAGGTCCAGCAGTGCCACCTCCAGGTAGGGTTTCCCGACGCTCAGATTCTCCAAGTAGGCCAGGTAGGCGGGATTGATGTCGCTGGCGAGAAACCGATCCCTCGGCACGAGAAGCGAGGTCAGGTTGCCGATTCCGGCTCCGATCTCCAAGACTCGCGAGCCCAGCATCGGACGCACGGCGTCGGCCATCCAGCCGTTGAATCGCTGCGCCCTTTCCAGGGCGTGGAGGATCATGCCGCCGAACTCGTCCTGCTTGTAGAGGTCGTCGACCATCCAGAAGTGAAAAATGGCCAGCAACGCCTTGAGGCCGTCTTGCCAACCGATCTTCTTGCCTTCCTGATAGGTGCGCCCGCTGTAGCTGATGGGAACCTCGAAGATGCGACAGTTTCGCTTCGCGAGCTTGGAGGTGAGCTCGATCTCCAACCGAAAGTCGTTGGAACGGATCGGTATCGACTTCAGAAGGGCGCCCCGTATCATTTTGTAGCAGGTCTCGACATCGGACAGGTTCAGGTCGGTCGCCCAATTGCTCATGAAGGTGATCAGCCGATTGCCCAGTGTGTGCCTGAAGTAAAGGACCCGACGACGATCGGCGCTCAGAAAGCGCGACCCGTAAACCGCATCGGCCCCGTCCTCGAGAAACGGTGCAACCAGCTTGGCGAGATCTTGCGGGTCGTATTCGAGATCGGCATCCTGGAAGACGATGAGATCCCCTGTCGCGGCCTCGATGCCGGTGCGCACGGCGGCCCCTTTGCCCTGGTTCACATCGTGATGGAAGACCCGCACCCGGTCGGGGTGCTCGGCAGCCACCGCGTCGACGATCTGTGCGCTGCCGTCGGTGGAAGCATCGTCGACGATGATGACCTCGAGCTCACGAATACCGGAAATCGAGACTGCGAGCAGTCTTCGGAGCATCTCCAGGACGAGATAGCGCTCGTTGAAAACAGGAACGATGGCACTCAGGCGGAGCCCGCCTTCGCCGCCAACCGACTTCATGGCTGTCTCTGGGCTCATTCGTTCCTCACCTCATCGCGTTGCGTTCAGGTGCGCCTCGAGCGAGCTGCGATCGACTCGGGCAAGAATCCAGCTGCCCCCTTTCGACTCCAGCTCGACAGCAAACAACTCCGGTAACTCCTCGACCCAGGCATGCTCGATGCTTCTGGGACCCAGCGCCGCCACGTGGTCCACGTCCCGGTCCAAGAGGCGGCCCAACCAGGCCCGCCGATCCGCTGCAGCCGCAACCCCTGCCGAGTCCTCGTAGCTGATCAACCCGCCATCGGTCGTGATCGGGATATAGAGGACTTCCCGCTGCAGCGATGAGCCTAGCAACGGATAGCGAAACCAGTTATGGCCAATACCACCCCCGAATCCTGCCGTTGCAGCGATCGTGCGAGCTTCTCCTTCATCCAACTCCTTCCACAGCGGCCAGCCCCGAATGTAGTTGTTGTGATGAAAGTCGTCCAGCTCCCAGTTGGCGAAGAGCCGGTAGCAGTCGTACCGGGTCACCTCGCGGACCGCCGTAGACAGCACCAGGGCCAAGGTCACCATCAGCACCGTAGCCACCGCTCTCTTCCAGCTCGAGACCCGCCGACGATAGAGCTGCCAGACACCCAGAAGCAAAAGCAACCCGACAAGCCAGACTCGCAGTGTGGATCCAGGAATCGGCGCGGGCCACTTGCGAGGCGCATAGGCGAAGAGCTCGATCAGCAGAATGGGCAGCACCGTCCAGCGGACGAGGCGTTTGCCCGCACCGCCTGCCAGGGCAAAGAGAGCCGCGAACCCTGGAACCCAGAATCGACCGAGCACATTGAGCCATTGGGCCAGCAGCAGAACCCCCTTGCCGACCAGCGCCGGTGCCGCTACCGAAACCGCGGCGACCAGCGCCCAGCCCAGAAAGAGTGGACTGCCAATCTCCTTCGATCTGCGCCAACCACCCACCAGCCCCAAGATCAGGAGGCAGAGGCCCAGCCAGCCGACATTCAAGAAGGGATCTACATCCCGAACGTTGATCAGCAGGGCCTTCAGAGCCGCTCCCAGCGCCGCGCCCAGGTCCTTCGCCGGAGCTCCGGACAGCAGATTCTCGAGAGCCTGGTTGTAGGGCAGCGACTCCACGACCCTGAATGGATAGAAGGGCGAGCCCCTGTGGACGATGTTGAAGATCCAGTTCGGCAGCACAATCGCCGACCCGACGAGAAAGGCCCCGAGGCAACCTGGCCGGCGTCGCTGCCAAGCCCACCAGATTGTCAGCAATGCCCCCGCAGCCGCTACGGGTAAGAAGGTGAGCTTGATGGCTACACCCAATCCACAACTCGCCCCGAGCAGGAGACAGCTCCAGTTTCGATCTTCGCCCCGCTCCATGTCGATGACGCACAGACTCGCGATCAAGGCCATGAGGAGGACGCCGTTGTCCACGTATGCAGTGTTGAGCTGCGTCAGCTGACTCGGCAAGGTAGCGATCGCCAATCCGACCACCAGTCCGGTAACTGGCCCTTGACCGAGCGCCCGAGTGAGAGCGAACGACGACACCAGAATCGCCAGCCAGATCCCGATGGCGAGGATCGGCACGAGCACGTCACCCGCCCGCCAGATCAGGGCCCAGGCCCAAACGGCGTCTCCTCCCCATGGGAAGAACTCGTAGTAGGTCCAGGCGTCGGGCGCGGGCTCCAGCCCCACACCGCCCGTCTGCACCCATCGGCCGGCCCGAAAGAGATGGTAGGTAAAGTCATCCCACCCGAAGGTCGGGGTCGCCACGACGCGGGCCAGTCGAATCGTGAGATGCAGCGCCACGACACCGATGCCCGCGGCCACCAGAGGCTCTCTCTTCAGCCCGGCGCCGACCTCTCCCAATTCACTCCGCAGGTCTTCGCCAGCCTCGCTCAGGGTCGCTGTGACCCTCTCTCGAAACCGCACCAGCGCCAGCACCAGAAGCACCAGGGAGAGGAGGACAACGATTGGCAGCCGAAAGGCACCGACGAGGGCGAGAATCTGGAAGACGAGAAAAGCGACCCAGAGGAGGAAGCCGATGGCAGCCGGGATCCGAACCCTGAGGGGCCGACCCTGGAGGCGGTCGGATACCCAAACAAAGACGCCCAGACTGCAGACCGCAAACGTCGCAACAGCTGCCAGGAGTCCAAGGAACAGCATCAGAGTGGGCTCGAGTTCGGAGTCGTCGACAGCACAGTTGCAGGCCCTGGTTCGTTGTCGCCTGAGAATATACCCAACGGGGGGCCAGAAATCGGTGGGGGGGCCCAGGAGGCTGTCCTCCCATCCGATGCCAGAGCCCCTTCGAGCTCCGATCTCGGAGCCCCTCCTCTTCCGTCTTCCTACCTCATGGGGTGGCCCGATCACTGTCCCTTTGGGGCCATGGACCTACCCTTCCGGTTGTGGCAACCAGGGCCTCCTGCCGCCATGCTTCTGCTTGCAGACAGTACCCAGGGGGGGTAACCGAGAACTCGAGCTGGTAACTGCATCACGTTCCCCTGGCACAAGACCTGAGAACCACTCCGCAGGAGAACCTCCATGTCTGGCCCAACTCGCTCCCGACTCGTTCACCGCCTCCTCTTCCTGTCGATAGGCCTGGGACTGATCGCCTGGCTGGCTCCGGCAGTAGCCCAGGAGACCGAGGACTGCCTGGGATGCCATTCGGACACCGACCTGACAGGCAGCCGTAATGGTGAAGAGATCTCGGTTTTCGTAGACGAGTCGGCCTACGGTTCCTCGGTCCATGGCGACATGACCTGTGTCGACTGCCATGCCGACCTCGTGGGAGACGGATTCCATGAAGACGAAGTGGAGCCTGTGGACTGCGGTATGTGCCACGACGGTCCGGTCGCCGAAATGGAGGGCGGTAGCCATGGCCGACTTCGGGCCACCAACAGCCAATGGGCCCCCGACTGCGGTGACTGCCATGGCAAGCACGACATCGGCTTCGTCTCCGAAAAGACACCCAACTGCGCCAGCTGTCACCGTCGCCAGGTAACCGAGCAGCAGCGCAGCCTGCACGGTCAGGCGGCGGCGCGGGGCGACGAGTTGGCACCGCTCTGCGGCGACTGTCACGGTAGCCACAACATCCGACCATCGTCCGACGAGACTTCCCCGATCTCCGTGGTGAATATCCCGATGCTGTGCGGCAAGTGCCACCAGGAGGGCACGGAGGTCACGCAGACTCATGAGATCCATCAGGATCGGATCCTCGAGCACTACTCCATGAGTATTCATGGCGAGGGCCTGTTCCAGCAGGGCCTGACGGTCACTGCGGTCTGCACTTCCTGTCACACTGCGCACGACATCTTGCCCCACACCGACCCGGCCTCGAGCATTCACCGGAACAACATCGCCAGGACCTGCACCCAGTGCCATGGCCAGATCGAGCGGGTTCACCAGAAGGTGATCGAGGGCCGACTCTGGGAGGAGGAGCCCCACAAAATTCCGGCCTGCGTCGACTGCCACTCACCGCACAAGATCCGGCGCGTCTTCTATGCGGCCGGCATGGCCAACGAAGACTGCCTGTCCTGCCACCGCAACCCCGATCTGACAATGGAGCGCGACGGAGAGACGATCTCCCTGACCGTAGACGAGGACCGCTTCAGCACCACGGCCCACGCCACAACCGCTTGCGCCCAGTGCCATACCGAAGTCACGACGTCGAGAGAACGGGCGTGCGAGACCATCGAGAACAAGGTCGATTGCAGCATCTGCCATGCGGAGCCGGTGGCCGACTATGAGCTCGGACTGCACGGCACCCTCCACGCGCAGGGTGATCCCGACGCTCCCTACTGTCTGGACTGCCATGGTCAGCACGACATCCAGAAGATGACCGTACCCACCTCGCCGACCTTTCCCAGCAACGTTCCCGCTTTGTGCGCTCAGTGCCACAGGGCCGGCGGCCAGGCCGATGTCCGAATTGAGACCGAGCTCGACAACATTGTCGACAGCTATGTAGACAGCATTCATGGCAGGGGCCTATTGCAGAGCGGACTTCTGGTAACGGCGACTTGCAGTGACTGTCACAGTCCCCATCGTGAGCTGCCTCCCGACGACCCGACCTCCACCATCCACCACGATAATGTGGCCGAGACCTGCGCCCAGTGCCACCATGGCATCGCCGAGACCTTCAGGACGAGCATTCACTGGCCTCAGGAAGACGGTGATGAGCTGGAGGAAGGACGTGAGCGCCCGACCTGCGTCTCCTGCCATACCGCCCACACCATCTCGCGCCACGATCTGAATGACTTCCGTTTCACCATGATGGATCAGTGTGGCAAGTGCCACGAGGAGGAAGCCGGGACCTTCTTCGACACGTTCCACGGCAAGGTCTCTCACCTCGGATCGGCCGGTGCCGCCAAGTGCTATGACTGTCACGGGACCCACAACATCCTGCCGACTTCGAATCCCGATTCGGCCCTGGGTCGCAACAACGTGGTGGAAACTTGCGGCGAGTGCCACCCAGGGTCCAATCGGCGCTTCGCAGGCTACCTGACCCACGCCACGCACCACGATCCCGACCGTTACCCATGGCTTTTCTGGTCCTTCTGGTTCATGACCATCCTGCTGGTCGGCACACTGACCTTCGCCTTGCTCCACACGCTGGCCTGGCTGGTCCGCCTGTACCTCTCTCGCGATGAGTGGAAGGCGCACAGGGCGTTGGCAGCACCCGATCACAAACCTCTGTTCCGGCGCTTCACTCGGTTCAATCGGCACCTGCACTTCTCCATGTTGATCAGCTTCTTCGTCCTGTCACTCACCGGCATGACCCTGAAGTTCTCCTACATGGGCTGGGCCCAGGGCCTGGCTGGGATTCTCGGCGGATTCGGAGTGACCGGTGTCCTGCACCGTATGGGAGCCGTAGCCCTGTTCGCCGTGTTCATCCTCCATCTCTGGTACGTGTTCGACATGAAGAACAGCAAGAGGATGACCTGGAAGGAGGTCTTGACGGGACCGACCACGATCCTCTTCACGACCCGCGACCTCAAGGAGTTCGTCCAGTCGATCAAGTGGTTCTTCGGCTTAGGGCCGAGACCTCACTACGGCCGCTACACCTACTGGGAGAAGTTCGACTACTTCGCGGTGCTCTGGGGGATCATGATCATCGGCGGTACCGGGCTGCTGCTCTGGTTCCCCGAGTTTTTCACCCGCATCCTGCCGGGCTGGTCCGTCAACGTTGCGACGATCATTCATAGTGACGAGGCACTTCTCGCTACCGGTTTCATCTTCACCATCCACTTCTTCAACACCCACTTCCGGCCGGACAAGTTCCCGATGGATCCGGTGATCTTCACTGGGCGCATGACGGTCGACGAGCTGGAGTACGACAAGCCGGGTGAGTACGAGAGGCTGAAGAAGTCCGGTGAGCTGCAGGAGCACATCGTGGAGCCCATCCCCTCCTATCTGGAGAAACCGGTCAAGATCTTCGGCTTCACCGCGCTGTTCATCGGTCTGGCGCTGATCTTCTTGATCATCTACACCATGCTCTTCGGGTACAAGTAATCACGCCCCCCCACCCTGGGACTGAATCGGCCGCCCGCCGTGGCGGCCGATTCTTTGGGGCCTTGGGGCTTGAAGCGGCCAGGCGTTCCTTCTGGCCGGTCTTTGAGGCAATGGGGTCCTGGGGTCCTGGGAAGAGATCCTCCTCTCTCAAGGAAAGATTCCGTAATCGGGGGACACAATACTGATTTCAAACGCTGGTGGGAGCTGAAGGGACGGGCTCGCATGTCTTGCCCCAGTGGCCGATCGAAATGAGTATTGTGTCCCTCGACGGCAGCAGGGACTGCGGACCACCCGGACGGACCTCTGGCACCGTTGAAGGCAGTGAGGCACTGGGGCACTGAGGCCTTGAGGGAACAGACGTGCATGGTTGTGTGCGGGCAATCAGGGTTCGGCGTGGGGACCTCCATGGGGGTTCTTGCAGCGGCAGGGAGGATAGCCCCCTGGGGGCCCCACGTTGGACCCTCGCACGATTTCGGTTCCTCGCTCAGGACCCAAGACCCAAGCCCCAGGACGGATGGGGGCTGGGGGTGGCCGGCCACCTCAAGCCCCCGGGCCTCAGTGACAATCGGAGCAGACTTCCAGGTCGGGTGAGGCCTGCAAATTCGAGGCTTCGCCGTGGCAATCCGTGCAACCAAGCTCCAAGTCGCCGACGTGAAACGCGTGCTCGAAGTCGCCCAGGTCCGTGCTGAAGGCCCGCTCCATCACGCCGCCGTGACAGGTCGCGCAATCGCTGGCCGGTTCGCTGTGGTGGCAGCTGTTGCATGACGAAGACTGGATCTTCAGCGGCCCCATGCCCTGGGTGTCTCTCTCTTCGTGTGTGGAGTGACACTCCTGGCAATCGAGCCCCTGTCCCACAACATGCGGCTCATGAGCAAAGCCTCGACCGAAGACACTCACCTGCAGCGTTTCAGCTCCTGCGTGGCACTCCAGACAATCCGAAGCGTAGGGTGCAGTGGGCCACGGCGTCGACAGCTTGGCGTAGCCTTCCTCGGCGCGCGCCCGGTTGATCTGTCCGTGTGCGGCCTCGAGCACCGCAACGCTGTAAGCCACATTGTGGATTCCCCTGCCCCGCTCCACCAGCTCGAGGTTCATGACAGCATCCTCGAAAGCAGCCGGCGGTTCAGAGCCGAGCAGGCGGGCGGTGCTGTCGATTTGTCGCCGCATGCCGGAGGCTCTTTCGGCAATCGTGGCCTGCCAGTTCTCAAAGATCTGGCGATACTTGGGGCCGTGACAGCTCATGCAGGAGATCTCGCCGGCGAGGGCCGTCTCACCGCTCCCGTGATCCAAGTGGCAGCCCTCGCAGCGCACACCGGCCAGGTACATCACGTCCGGGCGCGGATCGACTCCCTTGCCGCCCAAACCGGCGTAGAGGTCGCGCTGCGGTGAGTGACCCCCACCATGGCAGGAGCCACATTCGCTCTGCGCCGCCTCCAGATGTCGTGGCGCCACATGCTCGATTTCCAGGTGGCAATGAGTGCACTCCACCTTGTGATCCGTAACGTGGGTCTGGTGCAACTGGTCGCCCTTCTCGTACTCGGCCAGTCGGCTCGGCTCGTTGTGGCAGGTCAGGCATCGTTCCTTGGGGACGCGGCGAAGTCCAAGCCTCCTGCCGAGAGCACCCGATCAGGCACCTGGTGACAGAGCGTGCAGCGAGCCGTCCCTTCACCGGGCTGCTGCCCCTTGAAGTGGCAGAGTGTGCAGGTCGTGGCGGTGACCGTCATGTGAGACCCTTGCACGATCTGTGAGTGACAGGACGTGCACTTCAGACGCTTGCCCCGCCTCAGCTCGCTCAGATGAGGTCCGTGGTCGAAAAGAACATCGCCGAAAACCTCCCGCCCCATGAGCAGGCGTCGCTCGTGACACTCCAGACAGGCCGAATCGTCGACTTCTGCCCACGGATTGGTGCCGTAGGTGCCGGTGAAGTAGCGGGCCACCATGGCCATCGCCTCGTACTTCTTGCGCAGCTCCTGAGTGATGCCGGGGGAAATGTGGCAATCCACGCAGTTGATGTTGGCGTGGGAAGACTCGGCCCATGACTCGTAGTAGGGAGACATGACGTGGCAGCTGCCGCAGAAGCTCGGCGTCGAGCTCATATGCATCGCCCCATAAGTGGCGACGATGCCGATCCCCAAGATCAGGCCGATGGCGTAGCCGGCAACCGTGAAGCGCCCTAGTTTCATGAAGCCTCCGTCTCGGACCGCAGCCGGCGCCTGAAGATGACCAGCACCGCGATCGTCATGAGGAGGTAGAACCAGAAAAGCACCAGGCCGATCTTGGCGACTCGCCGGTCCAACTTCGAGTAGAGCTCGTGCTCGACCTCTTCGGCGATGGACTGGGCACGACGGGTCAGCTGCTCGACTGGCTCCAGGGAGACAGCATGAACGGCCGGCAGGGCTTCGGTCAGATAGGTCTTGGCCTCTTCCACCCGACTCATAGGATCCTCCACCTCGAGCGCGGCCTGGTCGGCCCGGTGCACCAACTCCTCGGCTGCGGCGACTTCTTCGCTAGCCGAGTCGATCAGGGTATGGATCTTGTGACCCAGCACGGCTTGATCGGAGCCCTCACCGTGACACTCGGCGCAGAGCGACTCGACTCGCTCGATGCCGAACTGCTGGATGGCATGATTGGAATGGCACGAAGTGCATTCAGAAACTGCCGCAGCCGTCATTCCTTCGTAGTGAGGACCCTCCAGAAAGGCCCTTCTCGTCTGCTCGTGACAGGCTCCGCAGACCTTGTCGATGTCTCCGACACCCGGTGGCGTGGCGCCGTGGACTCCGTGACAGCTCGTGCAGTTGGGCGCCGCCAGGGAACCTTCCTCCAGCAACATGCGGCCATGAATGCTGGAGCGATAGTCCGCCACCACGTTGGGGTCCAAACCGAACTCCTGCATCAGGGCTTCATCACCGTGACACCGACCGCAGGTCTCTGAGATGTGTCTGGGGTGAGTCGAACTGGAGGGATCGCGGGGACGCCGAATATCGTGCACTCCATGACAGTCCGTGCAGATCGCCACCCTGGTCTCTCCAGACTCGAGACCTTTGCCGTGCTGAGAGGTCAGGTAGATCGCGTACTGGTCTACCGGCAGGTTGTACGCCCGCATCCGAGTCAGGTCAGAATGGCAGGTGGCACACATCTCGGGGACCTCGAGGCGATTGGTAAGACTGTGAAAACCACCTCTGTGGGCCGCCGCCACCTCACGGGATTCAGGATTGCCACCATGACATTCACTGCAGGTCACAGTCTCAGCGTGATGAATGCTGTCTTCGAAACTCACACGATTCTCGGGGTGACAGGTCCCACACATCTCCTGGGCGGACACCGGAACGGACGCCAGGGTCCATAGCGCCCCAATCAGCCCGGCGATCAACCCGTCGGTCAGCTGTGCTCGTCTTGGTGGTCTCATGCGACCCTCGCTCCATAGATCGTCAGGAAGATCCAAACCGCGAGCAGGGCGGCCACGATGACCCAGCTCAGGCCCCGGCTCCTCGCGCCCTCGCTGAATCCAGGAAGGAAAGGTAGCAGCACGAAAGCCGTGAAGGTGAGAAAGAGGATGGTCCCGCCGATCCAGGTCGGCAAGAACGGAGCCGTCAGCTCCATGAAGCCAAAGGGCGCGAGCAGATACCACGGCGGACCCACACCCGGCACGGTTAGGTAGGGATCGGCCGCGTCGCCGAGCGGATAGGGAACCAACACTGCCAAACTGACGAGAATTCCGAGCAGGATGGTAAACAGAATCGCCTGATTCAGCAGATGAATTCGAATCACCGGCCCGCCGCGAGTCGGCGTCTCATGGCTCCCAGTCTCCGTCTGGCCCAGCCTCCTGACGCCGGAGAAGTGCAGGTAGATGAGGGTAATGGCGGCGAACGGCAAGAGCGCGACGTGCAGCAGATAGAAGCGGATCAGGGTGAGCTCGGTAATCACCGTTTCCCCACCTCCAAGCAGGAAGAGCATCACGGAACCGTAGATGGGGATGCTGCCCACCAGCTCGAGAGCCCGCACCGATGACCAATACGCGGTACCGGTCATCGGCAGCGCCTTGCCGGTCAGGTCGGAGTGAAAGCAGACCAGGAGCAGGAGCACGCCGAAGATCCACATGAGCTCGCGCGGCTTACGGTAGACCCCCCTTATCAAGAAGCGCACGACCCTGACAATCAGGACAGCGATCAGGAGCTGCGCACCCCAGAAGTGAATCTGATGCACGAAGCGGCCGAAGTCCACGTCGCGCAGGATGGTGGCAACGCTGGCCCTCGCGGTCTGCGGTGTCGGCAGATAGTAGAACGCCAGTAGCGAACCGGTCACGATCTCGATGAGCAGCAGGACCACAGCGAGGAGCCCGAGGACTCTCGGCCACTGGTCGTAGGAAGGCATGGGCTGGGCCTTCGCCTCCGCGATGGCTTCGCGGATGTTCTTGCGACTGTCCAGCTCGGCATGGAAGACTCCATAGCTCGTCAAGAGAGAGAAGATCTCGGTCAGGTTCAAACGGCGAGAGAACCAGTCCAGGGCGCCAGACTTTTCTTGTTTCATCGTCCAGCTCCTCAAGAAACGTGCAGGTGAATCTCGCCGAGACGGGTCTCGACACGGTAGCGGCGCAAGGACTGCGGCGGTGGCCCCTTGAGCACGTTGCCATTGAGATCGAAGGCCCCTTCATGGCAGGGGCAGTCGAGCGATCGCTGCTTGGGGTCCCAGTCGAGCACGCAGTGCATGTGTGTGCAGACACCGGCCAGGGCGACTAGATTCTCCTCGTCGGGCCGGATCACCCAGATCGGTTCTCGACCCCTTCTGACCAGGCGGGCTTGACCAACAGGCAGATCGTCCAGTGGGCCCACCTTGATCACTCTCTCGGCGATGCTGCTCTTCGATTGCGGAGGCTTCAGAAACGAGGTGATGACCCAAAGGAACCCGACACCCCACAGGGAGAGGAATCCTCCGGTCAGCCACTGCAGGAACTTCCGCCTCCCCGGGCTCAGCTCCGGCAGGTCGTCGCGAGTCGATTCCTCGGCCATGAATGCTCCTCCTCCCCGGTCGATCCGGTCACCAGAGAAGACTACAGCACTGCGGCCCTCCGAGAGCTGTCCTTTGGGTGGGGACTCCGAGCTATCCAAAAAGGTAGGGCAACCGGCAAGCCTGCCGGCTGACTCACAATCTCAGGACCCAAGCCCCAGAGACCAGCCGAAGGTACGCCCGGCTGCCTCAACCCCCTACGCTGGATGCGCCGGAGCGTGGGGGTGATCCTCGTCGTCCGGCAGCTCCGGCTGGTGGCGCTCGAGATTCCTGACTGGCGGTGATTCACCGGTCAGCCACGCTGAGTCCATCGGATAGACCGCGGGGTCGAAGATCACATGGTAGAAGTGCCAGACAGCGATCGACAGGGTGGCCAGAATCGCCTCATAGAAGTGGACCGTGGTCGCGACATCGATCGCCCACGAAGGAAGCCAATGCAGCGATACGTTCTCGAACCAGAGAATGAAGCCGGTCACTGCCATGACGAGCGTGCCCCACAAGACCCCGCCGTATTCCATCTTCTCCGGATAGCTGAACCACTCCGCCTTAGGTGGGTGTGTCGTGCGTCCGAGGAAATAATCGAACTTGCCCTTGAGGTCGCGCAGATCGCTGAGCCCGGGAATCATCCCTTTCATCAGGGTCCTGGCCCTGCGATCGACCATCAAGTGGATGACATGCATCACCGAAGCGAGAATCATCACCACCGCGGCGATGCGGTGGATCAAGCCTCGCAGCTCACAGAATCCCTTCAAGAAGGGCAATGGGCAGGCCCACCACGCTTCGGGGTACTTGAGTGCGAATCCGGTGTGGACCAGGATGATGAAGCTCACCAGCAGCATGGCATGGTTGATGCGGCCCGCCAGCGACATTCGCTCGACAGCATCCTCCACCTGCTCCGAGGGCCGAGGCAACGGATGCCGGAGCTTTCGGTAGAAGTCCAGAGCGTTGTGCAGCAGCATCCCGCCAATCGTGAAAAAGATCAGCCAGAGGTAGATCTTGCGGACCCAGTAAACGGCCGCGTGCTCTGGCTCATCCGGCAGCACATGCACTGCGCCGATGGCGAACCGCTCGCCGGCGCCCGGATGGCATTGGCCGCAGGTCTCATCCAGATTATCCGGGAAGGTATGCGACTTCTCGTCAGTCGAAGGCAGGATGTCATGCACGCCGTGGCACGAAGCGCAGTTGGCCACAACGACGTTTCCGGAGCGGGAAGCCAGGCCGTGGTAACTGTCTTCGTACGCCGGGACCTTGTCCTCCTCCATCCCGAACTTGTCGGACAGCGCCAGATCACCGTGGCAGCGGCCGCAGGTCATCTTCGGCAGGTTGGTCGGATAGACGGTGGAGTCACCGCGCTTGGGTTCCAAAATGCGGTGCTCGCCATGGCAGTCGGTGCAGGTCGGAGCATCCTCCAGGCCGTGAGCTACCGCCCGGCCATGGACGCTCTCGTTGAACACCGCGGTCACCGAGCCATGGCATTTGCCGCAGGTCTGCGGGATCTTGTCGGCATGGACTCTTGAATCCGCCCTCGCAGCCGGTTGGATGTCGTGAGTCCCATGGCACTCGGAGCAAGTGGCCGCCTTGACACCCCGCTGGACGGCTCGCGAATGCACGCTCTCGCTGTACGCCTCGATCGGCTGCACGAGGTGGATTCCGAGATCGGCTGCCAGATCAGGATCGGAGTGACAGCTACCACAGGTGTCGGCAATCCTGAGCGGATTGGTCGCCGACGCCGGATCTTCGTGCAGTAGAAGAGAATGAATGTCGCCGTGACAGCTGCCGCAGCCACCATTGCCGGGAAGTCGACCGGAGGCCTCCATCCGACCATGCACACTGAGCTGGTGCTGTTCCACCTCCCCTTCATGACAGCCTGTGCAGTCGGCCCTCGTGCCAACTTCCGGGTGGTCTTCCGAGTCGGCACCCACGTGGCAGTCGAGACACTCCGCGAAGCCGTGCACGGATTCAGCGAACGCATCGACATCGGTGTCGTGACAGTCGAGGCACATCGGCGCATCGGCGCCCAGCGCCGGAATTGGCGCAACCAGAAAGGCAGCGACCAGGCATGCAGTCGCGACCAGCATGAGGCGTTGAGTCTCGGATCGCACGACAAACCCCTCCGGGTGGTACAGGTGAAGCGCCTCGGAGACCTCCCCAATCCCTTTCATGTCAAACCGAGGCTACGGACTCCGGTGCTCGAGCACCTTTATACGCCCGTTCCCGGCGATCTCCCATATCTATTGGGGCGGACCAGGCGCCTATCCCAACAGGTGGGTCCTCCCAGCCCTGGCCAGACAAAACGCGGAGCGAGCGCAAAGCCCGCTCCGCATTGGATCGTTTTCGAACGCAAGAGCTATCAGGCGGCGTCTTGCCCGGCTGCACGACTCTCGAGGACCTCCCTGACCATGTAATACAGGGTGTAGAGACCCGCTACGAGCAGCAGGGCAAATAGAATGAAGTTGCCCCACTGCGGCGCCGTCTCCAAACGGAATCGGGCAGTCACCGGTTCGAGATAGATCGCCCGAATCTGGTGCCGGGTGATGGACATGATCGCGATCGTGGCGATCATCCCCATCAGGGTGCCGTTGACCGTCGAGAACTTCTCCACCGGGTTCGACACCTTGGCCAACATCACCAACAGCCCGAGGGCAAGAAGAATGCCCAGGGTGAACGGCAGCATGGTCGCCATGCCGCCCCGCATGAAGCCGAGCAGCACCGGTCGCGGCAGCACCATGACCAGCAGGAACCCATCGGCAATCTGCAGCAGCGTGGTCCACAGCGCCCACTTCCAAGCGTAGCTCGCGATCCTGGTGTTGAGCTCGACCTCGACGCCCTTGCCGGCCTGGCGCGCTGCCCACCACGCCACGACCACCCCACTGAAGCCCAATCCTGCGAAGACGAAATGGAAGAGTCGGGGCCAGAACGCAGCATCACCCAAAATCGCTAGCGGGTTGTCGGCCAGCGCCGCCCACTTGTCCGGCTGAGAGTGAATGAGGTTGACCGCCACATGCACCATCGCGATGATGAAGAACATGATCGCTGAGAGCCACAGCCACGCGGTGCCACCGGAACCCTTCGTCGGCGTCCCCTTGAACTTGTAGAGATAGGCCGCGTAGTAGCCGACCATCAGGAACACCAGGGACATCAACCAGGTCCACGCAATCATGATCGTGGCCGTGTAGAAGTACTGCTGGTAGAGCACCTGTACGAACAACAGAGGCGCTATGCCGGAGGTGATCGTCAGCGAGATGCCGTAGGTGTTGATGCCCATCAGTCGCATCGCCACTAGAGCCCTGTAGTCATCTGCCTTGCCCCTCGAGAACAACTGGCTCAACGCGGCCAGGATGGTGCCGCCCAGCGTCAGGTTCATGAACAGCATGTGCAGGATGAAGGTGAAAACCAGCAGGAAGTGAAAGAGCCACACCGGTCCCGGAATCGGAAATGCGTCCAAAGCAGGAATCAGCTCGTTACCCATCAGACACCTCCTTTGGCCGCCGCTTCGCCGTCTGGCGTCGTGAGCGAGGCGATGAAATCGACCAGAGCTTCCATCTCCTCTTCGGTACCCACGAAGGGCGGCATGAACGGGTAGTTCAGATCCCCCATGGCCACCGCCTCACCCGGTTCCAGCGCGGTGAACATCTCGCCCTGGTCGTAAAGGGCGTACAGAATGCTGTACGTCATGTCCGGATCTTCGGGGGCCAGCTCCCGGATGGAGAGATAGCCATCGATCGTATGACAGCTTCGGCACTGGGCATCGAAGACCTGTCGGCCCATCTCCACCGAGTTCGTCGCCGGCACGCGGGCCGCCCACCGCGCCTTGGAGAGCATCCCGTTCTCGTTGAGCTCCCCGATTTCATCGACCAGGACACCGTTGGAGAACATGTAGTCGTGGATGATGAATGGCTTGCGAGTTCCCTCGCGGAGTCGCTCGTAGCTGCCGAAGAACGAGAAGGCCGCGATCGTGATCAACAGGAGCGGAATGACCTTGGCCATTTTCGGCAGAGCCAACAGGAAGATAATCGACAGCACCAAGAAAAGTGCGACCGACCACATCACCTCGTGACGGGTGAAAGCCAGGCCATCGAGCAACGCCCCGTCTCCGAGGAAGAGGTCTCGCGTCGATTCCGGCAGGGCCGATTCCCACCACCGGTAGCCGGCATAGGAGATCAGCGCTCCCACGACTGCCCATAGACCCAGATACCGATGCAATCTCGGCCGGGCCTCAGCCGAGGCTTTTCTCGCCGGCCAAACCATGAAGGCGACAGCCATCAGGATGGCGATGCCGGTCCTCAGCAACAAGCTCGGGAAATAGGTCGGGTTGAAGAATCCATCCCAAAAGGCCCCGGTCTGGAGCCACTTGCCGGGAGTCAGCATGAAGGTGACGATGCCGTTGATGACCACCAGCGAGAGATA